>DIHE01000147.1:197432-216609 GCA_002420005.1 Holophagales bacterium UBA5704 | reverse complement strand
GTGCTCCACACCGTGACGTGGGCCAGGATGGCGGTCGCCGAGGCGTTGTTGATCGAGAACAGGGTGTTGACGCCGTCCGCGCTGTCGAGGTCGACCTCGAAATACGGCAGCAGCAGGGTGGCGGCGGGGACGTCGTCGACCGTTCCGATCACTGCGGAGGCCGGGCCGGTCAGGCCCAGCAGGCACAGCAAGCCGAGGGCCACACAGAGTTTCTTGCTCACGAGACTACCTCCTCGTTCTCCAGGGGCACCAAGCCTGTGCTGGAGGGTCGATTGGATTCGCCCTCGGAAGGGCGGATTTGGTGCGGTAGCATAATCACAGTCCATAGCCTCTTGGCAATACCCCGGGTCCTCGGCGCGTGGCGCCGCCGGATCGCTGCCACGCCTCGGCCGCCCAGAACGGTCCCCAGATCAGCAGGAAGACCCAGGGCTGGAGAGGGATTCCGGCGATCGCCGGGAGGTAGCACAAGGGCAGAAGGGCGCTCAGCAGGAGCCAGGAGAACCGGCGTTGCAGGGCCGCCCAGGGGAGCACCCAGAGGAGGTACCAGGGATAGACGGTGGCCGACAGGAGCAGCAGCCGGCCGAGCAGCCGGCCGGTGCCCGCGACCGGGTCGGTCTCGCGGATCGACAGGGCGACCGCCGCGAGCATGCCCAGGCCGAGGATCGCCTTGGCGAGGAAGCGCGGATACAGACCGGCATAGAGGAAGTCGAGCCCCTGCCAGATGCCGGTGAGCGCCTCGATCCGGCCGAGGGCTCCGTGCAGGAACGGGGCGGCACCGGCTCTTTCGAGGAGGCGCCAGAGCGGCTCGTAGAGCGGGCCGTTGAACTCCCAGGAGACGCCATAGCGCAGGAGGCCCGGGGGAACGCCGCCGGTGACGGCCGCCACCGGCAGGCAGGCGACGGCCACCAGGCCCACGGAGATACCGGCGAAGCGCAGCGGGCGTCCGCTCTGCCGGCTCCACATGGGGAGGAGGGCCAGCGGGGCCAGCTTGGCGAGCACGCCGGCCGCGGCGCACAGCGCTCCCCGGGCCGGAGAGGTCCGGCCGTCCTCCGGGCGCCGGGTCAGAAAGCAGACCGCGCCGACCGTCGCCGCCACCCCCAGGGCGTCGACGTGCCCCATGCCGGCCACCTCGAGGACGACCAGCGGATTCCAGGCATACCAGGCGGCACGTCCCGGGGGCAGCCCGCACCGCCCGGCCAGCCGCAGAAGGAGGAGGCAGGCCGCGAGGTCGGCGCCGGCCGCCAGGATCTTCCATCCCAGGAGCGGAAAGGGGAGCAACGTGGCTATACTGAACGCCGTGATCGCGAGCGGCGGGTACACCGTGGGAACGTCCCGGTGGGGCATCCGCCGCCAGGCCTCGTCGCGCAGGGGAGCGAGCTCGGGAGCCTCCGGTGCGTGGGCATACGGATTGAACCCGGATCGGGCCACCTTGCCGTCCCAGAGATAGCGCAATGTGTCGTCGGACAGCGTCGCCGGCAGCGGCAGCGCCAGCAGGCGCAGCAGGAGGGCGACCCCCAGTACGGCGGCCTGCGGGTGGACGGCCGTCTCGAGCCGCCGGGCGGCGAAGGCCAGGGCGAGGGACGCCGCCGCCAGGAGACCGAGGGTGAGGACCGGATGAGCCGCCAGATGGAAGACCAGAAGCAGGCCGAGCTGGGCCACCACCAGGGGAAGCGCGAGGAGCGCCTGGCGGCGCCTTTCGCCCCCGCCGGCTCGCGTCGCACACCATGACCATGGACTTTTCGGGGGCGCCGGCTCTGCTGGCACTCTATTACCTCGTTCTGGGGGTGCTCGCCTGCTTCGGGCTGCACCGCTTCTATCTGGTTTTGTGGTACCGCCACACCCGGCACCGGCACCCGGAGCCCCCTCCTGCACCGCAGGAATGGCCGATGGTCACCGTGCAGCTCCCACTCTACAACGAGGTCTACGTGGCGCCGCGGCTCATCGCGGCGGTCTGTGCCCTGGACTATCCGCGCGACCGGCTGGAGATCCAGGTTCTCGACGACTCGACCGACGAGACGGCCGAGGCCGTCGCGCAGGTGGTCGCCGCCGCGCGTGCCCGCGGCATCGACATCGTCCACCTGCGCCGCGCCGACCGCACCGGTTTCAAGGCCGGTGCCCTGGCGGCGGGGCTCGCCGTCGCGCGTGGCAGCCTGGTGGCGATCTTCGACGCCGATTTCGTGCCGGACCCCGACTTCCTGCGCCGCTCGGTCCCCTGGTTCGCCGATCCCGGCCTCGCCCTGGTGCAGGGGCGCTGGTCGCACATCAACCGCTCCTATTCGCTCCTCACCCATGTCCAGGCGATCCTGCTCGACGGCCATTTCCTGGTGGAGCACGCGGCGCGCCACCGCAGCGGCTGTTTCTTCAACTTCAACGGCACGGCGGGGATCTGGCGCCGCGCCGCGATCGACGACGCGGGCGGCTGGACCCACGACACGCTGACCGAGGACCTCGATCTCTCCTTCCGCGCCCAGCTGCGCGGCTGGCGCTTCCTGTACCTGCCGGACCTGACGGTCCCCTCCGAGCTGCCGGTGGACGTCAACGGCTTCAAGAACCAGCAATACCGCTGGGCCAAAGGCTCGGTGCAGACCGGCCGCAAGCTGCTCGGGCGGGTGCTCCGCGCCCGGCTCCCCTGGCGGGTCAAGCTGGAAGCGCTGATCCAACTGACCAACAATTTCACCTACACGCTGATGGTCCTCCTGGCGGTGCTCGTGTTCCCGGCGATGCTGATCCAGAAGGACACGGCGACGCTTTGGCGCGTGCTCGCCCTGGACGTTCCCCTGTTCTTCGGGGCGACCGTGTCGGTCCTGGTCTTCTATCTGGTGAGCCAGTCGGCGGGCGGGCTCGACTGGAGGAAGCAGCTGCGCTATCTCCCGACGTTGATGGGCCTCGGGCTCGGCTTGTCGGTCAACAACGCCCTCGCGGTCCTCTCCGGCTGCACCCGCATGGGCGGCACGTTCCACCGCACCCCCAAGTACAAGATCGAGCGCATGGGGGAAGACTGGGTCGGCAAGCGCTATCGCTCCGGGCGCAACCTGGCCTTCCCGATCGAGGTGGCCTTCGCCCTCTATTTCATCGCCTGCACGGTCTACGCCCTCGCGCTGGGGATGTGGCCGTCGCTCCCGTTCCTCGGCTTGTTCGTCTACGGTTTCTCCTACATGGCCTTCCTGTCCCTCGTTCCGGCTCTCAGGGGATGGCGTCTGCGGCAGAACGGCGCCTAGAATAAGCGCATGGTCTCGCTGGAGCGTCCTCTGCCGCTCTCGATCGTGCTGCGACCGGCCGTTCCGCGCGATGCAGATCTCTTGCGGCAATGGCGCGCCGAGCCGAGCGTGCGCCGCTTCCAGCCGCTCAACGAGCTGCCCACCGCCCAGCTGCGCGCCGACGTCGCCAGCCAGCGGATCGCCGACCTCTACCGGGGCCGCGGCGAGAAGTTCCAATGGATCGTCCAGGTCGACGGCCACCCGGCGGGCTGGATCACCCTGGTGGTGAGCAACTGGGAGCACGGGCTGGCGGAGGTGGGCTACGCCCTCTCCTCGAGCTACCAGGGCCACGGCATCCTCACCGATGCGCTGGAGATCCTCCTCGACGACCTCTTTCACAACACCCTGCTCGAACGGGTGGAGGCGCGCTGCGCCGTCGAGAACTACGGCTCGCAGCGCGTCCTGGAGAAAAACGGCTTCCTGCGCGAAGGCCGGCTCAAGGGCTACTTCAAGCTGCGCGGCCGGCGGGTCGACAACTACCTCTACGGCCTGCTGCGCGAAGACTGGCTCGGCCGGCGGCGCGAGTAGGACGCCGGGCTACCTCCCCTCCCCCTGCGCCCCCGGTGCCGCGCACAGGCTCACCCGCTTGTAGGTTCCGGCGGCGGTGACGTTGTGCCCGAAGCCGCACTCCCCCTGTTCGTCGAGGGTCACCCGGTCGTCCGCGAAGCTCATGGTGAGGACGCAGGTGTCCGCCTTGTAGACGGCGCGGTTCTTGGTCAGCTCGACCTCCCCGGAGGCTTCGCCGAGGTTCGGGCCGTACTCCTCCCATCTCGCCCCCTTCCAGAGGGCCAGGAGGTAGAAGCGCAGGCGGCCGGCCGGGAGCTGCTCGATCTCGATCGTGCTGTCCGGGTCTGCGAGCCGGCCGTAGGTGCCGGTGAGCCCCTTGGGGGCGACCGGGTGCGGCTTTCCTTCGACGGCGACGTGCAGGGTGAACGGGATGGGCTTGGCGGCGTCGTAGGGGCCCGAGACGGTGATCCGGTAGTCGCCGGCCTCGGGCAGCTCGAAGCTCCACGGGGAGGCCCCGGCGTCGGTCGAGCCCGGGCCGGGGCAGGCGACGGAGTACGTCGTCCCGGGGTCCGGGCTGGCGAAGCGGATAGTCATCGTCTGCCCGGCCGCCGCCCGCAGGAGGTAGGCCGCGGTGGGCGGTGCGTCCTCGCGCGGGGTGATGGTGCCGTGGATCTCGGCGGAGCTTTTTCCCTTGGCGAACCGGATCGGCTGTGCCTCGTCCTGCGCGGAGACGGAGAGGGTACCGAGCAGGGTGAGGGCGGCGAGAGCGGCGAGGACGGGGCGTGCGTTCATTCCGGGTCTCCTGTGGCGGGCGTGCCGGCCAAGGCGGACAATTCGGTTGGAGGAGACCCATGGTACTCCGGTGCGCCCCCCGCGTTGACAACCGCCCGCCCTCCGGCTACCATCCGGGAATCAGGACCGTGTCAGTCCTGTATACTCCACCGCCATGATCCGCATCACCAAGCAGACCGACTACGGGATCGTGCTCCTGACCCATCTGGCCGGGGCACCGGAGCGCCATGTGAATGCTCCGGAGCTGGCGGGGGAGACGCACCTGCCGCTGCCGATGGTGAGCAAGATCTTGAAGATTCTGGTGCGCGAGGGCCTGCTCGCCTCCCACCGCGGGGTCAAGGGCGGGTACAGCCTGTCGCGCCCCCCGGGGGCGATCTCGATGGCGGAGGTGGTCACCGCCCTGGAAGGGCCGATCGCGATCACCGAGTGCATCGACGACAACGGCGGCTGCGAGCACTCGACGGCCTGCGCGGTGCGCGGGCGCTGGCACCGGATCAACACGGCGCTGCGCGAAGCCCTGGCGGGGATCTCGCTCGCCGAGATGACCGACGCGCCGCGGCCGGAGCCGAAGCTGGTCACCCTGGGCGGGCGCCCGGCGTTGGCGATCACCGCCTAACGACGACGTAGAAGAGACGAGGGCATCATGGAGACGACGTCCACCAGCACCATCGAAGAATTCGCCAGCCAGGAATACAAGTTCGGCTTCGTCACCGACGTCGAGCAGGAGATCGTGCCGCCGGGTCTCTCCGAGGACACCGTGCGCCTGATCTCCGCCAAGAAGGACGAGCCGGAGTGGATGCTGGAGTGGCGCCTCAAGGCGTTCCGCCACTGGCTGACCATGGACGAGCCGACCTGGCCGAACGTCCACTATCCGGCGATCGACTACCAGGCGATCAGCTACTGGGCGGGTCCCAAGAAGCAGGGCGACGGGCCGAAGAGCCTGGACGAGATCGATCCCGAGATCCTCGCGACCTACGCGAAGCTGGGCATCCCGCTCAAGGAACAGGAGATGCTCGCCGGCATCGCGGTCGACGCGGTGTTCGACAGCGTCTCGGTGGCGACCACCTTCAAGGAGAAGCTCCATGAGGTGGGGATCATCTTCTGCTCCTTCTCCGAGGCGGTGCGCAACCACCCGGACCTCGTGCAGCAATACCTCGGCTCGGTCGTCCCGACCACCGACAACTTCTTCGCCACCCTGAACTCGGCGGTCTTCTCCGACGGCTCGTTCGTCTACGTGCCGAAGGGGGTGCGCTGCCCGATGGAGCTGTCGACCTACTTCCGGATCAACGCGAAGAACTCCGGCCAGTTCGAGCGGACGCTGATCATCGCCGACGAGGGGGCCTACGTCTCCTATCTGGAAGGGTGCACGGCGCCGATGCGCGACGAGAACCAGCTCCACGCCGCGGTGGTCGAGCTGGTCGCCCTGGAAGGCGCGACGATCAAGTACTCGACGGTGCAGAACTGGTACCCGGGCGACGAGAACGGCAAGGGCGGCATCTACAACTTCGTGACCAAGCGCGGCAAGTGCGAGGCGCGCGCCAAGATCTCCTGGACGCAGGTGGAGACCGGCTCGGCGATCACCTGGAAATACCCGAGCGTCCTCCTCAAGGGCGACGGCTCGGTCGGCGAGTTCTATTCGGTGGCCTTGACCAAAGGCCGCCAGCAGGCCGACACCGGCACCAAGATGATCCACATCGGCAAAGGGACGAAGAGCACCATCGTCTCCAAGGGGATCTCGGCCGGCCACGGGCAGAACACCTACCGCGGCCAGGTGAAGATCCTCAAGGGCGCCGACGGCGCGCGCAACTTCTCGCAGTGCGACTCGATGCTGATCGGCGACCAGTGCGGCGCCCACACCTTCCCGTACATCGACGTGCAGAACCCGACGGCGCGCATGGAGCACGAGGCGACCACCTCGAAGATCGGCGAAGACCAGATTTTCTATTGCAACCAGCGCGGCATCTCCACCGAGGACGCGGTCTCGATGATCGTCAACGGCTTCTGCAAGGAGGTCTTCCGCGAGCTCCCGATGGAGTTCGCCGTCGAGGCCCAGAAGCTGCTCGCGATCAACCTCGAAGGAAGCGTCGGCTGAGCTTTCTCCAACCACTCCGGAAACGAAGAGAACCGATATGCTGAAGATCAAGAACCTGCACGCCTCCGTGGCCGGCACCGAGATCCTGCGCGGGATCGACCTCGACATCCGCCATGGCGAGGTGCACGCGATCATGGGACCGAACGGCTCCGGCAAGAGCACGCTGGCGCGGGTGCTGGCCGGCGAAGAGAGCTACGAGGTGACCGCCGGCGAGGCGATCCTCGACGGCAAGAACCTGCTGGACATGGACCCCGAGGACCGGGCGCGCGAGGGGGTCTTCATGGCCTTCCAGTACCCCGTCGAGATCCCCGGGGTGAGCAACACCTACTTCCTCAAGGCGGCGCTCAACGCCGTGCGCAAGTACCGCGGCCTGCCCGAGATGGACGCCATGGACTTCCTCACCCTGGTGCGCCAGAAGATGAAGTGGGTGCAGATGGACGACTCCCTGCTGCACCGGCCGGTCAACGAAGGGTTTTCGGGCGGCGAGAAGAAGCGCAACGAGATCTTCCACATGGCGGTCCTGGAGCCGCGCCTCGCCATCCTCGACGAGACCGACTCGGGGCTCGACATCGACGCCCTGCGCATCGTCGCGGAAGGGGTGAACCTCCTGCGCAGCCCCGACCGCAGCTTCCTGCTGATCACCCACTACCAGCGGCTGCTCAACTACATCGTGCCCGACTACGTGCACGTCCTCGTCGACGGGCGGATCGTCCGCTCCGGTGGCAAGGAGCTGGCCCTGGAGCTGGAAGAGAAGGGCTACGCCTGGCTGGAGCAGGAGGTGGCTCAGGCCTCCGCCGCCCAGCCGGTCGGAGCGTGAGGGAACGGCGGTCATGGCTGTGATGGAAACCGCCCTTCCCGCTTCTCCGCGCCCGGCGGCCGACGCGAGCGAGTTGGTCGCGCCCTGGTTGGCCGAGCACGCGCGCTTCCTGGCCGAACGGCCGGCGGGCGAGCCCGCCGCGCTCCAGGCGCTGCGCCGGCTCGGCCTCGAACGCTTCGCCGCCCTCGGCTTCCCGACGCTGCGGCAGGAAGACTGGCGCTTCACCAACGTGGCCCCGGTCGCCCGCGGCACCTTCGTGCGCCCCGCGGGCGATCCGGACGCGCTCGACGCGGCGGTCCTCGCGCCCTACCTGTTCCCGGCCGCCGCCCGGCTCGTCTTCATCGACGGCCGCTACTCGGCCAAGCTGTCGCACGTCGGCGCGCTGCCCGCCGGCACGGTGGTGACGAACCTGGCGCAGGCGCTGGCGACCGTGCCGGAGCAGGTGATTCCGCGGCTCGGCCGCCTGGCCCGCCTGGAGGACCCGGCGAAGAACCAGCCGTTCCTGGCGCTCGCCACCGCCTTCCTCGCCGAGGGCGCCTGCGTCCTCCTGCCGCGCAACGCGGTGGTCGAGGCGCCGATCCACCTGCTCTTCTGGTCTTCCGGGGGAGCGGCCGGGGAAGCGACCTTCTCGTTCCCGCGCACGCTGCTCGTGGCCGGCGAGAACAGCCGCGCCACCGTGGTGGAGACCTACGCCGGCAGCGGGACCTATCTGACCTGCCCGGTCACCGAGCTGGTCGCCGGGCCGTCCTCGGTGATCGATCACTACAAGCTGCAGCGGGAGAGCCGCGAGGCGTTCCACCTGGCGGCCTTCCAGATCGACGGCGAGCACCGCGCGGCGCCGTCCTCCCACTCGATCTCGATCGGCGGCGCGCTGGTGCGCAACGACGTCACCGCGGTGCTCAACGGCGAAGGGATCGACTGCATCCTGAACGGCCTCTACGTGGCCGAAGGGCGGCAGGTCATGGACACCCACATGCGCGTCGAGCACGCCCAGCCCCACTGCTCCAGCCACGAGCTGTACAAAGGCGTGCTGGACGGCAAGGCGCGGGCGGTGTTCAACGGGCTCATCTACGTGCACCCGGGCGCCCAGAAGACCGACGCCAAGCAGTCGAACCGCAACCTCCTCCTCTCGGGGGATGCGATCGCCAACTCGAACCCGCAGCTCGAGATCTTCGCCGACGACGTCAAGTGCACCCACGGCTCGACCGTCGGCCAGCTCGACGACGACGCCATCTTCTACCTCCGCTCGCGCGGCATCGGCGCCGAGGCGGCGCGCAGCCTGCTCACCTACGCCTTCGCCAGCGACATCGTGGAACGGATCAAGCTGGAGCCGGTGCGGCGCGATCTCGAAGAGTTCCTGTTCGCCCGCCTGCCGCAGGGCGAGGTCGTCCGGCAGGCGGTGTAGGAGGCCGGCATGGCTGGTATCGCAACGGCGACGGCGACGGCGATGACGCACGCACCCGTGGCCGGGTATGACCTGGAACGGGTGCGCGAGGATTTCCCCATCCTCGCCCAGCGCATCCACGGGAAACCCCTGGTCTACCTGGACAACGCGGCGACCACCCAGAAACCGCGGGTGGTGCTCGACGCCCTGGCGTCGTTCTACGCCACCTCGTACGCCAACGTCGGCCGCGGCGTCCACACGCTCACCTCGCGGGCCACTGAAGCCTATGAGCGCGCCCGCGCCACCGTGCAGCGCTTCCTCGGTGCGCCGCACCCGGAAGAGATCGTCTTCGTGCGCGGTGCCACCGAGGCGATCAACCTGGTGGCGCAGAGCTGGGGCCGGCACCACGTCGGCCCGGGCGACGAGATCCTGATCACCGAGCTGGAGCACCACTCCAACATCCTCCCCTGGCAGATGCTGTGCGCCGAGCGCGGCGCCCGTCTCCGGGTGGCGCCGGTCAACGACCGTGGCGAGGTGGAGCTGGAGGGGCTCACCGCCCTCCTCACCGAGCGCACCCGTCTGGTCGCGGTGGCCCACGTCTCCAACGCCCTCGGCACCATCCTGCCGGTGCGCGAGATCGCCGAGAAGGCGCACGCCGCCGGGGCGCTGCTCCTGGTGGACGGTGCCCAGGCCGCGCCGCATCTGGAGGTCGACGTGCAGGAGCTGGGCTGCGACTTCTACGCCTTCTCCGGCCACAAGGTCTATGGACCGAGCGGCATCGGCGCCCTCTGGGGCCGCCGGGAGCTGCTCGACGCCATGCCTCCCTGGCAGGGAGGCGGCGGCATGGTGATGCGGGTGACCTTCGCCAAGACCACCTACCAGCCGCCGCCGCACCGCTTCGAGGCCGGCACGCCGTTCATCGAAGGCGCGGTGGCGCTGGCGGCGGCGCTCGACTACGTGAACCTGCTCGGCCGCCCCACCATCGCCGCCTGGGAGGACGAGCTGCTGACTCTGCTGACCGAGCGGCTCGCCGAGATCCCCGAGGTGCGGCTCTTCGGCACCGCACGGCACAAGGCCGCCGTCGTCTCCTTCACGCTCGACGGTGTCCACCCGCACGACATCGGGACCATCCTCGACCGCGAAGGCATCGCCGTCCGCGCCGGCCACCACTGCGCGCAACCGATCATGGACCGCTTCGGCGTTCCGGCCACCACCCGGGCCTCATTCGGGCTCTACAATGCACCCGAGGACGTCGAGGCGCTCGTCGCCGGCCTGCGCCGGGTGCGCGAGATGTTCCTCGGCTGAGGGGGGAGGCGATCCGAGCATGAGCGACGAGCTGCGCGACCTGTACCAGGAGATCATCCTCGACCACAACCGGCGGCCCCGCAACTTCGGCGCCCTGCCGGGCGCCAACCGCCACGCGGAAGGGCACAATCCCCTCTGCGGCGACCGCATCCAGGTGCATCTTCACGTCGATGGCGGCCGCGTGCAGGGGATCTCGTTCGAAGGGGCCGGCTGCGCCATTTCGACCGCCTCGGCCTCGCTGATGACCGAGGCCCTGCGCGGCAAGACCGTCGACGAGGCGCACGCCCTGTTCCACGGCTTCCACGAGCTGGTCACCCGGGGCGGCGGGGACCCCGCCGACCTGGGCAAGCTCGCCGTCTTCACCGGCGTCCGCGAGTTCCCCATCCGCGTCAAATGCGCCACTCTCGCCTGGCACACGCTGGAAGCCGCGCTGGAGCAGAAGGACCAACCCATCTCGACGGAATGATCGAACGGAGAGCCCCATGTCGGAGCTGCAGCAGGACACCCTGGAAGCCATGCCGCTGGACCTCGAGAACGGCATCGTGGACGCCTTGAAGACCGTCTTCGACCCGGAGATCCCGGTCAACATCTACGAGCTGGGCCTGATCTACGACGTCGACGTCCAGGACGAAGGGGCGGTGCACGTCAAGATGACCCTGACCTCCCCCGCCTGCCCCGTCGCCGGCTCGCTCCCCGGCGAGGTGAAGGCCAAAGTCGAAGGCGTCCCCGGCGTCGCCTCCGCCGAGATCGAGCTGGTCTGGGATCCGGTCTGGAACCCCTCCATGATGTCGGAGGCGGCGCGGTTGCAGCTCGGGATGTTCTGAGGGGGCGGGCGGCGCGGGTGAAGGTGCGGCGCAACGAAGAAGGAAGAAGGAAGCGGGCGGGGAGGCGGCGGGAGTGCAACCCGTGATTCCGGTCCCCCCACCCGATCCGGCTGTCGCCTGATTCCTTGACCCCTCGGGGAGCCGTGCCGCGCAGCACGCCTCCCTTCCCTGCAACAGGTACGGAGAACAAAGAACCCGAACAACACTTGGAGACTACCATGAGCCGGCATTCTCAGCCGAGTCTTCTCCACGGTTGCGCCGCGCTGCTTACCCCAGGAACGTCCCGTTGCGCAGCTCCATGAGCGCCTGCTCGATCTCGGAGCGGGTGTTCATCACGATCGGCCCGTGCCAGGCGACCGGCTCACCGAGCGGTTTGCCGGAGACGAGGAGGAAGCGGATCCCCTCCTCTCCCGCCTGCACCACCACCTCGTCCCCGCGGTCGAAGACGACCAGAGACCGGTTGCCCGCCGGCTCCCAGGTGGTCGTCTCGGTCCCGTCGACCGACTCGGTGAGCACACCGCGCGGCTCCGAGGCGTTGGCGAAACGGCCGGTACCTTCGAACACGTAGGCGAAGGCGTTGCGCGTGGTCTCCACCGGCAGCACCTTGCGCCGGCCCGGCGGTACCCACACGTCGACATAGCTCGGATCGGCGGCGATGCCGTCGACCGGCCCGGTCTTGCCCCAGAACGTGCCGCAGAGAATGCGCGCCCGGGTGCCGTCGTCGTCGGTGACCTCGGGAACCTCGGCGGACTGCACGTCCTGGTACCGCGGTGCGGTCATCTTGAGCGAGGCGGGCAGGTTGGCCCAGAGCTGGAAGCCGTGCATCCGCCCCGCCGCGTCGCCTTGCGGCATCTCCTGGTGGACGATGCCGCGCCCGGCCGTCATCCACTGGATGTCGCCGGCGCCGAGCGCGCCGGTGTTGCCCAGGCTGTCCTTGTGCTCCACGGTCCCGGCGAGCACGTAGGTGATCGTCTCGATCCCGCGGTGCGGATGCCACGGGAAGCCGGCCTGATAGTCCGCCGGCCGCTCATTGCGGAAGTCGTCGAGCAACAGGAACGGGTCGAAGACATCGGTGGTGCCGAACCCGAACGCCCGGCGCAGAAGCACCCCGGCGCCCTCGCGGGCGGGAGTGGATTGGGAGAGAGACTTGATGGAACGGATCGACATGTTGAGCCCTCCTTGGCTGCTTGCCGATCTCCTTAAACGCGGATCGGGTCGCCGGAATTCCGCCGGTGACCTTGACGGCCGAGGCGGGGGCCACGCGATACAATGGAGTCATGCATTTGAAAACAGCCTCCGCCCTGCTCGCCGTCGCCTGGTTGACCCTGGCCGCCGGGAGGGACGCGGGCGCCGAGGGCCACGTGGACCTCCTCTCGCGAGGGATTCCTTCCGCGCTTTCCGATGCGGCCAATGGTGCCAGCGGGATTCCCGCGGCCAGCCGGTCGGTGCAGAGCGCCGATGGCCGTTGGTTGGTGTTCACGAGCACGGCACGCGATCTGCTGCCCGGCCTGCTGGACCGGGCGAACACGGAGGACGTCTTCCTGCTGGACCGCAGCACCGGCACGCGGAGCCTGATCAGCCGCCGCGCCGGCTCGGCCGTGATCACGGCCAACGCCGCCTCGACCGATCCGATCATCAGTCCGGATGGCCGCTGGATCGCCTTCGTGAGCAACGCCGGAGACCTGGTCGAAGGTCAGGTCGACCCCTTCGTCAGCTCCTTTGACGACCGGGACGTCTTTCTCCATGACCGGCTCACCGGGACCACCACACTGGTCAGCCACGTCGCCGGCTCTCCTCTCACGGCGGCCGGCCGCTCTTCCGCGCCGGCTCTGAGCGGGGATGGCAACGTGGTGGCGTACCAGTTCGCCTCCTTCGTGTACCGGTTCGATCGCCTTTCCGGGGACACGATGCCGGTCAGCCGCAGCGCGGGCTCGCCGGCAGCGGCCCGCGATGGGCGCTCGCCGTCCCTCAGTGCAGACGGGCGCTTTCTGCTGTTCGTCAGCCGGGGACAGGACCTGGTCGCCGGGCAGGTCGATCCCGCCGGTGAGGAAGACACCTTCCTCTACGACCATGCCACCGGAACCACCGTCCTGGTCAGTCACGCGGCCGGCCAGCCCCTCCACGCGGGCAATGGCACGGTCAATCCCTTCGAGAGATTCGTGTTGGCCGGGGCGGCCCTCAGCGCGGACGGCCGCTGGGCCGCCTTCACGAATCTTTCCTCGAACCTCGTGCCGGGACAGATCGACAGCGCGACGCCGTTTTCCGACGTCTTCCTGTGGGACCGGCTGACCGATACGACGATTCTCGTGAGCCATGAGGACGCCTCACCGCTCGACGCCACGTTGGGTTTTCTCATCCAGATGTCACCGGATGGGAGCTGGGTCCTCTTCGGTCGCGGTTTTCCAGACCTCGCCGATCCCGCCGCCATGGCCCCCGAGCTGGCCCTCTTCCGGCGCGACACCGGCGCCGTCCTGCTGGTCAACCATGCGGCGGGCTTGCCGGGGACGGCGGGCAACGGGCAGGTCGCGGACGCGACCCTGAGCGGGGATGGCCGCTTCGTCGCCTTCCGCAGCAACGCGACCGATCTGGTGGCTGGGGCGGTGGACACCAACGGAGAGATGGACGTCTTCCTGTACGACCGCCTCTCGGGAGACCACACACTCGTCAGCCACGCCGCGGGCTCACCGGGCACCGCCTCCGGCAGTGCCTCGGCGACCCCCCGGATCAGCGAGGACGGAGAGATCGTCGCCTTCGCGAGCCCGGGGACCGATCTCGCGACCGGCATCTCCGACCTCAATGGACAGAACGACGTCTTTCTTTACACCCGCAGCGCGGGGACCGTGGCCCTCGCCTCCTTGCGCCATCCGGACGTCTTCCAGGAGACGCCGGACGGCGCGAGCTCGGCCGAAGGCTTGAGCGCAGACGGCCGCTTCGTCGTTTTCCTGAGCGCGGCGACCGGCCTCGTCCCCGGCCTCGTGGATGCCAACGGCGCCGCCACCGACGTCTTTCTCTGGGACCGTGACACCGCGGCCCGCACCCTGGTCAGTCGATCCGCGGCGTCGGCGACGACGACGGCGAATGGAGCCTCCGGCAAACCGGCGATCAGCGCGGACGGCCGGTGGGTCACGTTCCAGAGCGCTGCGACCGACCTGGTGGCGGGGCAGGTGGATCCCAACGGGGTGGACGACGTCTTTCTCTGGGATCGGACCTCCGGGACCCTCCGCCTGGTCAGCGGCTCCGGTGGCTCGGCCACGAACGCCGCCGGCGGCCTGTCCGAGGCGCCGTCGATCAGCGCGGACGGCCGCTGGATCAGCTTCCTGAGCTCGGCGGGGGACCTGCTGGCCGGGCAGGCCACGGCCGTTGACGGGCGCGATGCGTTTCTCTGGGATCGGGAGACGGGGGCAACCGTGCTGGTGAGTCGAGCCGGTGCCTCGACGTCCCAGGGGGCCGGAGCCTCCGCAGCCGCCGTGAGCACGGACGGAAGCTCTGTCGGTTTCCTGAGCACAAGCACCAACGTCGTCCCCGGGCAGATCGACACCGCCGGCACGGCGGACGTCTTCCTGTTCCACCGGGACACCGGCGCCAACGAGCTGGTGAGCCACGCGAGCCTCTCGCCCACGACGGCAGGCAACGCCCTTTCGTACGACTTCGCGCTCAGCTCCGACGGCTCCCGCGTGGCGTACACCTCGAACGCCACCGACGTCGTGCCCGGCCAGCTGGACGAGAACGCCGCCTCCGACCTTTTCCTCTGGACGCGCAGCACGGGCTCGATCCTTCTGGTGAGCCGGCAGGCCGGAACGGGCGCGACGGCGGCCGACCGGTACTCCGCCTCCCCCTCCCTGTCCTCGGACGGCCGGTGGGTCGCCTTCCAGAGCGCAGCCAGGAATCTCGTGGCCGGCCAGGTCGACCGCAACGGCTGGGATTCTTTCAGCGTCCCGGACGACGTCTTCCTCTTCGATGCCACGACGGGCTCGATGACGCTGGTGAGCCACCAATACGGTGTTTCGAACGCGACCGGGAGCTACCCCGCGCGCCTGCCGCAAATCAGTGCGGATGGCCGCTCGGTCGCCTTCAGCAGCAGCGCCTTCGACCTCCTCGGCACAGGCTCCGGCGCAGGTGGCTGGAACACCTTCGTGTTCGATCGCCTCGCCGGCCGGATCCGGCTCGCGAGCCGATCCGCAGACCTTCCCCTGGCGCCCGGCTCCGGCGACGGCTCGGCCCGCGCGCCGCGAATTGGCGCGGACGGCCGCTACGTCGCCTTCACCAGCCTGGCGTCGAACCTCGTGCCGGGGGACTTCAATGAGCAGGCGGACGCCTTCCTCTTCAGCGATCCGCCCGTGGCGCGGGAGCTTTTCCTCGTCACGCCCTGCCGGCTCTTCGACACACGACGTCCCGAGGACGGCCCGGCTCTCACCTCGGGCGTGACGCGGATTCTGGAGCTTCAGGGAGCGTGCGGCATCCCGGCCACCGCGAAGGCGCTCGCTCTCAACGCCACGGTGGTGGAGCCGAGCGGTGCCGGGTATTTGACGATCTATCCGGCGGACGCCCTGCCACCCTTGGCCGCCACGGCCACCTTTGCCGCAGGCCAGCTGCGGTCGAACAATGCCCTCGTCTCCTTGGCGGAGGACGGCTCCCGGACCCTCGCCCTGCGGACGGCGGTGGCGGGAAACGGCACGGTGCAGGTCGTGCTGGACGTGACCGGGTATTTCGAGTAGCCGGGCGGGCGTCGATCAGGCCGGCCGCAGGGTGAAGCAGGTGATCTCCGGCCGGGCGTTGAAGCGGACTTGCAGCAGGTGTCCGAGGCCCCGGTTGATGTAGAGACGCCGGCCGTCGGCCAGAGGGATCTCGCCCTGGGCGTAGCGGCGGTTCTTCACCGGCAGCAGGGGGGCCGGCAGGAACGGCGGCTTGCACTGGCCGCCGTGGGTGTGGCCGGCCAGGATCCAGCCCTGGTAGCCGGCCCAGGGGCGCTCGTCGAGGGTGTCCGGATTGTGGCAGAGGACGAGGGCCGCCGCACCGGAGCGTCCCGCCAGCGCGCGCTGCGGGTTCGCCGCGCCGGACCACAGATCGTCGACCCCGACGACGTCGAGCCCGGCGACGGTGGCGCAGGCGTTGCGCAGCACCCGCACCCCGGCGCGTTCCGCCACCGCGGTGACCTTCTCGGCTACGGCCGGCTCCGACCACGCCCGGCCATAGTCGTGATTGCCCAGGATGCCCAGCGTCGCCAGCCGTCCCTGCGGGAAATGGGCGAGCACGTCCCGGAGCTGCCCGAACTGGGCGTCGCCGCGCGGGTGGCTGTAGGTGAGGAAGTCGCCGGTGAAGACCAGGAGGTCCGGCTGCAGCGCCGCCACCTTGTTCAGGCAGTCCACCAGATAGTCGTCGCTCACCTTGGGGCCGACATGAAGGTCGCTGATCTGCACCGCTCGGGTTCCATCGAGCCCCGGCGGGAGGCCGCTCACAGGAAGGTCGCGCTCGACGACGGTGACCCAGTGCGGCTCGATCTCGAAGGTATACAGGCCGAGCCCCAAGGCTCCGATCCCGGCGGTGGCACTCAGGCGCAGGAAATCGCGGCGGTTCATGCCTGGGTCTACGGAAGCGCCGCCAGCTCCGTCAACATCCGGTCGATCTCTTCCTCGGAGTTGTAGAAGTGCGGGGAGACG
Source organism: Holophagales bacterium UBA5704 (assembly GCA_002420005.1). Classification (GTDB taxonomy): domain Bacteria; phylum Acidobacteriota; class Thermoanaerobaculia; order Multivoradales; family UBA5704; genus UBA5704. Next base: position 199,974 of record DIHE01000147.1, on the reverse strand, counting down.
CGGAAGCGTCCGACGCGGGCTGCGGCGACGACGTCGCGGCCCGCGAGGTGCTTGACCAGGTCACCGGCCGCATGACGCGGGTGGAGGGCGGCGACGATACCCGAGGTCTCGCCGGGTTGGCGCGAGCTCACCACCTGGAAGCCCAGGGCTGCGAGGCCGTCGGCGGCGCGGTCGGCGAGGGTGAGGACGCGGCGCTCCAGGTCCCGGGCTCCGATCTCCAGGAAGATCTCCAGGGCGCCTCCCAGCGCGGTGATGCCGTAGGCATTGAGCGTGCCGCTCTCGAAACGCCGGGCGCCGGTGGCGAAGGTCAGCTCGAGATCGGTCCAGTCGAACGTCTTGCGCATCGAGCGCCAGCCGGAACGGATCGGCCGCACCTGCTCCAGAACGCGGTCGGAGACGTAGAGCAGGCCGACGCCTTCGGGACCGAGCAGCCATTTGTGGCTGGAGCCGGCGCAGACGTCGATGCCATCCCGCTCGACGTCGATCTCCAGGGCACCCATCCCCTGGATGCCGTCGACCACGAAGAGGATGCCCCGCTCGCGGCAGGCGGCGCCGATCCGCGCGAGGTCCGAGCGGAAGCCGCTGCCGTATTGCACCCAGGAGAGCGCCACCATGCGGGTGCGCTCGTCGAGCGCGGCCAGCAGCTCGTCGTTGTCGATGCGGCCGTCGCGCTCCGGGATCTGCACGAGATCCACGCCGCGCGCGGCGAGCTGCATCCAGGGATACACGTTCGAGGGGAACTCCAGAGCGGCGCTGACGATCCGGTCTCCCGGCCGCCAGTCGATCCCCCCGGCGACGAGGGAGAGCCCGCCCGAGGTGTTCTCCACGAAGGCGATCTCGTGTGGCTGGCGGGCGCCGAGGAGGCGGGCGGCGAGGCCGCGCACGCGGTCGATCTCGGCATTGCGCTCCAGCCAGCGGCGGTCGCCGGTGCGCGAGACCAGATCCGCCAGAGCCTGCATCCTCTCGACTCCGCGCCGGGGCAGCGGGCCGCACCCGGCGTGGTTCAGGTAGGCGCATTCGCGGGTGACCGGAAACTCCTCGTCGCGCCAGCGGCGCACGGCGGCGGCGTCCATCCCCTATCCCCCTTCTCCCGCCGCCTCCAGCGGAGCCTGCGGCAGGCGGAATTCGAGCACCAGCAGAGCCGGCAGGCCGAGACCGAGCACCGTGGCGTAGTGAAGGCCCCGGCAGAGCAGGGTGCCGGCCGCCGCGTCGACCCGATCGACCCCGAGCAAGGTGAAGGCGGCGACCATGGCGGCCTCGGTGGTTCCGAGCCCGCCGGGTGTGCCGGTGAGCGAGCCGGCGGCGATGCCGAGCGAGATCCCGGCGAAGGCGACGGCGAGATCGATCGGCCGCCCGAGAGCGCTGAACACCAGCCATTGGGCGCCGACGTTGAAGGCGACGTAGAGCAGCCCGAGGAGCGCCGCCCGCAGGTGCAGAGCCGGCCGGCGGAGCAGATGCAGGAAGACCCGCACCGCCTCGTGGCCATGGGCGAAGACGCTCTGCAGTCGGCCATCGGCCCGCGCCGCCCGCCGGGCGAGGAAGCGCACCAGGGGGTTGGTCCCAAACCGGCCCCTCCGGCCCCACACCACGAGGCCCGTGGCGGTGGCGACCAGGGCGACCGCCGCGGCGGCGGCGAGATCGCGGCGGCCGAGGGTCCAGGCGGTGGTGATCACCGCGATCCAGGTGGCCGTGCCGGCCACCACCTGATGTGCGATCTGGTCGTAGAGCACGACGCCATAGAGGGCGCCGAAGGAACGCCCCTCGGTGCGGGAGAAGTAGCGCGCCCGCATCAGCCCGCCGATCAGCCGGGCCGACGGAGTGATCAAATTGAGCGCAACCGACGCCTTGAGCACGAAATAGCTGACCACGGACCCGGGCCGCAGCCCCATCGCCTCCCGGGCGGCGAGGCGGAACCGGCCATCCCAGACGATCCAGCGTGCCAGCAGGCAGACGATGGCCAGCGAAAGGACCATCCAGCTCGCCTCGCCCAGCCGGTCGCGGAGCTGCCGCCAGTCCAGCCCCGCCAGGAGGTGCCAGGTGGCGGCCACGGCAAGGACGGAGACGCCGATCTTGAGCAGGAGCCCCCCCCAGCGGAAGGAACGGCGCGCGGGTTTGGACAAAGGGGGCGTCATGGCAGGCCGCCTAGGATACCCTAGAGCCCTTCGCAGGTCTCAGACGAGAGGAGAGTTGGAACGATGAAGATCACGGTGCTCAAGAACGGTCCCTTCCGCATTGAGGGAGAGGATCTCCAGATCGTCGATCCGCAGGGAGGCGTCTACGGCCTCGGCGGGCGCACCAAGCTGTCCCTCTGCCGCTGCGGCGCCTCGCAGAACAAGCCGTTCTGCGACGGCAGCCACAACCACCACGGTTTCGAGGACGATCCGCAAGCCCGCGACCTGCCGCCGCCGAAGGCGTGACGGGTCCTTGATGGCCGCAGGCCGGTGAGCCACTCAATCGCAACGCCCTCGTCTTCTCGGCGTGCCCGCGCCGGCTGGCACCCTCCCCGCTCCCGGGTGCAGCGACTGCACCCGCGGTAGGAACG
>DIHE01000147.1:197174-197341 GCA_002420005.1 Holophagales bacterium UBA5704 | reverse complement strand
AAGGCGTGACGGGTCCTTGATGGACGCCGCCGGGTGGCCACCGGCACGACCGAGGGAGGCCCCGTCGCAGGGCGACGAGGGGCTTGCCTTACGCCCTGTTTGTGGCTTACGCTCATCGAACGACGAGGGAGACGGAAGTGAGTGACCACTCGGCCATCGAATGGAAA
>DIHE01000147.1:191883-197119 GCA_002420005.1 Holophagales bacterium UBA5704 | reverse complement strand
CGAGGGTGCAATGACTGCACCCGTGGTAGGAACGACTGCACCGCCGGGTGCAGCGACTGCACCCGCGGTAGGAATGGCTGCACCCGAGGGTGCAATGGCTGCACCCGCGGTAGGAATGGCCGCACCCTCGGGTGCAGTGACTGCACCGCCGGTAGGAACGACTGCACCCGCCCCGGTAGAGAGACGGCGCCGCCGCCGGAGGCGTAGTATCATCAAGTTCTCCGATGACCGACCTGTCCGAGGGATTCTGGTCCAATCTTCTGGACTATATTGAAGACCGAACCGTCATTCCGGTCATCGGCTCGGAGCTCGTCACGGTGCGGGAGGGGGACCGGGACGTCCCTCTCGACCACTGGCTCGCCGGGCGGCTGGCCGCCGATCTCGGGCTGCCTGTCGCCGAGCTTCCCCCGGGCTTCGACCTCAACGACGCCGTCTCGCTGCATGTGCGCCGCCGCGGGGAGCGCGAGGAGCTGTACGCGCACATCCACCGGCTGCTGCGCACCGCCGCCCTGCCGCCGTCGGAGCCGCTGCGCGCGCTGGCCGGCATTCCCGGCTTCAACCTGTTCGTCTCGCTGACCTTTGATGCGCTGCTCGCGGAAGCCCTCGGTGCCGAGCAGATCGCCTACGCACCCAACAAGGTCCGGGACCTCCCCGGCCCGAAAGCCGACCTCGGGCAGCCGGTGGTCTTCCACCTCCTCGGGAAGGCGTCCGCCTCTCCGGACTACGCCATCTGCGACGAGGACGTCCTGGAGCATCTGCACGGCCTGCAGGACAAGCAGCGCCAACCGAAGATCCTGTTCGACGAGCTGCGCGGCAACCACCTGCTGATCCTCGGCTGCAGCTTCGGCGACTGGCTCGCCCGCTTCTTCCTGCGCACCGCCCGGGGTGTGGAGCTCTCGCAGAAGCGCAGGCGGCAGGAGATGCTGGTGGGCGACCAGATGACGCAGGACGCCGGGCTGACCCTGTTCCTCGACAGCTTCAGCACCGACGCCCGGATGATCCCCACGAACGCGGCCGACTTCGTCCTGGAGCTGGCGAGTCGCTGGCACGCCGCCCATCCGCCGAAACCGGCGAGCGCGGCGCCCGTGGCCCGGGAAGCCGGCTCGGCGGGAAGCGTCCCCGACGGGGCCGTCTTCGTCAGCTACGCGAGCGAGGACCTCGACGCCGCCAGCCGGTTGGTGGAGGGCCTGCGCGCCGCCGGCCTGGAGGTGTGGTTCGACAGAAACGCGCTCAAGATGGGGGATGACTGGGCGCGCAGCATCCGGCGCGGCATCGAGCGCTGCTCGTTGTTCGTTCCGGTCGTCTCGCGTCAGAGCCTGAGTGAGGCGAACCGGCGCCGCTACTTCTGGCGCGAGTGGAACGACGCGGCCGACTTCGCGCAAGGCATGGCACCGGACGAGGCATTCCTCGTCCCCGTGGTGATCGACGACTCGCGCATCGACCGTGCACCTCTTCCCGAGGCCTTCAAGCGGGCGCAGGGAAGAACGTTGCCGGAGGGGAATCTCACGCCGGGCGCCGCCGAGAGGCTCGTCGAGCTCGTCCGCGACTTTCATCGCCGTCGGCGGGCGGCCTGAAGGACCTGGTGATGGCCGAGCTGCACCGCCAGAGCCTGAGCCCCGAGAATCCGTGGCCCGGTCTCGATCCCTTCGACGAGGCCGACCGCGCCTACTTCCATGGCCGGGCGGCGGAGTCGGGCGAGCTGCTGCGGCTGGTGCGCCGCGAGCTGCTCACCGTGCTGTTCGGCCGCTCCGGCCTGGGCAAGACCTCGCTGCTCAAAGCCGGCTTGTTCCCTGAGCTGCGCGATGACGATGCCCTGCCCGTCTACGTGCGCCTCGATCATGCCGAGGGAGCACCTGCGCTCCGAGAGCAGATCTTTCGCGAGCTGCACGCGGAGTGTGCCGCCGCCCGCGTGCAGGCGGCCCGGCCGGCCGGAGACGAAAGCCTGTGGTCCTTCTTCCACCGGCGCGACGCGGAATTCTGGAGCGACCGCAACCGCCCGGTGACGCCCGTCCTCGTGCTGGATCAGTTCGAGGAGATCTTCACGCTCGGCGAGGAGTCCGAAGAGGCGCGGGTTCGTTCCGCCGCGTTCCTTGCCGAGCTGGGAGACCTGGTGGAGAACCGGCCGCCGGCTGCGGTGCAGCAGGAGCTGGAGGCCGATCCCACCGCGGCGCGGCGTTTCGATTTCAAGCGCGCGCCTGTCAAGCTGGTCCTGAGCTTCCGCGAGGATTTCCTGGCAGAGATGGAAGGGCTCAAGGAGCAGATGCCCTCCCTCATGTACAACCGTTTCCGGCTGCTGGCGATGAGCGGCACCCAGGCCTACGAGGTGATCACCCGCGCGGGTGGGCCTCTGGTGGGCGACGACATCGCACGGCGCATCCTCCGGCTCGCCTGGAAGAACGAGCCCAGCCCCCCCGTCGAGCCGGCCGACTTCCCCAAGCTCGAGATCGACCCGGCCCTGCTCAGCGTGGTGTGCAGCGAGCTGAACCACAAACGTCAAAAGGCGGACCCCCCGCTAGACCGCATCACCCCGACGCTCCTGGAAGGCGCCGACCGCGAGATCCTCTCGGGTTTCTACGAGCGCGCCCTGGCTGGCCTCGATCCGCGCGTCCGGGCGTTCGTCGAAGACGAGTTGATCACCGGCCGCGGCTACCGCGACAGCCACGCTCGGGAGGACGCGCTGGCCCTGCCCGGTGTCACGGCCGATGCGCTTGATGCCCTGGTCCGCCGTCGCCTCCTGCGCGTGGACGAGCGGCAGACCGTGCGCCGACTCGAGTTGACCCACGATGTGCTGACTCGAGTGGTCTTGGACAGCCGTGACAGTCGCCGCGCTCGCGAGGCGGAGGAGGCGGCGAAGGCCCGGGAGAGGGCGGCGCGCGAGCAGCAGCGGCGCAACCGGCGCAATTCGGCGCTGGTGGGAGCAGGTGCGCTCGTCGTGATCGTTCTCTTGGTGTTCGCCTATTGGTCTGCATGGGAAGCCAGCGAGGCGGAGAAGAAGGTCCAGGATCAGCAGCACGAGGCCGAGAGCATGCGGCTGAAAGAGACTGCTGATTGGCTTCAGGATGACAGTTACGATGTGTCCCTTCTGGTCAACCTGGAAGCAGCTCGGACCTTTCAAACACGCGATGCGTCGGCTGGGCTGCTACAGCGCTTCGTGAGCCACCCCCATCTTTCCGCGTTTCTGGCGGAGCACCAGAGCCGAGTTCTCAGCGTCGCCTTCAGTCCGGATGGGAAACTTCTGGCCTCATCGAGTGGGGACGGGACGGTGATCCTATGGGACGTGGACAGCCACAAGCTGTTGGGCAGGCTGCCCACGCAAAGGAAAGCGGTCAATGCCGTTGCCTTCAGCCGGAATGGAAAGCTCCTGGCCTCGGCGAGCGACGCGATGGTGACCCTGTGGGACGTGGCGAACCTGCAGGTGTTTGCCACGCTGCCCGGGCACGAGAAAGAGGTCACTGCCGTTGCCTTCAGCGAGGATGGGAAGCTGCTGGCTTCGGCGAGCAGGGACGGGTTGGTGATCCTGTGGGACGTCGGCCGCCATCAGTGGTTGGCCGCATTTCCCAGGCACAAGACAGACAAGACAGAGGTCACTGACGTTGCCTTCAGCCAGGACGGGAAGCTGCTGGCCTCGGCGAGCACGGACGGGTTGGTGATCCTTTGGGAGATTGACAACCATAAGTTGTTGGCCACACTGCCCGTGAACAAAAAGAAGGTCAAGGCTGTTGCCTTTAGCCCGGATGGTAACCGGCTAGCCGCGGCGAGCCAAGACGGGACGGTGACTCTATGGAACGTGGCCAACCGCCAGCCAGTAGCTAACTTGCTGCACCGACCGGTGGTTAATGATGTCTCTTTCAGCCCGGATGGTAAGTTGCTGGCCACGGCGAGCGATGACTATACGGTGGTCCTGTGGGACGTGGACGGCAACCGCGAGCCGCAGAGGCTGAAAACATTGGTGGGGCACAAGAAGTGGGTTAAAAGCGTCACCTTCAGTGAGGACGGTAACCGCCTTGCTTCAGCGAGTTGGGACAACACTGTAATTCTCTGGGACCTGAGCCGCCGCAAGGCACTGGCGCCGTTGAAGGGGCACACGGCCGAGGTGAAGGACGTAGCCTTCAGCCAAGACGGGGAGTGGCTGGCCTCAGCGAGTTGGGACAAGAAAGTGCTGCTGTGGGACGTGAACCATCGCAAGGAGCCGGCCAAGTTGACGAGACACGAGGACTGGGTCGAAGGCGTTGCGTTCAGGGAGGATGGTAAGCAGCTGGCCTCAGCGGGTAAGGACAAAAGGGTTGTCTTGTGGGACGTGGTCAGCCACAGTCCTCTGCCTGAGTTGAAGGAGGGTCACAAGGACCGCGTGTATAGCGTAGCCTTCAGCCGGGACGGAAGGTGGCTGGCCTCAGCGAGCGAGGACGATACCGTGATCTTATGGCGTATAGCCGGCGGTGCCGGCGGTGTGAAGATGGGCATGCTATCGGAGCACAAGGATGCGGGTGCGTTTCTTGACGTAGCGTTCAGCCCAGATGGTGAGCGGCTGGCCACAGCGACTAAAAGGACCGTAGTGCTGTGGGACGTGGCCAGCCGCCAGCCGCTGGCGACGCTACCGGGGCACGAAGGAGCGGTTTCGAGCGTGACTTTCAGCCTGGATGGTAAGAGTCTAGCCTCGGCGAGTTATGACCAGACCGTGATCCTGTGGGACGTGGCCAGCGGCAAGAAGCTCGCCACGCTGCTGAAGCACAAGAGCGCGGTTCTTGCCGTCGCTTTCAGTCAGGACGACAAGCAGTTGGTATCGGCAGGCCAGGACGGGACCATTATCCTGTGGGACATAGAACGCCGCAAGCCGTTGGCTACGCTGAAGGGGCACGAGGGCGCGGTTTGGGGTGTCGCCTTCAGCCCGGACGGGAGACGGCTGGCTTCGGCGAGCGCCGACCGGACCGTAATCCTGTGGGACTTGGACCTGGACCATCTCAAGGCGGAGGCCTGCCGCACGGCCAACCGGAACCTGACGTGCGACGAATGGCGAAGCTACATCGGCGCCGGCAAGCTTTACCACAAAACTTGCGAGGAGCTGCCGGGGCCCGAGAAGTGCGAGTGAGCCTGGCGATAGGAGTCGGGGAGTGCGATGCAGGTCAGGGGCCGAAAGGCCCCAGAGGGGCCGCAAGCGTGTAGCCCGGGGCCAGAGCGAAGCGGCGGCCCCGGGTAAAGAGGAAAAAATGGATCCCCAAGCCCCCGGAGGGGGCGGCAG
>DIHE01000147.1:133670-191663 GCA_002420005.1 Holophagales bacterium UBA5704 | reverse complement strand
CCCCCGGAGGGGGCGGCAGCAGAATCGGCGGCGCATGGCTTTGCTGCCGCCCCCTCCGGGGGCTTGGAAAACAAAAACGTACTCCTTTCCCGGGGTCGCCGCTCCTTCGTCGCTATGTGACCCCGGGCTACATGCCGGCGCCCCTGCCGGGGCTCGACGTTTGCAACAACCGGGATCACTCTACCGAACCGCCCCGCAACTTCTCCGCCAAGGCCTCTCGAAACGTCTCCAACTGCTCCGAGGTGAGCGGCTCGAGCATCACTGGGAGGGGGCGGGTGGGGAATTGGGCGAGCAGCCAGGCCAGCACACCCGGATCGATTCCGGCATCCTTTCGCAGGGCGATGCCGAGATCGTGCTCGGGTGGAAAGCCTGCTTTGTCGAGAAAGTAGAGATCGACGAGGTCGCGGGGCTCGGAACGCGAGAGGATGCAGGTCAGCTTGCTCGCCCGCAGGTCGGTGAGCGACTCGATGACGATCCCTTCGAGTGGAGGCGGAGGTGCCGCAAGGTCGGCGATGGGCTCGTGGACGACGTCGACCTCGATGGAGCTGCCTGCGCCTTCGAGTTGTGCTCGGACGAGATGGCCCACGTCGCGCAGCAGGGTGACCTCGACTCCGGCCTCCGCGGCGACGCCGGGAAGGAGCCCGACGAGAGCTCGCATCTCCTCGGCGTCATGGACAAAGAGGTCGATGTCACCGGTCGTCCGGTGGCCGAGATACGCCCCGGCGAGAGCCGCGCCGCCCCCGAGATGACAGGGCACGCGCCTCTGGCAGGCACGGACGAAATCGAGGACGAAGTCCGCAACGACCCGGCGGTCAAACGTCTTACGCATGGCCTGCCCGGATCTCGCTCAGCGGCGGCCACTCGGGGGGTGGGAGCTTCAGGAGCCAGGCCCACATCTGCCGGGAGCGCCCCAGATACCGGATCAGGCGGGGCCAGAGCGCCCGGATCTCCTCGGAGCGGACGAACAGCCAGACGTCCCGGGTGTTGGCCTCCCGCAGGAGAGCGCCCATCCAGTAGGCGCGTTCTTCCGGATCGGCCGACGCAAGGTGCTCCCTGAGCTGGCCGACCGTGGTGTCCGTCCACCAAAGGAAGTAAGGACGCGCGGAGTCGTCGAGGAGAGCCGGCGTGGTCGGCGGCAGGCGGCGGGCGGGCGAGGGGGGATGAGAGCTGCTCATCTACAGAGTCCGCTGCTCGAGCACGTAGCGCCAGGGGAGGGGATCCGCCGAGCGCCGGGTGAGGCGGAAAGAGCGGCCGAGGCGCGGCGAGGGAATCCAGCCGTCGGCATCCGGAGCGACGGGGCGATAGGAGCCGCCGTCGAGGGTGAAGATGGTGAAGCGGAGGTCGGCTCCCCGGGCGTCGGCGAGCCATAGCTCGGGGATGCCTGCCTGGGCGTAAAGGCGGGGCAGCCGCTCAGTGTCCTTCTTGTGGGAGCTGTCGCTCACGACCTCGACGACGAGGTCCGGCGCGCCTTCGATGGCGAGGTAGCGGCCCAGGCCTTTGGAGACCGAAGGAACCAGGCGGACGCGACCGCTGGTCAGGGTCTCGCGGAAGACCGCGACGACGTCCGGCTCGGCGGAGAGTTGGGCGAAGCGTGACGTGATGCGGGTGCTGTCGGTGAAGACATCGCCGAGGTCGGTGCGGACGATCAGGTCTCCCAGCGTCAAGACGAAAGCGGTCTTGACCACACCGTGGGTGTACAGGTCCTCCGGGCTCATCTCCACCTCCACGTCACCCGCCAGAAAGTCGATGCGTCCGGTCTCGGGGAATTCCTCCGATTCCACCCAGTCTTGGAAACCCTCCGGGGTGAAGGCATCGGTGGGAATCCGCAGCTCCTGCTCGAAGATGACGGCGTGCTCTCTGGCCATGACGCGATTCTACCTCTGGAGCGGTGCGCCTCACGGCCCGAGGGGCGCGCTCGCCACGCGGACGTGGGAGGCTCCCTCGCTGTCGTCGACCCAGGCGAGCCACAGGCGGCCGGCGAAGACGACCGAGCGCGGGAAGCCGGCGGAGCGGGCGGCGCTGGTGGCGGCGAGGGTCTCGGGAGGCGACGCGACGCCTTGCGCCGTCACCCGGCGCAGGCGGACGGCGGCTCCCTTTTCCTGCGTGGCGAGCCAGCTCACCACCGCGCTGCCCGCCGGATCGAGCTGCAGGTCCACGCGGCCGAGCGGCTGCTCGCCGTCGATCAGGATCGGCTTGCCGAACGTGGCTCCGCCATCCTCGGACAGGGCGAGCTGCACCCGGGGGCCGGCCGGTGCCGCGGCGGTGAACCAGGCGACCGCCACGTGACGGCCGGATGCGGCCACCGAGGGTCCGTTGACCGGACAGCCCGGGATCTCCCAGCCATCTGCGTGCACCGGTGCGGGGGTGCTCCAGCCGGTGGCGGTCTTGCGGATCACGTAGATGTCCCGGACCTCCTTGTCGGAGCGGTCGCGGTAGACGACGACGGGGCCGGCGTCGGTGCGCGCCGCGTCGGTCTGGCAGCAATCGCAGACGCGGGCGTCCAGCAGCTCCTCGGATTCCGGCTTGCCGACCAGGCCGGTGCGCAGGGTCATCGGCCCTTCCTTGAGCATCTCGCGGCCGTCGAGCCAGACGCCGCGCAGGTCCGCGCCGTCCTCCACCCAGGAGACGAAACCGTGCTCGGTGGGGAGGCGGTCGGAGTGCAGCAGGCCGGCCGGGCTCCAGGTGGCACCACCGTCGGTGGAGCGGGCGAGGAAGATCCCATAGGCGTAGGTGTCGGTGCCGGTCTTGGCCAGCCAATGCGCGGTCAAGGAGCCGTCCGGCGCCTGGGCCACGGCGGGAAAGTCCGCCCAGTTGGCGAAGAAGCCCTCGCCCGAGGCGATCGTCACCGGGGGTGTCCAGTGACCGTCCTTGGTGCGCGCGAAGCGCAGCGCGTGGCCGGCGGTCCCGGCCGGGGCGGGTTCGAGCCAGGTGAGGAGCAGGCCGCCGGCCGTCGGCGTCAGGCTGGGGGCCATGGCGCCGGCCGCCGCGGGCGGATCGGCCGGTGTCCAGGTCTGGGCGCAAACCGCCCCGGCCCCCGTGAGGAGGGCCAGGGCGGCGAAGAGGGAGACGGCTCTACTGCGCATTGGGCAGTGTCGCAACACCGCAGGCGAGGCGGTCGCCGGCGTTGCCGGTCGGTTGCGTTTTGCAGTCGTCGCCCTTGGCGTGCAGGATGAAGGCCTTGCCCACCACCCCGTTGTCCCCGGAGAAGGAGAGATCGGTGGAGGTGAATTCGAGATGGCCGGTGCCGTTCTTGACCTCGATGTTGCCGAAGTCACCGGCATGGCGCGGCTCGGTGGGCGGGCAGGCGTGATCCGCCTGGGCCGGATTGAAATGGCCGCCGGCCGAGGTGAAGTGCTTCCCCCCTTCTCCATGGGCGCACTCGCCGGTCTCGTGGAGATGGAAGGCATGCGGGCCGTCGGCGTCCACGCCGGAGAGATCGGCGACGATCTTCACGCCGGCGCCGTCGGGCGTGATGGTCACCGTCCCTTTGAAGTCGGTGTCCGTCGGAGCGCCCTGCAAGGTGGCGGTCGCCGACTCGGCCGGGGGAGCCGCCTGCGGCTCGGGCGCCGGAGCCTCTGTGCTCATCGGCGCCGGCTCGGCGGTGACGGCATCGACCTCGGAGTTGTCCTTCTTGCAGCTCACCAGAGCCAGCAGGCACAGTGCCGCACAGGTCGTGACGAACAATTTTTGTTTCATACGCTCCTCCTCTCGAGGATCAAGGTGATGTTCGGGGCAGAGATTTGAGCTCCAGGCGCACGTCGGCCAGATTGCGGGAGATGACGATCTCCACGGGCGTGGCCGTGGCGTTGGTGGAGAGCCAGAGATCCATCTTCCCCTTCCAGCGGTCCCGTCCGGGGATGTCCGTGCCGCGGATCGCGAAGTGCCGGGTCTCGATGATCCCGGCCGGCAGCCTGCGGGTCTCCCGGCCGCGCGGGATCACCAGGACGGTGTAGGTGCGGCCGTCGGACCAGATCTCCATCTTCCGGGTCTTCACCGGCGGATCGCTGCGGATCGCAAAGATGCCCGCCGCGATGTCCAGGGCTCCGTTCTGCGCGACCTCCTCGGTCTTGGACTTGGATTCGCCGCGCCAGGAGTAGGCGCTCCAGGCGCGGATCGGCTGCAAGGTCCGGCGGTCGATTTCCGAGCCATAGCGAAAATACTCGCCCTTCGCGCTCTCCGTCGAGGTGATCGTCAGCTCGCTGCGCAGATGGCCGTTGGAGGTTTTGAAGGTGAGCGAGCCGTCGCCGTGGCCGGGCAGGAAGAGCGCTGCGATGGAGCCGACGAAGTTGCTGAGCTGCCAGCGGTACTGGAACTCCTCGTCGAGGGCGAGAAGGGGCTCGGCGGAAAATCCCCGGGCAGGGACCAGCAGAGTCAGGAACGCGGCGCTCAGGATCTTGTGGGTCAGCTTCATCGTGGATTCCTCTCGGCCGGTGGCCGCTGGGGTAGACTCGCGCGGCATCTCGAAAGGAGACCCCATGCGCCGCTCCACCGCCCTGCTCATTCTCGCATGTCTGGCCTGCGCCGGCGCACTCGGCGCCGTGGAGGTCCCCACCCCCGAGGCCTTTCTCGGCCACCGGGTGGGGGAAGACCGCAAGCTCGCTCCCTGGCCGAAGGTCGTCGAGTACCTGCGGATCGTCGATGCCGCCTCCGACCGCGTCTCGATCGAGTCGGCCGGCACCTCGACCCTCGGCAACGACATCCCGGTCGTGGTGTTGACCTCCGAGGCGAACCAGCGCAACCTCGACCGCTACCGCGAGATCGCCCGCCGTCTGGCCTTCCCGGCCGGGCTTTCCGAGGCGGAGGCGAAGGCCCTCGCCGCGGAAGGCAAGACGATCGCCCTGGTCACCTGCACCATCCATTCGACCGAGGTCGGCTCGACCCAGATGGCGATGGAATTCGTCCACGACGTGGCGACCACCCAGGACCCGCAGATGCTCGCCTGGCTGAACGACGCCATCCTGCTTCTGATGCCGTCGATCAATCCGGACGGCCAGGTGATGGTGGTCGACTGGTACAACAAGTACCTCGGCACACCCTTCGAAGGGGGGGCGATGCCCTGGCTTTACCACCACTACGTGGGGCATGACGACAACCGCGACTACTACATGCTGACCCAGAAGGAGACGCAGGCGGTCAACCAGGTGCTCTACCACCGCTGGTTCCCGCAGATCTTCCTCGACGAGCACCAGATGGGGGCGGTCGGCCCGCGCATGTTCGTGCCGCCGCAGGCCGACCCTCTCGCTCCCGAGATCCACTCGCTGATCTTCCGCCAGGCCGACATGCTGGGGACCAACATGAGCCTGCGGCTGGAAGAAGGCGGCAAGCTCGGCGTCGGCAGCAACATGATCTTCGACAGCTACTGGCCCGGCGGCACCCGCAACACGGCCTGGTGGAAGAACGTCACCGGCCTGCTCTCCGAGGTGGCGAGCGCCAGCATCGCAACGCCGATCTGGATCGAGCCCGGCGAGCTGCGGGGCGGCGTGAAGGGACTGGTGGACTATCAGCGGCAATCGAACTTCCCCTCCCCGTGGCCGGGGGGCTGGTGGCGGCTGCGCGACATCGTCGAGTACGAGCTGATCGCCACCCGCAGCTTCCTCGAATCGGCGGCGGAGAACCGCACCGAGCTGCTCACCAACGTCTGGCGGATGGCCCGCGAGGCGACCGAGCGGGGGCGCACCGAGAGCCCGCGCGCCTGGGTGATCTCCACCGACCAGCACGATCCGGTGATGGCGCCGACCCTCGTCGACCTCCTGCTGCGCCACGGTGTGCAGGTGCAGCGGGCGACGGCGCCGGTGATCGCCGGCCGCCAGATCTTCCCGGCCGGCAGCTACGTGATCCCCGCCGCCCAGCCCTACCGCCAGTTCCTCCTCACCATGCTGCGCCCGCAGCGCTATCCCAAGGTGGTGGCCGCGGAGGGGGGCGAGATCCTGCCGCCTTATGACGTCACCTCCTGGTCGCTGCCGATCTCCCTGGGACTGGAGGTCGCGGAAACGGATGCCCCGTTCCAGTGGATGGACGGCAGCCCGGCGCAGCTCGCGGACGTCCTGGAGCCCGTCTGGCCCGGCGGTGACGTGCCTGCGAGCCCCGGCGGCTGGCTCGTCTCGCATCGCGCGGACACCGCGTTCACCCTGGTCAACGACCTGCTCGCCGCCAAGCACCCGGTGCTCTGGCTCAAGGACCCGGTTCCCGCGTTGGGCACGGCGAGCGGGGCGGGCGATTTCTACCTGCCGGCGGGCTCGGTGACCCCGGAGGAGCTCTCCCGCCTGTCCCGCGAGGCGCGGGTGGACGTCCAGCCGCTCGCCGCAGCGCCGGCCGGCCCGGCGTGGCCGCTGCGCCCGGCCCGCATCGGTCTCTACAAGCCCTGGGTGGCGAGCATGGACGAGGGATGGACCCGCTTCCTCCTGGAGCGCTACCGCTTTCCGTTCGTCAATCTCGACAACGCCTCCCTGAAGCAGGGGACGTTCCGCGGCAAGGTGGACGTGATCCTGTTCACCGCCGAGAACCCCGACATCCTCGACCGAGGAGAGCCCGCCTCCGAGGAAGGCCGCCGGCTGTGGAGCCCGCTGCCGCCGCCCTACGCCGGAGGGATCGGTGCGGACGGGGGGGACAAGATCAAGAAGTGGGTGGAGGAGGGGGGCACGCTGGTGGCGCTCGACGAGTCGTGCGCCTACGCCATCCGGCTGCTGGGCCTGCCGGTGCGCAACGTCCTCGAGAAGGTCTCCTCCAAGGACTTCCACGCCCCCGGCTCCATGCTGCGCATCCACCTCGACCCGGAGAACCCGCTGAGCCACGGCCTGCGCAGCGAAGAGGCCGCCTACTTCGCCGACTCCCCCGCCTTCCAGACGAGCCCCACCGACGCCCGCTTCACCCGGCGCGTGGTGGCCTCGTATCCGGAAGACCCGGAGGACGTCCTGATCAGCGGCTACCTGAAGGGAGCCGACCACCTGGAGAAGCGTGCCGCCGTGGTCGAGCTGCGTGTCGGCAAAGGCCGGGTCGTCCTGATCGGCTTCCGCGCCCAGCACCGGGCACAGCCGCACCGGACGTTCAAGCTGCTGTGGAACGCGCTGTACCTGGCGGGGCTGGGGCCGGCGGGAGCGTAGGGGGCTCTACGAGAACCACTTCTTCCGTTTGATCTTGAACGGGCGCTGGGCGGTGCCGAGGGTCCCGGTGTGGCCGGAGCGGTCGGTGGCGGTGACGTAGAGGTCGATGTCCTTGTTCTGATGGAGGTCCGGAAGGATCTGGATCTCGTAGCCGGTGCCGCCCAGAGGGCGGAGGGTGATCTTCCGGTACGCCCCTCCCTCGGGGCGGGCATAGGCCTCGGCGCCCTCGACGCCGAGGTCGTCGGTGATGCGCAGGGGGAGGGTGACCACCTGCCCTTTCTTGTAGACCGGCTCGGCCGGGCCCGTCAGGGTGATCTGCGGCGGCTCCCGGTCGGAGTCGGTCAGTTGGGTCTGCAGGCGTTCGCGGGCCTGCTGGAACCGGGCCGTCCAGTGTTCGTTCGGGTGCACGCGGTCGAGCACCTGGAGGCCTTCGAGGGGGCGGCCGGCCTTTCCGGCGCGCTCGGCGGTGGCGAGGGCGCCCTCCATCTGGCTGTCATACCGCTGCTGGTCGAGGATCCTGTCCAGGCGGTCGGCGAGGCCGGGATGACGGCTCCAGGTTGCGCGCAGCGGCTCCAGCGCCTCCTCGGCGGCGGTGAGCCGTCCCTGGGAAAGCAGCGCATCGGACTGCGCGAGCACCGCGGCGGCGGCCTCCCGGCGGCTGCGGAGGGCGCGGGGATGCTGCGGCACCTCGGCCAGCAGGAGACCCGAGCGGCGCAGGATCTCGGCGGGCTCTTTCGCCTTCTCCGCCTGGGCGAGCCGGGTTTCCAGATCGGCGATCTTCCGGGCGCGCTCCAGGTCTTTCGGCGGCTCCGGGGCAGGTGCCTCCGCAGGGGCCTCGGCCTGCGGCGGCTCCGGCGCAGGTGGCTCCGGCGCGGGCGCCGCCTCCGGCTGCGCCGCCATCGACGGTGGGACCGGTGGGGCCGGAGTCGGACGCAACCAACGCCAAGCCAGGAAACCGGCGACCGCCACGAACAGGAGAACGAGCGGCCCTCCCACCAGGAGGGCGAGACGGAGACCGGACATCCCCGGACGCGCGGGCGGTGCGGCTTGGGAGGGAACCGCGGCCGGGGGGGCCGATGGTTGGGGAGCCGCCGCGGGTGGAGGCGCCGTGGGCGGGCGCAGCACGGGCGCCTCCGGGAGGGCGGGCACCACGGGCGGCGGTGGCGGAGGCGGCGGTGGCGGTGGCGGTGGCGGATACGGCGCGAAGGGTCCGGGCGTTTCGAGCTCTTTCAGGGAGATGCGCACCGAGCCCGGGCGGGCGTCCAGACGCGCGGTGGCGTCGTGGTCGAGCGGCGGCGGAGCGGGAGAGGCCGCGCCCGGGGGGCGAAGCGCGGTTCCGATCTCTTTCCAGGAGGCGAACCGGGCCGGGCCGCTGCGAAAGGCCGTCTCCAGAAGCTCGCGCAAGAGGGCCGGCTCGGCCAGCTCGGCCTCCAGGGCTCCGGGCAGGGTGACGGGGGAGACCCCCGGCACCGGCAGGCCCAGGACCCGCACGGAGAGCTCTCCGAAGGCTCTCGCACCGGCATGGAAGGCCTGGGAGCCGCCGGCCGGGGAACGCAGCCGCGTGGCTCCGAGCCCCAGGATCTTCACCTGCCCGCCGTCCGGCCCGTTGACGATGCGCAGATTGTCGAGGCCCAGGTTGGGCACCGTCAGGCCGTGGGCGGCGAGAGCCTCCAGACCCTCCGTGACTTGCCGGAGGAACCGGAGCAGGCGGGCGGGAGGTTCCTCCAGAAGGGCTGCGAGGTCGTCTCCGGGCAGGTACTCGGTGACCAGGAACGGGCTGCCGGCCGTGGTGAGGCCGAAGTCGACGAGGCGTGGCAACGCCGGGTGGTGGAGACCCTGGAGGAGGGCCAGGTCGGTCTCGACGAGGGCCCGCTGCTCTTCGCCGGCTTCCTGGTTGATCAGCTTGACGGCGACCGTCTCGTTCGTCAGCGTGTCGACCGCGCGGAACACGCTGCCGGTGTCCTTGACGCTGATCCGCCGTTCGAGGCGGTATCTCTCGGTGATCCGGCGTGGCTCGCTCATGGCAGGACAGGCTCGAACGTCCTCCAAAGTCTACCGGAAAAACCGACGCCCCGGTGGGAGGGCATCCCGCCGGGGCGTCGGCTGCGGGTCGGAAGTGGATTCAAACCCTGACCACGTTCTTCGCCTGGAGGCCCTTGGGGCCTTCCACGACCTCGAACGAGACGCGGTCGCCCTCACCGAGGGTGCGGAAACCCTCGGCGATGATGGACGAATGGTGGACGAACACGTCCGCGCCACGCTCGCGGACGATGAATCCGAACCCCTTCGCGTCATTGAACCACTTCACGGTCCCTTCTTCGGACATACTCTGCTCCTTGCTACAATAGAGTTGATATTGTGCCGCTCACGCGGCATACCTCCGCCCTCCGGTTGGAGGATCGAATTCGGCGCTAGGCATTTGGATCGGGGGCTTCTACCACGAGGGAGTTACGGAAGAGGCGAGGTTTGGAGCCGCTGCCAACCACATGCGCTAACAAATTTTGCGAAGTATGGCATCGCACCAGAAGAAAATCAAGGGGCCTCCCGGGCTTCTCAGTCCGCGGTAAGATGGAACACGTGTCCTCGACCCGCATCCCCCGCCCTCTCGACGCGACGGAGATCCGTGTTCTCGGGGTGCTGCTCGAGAAGGAGCAGACGACTCCCGAGATCTGCCCGCTGACGGTCAACGCGGTCCTCGCCGGCTGCAACCAGAAGACGAACCGGGAACCGGTGATGGAGCTGTCCGAAGGGCAGGTGATCGACGCCCTGGAGCGCCTGCGCCAGGAGGTCCTGGTCTGGCGCACCGAAGGCGCGCGGTCGGAAAAGTGGCAGCAGAGCGTCGTCCGGCGCTGGGGCCTCGACCGTGCCGGCAAGGCGTTGATGACCCTTCTCCTGCTGCGCGGCGCCCAGACGCCCGGCGAGCTGCGCACCCGCAGCGAGCGCCTCCATCCCTTCGCCTCCCTTCAGGAGGTCGAGGAGGCCCTGCAGCGGATGGCCGCGATCGATGAGCCGCTGGTCGCCGAGCAGCCGCGCCGGCCCGGGCAGAAGGAGATCCGCTGGATCCACCTGGTCGGCGAGATTCTGGAGCCGCCGCCGGTCGCCGTGCCGGTGGCTCCCGACGTCCCCCACCGCGCCGGCTCCGCCCTCGGCGACCGGGTGGCCCGGCTGGAAGAGACCGTGGCCCGGTTGGAGGCCGAGCTGGCGGAGCTGCGGAAGCTGAGGAAGCTGCTGGAGTAGAGCCCCCTCCCCTGGCCCCTCCCCCGCTGAAGCGGGAGAGGGGAGAAAGACCCCCGCTCCGGTCGTCTCGGGGAGGGGGGTCTACCGCTTGATCCGCCAGCCGCCGTCTTCGTGCTCGAGCAGCCAGGCGACGATCTTGCCGGGCAGGATCACCTGCTCGTCTCCCCAGAAGCGGCGGTTGCGCAGGTAGCGGCTGGAGGTGTCATGTTCGGGGATGGCCTCGACCTCTTGCTGGATGCGGCGGAATCGCTCGATCCAGCGCGCGCAGTTGGCGAGGCGCAGATCCACCCAGCCGTCGCGCACCCAGGCCTCCAGCTTCTCGGGCGTCACCGCCTCCTCGCGGGTCGCCGGAGGCACCAGGACGCTCGGGCCGCGCACGAGGTCGCCGTTGTCGAGCAGGATCGGCACGCCGATCGAGACCACCTGATTGGCCACCTCGGGGCGGTTGCGGACGAGCCGGTCGAGGGCGTCGCGCACCTCGTCCGGCGTCGACCGGCGCACCGTCGCCATGTCACCGAAGGCGAGGCGCAGGAGGTGGGCTTCAAAGAGGAGCTTGGAGTTGCGCGGCGGGCCGAGCATCTCGAAGGCGACGCTGTACACGCCGTGCCGGTCCTGGAGCTCGTTCATCCGGTCGATCGCCCAATGGCGGATCATGCCCGCGCGGTAGGTCGGCCCGAGCACCGCGCCGTCGAGCGCATTGACGATGTCGTGCCCGGTCTGGCGGCCTTCGATCTCGAAGACGAGGTAGCTCGCGATCTCCTCCGGGGTGACGAACTCCATCTGCCCGCCGGTGGAGACGAGGGCGAACTCCTCGGTGCTGAACACGCCGTTCTCGCCGGTGTCGATGAAGACGTTCTCGTAGAGGACGTCGGTCTCCCGCGCCGCCGCCGGATCGTCGGTGGAGAAGGTGGCACCCAGCGGATGCGGCTGGGCGTCGACCACGCGCAGCGGCTTGCCGCCGCGGTAGATCGGGCCGTAGGCGATCTTCTTCCAGGCGATGGCCGCGGCGGGCTTGATCTCCTTGGTGGCCGGCGCGCCGGGGGTGCGGGCCATCAGGGTGAGCAGCATCGACTGCGCGCCGGCGAGGGCGCTCTTCGAGAGGAGCACGCGGCTCGGCCGCTCCTCCGAATGGGTGTAGGGGATGTTGAGCCCCATGCCGCCGGTGCCGGTGGTGCCGATCTTGATGTAGGCGCCGACCTTGGCGTCGATCATGCCGCGGTACAGGAGCTGGATGTGCCGGATCAGGCGTGGCATGTACAGCGCGTCGAGGAGCGCCTCGGCGGTCTCACCCTGCATCTCTCCGAGGTCGAGCTGCTGCAGGAGCGTCTCCGCGGCATGGAAGATGTTGCCGTAAGCGATGCCGGTGGCGGTGTTGACGCAGTCGATGACCACGTGGGGCTGCGAGGAGGTGAGGAGGCGGTAGAGGGTGAAGGTCTCCAGGTTCTCGTCGGTCAGCGGGCGCAGCTCGGCGCGGATCTTCTCGCGGCGGTCGGCGGAGCCCTCCAGGCCGAAGATGTTGCCCGCCGAGACCGAGATCCGGGTCTCCCCGGCCTCGCGGGCGAGCTCCTCGCGCGCCCGCTCGGACTCCTCCATGCGCAGGCTATGGATCTGGATCTCGGCCGGCCGGCGGGTCAACAGCTCGCGGCAGACGGCCATTCCGACGAGGCCATAGCCTCCGAGCACAAGGATCTTGCGATTCTCCACGTTCACTGTCGAGCGCCTCCAAGGATTCAGTACGCCTGTAAGCACGGCGGTCCCGGCATTCTATCCCGGCCGGTGCCCCGGTTGACAGCCCGGCCCTCTCCGGCTCTCCGGCCGGTGCTAGCATCCCGGGCGCATGAGCCACGATCCTCTGTTCTCCCCCAGGGCCGGTGCGGCGGTGCCGGATGCCGCCGGTCTGGCCTTCGATCTCTATGGCTTGCCGGCCGCGGCGGCGGTACGCCTGCCGGGTGAGTATGACGCCAACTTCCGCCTCACGGGTGCCGAGGGTGCCGGGCATGTGCTCAAGGTGATGCGTCCGGGTTGCCCGCGGGCGCTTCTGGAGCTGCAGCAGGAGGCCCTGGAGCACCTGGCGGTGGCCGCTCCCGATCTCGCCCTGCCGCGCGTCGTCCGCAGCCGCGACGGCGCCGCGATCCGCACGGTCGCCGCCCCGGACGGCTCGCCCCGCCTGGTGTGGATGCTCACCTGGGTGCCGGGCCGCGTGCTCGCCGAAAGCCGGCCCCGCTCCCCAGAGCTGTTGCAGAGCCTGGGGACCTTCCTCGGGAGGCTGGACGCCGCCCTCGCCGGTTTCGCCCCCCCCACGGCCCACCGGGACCTCAAATGGGACCTGGCGCGCGCCGGCTGGATCCGCGAGCATCTCGGCCGCATCGCCGAGCCGGCGCGGCGGGCGTTGGTGGAGACGGTGCTCGACCGCTTCGAGGCCGGCGTGGCGCCCGGCCTCCCCGCGCTGCGGAAGAGCACGATCCACAACGACGCGAACGACTGGAACGTGATCGTCCGGTCGCCCCGTGCTGCGGCGGCCGCGGTGCACAGCCTGATCGACTTCGGCGACATGGTGCACACCTGCACGGTCTTCGAGGTCGCGGTGGCCGCCGCCTACGCCCTGCTCGGGGAGCGCGAGCCGCTGGCCGCCGCCGCCCGGGTGGTGGCCGGATACCACGCGGCGTTCCCGCTCACCGAAACCGAGATCTCCCTCCTCTTCCTTTTGATCACCACCCGGCTCGCGGTCAGCGTCACCAACTCCGCGTGCAACCGGGTGCTGGCGCCGGACGATCCGTATCTGGTGGTGAGCGAGGCGCCGGCCTGGGAGGCCCTGGAGCGGCTCGCCCCGGTGCACCCGCGTTTCGCCCACGCCGTTTTCCGGGAAGCCTGCGGCCTCGCCCCGGTGGCGGACGCGGCGGTGGTCGCCGACTGGCTGCGCCGCCTCGACCCGGAGGCGATCGGCCCGGTCCTCGACGCCGATCTGCGGAGCACCCCGTGCACGGTGCTCGATCTGAGCGTGGGAAGCCTGATGCTCGGCGCCGATCCGGCTTCCCTGGAGCGCGAGACGCTCGACGGTCTCATCGCCCGCGAGTTGCGTGCCGCCGGTACCGCGATCGGCATCGGCCGCTATGACGAGGCGCGCCTCGTCTACACCGAGCCGGCCTTCGGGGCCGGTCCCCGGCCGACCGACGAGCGGCGCACCATCCACCTGGGGATCGACCTCTTCGTGCCCGCCGGCACCCCGGTCTACGCGCCGCTCGACGGCACCGTCGAAGCCTTCGCCGACCACGCCGCGCGCCAGGACTACGGCCCGGTGATCGTGCTGCGCCATGCCGCCGGCGACGGGCCGGCGTTCTTCACCCTCTGGGGACACCTGAGCCGGGCATCGCTGGACGGGCTCGCGGTGGGCCGGCCGGTGCCGCGCGGCGCCCGGGTGGGCTGGGTCG
Organism: Holophagales bacterium UBA5704; assembly: GCA_002420005.1. Classification (GTDB taxonomy): domain Bacteria; phylum Acidobacteriota; class Thermoanaerobaculia; order Multivoradales; family UBA5704; genus UBA5704. The sequence continues at coordinate 177,898 of DIHE01000147.1, read as the reverse complement.
GCCCGCCGCCCGAGAACGGCGACTGGCCGCCGCACCTGCACCTCCAGGTGGTCACCGACCTGTTCGACCGCGGCACCGACGTCCCCGGCGTCGCCCGCGCATCCGAGCGCGCCGTCTGGCGCGCCCTGGCACCGGACCCCAACCTTCTCCTCGGCATCCCCGCGGAGCGCTTCCCGCCGCGCGAGCCGGCGCGGGAGGAGACCCTGGCGCGCCGCCGCGCCGCGACCGGCGGCAACGTCCGCCTCTCTTACCGGCGGCCCCTCCAGATGGTTCGCGGCTGGATGCAGCACCTCTATGACGACACCGGCCGGGCCTACCTCGACGTCTTCAACAACGTGCCGCTGGTCGGCCACAGCCATCCCAGGGTGGTGCGCGCCGTCCAGGCGCAGATGGCGCTCCTCAACACGAACACACGCTACCTGCATCCGAACCTGGTCCGCTATGCCGAGCGGTTGACCCGCCGCATGCCGGCCCCCCTGCGCGTCTGCTACATGCTGAGCTCCGCCAGCGAGGCGAACGAGCTCGCGCTGCGCCTCGCGCGCACCCACACCGGCCGGCGCGGCGTGATCGTCCTGGAGCACGCCTACCACGGCAACACCGGCGGCCTGATCGACATCAGCCCCTACAAGCTGAACGGCCCCGGCGGCGGCCCGCCCCCGCCCTGGGTGCACGTGGCGCCGATCCCGGACGACTACCGGGGACCTTATAAGAGGAATGATCCGGACGCCGGGGCCCACTATGCGCGGCACGTCGCCGACGGCATCCCCGGAGAGGGGCTCGCCGCCTTCATCGCCGAGACCCTCCCCAGCGTCGGCGGCCAGATCGTGCTGCCGCCCGGCTACTTGAAAGCGGTGTACGCCCACGTGCGGGCGGCGGGGGGCCTGTGCATCGCGGACGAGGTGCAGGTGGGCTTCGGCCGGCTGGGCATCGACTTCTGGGGCTTCGGCACCCAGGGGGTGGTGCCGGACATCGTGGTCCTCGGCAAACCGATCGGCAACGGCTTCCCGCTGGCCGCCGTGGTGACCACCCCCGCGGTGGCCGCCTCGTTCGACAACGGGATGGAATTCTTCAGCACCTTCGGGGGCAACCCGGTCGCCTGCGCCGCCGGCCTGGCGGTGCTCGACGTAGTGGAAGAGGAAGGTCTCCAGGAGCACGCCCGGCGCCTGGGCGACCGCCTCCTCGCCGGCCTGCGCGACCTCCAGAGCCGCCATGCCCTGGTGGGCGACGTGCGCGGCCTCGGCCTCTTCCTCGGCGCCGAGCTGGTGCGCGACCGCGAGACCCTGGAGCCGGCCGGAGAGGAAGCCGGCCACGTCGCCGACCGCCTGCGCGAACGGGGCATCCTCGCCGGCACCGACGGCCCGCACCACAACGTCCTCAAGATCCGGCCCCCGCTGATCCTCCAGGAGAACGACGCGGACTTCTTCCTGGAGGTGCTCGACGAGGTGCTGGGGGAGGACGCGGTGCGGGTGGGGTGAGGGGGATTCAGTTGGCGAAGATGTCTTCCAACCGCTCCGCGGTGAGCACCCGCTCGCCCCAGTGGAGAAGCCGCTCCGCGTCCGCCCCGTGGACCCGCTGGCGCGTCTGCGGGTCCACCCGGCCGAACTTCCGCTCGAGCAGGCGCAGCAGAAAACGAGCCTCGCCTTCCTTCATCCCTTCCTGAAGCCCCTTCTGAAGCCCCTTCTGGAGCCCCTTCTGGAGCCCTTTCTGGAGTCCCTTCTGGCTTCCCTCCTTGACGCCTTCCCGACGCCCTTCCTTCATGCCGAGGAGGCGGCCCTCCTCGCGCAGCTCCCGGTTCCACTCTTCGACTCTCTTCTCCAACATGGCTCTGAAATCCTCCAGCCCCGGAGATGGCGGAATCGCGGTCTTCCGCCCCCGGCGCGGTATCAGGACGCGATCGATCCACACCAGCACGGCCCGCCGCAGGGGGCCATCGTCCGCACCGCTCAACAAAGGAACGAGGCGCTCCACTCCCCGTTCGAGTGCCTTGCGTTTCCGGCACTGCTCCAGCCAGAAGATCTGTGCCGTGACACTCTGGCGGGCCTCCAGGTCCTTCAAAGAGTAGCGGCTCTCGTCGATCACCAGGAAGAACAACCGTGGCACACAGGCCTCGAGCCCCCTGCCGGGGCGCTCGATCAGATCTGCCAGCTCCTGCGGCGCCCGCCATTTCGCCTCTCCATTGTAGAGCACGAGCGGGATCACCAGCGGTAACCGCCCGTCCGGCGCCACCTCTCCTTCCTTGATGAGGCTCTGGTAGAGCAGGGCGACGTAGGCCATCAAGCGCACCGCCATGAAGCGGTCCACCCGCGACTGGTGCTCGATGAAGAGGTAGACGTAGGCAGGCGCTCCATCCCGCAGGCGCAGCTTCCAGAGCAGATCGCCATCCCTTCCTTTGAGCTCGGGAGAGACGAAAGACGCGTTGGCCCGCTTCAACGTCGTGAAGTCGAGCTGATCGACCCAGGGCTCCTTGACGAACCCGCAGACGAGCTCCTCCACCGTGCGGCGATGAGAAAACAGAAGCCGGTATGCGAGATCTTGTCTCCCCACCATTCCCTCCTGCGCGGCCAGGACGCCTGCCATTGGAACGATCTGGTGCAAATTGTAGCAGGATCGGCCGCGAGACGACATGTCTGGAAGAGAGGAATCTTCTCCTGGCCGCTCGGGGGTTGGCGGCGGACGCCACCTTGGGCCTTCGTTCTCAGGGACGCTGTGACGGTTGGGTGACCCACCCGCGTCGGTGTACACTCGCCGGGTTTGCCGCCGCCCCGGGTAGGGGCCTTTGGAGGGATCACGCCATGACCGCCCGTCAGACGGTGGCGCACCTCGCGTGCGTCTGCAGCTTGTTCGCCGCTCCGGTGCTCGCCCAGGACCTGGACGCGCGGATCGACCGCGAGGTGGAGCGCGCCTCCGCCGCGATGGTCGAGATCCGCCACAGGCTGCACCAGAACCCGGAGCTGAGCAACCGCGAGACGGAGACCGCGGCGCTGGTCGCCGACCAGCTGCGCCAGCTCGGTCTCGAGGTGAAGACCGGCGTCGCGAAGACCGGGGTGATCGCCATTCTCCGCGGTGGCAAGCCGGGTCCGCGCATCGCCGTGCGGGCCGACATCGACGCCTTGCCGGTGACCGAGGAGACCGGCTTCCCGTTCCAGTCGACCAAGCGCGACACCTTCCTCGGCCAGGAGGTGGGGGTGGCCCACGCCTGCGGCCACGACGTCCACACCTCGGCGCTCCTCGGCGTCGCCACGGTGCTCACCGCACTGCGCGCCGAGATCCCCGGCAGCATCCAGTTCATCTTCCAGCCGGCCGAGGAGGGTCCGCCGCCCGGCGAGCGCGGGGGCGCCGAGCTGATGCTCGAAGAGGGCGCCTTCGCCGAGAAGCCGGTGGCCGTGTTCGCCCTTCATGCCTTCCCGGATCTCCCGGTCGGCCAGGTCGGTTTCAATCCCGGGGCGACGATGGCCGCGGTGGACCAGTTCACCGCCCGCATCAAGGGCAAGCAGGCGCACGGCGCCTATCCCCATCTGAGCATCGATCCCGTGGTGATGGCGGCGCAGGCGATCCTGGCGCTCCAGACCATCCGCTCGCGCACCCTGCCGGCCTTCGAGCCGAGCGTGGTCACCGTCGGCATCGTGCGCGGCGGCGAGCGCTTCAACATCATCCCCTCCGAGGTCCATCTCGAAGGGACGGTGCGCACCTACGGCGCCGAGGCCCAATCCACCGTCGAGCGCCGCATGCGCGAGATCCTCGACGGCACCACCCGGGCGGGTGGCGGCTCGTATGAGCTCGATTACAAGAAGAATGCGCCGGCCACCATCAATGACCCGGCGCTCGCAGCAACCGTACGCCCCCTGCTCGAACGCACGCTGGGGGCCGACAACGTCAAGATCGTAGAGCCCTCCATGGCCGGCGAGGATTTCGCCTACTTTGCCAACCAGGTCCCCGGTTTCTTCTTCCGGCTCGGCGTCGTCCGGCCGGGGACGGAGTCGGGTGGCTTGCACACTCCGACGTTTCGAGCGGATGACTCGGCGGTGCCCATGGGGATGCGGGTGATGGCGCGGCTCCTGGTGGACTACCTCACCCTTTCCAACCAGACCCATTCTCCGAGGTGACGGAATGCAAAACGAAGGGCCGTACAAAAGCAGCCACGGTTTGGACACGCTGGGGATCTCCGGCGTGCGGACGGCGTATTGGAACCTGCCTCCGGCGCGCCTGGTCGAGCTCGCCCTCCAGCGTGGCGAGGCGAGCCTCGCCGCCGAAGGACCTCTGGTCGCCCGTACCGGCCAGCACACCGGGCGCTCGCCCAACGACCGCTTCGTGGTGCGCGATGCCTCGGTCGACGGCGACATCTGGTGGGGCGACGTCAACAAGGGCTTCGACCGCGAGCGGTTCGACGCTCTGTTCGACCGCGCCCTGGAGCACGTGAAGGGGCGCGACCTCTTCGTCTTCGACGGCTATGCCGGAGCCGATCCGCGCTACCGCCTGAACGTGCGGGTGATCACCGAGAACGCCTGGCACAACCTGTTCGCGCGCAACATGTTCATCCGCGAGGAGAACGGTGAGGTGCTCGCCTCCTTCGAGCCGAGCTTCACCGTGCTCAACGTCGCCTCCCTGGACGCCGAGCCGGAGCGCGACGGCACGCGCACCTCGACCTTCATCCTGCTCGACCTCGCGAAGCGCCGCGTGCTGATCGGCGGCACCCAGTACGCGGGCGAGATCAAGAAGAGCATCTTCAGCGTGATGAACTACTACCTGCCGAAGCAGGGCGTCTTCCCGATGCACTGCAGCGCCAACTACGGCGCCACGCGGGACGACGTGGCCCTCTTCTTCGGCCTCTCCGGCACCGGCAAGACGACCCTCTCCGCCGATCCGCAGCGCACGCTCATCGGCGACGACGAGCACGGCTGGAGCGACGAAGGGGTGTTCAACTTCGAGGGCGGCTGCTACGCCAAGGTCATCCGCCTGAGCCCCGAGGGGGAGCCGGAGATCTACGAGACGACGCGTCGTTTCGGCACCGTGCTGGAAAACGTGGTGATGGATCCCGAGACCCGGCGGCTCGACCTGGACAGCGAGAAGCACACCGAGAACACCCGCTCCAGCTATCCGCTCACCCAGCTCGGCAAGGTCGATCTGGGAGGCCGGGCCGGGCATCCGAGCAACATCGTGTTCCTGACCTGCGACGCCTTCGGCGTCTTGCCGCCGATCAGCCGGCTGACCGAAGCGCAGGCGATGTACCACTTCCTCTCCGGTTACACCGCGAAGGTGGCCGGCACGGAGAAGGGGGTCACCGAGCCGAAGGTCACCTTCAGCACCTGCTTCGGCGCACCGTTCATGCCGCTCCACCCCGGGGTCTATGCCGGGCTGCTGGGCGAGAAGATGAAGACGCACGGCGCCAAGGTCTGGCTGCTCAACACCGGCTGGACCGGCGGCCCGGTCGGCACCGGGCAGCGGATCAAGCTCGCCTGGACCCGCCGCATGGTGACCGCCGCCCTGAGCGGTGAGCTCGACCGGGCGGAGACCTGGCTCGACCCCATCTTCGGCCTGCACGTGCCGCAGCACATCGACGGCGTCCCGGACGAGGTGCTGCGCCCGCGCGACACCTGGAACGACCCCGCCGCCTACGACGCCAAGGCGACCCAGCTCGCCGGCATGTTCGCCGAGAACTTCAAGAAGTACGAGTCCGGCGTCAGCGAAGAGGTGAAGGCGGCCGGGCCGGGCGGAAAGTAAGAAAAGGCCAAGGACGACAAGGTCTTCCAGGACAACCGAGCCCGCAGCACCCGGCCGGTTGTCCTTGGGGACCTTGGAGTCCTTGTCGTCCTTGGGAGCCCTCATGCGCCACCGCTACCTCACCGCCGACGTCTTCACCGACCGCCCCTTCGGCGGCAACCCGCTGGCGGTCTTCCCGGACGCGCGCAACATTCCACCGGGGCGGATGCAGCAGGTCGCCCGGGAGCTGAACCTCTCCGAGACGGTCTTCGTGCTGCCGCCGGACGATCCGGCGCACACCCGCAAGCTGCGCATCTTCACTCCGGGCCAGGAGCTTCCGTTCGCCGGTCACCCGACCGTGGGGACGGCGCACGTGCTGGCGGCGCTGGAGGAGATTCCTCTGGTGGAGCCGGCCACCCGCATCGTGTTTGAAGAGGGCGTCGGTCCCGTGCCGGTGACGATCCGCGTCCAGAGGGGAGTCCCGGTCTTCGCACAGCTCACCGCGGCCCGGCTTCCGGAGCAGGGTCCTCCTGCGCCACCGGCGGCGGACCTGGCGGCGCTGCTCTCCCTCGATCCGGACGACGTGCTGGACGGGGAGGACCGGGCCGAGACCTGGTCCTGCGGCGTGGGCTTCCTGTTTGTGCCGGTGCAGAGCCGCGCCGCTCTCGGGCGGGTCCGGCTGCGCCAGGATCTCTGGGAGACGATGCTGGCGGGCTCCTGGGCACCCCACCTCTTCGTTCTCTGCCGCGAGCCCGAGCTTCCCGGCTCGGCGCTGCGTGCCCGCATGTTCGCCCCCGCGATGGGGATCGCCGAAGACCCGGCGACCGGCGGCGCCTGCTCCGCCCTCGGCGGCTGGATCGCCGCCCGCGCCAAGGAGCGGCAGGGCACCCTCCGCCTCGTGGTGGAGCAGGGCTTCGAGATGGGCCGCCCGAGCCTCCTTCACCTGGAGGTGGATCTCCAGGAGGGCACCCCCACCGCGGTGCGCGTCGGGGGCGCGACGGTGCTGATGAGCCAGGGGTGGATGGAGGCGGGAGAGTAACCGCCTAGCTAGCCCCGCACCGTCATCACGGGGCACCCGGCCTGCTGCACCACCCGCTCGGCCGTGCTGCCGAGGAAGAGGTGGCGCAGGCCGGAAAGGCCGCGGGTGCCCATGGCGATCAGGTCCACCTGCCGGTTCTTCGCCTCCTCCACGATCACCGCGGAGGGGTCTCCTTCGCGGGCGACCCAGTCCACCGTCCATCCTTCGCCAGCCAGCTTCTCCGCCATCTCCTGGAGATGCCGCTCGGCGTCGAGGCCGGTGTCCTGCAAGTAGTGGAGCGAGGTGGGGATCGGGCCGTAGGCCGTGTACTCGATGGGGAGGTTGAAGGCGTGCAGAAGGATCAGCCGTGTCTCCGCCGTCTGCGGGGCCAGCAGGGGGAGCGCGGCGTGGATGGCGCGCTCGGCGGCGGCGGAGAAGTCGGTGGGGACCAGGACGGTTCGGAGCGGACGCTGATGGCCCTGGTCGTCCGGGTGGACGGAGAGCACCGGACAGGGCGCTTTGTTCACCACCCGCTCGGCGGTGCTGCCGAGGAGGAGGTGGCGCAGGCCGGTCAGGCCGCGGGTGCCGAGGACGACGGCACGCGCGGCCGTCTCCTCCGCCCGGTCGCAGATCACCATCGAAGGTGATCCGATCCCCAGGTAGACCTCGACGTCGATCCCCTTCTCGCGCAGGGCGAAAGCCTCGGTCTCCAGGCGGCCGAGGGCCGCCTGCCGCACCTCTTCGGTGAAGATCGGGCCGGGCGGCAGCGCGCCGGGCGAGACGTACTCGGGGGCCGACGGCGGTACGGTGACCGCATGCACGAGCTCCAGGCGCGCCCCCTGCCGTTGTGCCAGGCGGACGGCCCAATCGACCGCCACCGCGGCGGTCGGGGAGAAATCGGTCCCTACCAGGATGCGGGGAGAGGGAGAGGGCGTGGCGATCCGTTCCATGGCCTCAGTATAGGATCAGGGCCGGAGGCCCTGCCCCGCCCCGGCGGGCGGGTGGAATACCCGGAGCCGCCCATTGGTTGGAAGCCGTGAAGGATGTTGACAACCCCCCGGGGCTGTGGCAAGATCCTCCTCCCGCCGGAAACGGAGGGACTTTGAAAACGGTGACGCGGGGTGGAGCAGTCTGGTAGCTCGTTGGGCTCATAACCCAAAGGTCGCAGGTTCAAATCCTGTCCCCGCAACCAATCTCGTCGATTCCAAGGCCGCGTTCCCACGCGGCCTTGTTCATTTTGAGTCAGCGCACGACGAAGGGGAGCGAGCTCTCCTCCTGGCGGCCGTCGGGGGTTTTCACGGCGACGTGGAGGACGTAGCTTCCGGACTCGAGACCGGTGGCCTCGAACGTGGCCAGCAGCTTGTCGAGCCCGGAGATGCCGGTCGCCGTGCGCTCGACGAGCGAGAGCCGGCCGCCGGGATGGGGCGTGCCGTCGGCCGCCATCACCTGCCCGGCCAGCGTGAGGTCTCCGGGGCTCAGGTTGTACCCGACCAGACAGAGGCGCGCCGCCTGCTCGCCGCGGAAGACCGGACGCGCCACCGGCACATACGGCTCTCCTTTGACGGTGAAGGGATAGACCACGGACGCCGGCTGCTCTTCGTTGTCGCGCTGGCGGATCATCAGCCAGCCCGCATCGGCCTCCATGAACAGCGGCGGAAGGAGCTGCGGCTCGGCCTTCGTGTAGGCGGGGATCGAGACCGGGACGGACTCGACGCCGGTGCGGCCGGTGTCCGCGTTGCGCACCAGGACCCGCACCTGATAGTCGCCCGGGAGCATGTCGAGGTGTCCGTAGTACTTGATGCCGGTACGCTCCAGAGCCTCGCGGCCGTTCTTGATGTCGAGCCCCACGGCCTGGGTGAAGAAGTCGCGGATCCGCCCCTCCTTGTCGGCCACGTAGGTGTAGAGCTCCAGGTTGAGCTTGTCGCCGGAGTGGCCGGCGAGCAGCCCGGCGCCGCCGATCTCGACGATCACCGGGACGTAGGCCTGGGCCTCGTTGGCGCGAAACGGCGCGGCGAGGACACCGAGCTCCACGTCGCGCTTGGAGGTGGCGTGGATGATGCTGTCCGAGGCGAGCAGGTTCTTCTCCAGAGCCGAAAGCTCCGCATACGGCCGCGGCGCGTAGTACCCGGAGCGGAAGGAGACGCGCGCGTTGGCGGCCTGGGGCGCCTTGACCTTGACCCGCAGGCGGCGGTAGTCGCCGTCGTGCGGAAGGTCGTTGCGCTGGAAGGTCAGAAGGTAGGTGAGGGAGGTGCGGGTGAGCACCCGGTCGAGCTGGGTGCCGAGGTCGTTGGCGTCCTTGAACAGCTCGCCGCCGGTCTCGTTGGCCAGATAGAAGAGCGCCTCCTGGCCGTTGACCCGCTTCTGGCCCACCGAGTCGCCGGTGCCGCGCAGGCCTCCCACGTCCACCGCCTGGATCACGCAGTCGGCGCGGCGGAACTCCTCCAGCATGCGGGAGAGGTCCTTTTGCAGGCCGGTGTTTCCATGGCGGGCGTCGGTGTCGACGAACTGGATGCGGCCCTGGATCGAATTGGCACTGTCCTGCTCGGCCTCCGCGTCGTTGATGCCGTAGCCGAGCAGCAGCCTGCTGTCGAACCCTTCCGAGAAGAAGAGGACGTTCTTGCGCCCCTGGACGGCGTTGAGCGAACGCGCCATCTCGGCGAGGGCGCGCGAGTAGGAGGTGATGCGGCTCACCTCGAAGGCGCGCTGGCTCTGATCGGCGGAGAAGGTGATCGCCTGGAGCTGCTCGCTGATCGCTTGATCGCGCTGCGCCCGCACCTCCGAGCCGGCGCCGCCTCCGGTGCCGCTGGATGCGGCGGACGCCGAGAGGTCGTCCCCCGACTCGATCAGGAAGCGGAGAGGATCGCGCTCCCGCGCGTCGAAGACGCGGTTCAGGCCGAGGGTGTCGATGGCGCGGGCGAGCTGGGCGCGATCCGGCGTGAAGGTGAGCACCAGCTTGGGGCCGGTCTCCAGCGAGTAGGTGGCGACCGCGGCGAGGTCCGCCGGGTGCAGGGAGGTGAGAAGGAAGTCGCGGGCCGCCAGGCGCGCCCGCAGGATCGCGGTCGGCGAGGAGAAGGAGAGGTCGAACAGAAGAAGGAAATGACGGCGGGCCGCGGCGCCGAGCGCCTCGATGCGCGCCGCATCCATGCGGCGGGTCGCCTCTTCGGTCGAGGTGAGGTCGATCACCTCGAAGCCGGTGAGCTCCTGGCGGTTCCCTTCGTCGAACACCTCGAAGTCGGCGGCGGTCAAGCCGCGTACCGGCTGGCCGTCACGGCCGATGACCTGGACCGGGACCTCCACGGCGACCACTTCCGAGGTGTCTTCGAAGCGGTCGCCGGCCACGGGTTTCTTCTGCGCGGCAAGGAGAGGCGCCGCCAGAAGGAGCAGGGCGAAGAGCGGCGGCAGAGAGCGGCGGACGTCGGAAAGCGGGACCATCGGGGCCTCCTTCATCGTCCCAGTAGGTCGCTGATGGTACTACCGTCTGAGCATGGTGGCGAGCTGCAAGGCGTCCTGGTTCGTCGCGTCGAGCTTCAAGGCGCGCTCGATGTGGTGGCGGGCCTTGTCCACCTCGCCGATCGCGAGGTAGACCTTGGCGAACCCCACGTGGACCTCCGGTGCCTCGGTGTCGAGGCGCAACGCCTTGACCATGTAGTCGAGCGCCTTCTGGTTGTCGCCGCGGCTCAGCGCGATCTCCCCCTGGTAGACGAAGAAGAAGGGGTTGGTGGTGTTCGACGTCTCGATGCGGGCGAGCAGGCCGTCCGCCTCCGCGGTGCGCCCGAGCTGCTGGTAGGCGCGCGTCATGTTGGTGAGGATCATCGAGTTGTCCGGGGACAGGGCGAGCCCTTTGTTGTAGAGGTCGAGGGCTCCCTGAAGGTCGCCGCTGCGCGCTTTCACCACGCCCAGGTTGTTGACCGCCTTCTCGAAGCCGGGCGCGATGCGGGTGGCGGTCTCGAGCAACCCGGCGGCCCGCTTCAGATCGCCGTCGAGCAGCGCTTCGGCTCCGAGGTTGTTGTAGTAGTGGGCGGCGGCGGTCAGGTCGTCGATCGGCTGAAAGTCGCGGTAGGCCTTCGGGCGGTAAGGGAGGAAGTCGTAGGTCTTGAGCTCCCCGTCCAGGTACATGCCGGCGACGATGTGGCCCTGGCTGACCACCATGCCGGCGCGGTGGTTCCACTTCTGGTAGTCCGTGACCTCGACGTAGAAAGGGTTCAATCCGCGCTCGCGGGCGAGGCCGACGAAGAGGTTGACGAACGAGAGGCAGTTGCCGCGCTCCTCGTGGAACGTCTGGACGGCGGTGCGCGTCGGGGTGAGCGAGTAGTGCAGGTCGAGGTCTTCGAAGATGAAGTTGAGCACGGCGTTGAGCGTTCGCAGCTCCGAGGGGAGCGGGCGCAGCTTCTTCTCGATCGCGGCCCGCACCGAGCCGTCGATCTCGAAGGGGACGGCGAGCTGCTGCGCCGCCGCGGCACCCACCTGCCCGGCGTACTGCTCGCGCAGATGGGCGACGGAGTCGAAACGCTGGTACTGGGCACATCCCGTGACGCTGGCGCCGAGGACGGCGCCGAGACAGAGGAGAGAGCGGAGATTGGGCGAGTGGCGCATCGTGGCCTCAATATAACCCCAGCACCGCCCGGTGGACGAGACGGGGGCGGGACACGGGGGTCCATCCAAATTCCCGGACCCGACCCATCCAAGAATCTGAATCCCGGGCGGAGGAGGCCGCGTCTCTGGATCGCCTAAGTGGCTGTAGGTCAGGCGCTTGCCAGATTGGCAGGGCGCGTGCCCGGATGGCACTCTCCTTGCTTGACCTGTCGGTGGCATTATGAGTAGAGTTCTGCCGCTCATCTTGAGACCCGATGGACGACCTGAGAGGAGGTGGCGTGGCGCAGAAGAATTTGAAGGAGCTGAGTTTGTCACACGGGGCCGCGGAGCAGCATCGCGCGGCTTGCCAAAACAACCAATGGGAGGTTTATTGATATGAAGAGCTCCAACTTGTGGGGACGGATCGTGGCGGTCACCGCCATGCTTCTGGTGCTCGGCGGCGGTGCCGCCTTCGCCCAGTTGCAGAGCGGCAACCTCTTCGGAACCGTCGTGGACGAGCAGGGCGGCGCGCTGCCGGGGGTCACCGTGACCCTGACCGGCCCGGGCGCTGCGGCGGTCCAGGTTACCAACGCGGAGGGTGAGTTCCGCTTCCTGAGCCTGTCGCCGGACTCCTACCAGCTCAAGGCCGAGCTGGAGGGTTTCTCGACGGTCGAGTACCCGAACGTCTCCATCAACATCGGCCGTAACACGACGGTCGAGGTGACGTTGTCGGCGGCGGTCGAGGACGTGATCACGGTGACGGCCGAGAGCCCGCTGCTCGACGAGCGGCGCATCTCGACCGGCGCCACGGTCACCCAGACCGAGCTCGAGAAGATCCCGACCGCCCGCGATCCTTGGGCGATTCTCCAGTCGACCCCGGGCGTTCTCACCGACCGCATCAACGTCGGTGGCAACGAGAGCGGCCAGCAGTCGCAGTATGTCGGTCCCGGTTCCACCGGCGACCAGGCTGTGTGGTCGGTCGACGGCGTGGTGATCACCGACATGGCGGCTCTCGGCTCTTCGCCGGCCTACTATGACTTCGACTCCTTCGAGGAGATGCAGGTCTCGACCGGCGGCTCCGACTCCACCATCGCGACCGGTGGCGTCGTCCTCAACATGGTGACCAAGCGCGGCACGAACGAGTGGCGTGGCAGCGGTCGCTACCTCCTGGCCGACGACTCCTGGCAGTCGGAGTTCAGCGTCGACAAGGGCGACCTCGGCCAGGCCTTCCCCGGCAATGCGAGCGCGGCTCTCGGCTTCCCGAACGGCCGTGCGCAACCGGCCTTCAAGCAGGGCAACCGGATCGTCTCCGTGAAGGACTACGGCGTCGAGCTGGGCGGCCCGATCGTCAAGGACCGGCTCTGGGTCTGGGGTTCCTACGGCCTGCAGAAGGTGGACCTCCTGACGGTGGCTGACGTCAGCGACTACACCGAGCTGGAGACCGGCAACCTGAAGTTCAACGCCCAGATCGCGCCGAGCAACTCGGCGACCGGCTTCGCCCTCCAGAGCGACAAGGTGAAGATCGGCCGCAACGCCGGTCCTTTCCGTCCGCAGGAGACCACCTGGAACCAGGCGAAGTTCGGCGACAGCCCGACGGCGTACAAGATCGAGGACACGCACATCTTCTCCTCGAACTTCTACCTGACGGGCCTCTACTCGGTCGTCAACGGCGGCTTCGAGCTCGTCCCGCAGGGCGGCTACGCTCCGGGCACCGGAGTGACCACCGGCCTCGACACCTCGCTGGTCTGGCACAACACGTTCCAGATCTACCAGACGGAGCGCCCGCAGGAGCAGCTCAAGGCGGACGCCTCCACCTTCTTCAACACCGGCAGCCTCAGCCATGAGCTGAAGTTCGGCGCCAGCTACCGGACCGCCGAGGTCCGCTCGCTGTCCAACTTCGGCGGCCTGGGCTACTACCTGGGCAACGAGTGGGATTTCGGTCCTGAGGGCGGCCAGGGCATCCTGTATGCCACCCGCGAGGGCATCGGCCACCTCGACCAGACCTACACCAGCCTCTATGCCCAGGACACCCTGTCCAGCGGCAACCTCACCATCAACCTCGGCCTCCGTTGGGACAAGCAGGAAGCGGAGAACCTGGGCGAGACGCTGCAGGCCAATCCGGCCTTCCCGACCGTGCTGCCCTCGGTGAGCTACCGGGGTCAGGAGGCCGGCTTCGACTGGACCTCGATCGTCCCGCGCGTCGGCCTCACCTACTCGCTGGGTGCCGAGCGCAAGACGCTCCTGCGGGCCAGCTACTCCCGCTTCGCCGACCAGCTGGGCACCGGCTTCGGCGGCTGGCTGAACCCGATCAGCGCCTACCAGTACGCGCAGTTCTACATCAACGCTCCGGCGGTCGGCGGCCAGCTCAATCGCGGCCAGGTCCTCGACCTGAACGGCGACGGCCGTATCGACTTCAGCGACGTCATCGGCTTCAGCGCCAACTTCGATCCGAACACCGGCGGCTTCGTGGCCTCGAACGCGGTCGATCCCGACCTCGAGCCGCAGAAGACCGATGAGCTGCTGTTCAGCGTCGAGCACGCCCTCCTGCCGGAGTTCGTGGTCGGCCTGAACCTCACCTACCGCAAGATCTTCGACATCCTCGAGGGCGACTACCTCGTCTTCGAAAACGGCAAGAGCGGCTGGGATCCGTCGAACATCAACAAGCTCGGCCGGCCCCACCGGCGCAGCGACTACGAGAAGGTCTCCACCGTCCGTCCGGGCGGCCTGCCGAACGGCCAGGACTACACCCTCGAGTGGTACCGCCTGCGGTCCGGCATCACCAGCCGTGGCGGCCAGATCCTTCTGAACGGTGACTCCGAGCAGGAGTACAAGGGTCTCGCGATCACCTTCAACAAGCGTCTGGCCAACCGCTGGATGCTCCGTGGCAACGCCTCCTTCTCCAACTGGGAGTGGAGCAAGGTCCCCGAGCAGGAGGACCCCACCTTCTTCCTCGGCGGCGGCAACCGCGAGGGCGACGCCGTCCTCCAGGGCTCGGGCACCGGCTCGGGCGCCAAGGGCGCCGTCTACATCAACAGCAACTGGTCCTACAGCATCAACGGCCTCTATCAGGTCGCCCCGGATCGTCCGTGGGGCTTCAACGCCGCGTTGAACCTCACCGGCCGCGAGGGTTACCCGCTGCCGTACTTCGAGCGGATCGGCTTCGGCGCCCGCGGCTTCCCGGGCTTCACCCGGGTCCAGGCCCTCGGTGATCCCGAGGCGTTCCGTCTCGACGACATCCACATCGTGGACGCGCGCATTGAGAAGGAGCTCACGTTCTCCGACTTCGGGGTCACCCTCGGCGTCGACGTGTTCAACCTGACCAACGAGGGCACCATCCTGCAGCGGAGCCACCGTCTGCGGGCGCCCCTGAACGCGACCACCATCCGCCTGAACCCCTTCGTCCCGTACGCGGACTACGTGACCGAGATCACCAGCCCGCGTATCTTCCGCGTCGGCGCCCGCTTCAGCTTCCGCTGATCCAGGCTCCGCTCCGGAAGACGGAGGAGCGAAAACGCCGGGGGGCGACCCCCGGCGTTTTTTTTTGCTCCGCCCGGCGCTATGCTCCTCCACGTACGGCAGGCACCCATCGGCGCCAATCACGGAGGAAACTCATGCGTCACAGATATAGCACCCACCTCGTCCTCTTCCTCGCCACCGCCCTCCTCGCGGCGGCGCTACCCGCTTCCGCACAGTCCTGGGCCGGCCGCGGCCGCCTCCAGGGGGAGATCCGCGACGAGCAGGGCCAGCCCGTCGAGGGTGCCAAGATCACCCTGCGCAAAGGGAGCGACCGGGTCGATCCCAACGCGGAAGGCCCGCAGCCCATCACCTCGAACAAGAACGGCAAGTGGTCGATCCTCGGGCTCGCCCAGGGGGCGTGGGGCATCCTCATCGAGAAGGACGGCTTCATGATCTCCGAAGGGCAGGTCAAGGTCGATGAGTTCCAGGTGGCGAAGCCGATCAACATCACCTTGAAGGTCATCCCGAAGGAAGTCCTGCAGAAGGCGGAGCAGGCCTCGGGCAACGCCAAGGCGAAGGTGGCGATCGAGCAGGCCAATGCCCTCCTCGGCGAGGGCAAGTTCGCAGAAGCCCGCGCCAGGTACGAGGAGGCTCTGAGCGTTCTGGAGGCCGACGATCCGGTCCTCAAGTCGTCGATCACCCGCACCATCGCCCGCACCTGGTTCGAGGAAGGCAAGACCGACCAGGCGATCGATACCCTGAAGGCGTCGCTGGCGATCCAGCCGGACGACGTCGAGACGCTGCAGCTCGTCTCGACCCTGCTGGTCTCCGCCGGCCGCGAGGTGGAGGCCGAACAGTACATGGCGAAGCTCCCCGAAGGCGTCAAGGTCGATCCGAACTCTCTGCTCAACCTCGGCATCAAGCTCTACAACGAGAAGGACCTTCCCGGAGCGCTCGCGAAGTTCGACAAGGTCGTCAAGGACAACCCCGAGCTGGCCACCGCCTACTACTACCGGGGCCTCACCTACCTCGCGCTCAACAAGACGGCGGAAGCCAAGGCCGACTTCCAGAAGCTCCTGGAGGTCGACCCGAACAATCCGAACGCGGACGAAGTCCGCGAGTACATCAACGCGCTGTAGTCGGCCAGGGCACATCATGCATCGGCGGTTCTCGGGCCTCGCAGCCCTCGTGGTCCTCGGGGTCCAGGCCGCCGCTTGCGGTTCGTCTCCCGCGGATGCACCGTCTTCGTCTCCTCCGGCGGCCGCCCGCGGGGCCGACGTGGTTCTCCTCACTCTCGACACCCTGCGCGCCGATTCCCTCGGTTTCGCCGGCAACCGGGAGGTGGAGACACCGCTCCTCGACCGCCTCGCCGCGCAGGGCCGGGTCTACACCGACGCCCACGCCCACAACGTGGTCACGCTCCCCTCGCACGCCAACCTCCTCACCGGCCTCTACCCCTGGCAACACGGAGTGCGCGACAACACCGGGTTCGTCCTGGCCCCGTCGGTGCCGACGCTCGCCACCCTGCTCCGGCAGGCCGGGTGGGCGACCGGCGCCTTCGTCTCCGCCTATCCCCTGGATGCCGGTTTCGGGCTCAACCAGGGGTTCGACGTCTACGACGACCGTTTCCCGCGCGGTTCCCGGCCCGACGACTTTCTGATGGCGGAGCGGCGCGGCGACCAGGCGGTCGCTCCGGCCCTCGCCTGGTGGACGGCCCAGCGCGGCAAGCGCCGCTTCCTCTGGCTCCATCTTTACGATCCGCACTCGCCGTACGACCCGCCGGAGCCGTTTCGCAGCCGCTACCGCGACCGGCCCTATCTCGGAGAGGTCGCCGCGACCGACTCGTTTCTCGCCCCGCTGCTCGGTCCCTTGCTCGACGGCAAGGAGCCGCCGGCCCTGGTCGTGATGACGGCCGACCATGGCGAATCCCTGGGCGAGCACGGCGAGCTGACGCACGGCCTGTTCGCCTACGAGGGGACGCTCAAGGTGCCGCTGGTGGTCTGGGGTCCCGGCGTCACACCGGGCGCGGACGGCCGGCCGGCGCGGCACGTGGACGTCCTTCCCACCGTCCTCGGCGCGCTCGGTCTCACGCTGCCGCCGGACCTTCCCGGACGGTCCCTTCTGGCCGCCCCGCTCGACGCCGCCGACCCGGCGCAGGTGACCTACTTCGAGTCGCTCTCCACCCACCTGAACCGTGGCTGGGCACCCCTGCGGGGCTTGATCGCCGCGCGCAAGAAGTACATTGAGCTACCGCTGCCGGAGCTGTACGACCTGGCGGCCGATCCCGGGGAGGCGGCGAACCGTTTCGCGGACGACCGGCGCGCCGCCCGGGCGCTCGCCGCGGCCCTGCCGGAGGAATCGGTCTGGCCGCCGGCCAAGGGGAAGATCACACCGGAGCAGGAGGCGAAGCTGCGCAGCCTCGGCTATTCCGTGGGGTCCTCCGGAGGAAAGACGGAATGGACGGCTGCGGACGATCCGAAGAACCTGGTGGAGATCGACCGCAAGATCCATCAGACGGTCGAGCTGTACTCCCGCCGCCGTTTCGCCGAGGCGGCGGCGCTCTCGCGCGAGATCCTGGCGGCGCGGCCGGACATGACGGAGGCGGCCGAGCACCTGGCCCTGTCGCTGCGCCAGCTGGAGCGCCACGAGGAGGCGATCGAGGTGTTGCGGGCGACGCTGGCCCGCGCTCCGGAGCAGACGTCCCTGCGGCGTCAGCTCGGCATGGCCCTCGCCGAGACCGGCCGCTCCGCCGAAGCCGTCCAGCTGCTGCAACCGATCGCCGCGGATGGGGACGCCACCACCCTCAACGCGCTCGGCGCCGCGCTCTCCGACGCCGGCCGCCACGACGAAGCGGTGCGGGTGCTCACGGACGCCACCCGGCGCCATCCGGCGGATCCCAAAGGGTTCGAGAACCTGGGGATCGTCGAGCTGCGCCGCCGCCGGCCGGCCGCGGCGCGCGATGCCCTGCGCCATGCCCTGGAGCTGAACCCGTCTCTCCCGATCTCCTGGAACACCCTGGGCGTGGCGCTCTATCAGCTCGAAGGGCCGGCGGCGGCGCTCGATGCCTGGAAGCGCTCGGTGGCGCTCGATCCGCGCCAGTTCGACGCCCTGTTCAATCTGGGTCTGGTGGCGCTGGAGGCCGGACGTCCCGCCGAGGCGCGCCAGGCGCTGCAGCAATTCGTCGCCACCGCCCCGCCGGAGCGCTTCGCCGTGGACCTTCAGAAAGCCCGCCGGATTCTCGCCCAGGGGAGGCGCTGATGCGCCGGCTCACCGCGGCTTCCGCCGTCCTCCTCGCTCTCGCCGTGGCTGCGGCGCTCGCCGGTTGTGGCCGGGAGCGGGAGACCTTCGAGAAGGCACCCGTCGTGCTGATCTCGATCGATACACTGCGTTCCGATCATCTGCCGGCCTACGGGTATCGCGCCGTGGAGACGCCGGCCCTCGACGCCCTGCGGCGCGACGCGATCCTGTTCGAGCGCGCCTACAGCCACGTGCCGCTGACCCTCCCCTCCCACGCCTCTCTGTTCACCGGCCTTTTGCCGCCGGAGCATGGCGTGCGCGACAACGGCGGCTATCCGTTCGACGCGGCGGCCCATCCGTATCTCCCCCGGCTGTTCAAGGAAGCGGGCTACGCCACGGCGGCGTTCGTCTCCAGCTTCGTGCTGCACAAGGACACCGGGCTCGGCGCCGGTTTCGACGTCTACGACCAGGGGCTTCCGGGAGTCGAGGCGCGGGCCGAGCTGGTCGAGCGGCCCGGGATGGCGACGGTCGGCGCCGCCATCGACTGGCTGCATGCCCGGCCCGCGGAGGGGGCTCCTCCGTTCTTCCTGTTCGTCCACCTGTACGAGCCGCACACGCCGTACGCGCCCCCTGAGCCGTTCGCCTCCCGCTACCGCGCCCGGCCCTATGACGGCGAGATCGCGGCGGCCGACGCGGCGGTCGGCTCGCTGCTCGCCGCGCTGCGCGAGCGCCAGGACTATGACCGGGCGCTCATCGTCCTGCTCTCCGACCATGGGGAAGGGCTCGGCGACCACGGCGAGGACGGCCACGGGATCTTCCTCTACCGCGAAGCGTTGCAGGTGCCTTTGCTGCTCAAGCTCCCGGGCGGCGGGCGGGCGGGGACCACGGTGGCGGCCCCGGCCCAGCTCGCGGACATCGCTCCCACGCTCCTCGCCCTGACCGGCCGCAAGGTCCCGGCGGCGATGCACGGCGCGAGCCTCCTCGCCCTGGGGCCGGCGCGCCGGATCTACTCCGAGACCGCCTACCCCCGCCTCCACCTGGGCTGGAGCGAGCTCGCCTCGCTGATCGAGGACCGCTTCCACTACATCCATGGCCCGGCGCCCGAGCTGTTCGACGTGGTCGCCGATCCCGGCCAGACCCGCAATGTCCTGGAGGCCGAGAGGCGCGTCTACGGCACGCTGCGCCAGGCCCTCGAAGCCATCCCCCGCGAGCTCGCCCCGCCGGGGGCGGTCGATGCGGAAACGGCGCGCAAGCTGGCGGCCCTGGGGTATGCCGGCCGCGGCAGCCTGGCCTCCGGCCGCCTTGCGGACCCGCGCACCCAGCGCGACGTCCTGCGCGACCTGCAGCACGCCAAGGCGCTGGTGGCCGGCGAGCGCTGGAGCGAGGCCTCGGAGCTTCTCGAACGGCTGGTGGTGCGCAAGCCCGACCTGCTGGACGGCTGGTTTTTCCTGGCGACCTGCCGCGAGCACCTGGCGCGGCCGGAGGAGACGCTCGCGGCCTACCGGCGTGCGCTGGAGCTCGCCGGGGGAGCCCCCGAGTACGCCTTCTATGTGGCGCGCCAGCTCTACCGGATGGGACGTTTCGAGGAAGCCCGCCAGCATGCGGAGCTGATGCTGACCGGTGATCCCGAGAACCGGGACGCCCACGAGATGCTCGCCGCGGTGGCGCTCGGCCGCGGCGACCTCGACACCGCGCTCGCCGAATGGCGGCGGGCGCGGCGGGGAAGCCCCGCCTTCCTGCGCGACCTCGGCCAGGCGCTCGCCGCCCGGGGGCGCACCGCAGAAGCCGTCGAGGTGCTCGGAGGCGGCGCCCAGGCCGAGGAGCTGCTGGGTCTGGCGGAGCTCCGCCAGGGCCGCGCGCAGCAGGCCCGCGTTCACCTGGAACGGGCGCTGGCGCTCGATCCGCGGCTCGCCGGCTCGTGGACGGCCCTGGGCGTGGCGCTCTACGACCTCGAGGGGCCGGAGGCGGCCCTCACCGCCTGGCGCCGGGCACTGGCGCTCGACGGAGCTCAATTCGATGCCTTGTTGAACGTGGGGCTGGTGTCGGCCCGGGCCGGCCGGCGGGACGAAGCGCGCGAGGCCTTGCGCCGGTTCGTGGCGACCGCTCCTCCGGCCCGTTACGGCCCCGACATCGCAAAAGCGCAGCGGCTGCTGCGGGAGATCGGCGGATGAAACGTCTGACCCTCTGGTTGCTCCTTCCCCTGCTCGGCGCGCTGGCCGCCGTCGCAGGGTGCCGCCGCGGCGCCGGCACCGGCCCGTTTCCGGGCGCGCCGGTGATCGTGATCTCGATCGACACCCTGCGCTCCGACCATCTGCCGGCGTATGGATACAAAGGGGTGGAGACGCCGGCTCTCGACGCCTTCCGCCGCGACGCCTTGCTGTTCGAGCGCGCCTGGAGCCATACACCTCTCACCCTGCCGTCCCACGCTTCGATCCTGTCCGGCGTCCTGCCCAACCATCACGGGGTGCGCGACAACCTCGGCTATCGCTTCGACGCGGCGGCGCACCCGTACCTGCCGCACCTGCTGAAGCAGGCGGGGTATGCCACGGGCGCCGCGGTCTCGGCCTACGTGCTGCGCGGCGACACCGGGCTGGGACACGGTTTCGATCGCTACGACGACGGGGTCACCCGGCGCCCCACCGAGGCGATGGGCAACAGCCAGCGCTCCGGGGGCGAGACGGTGCGCGCGGCTCTCGCCTGGCTGGGCGGTCTGGGAGACGCCGCGGAGAAGCCTTTCTTCCTCTTTCTCCACCTCTACGAGCCGCACACCCCCTACGCGCCGCCCGAGCCGTTCGCGACCCGCTACCGCGCGGCGCCCTATGATGGCGAGATCGCTGCGACCGACGCCCTTCTCGGGGGCTTCTTCGACGAGCTCAAGAGCCGCGGCCTCTACGACAAGGCGGTGATCGTCGTCCTCTCCGACCACGGCGAAGGGCTCGGCGAGCACGGCGAGCCGGAGCACGGGATCTTCCTCTATCGGGAGGCCCTGCAGGTGCCTCTGTTGCTCAAGCTGCCGGGCTCGTCGCTCGGCGGCACCTCCGTGGCCGGCACAGCCCGGCTCGTGGACGTCACCCCGACCCTCCTCGCGCTCACCGGCCGGCCGCTGCCCGCCGGGATGGACGGTGCCTCCCTGCTCGACCTGCGCGACGAGAAGGCTCCTGTGCGAGACGTCTACGCCGAGACCTGGTACCCGCGCCTCCACTTCGGCTGGAGCGAGCTGACCTCCCTGGTGCGCGACCGCTTCCATTACATTGAGGCGCCCCGCCCCGAGCTGTACGACCTCGCGTCCGATCCGGGGGAGACGCGCAACGTCCTGGAGCAAGAGCGCCGCACCTTCGCCTCCTTGCGCCAGGCGCTGGCTCCCCTTGTGACGCCGTTGACGGCGCCGTCGGCGGTCGACGCCGAGACCGCGGGCCGGCTCGCCTCGCTCGGCTATCTGGCCGGAGGCGCGGCCGGCGGCTCCGGCCCCCTCCCCGATCCCAAGGACGGCATCCATACCCTGAAGGACCTGGGAGAGGCGATGAACCTGTTCGCCGCCCAGAGGTTCGCCGAGTCGGTTCCTCTCTTCCGGCGGCTGGTCGAGGCGAATCCACAGATGGTCGATGCCTGGGAGAATCTGGGCGAGGCCCTGCAGAAGACCGGCCGGCAGGAGGAGGCGCTCGCCGCCTTCAAGCAGGCGATGACGACCTCCGGAGGCGCGGCGCACATCGCGATCGCCACCGGCACCCTTCTCCTGGAGATGAAGCGCTATGACGAGGCGCGCGAGCACGCGGAGATCGCCCTGAAGACGAGCCCGGCGGGTGCGCGCAGCCTGCTCTCGCAGATCGCCCAGGCGCAGGGGGATCTCGCCGCCGCCGAGCGCGAAGCCCGGGCCGCGGTCGAAGCCGAGAGCTTCAGCGGCCGGATCGGCCCGAAGATCGTGCTGGCCCAGGTGCTCCAGAAGCAGGGGAAGGTCGAGGAGGCGCTCGCCGTCACCCAGGCGGCGGTGGACGAGGTGGCGCGCATGGAGGGGCGTCCGAAGTTCTCGGGGCTCTTCTTCCAGCATGGCGATCTGCTGGCACGCCTCGGCCGCAACGCCGAGGCGGAGAAGGCGTTCCAGCGCGAGATCGAGGATTTTCCCTCGAACCCCGCCGCGTTCACCCGCCTGGCCGTGCTGTACGCCGCCCAGGGGCGGTCCCAGGAGGCGGTGGCGGTCTTGAAAGCGCTGGTGGACCGCAATGACACACCGCTCGCCTATGCCGAGGCGGTGCGGACGCTGCGCACGCTCGGAGAGACGCAGGGGGCCGCGGCGCTGCTCGGCTTCGCGCGGCAGAAGCATCCGGACAGCCGCGAGCTCAGGGCGATGTAGGAAAAGACGACAAGGTCGCCAAGGACGGCAGGGACCCAAGACTCCGGGGTCGTTGTTGTCCTTGGTGACCTTATTGTCCTTTCCCCCTACCCACCCTCTCGCTTCAAACCTTCCAGCATCTCCCAGGCCTCTGCCACCAGCGGATGCCCCCTGCCGATCAGCGCATCCACCCGCTGCAGGGCCGCCTCGGCGGTGGCGGCGTCGCGGGTGTCCAGGGCGAGGCGGGCGAGGACCAGCCAGGCTTCCGGGTTGCCCGGGGCCAGCTCCGCAGCGCGCCGCGCCGCGGGAAGGCCTTGGGCGGCCCGGCCGCGCGCTCCTTCCAGGCGGGCGAGGGCGAGCTGGGCGGCGGCATCGCCCGGGTCGATGGCGACGAGCCGGCCGTAGAGGCCGGCCGCTTCGTCGAGGGCGCCGCCGGCCGCCGCCAGCGGGGCGAGGGCGCGCAGGACCGGCAGGTCGTCCGGTGCCAGCGCGTGCGCGGCGCGCAGCTCGGCGACCGCTTCGGCCGGCCGGCCGGTCTGCTGCAGGACGACGCCCAGGTAATGGTGGGCGCGCTGCGCGTCCGGCTCGATCCGGAGCGCCTGCCGCAGCACCTGTTCGGCGCCCGCGAGGTCGTTCCTCTTGATGCGGGTCCGCCCCAGTCCTTCCAGCGCCGGCACGTAGGCGGCGTCCGCCGCCAGGGACCGCTCGTAGGCGGCGAGGGCTTCCGGCCAGATCTCCCGCTTCTCCAGGGAGGCGCCGGTCATCGTCCATTCTTCGGCGAAGTTGTGCGTCGGCGCGTGCCGCCAGGCGTGCGACAGGCCCCAAAGCCCGAGGGCGGTCGCCGCGAGAACGGCCAGGTCCCGCGTCCGCCGCTCCCGTGCCGCAGTGAACAGGCTGACCGCACCGAGCCCTGCATAGAGCGCGAGAACCGGCACCAGGGGAAGGCGGTAGCGGCTTCCCACAACGAGAAAGATGGTGGTCGCCGCCAGGACCAGGAGGACCGCCAGGAGGACCGGCTGTGGAGCCCCACGCCGCGCGGCGGCCACCAGGCCCGCGCCGGCCAGGGCGAGGAGCAGGCCGAAGCCGGGCAGCAGGCGCAGGATGGAGGTCTGGCTGCGGAAGAAGGCGTAGCTGTGGGTGTCGCGGACCTCGTCCGCCTGAAGGAGCCAGAAGGCCTTGCGTGCCAGGAGGCCGGCGAAGGCCCCGGGGTGCTCGCCGATCTCCCCCAGGGTCTTCTTCAGGTAGTAGCGGTCCTGGGCGGCGGGAGTCGTGTGGCCGGCGCGGAGTGCCTCGGTCGCGAGCATCTCCCAGCCGCGGCCCAGCCGCTTGGCGGGCAGGCCTTCTCCCAGCGGGCTGTTGCCGATGTAGAAGTTGAGGCCGCCGTGCCCCTGCACCGGCACGAAGGCGCCGTTGACCCGGGAGATCTTCCCTACGACCGGCCCCACCACCAGAAGGCAGCAGGCCAGCAGGAGGCCGGCGGCGAGGGGAGAGCGGCGGTCCTCTCGCTTCTCCAGCCAGAGGCCCGCGGCGAGCACCGGCAGGAGGACGAGGGCGGTCGGCCGCACCAGGACGGCGAGGCCGAGCAGAGCGCCGGCTCCGGCACCGCAGAGGAGCGGCGGCCGGACGAGCCGGAAGACGGCCAGGGCGCCGGTGAGGAGGAAGAGGAGGAGCCCCTCCCCGAGGAGGGACACCTCGGTGAAGACGAGCGGCCCCTGGGCGGCGAGAACGAGGCCGGCGGCGATCCCGGCGCGGCGGCCGAAGGCGCGGCTCCCGGCGAGGGCCACCAGCACGCAGGTCCCCGCTCCCAGAAGCGCCTGGACACCGCGTGCCGCGTCGGACGATCCGTCGAAGAGCGCCAGGAGGAGGCCGAGAAAGCCGGGATACCCGAGGCCGTGCGGCGGCGGCACCGGCCACAGGAAGTTGCCGGCGGCGATCTGTTGCGCCCAGGTGAGGTACTCCAGCGCGTCGAGCTGTGGCGTCTGGTAGAGCGGTGTGGCGCCGAGCTGCAGAGCGGCGATGGAACGGACGAGGAGGGCGGCTGCGAAGACCAGGACCGCCCCCGCGAGGCCTGGCCGATCCGTCGGCGGCGCTTCGTCGGCGCAAGCCACGGCCTTCCGGGGGGGCTCGGGACGGGTGGACCGGCGGCGCTGGCTCATCGGGTGGGCTCGAGTCGCGGCGTGGGCCGCGAGGCGCCGCATCATATCAGGCTAGACTAATGCCCATGACGACGACGAAGAAGACCGCTCCCGTGCTCCTGCTCCTGATGTCCGTCGCGCTGCCGGCCCTCGCGCAGACGGCGCCGGCCCCCCCTCCGCGCTCCGCCGTGGACCCGCTGACCCAGGACGCGATCAAGAAGATCGAGGCGGGCGACGTGGCCGGTGGCATCCGGGATCTCGAAGCGCAGCGCGCCGCCGGTGGCGCTGCGCCGCAGGGGCTCGCCTTGCTCGGCACCCTTTATCTCCAGCAGGGGAAGGCCGCCGAGGCCCTGGCCGTCCTCAAGCCGCTGGCCGACGCCGACGGCGCCGATGCCGCCGTGCTCTACAACGCCGCGCGCGCCGCCTTTGCGGTGAAACAGGCGGAGCTGGGTGCCGGCTATCTGCAACGGGGAGCCCAGGCGGCGCCCGACTCGCCGGCGGCGCGGGACCTGGGGCTCCTGGTCATGCGCCAGGGGAGCCTCGTCGAGGCCTACAGCCTGCTCTACCCCTGGGCCGCAGCGCACCCGAACGACACCGAGGCGCGGCTCGCCGCCGCCTCCCTCGCCGTGCAGCTCGAACGTCCGCAGGAGGCGGAGGGTTTCCTGGACACCCTCGGCGTCTCCCCGGACGACCCGGCGATCCGTCTCCTGCGGGGCCGGGCCGCGGCCCAGAAAGGGGACGGCGCCGCCGCCGTGGCCCTGCTCGAACCGCTCGCCCCGGGCGTGCCGGCGGCGATGGACCTCGAGTACCGCCGCGCTCTCGCAGAGGCCTATCTGGTGGCGAACCGGCCGGCCGACGCCGTGAAGCAGCTCACCGGTCATGCCGGCCAGCACCCCGGCCTCGCCTTGCTGCTCGGCCGCGCTCAGCGCAAGGCGGGGGACAAGGCCGGGGCGCTCGCCACCTTGAAACCGTTCGCCGACAAGCTTCCCTCCGACGTGCAGGCGGTCGGCGATCCGCGCCCGCTGATCGGCATCGCCCTCGAAGCGGGGACGCTGCTGACCGAGCTCGGGCGGCCGGCGGAGGCCGCCCCGATCCTGGAGAAGGCGGCGCAGCTCTACCCGCAGAGCCCTCCGGTCTGGGAGGCTCTGGCCCAGGCGCTGGACGCCGCCGGCCGCAAGGACGCGGCCGACCGGGCGCGCGACCGTCTGGACGACCTGTTCCGCTCCGCCGAGGGTCCTGGTGGGGCCGAGGTCTCCGCCGACCTGCGCGAAGCCGGTATCGCCATGGCGGCGGGGCAGAACGAGAAGGCCCTCGACGCCGTGCGCCGCGAGCTCGCCGCCAAACCCGGCAGCCTGCAGGCGCGGGCGCTGGAGACCCGCCTGCTCCTCACCCTCAACCGGAAGGAAGAGGCGCTCAAGATCCTGCAGGAGGCCCTGCGCGAGACGCCGGACTCCGCCGACCTGCTGTACCTGCGCGGTGCCGTCCAGATGTCGTTCTACAACTGGGTGGCCGCCGAGGCCGATCTGCGCAAGACGCTCCAGCTCGCGCCGCAGAATACGGCCGCGATGAACGACCTGGCCGTGCTGCTGATGACCCGTGACGCGCGCGACGAGGCCCGGGCTCTGTTCGAAAAGGTCCTGCAGATCAACCCGCGCGACAGGGCGGCCCGCGCCAGTCTCGACCAGCTCGAGGCGAACACCCTGCCACCGAAGCCGTGAAAGCCCTCTGGCTCGCCCTCGCGTTTCTTCTCGCGCCGGCCGCTCCCGCGGAGCGGCCGGCCGACCGGAGGGTGGCCTATGCGCCGGGGCTGCGCTTCACCGACGACGCCGAGCTGCCGCTCGCAGCGTCGGTGTATTCGTTCCCGTCGTTCTTCTTCGATGCGGCCACCGTGGACCGGTTTCTGGCCGCGGTGCGCGCGGTGGCGCCGGAGCGGCAGATCCTCGTTCTCACCGACCCGCCGTTGTTCCGCGCCCTGGAGAGCCGGGCCGCCGCCCTCCACGTGCACCTGCTCACCACGCGCGGCCGGGCCTACTCTCCCTGGCCGCGCGATCCGTTCTCTCTCGTCCGCGGCCCCGGCGGGGCGGTGGTCGTCCTCGTCCGGCCCAATCTTCAGCCGGGCCGCGAGGACGACGCCCACATGGGAGCCGAGCTGGCCGCCGGATTGCCGGAGGAGATCGACCGGGCCTGGGGCGGGGTCACCTGGACGGAGGCGCCGATTCCTTTTCACAACGGCCAGATCCTGCCGGCCGCGGGCCGGGTCTGGATCACCCTGCATTCTCTGGAGCCGCGCATCCTCACCTTGCTCGGCCTGTCACAGGTGCCGGTGGAGACGTTCGCTTCGGCCGCCGGCATCGCGCGCTACACCGCGGCCGCCAGCACCGCCGCAGGCGAGCTCTCGGCCCTGTGGGGGCGGCCGGTGCGCTTCGTCCATCCCCTGCCCGCCGACGCCGGCGGAGCCACCGCGGGCTCGGACCTCCTGCGTCGCATCGGCGGCGGTGCCGGCTATGACCTCGACTCTCTGGTCACCTTTCTTCCCGGTCCTTCCGGCTCGCCGGCGGCGCTGGTCGCCGACGTCACCCTCGGCCGCGAGCTGGCCGCCCACCTGCCGGCGGCGGAGTGGGAGGCGCTGCGCAGCGGCTGGGGCCTGACCGCCGCACCTCCTCTCGCCGCCGCGGTTCAGGCGGCGCAGCGGGATCCCCGCGTCGAAGACCTCGACCGCTTTCTGGACCTGACCGCCGGGCATCTGGCCTCCGAGGGATTCCGCGTCCACCGCCTGCCGCTGCTCAGCCTGCCGTTTGCGCTGCTGCGCGACCCGGAGGGCCTCCAGGGCACCTTTCTCCTCACCTGGAACAACGTCGTCGCCGAGACCCGCGGCGGCAAGGTGCGCGCCGAGGGCTTCTCCTCCCTCCTGCCGAGCGGCGACCGCAGGGCGACGGAAACCTTCGCCGCCGCCGGAGCCCGGCTCGAGCTCCTGCCGCCGCTGGTGCGCAGTGTGATCCTGAACGGAGGCTACCGCTGTGCGTCGAACCACGTCCGGGCGGAAAGCGCGCCTGCAACTCCCGCCGGCGGTCCACGTATCAAGCCTTGATCCCACCTCATGCCCCCAGGGGAAAAACCAATGTCAGAATCCTTGAAGAAGCCTCCTCGTTTCACCGTGCAGTCGCCGTTCCTGCAGCAGCTGCGGGGGCGGCTCGGCAAGCTCGTCTGGCGCCTTGCGCTGGTGCTGGTGCCCCTCTTCCTCCTCCGCTCCTGCGTGATCACCTACGTTCCGCCGGGAGAGGTCGGCGTCCGCCAGATCTCCTACGGGCCGAGCAAAGGGTTGCAGAAGGAGCCGGTGACCGCCGGCTACCGCCGGGAGATCGCGAGCTATGAGGCGATCCATACGTTCCCGCGCGACATTCAGGCGGTGGAGTTCACCAACCATCCGGCGGAACGCGGCGCCGGGCATCAGCAGCGTCCCGCGATCAAGGTCCCGACGGTCGACGGCTACCCCGTGGACGTGGACGTCACGGTGCTCTACCGGATCAAGGACCCGTACAAGATCGCCTCGCAGTTCGGGCTCACCACCGCCTACGAGGAGGCGGTGGTCATCCGCTTCACCGATCCGCTGGTCAAGCGGTATCTGGGCGAATTGCTCGCCGAGCAGTTCTACCATGAGCAGCGGCTGGTCCGCGTGCAGGCGCTCAAGAAGGACCTGGCGCAGCGCTTCACCGCCAACGGTCTCGTCCTGACCGATCTGCTGGTGCGCCAATACGACTACCCGGAGACCTTCCAGGCGCTCACCGAGCAGAAAAAGATCC
The DNA here is from genome assembly GCA_002420005.1 of Holophagales bacterium UBA5704. GTDB lineage: Bacteria > Acidobacteriota > Thermoanaerobaculia > Multivoradales > UBA5704 > UBA5704. The sequence continues at coordinate 149,656 of DIHE01000147.1, read as the reverse complement.
AGGATCAGTCGGTGCTCGCCAACCGGGAATTCACCAAGCAGTCGGAGGTGCAGACCCGGCTCAACCAGATGAAGGCGGAAGGGCAGAACCTGATCAACGTGCGCACCTCCGAGTTCAACGCGCAGATCACCGAGATCCGCGCGAAAAAAGAGCTCTATGAGCGGCAGAAGCGGGCGGAGGCCGACCTGCTGGTCAAGAGCGCCGAGGCGGAAGGCACCGAGCTGATCAACCGCGCGCTCGAAGGCTCCGGCTCGGCCAAGCTCCTGCGGCTGCGCCGCGGCCTCGCGCTGCTCAACGCCATCAAGGGTCCCATCTACATCACCGAAGACCCCACCGATCTGGGCAGCATCGTCTCCGGCAAGGACCGGTAAGAGAAGATCATGCACACAACGAATCGACCGGCGGCTCTCTTTTCCACCCTCGGCCTGCTGTTTCTCGCGGCGACCGGTCTCACCGGCTGCGTTCCGCACACCACGGAGGCGACCGAGATCGGGGTGAAGTTCAACAAGCTCACCGGCTCCTACGAGCTCAAGGAGCCCGGTGCCACCCATTTCTTCCTGCCGATCATCAACGATTGGAAGACCTACGACGTCTCGCTGCGCAATCTGGTGATGACCGCGGAAGCGGCCGCCGGCGACCGCGATGGCAAGGACGACCTGCGGTTCAAGACGCGCGACGGCAACGACATCGAGACCGACGTCACGGTGCGCTGGCGGATCGACGCCACCAAGGTTCCCCAGGTCTGGAAAACGGTGGCACCGGACACCGACACGTTGCAGGAGCGCCTGGTCCGGCCGCAGGCCCGCGCCTACATCCGCGATGTGATGAATCGCCTGAACTCGGAGGACTTCTACAACCCGAAGCTCCGCTTCGCGGCGGCGAACGACGCCACCGCCCTGTTGGCGGCGCACCTGCAGCCCTACGGCGTGGTGGTCGAGCAGGTCCTGCTCGGCGATTTCTCGTTCAAGGCCGAGTACCAGAACCTGATCAATGCGCGCAAGGAAGCCGAGAAGACGGCCGAGAAGCTGGAGGCCGAGATCCTGGCGACGCAGGAGGTCAATCAGGCGAATCTGCAGGCCAAGGTCGCCGAGCTGTCCGAGCAGCTCACCCGCGCCCAGGGTGACTTCGAGCAGGCGAAGAGGAATGCCGACGCCTATGTCGTGCAGCGCCAGCAGCAGGCGCAGGCGACGCTCGCCGAAAAGGCGGCGCAGGCGGAGGGCATCCGCAAGGAGCGCTCGGCGCTCAACAGCAGCGCGGGCGACGCCTATGTCAATCTGCAGCTCATCGAAGCGCTCCAGAAAAAGGAGATCCGCCAGCTTCCCAAGCTGCCGGGTGGCAATACGATCGTCGACGGCAACCGCCTGCTGGAGCAGCTCGGCGTCGTGCAGTACCGGCAGCAGGTGCTCGACAACGCCCGGCAGCAGCAGGACCAGTGAGGAGCCGGCCATGTTGAATGTCGCCGGTTCATCCTTCGATTTGAGCAACGTCCTGTTCGCGGTGCTCCAGGAATGCGAGCACGCGCGGCGCGGTCTGCTCCCCAACGAGGCGCAGGGCCGCCTGATCGAGATCGCGCGCCGCAAGCTCGCAGAGATCCACGAGAGCTATGTCGAGAACGGCGGCACGCCGTCCTACTGGGAGACGCTGGAGCGCGAGGTGCTGGAGGTTGCGCTGCCGGCCTACCTTCCCGACGCGATCGAGCAGACGCGGCTGGAGCGGTCGGGCTACGACGTCTGGCGCAAAGGGGATGCCACGGCGCGCGTCGTCTTTGCGCTCGGCGGCCTCACCCTCGGCGGCCTCATCGTGATGGCCCCGTTCATCCCGATCTGGGAGGATGCCTTCGCCTTCGTCCTCGCGGTGGGCGGCCTTCTCTACCCGGAGGTGAAGCAGCTCGTGGCGGACTTCCGCCACAACCGCCTGCTCAACCAGCGGATCACCGAGGCCGAGAACTACCAGAAGAACGCCCGCATCCACTACGTCTCCGAGGCGGCCCTCGAAAAGGAGCTGGACGCCGTGGGGAGGGTGGAGAAGGCGCCGGCCGAGGGGCAGGCGGAGCCTGCCCCTCACCGGTCGCGGGAGCGCGTCTAGGCCTCAGCTCTTCCAGGGGCGGGAGATCACGCAGGCGTTGATGCCGCCGATGCCCATCGAGAGCTTCCCGGCCGCACCGGCCGGGAAGCCGCAGGGCTCGTCGAAGGCGAACAGGTCGTGCACCTGGGCGATGTGGGCGTTGAGCTCGCGGCGGGCGGTCGAGGTGGGGAGGACCGTCCCTCTCTCGTACCCGAGGTACTGCGCGGTCAGCTCCCAGCCTCCGCCGGCGGACATGCCGTGGCCGAAGGTTCCCTTGCGGGCGGTGACCAGCACGGAGCCGGGGACCAGGGCGCGCATCGTCGCCACCTCCTTGAAGTCGCCGGGGGTGGCGGTGGCGTGGAGGTCCCAGGTACCGATCTCCTCCGGGGCGACCCCGGAAGCGGCGAACGCCTGCTCCATCGCCGCGGTCGGGCCTTCCGTCGACGGGGTGATGATGTGGCCCGCATCCGAGCTGACCCCCACGGCGAGGGGCTCCATGCCGAGCGGTTTGAACCCGAGGCCCTGCATGTGCTCGAGGTCGCCGACGATCCACACCACCGAGCCGCCGGCCACGTGCGTGCCGCGCATCTCGGTGAGCGGCTTGGAGACCGCGGCATCGGAGGAGATGACCCGCGCGGCGTAGAAGGCTCCGACGCTCAGCGGATGCGGCGGCGGATCGGTGGCGCCGACGACGACGGCCTTCGCCTCGCCGCGCTGGATGGTGTCGATGGCGAGCTTCAAGGAGACGCCGAAGGTGGAGCAGGCCGCCACCGGCGCGAACGCGAGGCCGGTGATCCGGCCGAGCATCGAGATCTGCGCCGCCGGGGTGTTTTGGATGTTCCACACCAGGTTGGCCGAGACCGCCTGCCAGGGGGGTGTCGGGAAACCCCAGGTCTTCTGGAGCTGCACCAGTCGCCGCTGCTTCTCCTTGAGCACGCTCATCTTGGCCGCTTCGACCTCGCCCTCGACCGCCAGGCCTTCGATGGCGGCGAGCTCGCGCAAGTAGGCGCCGAGATCGGCCGAGCGGCCGGCCCAGTAGTGCCACCAGGCATCCTCGGCTTCGCGGCGGTCCTCGGGATTCGCCACCGTCTCGGGCGGCACCGGAGCATCGGGCCAGACGGCGATCCGCTCCTCCGGGACCCGTGCCCGCCAGGCGGCGATCTCGGGATTGCGCTCGGCCCAGAAGCGGTCCCACCGGCTCTGCGCCTTGGCGAGCCGCACGGCCTCGCCGCCGATCGTGTCGATGTTGCCGAGACCGGTGCCGACGTAGACGTGGGCGGCGGTGCCGAGGCGGTGCAGCTCCTCCTCGATCCCGGGGTTCTGCGCCAGGGCCTGGATGAACGCTCCCACGGCATAGAGGGGGGGCAGGTCCATCTTCTCCTGGAGCTGCTTGAAGCGGTTGGGAGGGAAGCGCTCGGCCAGCCAGCCCCGGTACTCCTCGAAGGAGAACTCCGGCCGGCCGACGAGGAAGTTGTCGGGACCATAACCGTTGAACGGCGACAGCCAACTCTCCGCCGCGGCGAGGTTCCGCTCGAAAGCCTGGATGTTGGGAGACCGGGGCGCCACCAGCCCCCAGCCGAAAACGCCGACTCTGCGCAGGGCTCGATCCCTCCTTTCGGGAGGAGGGATTCTTTCACAAGAGATCCCTGGAGCGCGAGGGGGCCGCCCGGAGGGTCTCCACCTCAGGGCCAGCTTGCGTAGAGCTCGGGCCGGCGGTGGCGCCAGAAGAGGCGGCGGGCGGTGGAGGTGGCGCAGGCGGCGAGGTCCAGGTCGGCGAGGACCAGGTCTTCCTCCCCGCTCCTGCCGCGGGCGAGGACCTTCCCTTCGGGATCGACGGCGAAGGACTCTCCCGCGAAATGGAGCTTCCCCTCGAGGCCCACCCGGTTGGCGAGGGCGACGAAATAGCCGTTCTGGAAGGCGGCGGTGCGCACCTCGGCTTCGTAGAGCCCTTCGGGCCACTCGCCGAGGGTGCCCGCCTGCGGAATCACCACCAGCTCGGCACCGCCGACGCCGAGGGCACGCATCACCTCCGGGTAGTGGCGGTCGTAGCAGATGGCGACGCCGATCTTCCCCACCCGGGTCGCGTAGACGGGCACTCCGCGATCCCCCGGGTCGTAGTAGCTCTGCTCGTGGAACCCCTCGTAGTCCGTGATGTGGATCATCCGGGTGACGCCGAGCAGGCGGCCGTCCGCGTCGAAGACCGGCGAGCTGTCGAAACGGCGGCCGGTGGCCGGATCGAGCTCGTAGAGGTTGAACACGGTGACCAGGCCCAGCTCGCGCGCCCGCGCGGCGATCCGTTCGCAGATCGGCCCGGGGACCGGCTCGGCCAGCTCCAACGCCTTGCGGTCGCCGGGGACCTGCGGGAAGAAGCGGTCGAGGACGACCTCGGGGAAGGCGATGAGATCGGCCCCGGCGCGGCGCGCTTCGCCCATGGTGTCGAGGGCGCGGGCGAGGTTCGCCTCGCGATCCGGGCCGGCGGCGAGCTGGGCCAGGGCGACGCGCATCGGTCAGCCTTTCGCCGCCCGGGCCTTGAAGGACCAGGTGAAGGTGAAGCGCGCCACCACCGTGCCGTCGGCGGAGCGGCCGATCGTCTCGACGGTGGCGGTGGCCGGCTCGCCGGTCGCCACGGTGCGGGCCACGGCGTCTGCGAGCAGGTCTCCCTGCTCACAGACGAAGGTGGTCGTACCGGTCGCCTTTTTTTCGAAGCCGGCGGTCAAGCCGACGATCAGCAGGGCGACCGGGCGCGGCGCCAAATCGGTCTGCAGCATGGCGAGGGCGCCGGTGGAGAGCTCCGCGGCCATGGCGAGGGCCGCGAAGTAGGTGGAGCGGAAGGGATTCGTGGTGCGCCAGCCGTACGGCACGGTGACCGCCGCGCGCCGCTCGTCGAGCTCGGTGAGGCGCAGGCCGGCGACGAAGGCGAGCGGCAGCTTGGCGAGATAGAACAGCTTCATCAAGAACGGCTGCAGCATCTGCCGCCGCCGCTTCTCGAACCGGGCGTTCTCCATCGAATCCCTCCCCGGTCCTCAGAACTTGAGCAGCGCCCGGGCCTCGGCGAGGACCTTCTCCTTGGTCGGCAGGAGCGCATTTTCCAGCACCCGGGCATACGGCACCGGGCGGTCGGGATAGGTCACGCGCCGGATCGGCGCGTCGAGCCAGGGGAAGGCCACGTCCGCGAGCCGCGCCGCCACCTCGGCGCCGAAGCCCAGGGTGACCGGCGCCTCGTGGACGATGAGCGCGCGCCCGGTCTTCTTCACCGAGGCGAGCACGGTCTCCTCGTCGTAGGGCACCAGGGTCCGCAGGTCGATCACCTCGGCCGCGATGCCCTCCTTGAGCAGCTCCTCGGCCGCTTCCAGGCAGGTCCAGGTGGAGGCGCCGTAGCCGATCAGGGTCAGGCGGTCTCCCTGGTGCACCACCTTGGCCTCGCCGATCACGCCGACGTCATCCCCCGCGGGGAGAACCTGCTTCATCCGCCGGTAGAGGAACTTGTGCTCGAAGAACATCACCGGGTTGGGGTCGCGGATCGCCGCCTTGAGCAGGGCGCGCGCGTCGCGCGGGCTCGCCGGGCAGACCACCTTCAACCCCGCGGTGCCGGCGAACCAGCCTTCCGGGTTCTGCGAGTGGAACGGCCCGGCCCCCACGCCGCCGCCGGAGGGCAGGCGGATGACGATCGGGCAGGGGACCTCCCAGCGGTAGTACAGCTTGGCGGCGACGTTGACGAGCTGGTTGAAGCCGCAGGAGACGAAGTCGCCGAACTGCATCTCGACCACCGGCCGGTGGCCGAGGATCGAGGCGCCGATGGCGATGCCGATCGTGCCGCTCTCGGCGATGGGCGTGTCGAGCACCCGCTCCGGCCAGCGGCCGTGCAGGCCCTTGGTGGTGCGGAACGGACCTTCGAAGACCCCGATGTCCTGCCCCATCAAAACGACCGACGCATCGCGCTCCATTTCTTCGCGCAACGCCTGGTTGATCGCATCGATGTAAGTCGTCTCCTTCTCCCCCTGGTCCTTGTCGTCCTTGCCGTCCTTGTCGTCCTTTTCGTTCCTCTCCACGGGAGCGAACACCGGCCGCATCGCCACCGACACCTCCGGAGCCGCAGCTTCCAGGGCGCCGCCGATGGCGCGCTCGACCAGCTCGTGGATGCGGGCGTCGAGCCGCTCGCGGCCGGCGGCGTCGAGCACGCCGTCCGCCTCCAGCCGCCGCGCATAGGCAGGGACCGGGTCGGCGGCCAGGTAGCCGGCCAGCTCGTCCGGAGGGACGACCTTGAGCGAGTCGTCGCCTTCGCTGTGGCCGCGCATGCGGCCGAGCATCGCCTCGATGAGCGTCGGCCCCTGGCCGGAGCGGGCGCGCTGCACGGCGCGCGCGAGGGCTTCGGCCATGGCGTCGGGATCGTTGCCGTCCACCGTCTCGCCGGCCATGCCGTAGCCGATCGCCCGGTCGCTCAGGCGTTCGGCGGCATATTGCAGATGGGCGGGGGTGGAGAACGCGTACTGGTTGTTCTCGATCACCAGGATGAACGGCAGCTTCCAGACCGCGGCCATGTTGAGGCCTTCGTGGAAGTCGCCGGTCGAGGTGGCGCCGTCGCCGATGAAGTTGATCGAGAGGCGGTCGGTGCCTTTCTGGCGGAAGGCGAACGCGGCCCCGGCGGCGACCGGAATCATGGTGCCGAGGTGGCTGATCATGCCGAGGTGCAGGATGCCGTGCTCGGGGGCGAGATAGCCATAGTGGAACGAGCGCTCGACGCCCTGCGAGAAGCCTTCTCCCTTGCCGAGAAGCTGGCAGGCCAGCCGGCGGAGGATCGCCTCCGGCTCGGGGCGCCGGCCGTCCGGGGCGCCGAAGCCGAAGCCGGGGAAGGCGCGCGCCGGATCGAGATAGACCGCGAGGATCGCTCCCAGGTCGCGGTGCAGGGTGCAGAGCGCATCGCCGGGCTCGAGCGCCAGGCCGGCGGGGATGGTGGTGGCCTCGTTGCCGACCTCGCTGTACCATTTGGAGACGCGGCCGGTGAGCAGCAAGGCTTCAAAGCGGGAGTCGAAATCCCGCGTGAGCTTCATGAACGCATAGCGGCGCAGCCGCTCGCGGGCTTCGGGAGCGGCGGCCGTCACGGAAATGTCTTGGGGAGAATGGATGGTCATGGGGTGGGAAGTCTATGGGAGTCAGGCCGGCCGGGGCAACGCCCGGAGCTGTTTCTCCAGGCGCTTGCGGTGCCGGTTCTCCGGGTCCATCTGGACCAGGATCTTGAGTGCGAGCTCGGCTTTCGCGGCCTCTCCTTTTTCCAGGAACGTCTCCACCTGGCGCACGCCCTGCTCGACCGCCAGCTCGCGGCGGTGGGTGGCCTCCAGTTGCTCGATCTCGGCGAACATCTGTTGCGCCCGTGGGTGGGCCGGATCGGCGCGGTCCATGTCCGCGGCGGCTTCGCGGGCGCGGAACCAGTCCTTGTCCTGGATGTGCTTGCGATAGATCCACTCGAGGCTCTTGACCCGCTCTTCGCGTTGGTCGGCGCTGCGCACCTCCTGCACCCGCTCGCGGAACGAGTCGAGGGTGATGCGGGGGACATCGAAGGCGGAGAGCTCGCCGAGCAGGCGGTTGGCGTCGGCGATGCGCTGCTCGGCCAGAGCCTTCTCGAGATCGCGCATCAGGCGTCCGGCCTCGGCGTCCCGTCCTGCCTCGCGCTCGGCGCGGTCGAGCTCGGCGGCGAAGGCCGCCGTCTTCGTGCCGGAAGGATCGTTGCGGGCCGCGCTCTCCAGCTCGCGGCGGGCGGCGGCATGGTCGCGGCGCGCGAGCGCTTCCTTGCCCGCGGTCAACGCGGCCTCGACGCGCTTGTCCTGCTCGATCTCCTTGGCGAGGCTCGCGATCCGGCCCTCGTAGTCCTTCCGCTTCGGATGGTCGGCCTGCAGCTCGGCCAGGGTCTCCAGGGCCAGCCGGGCGAGCGGGAGCTGTTTGCGCTGCAGGTACTGGCCGAGCACCTGCTCCGTCTCGGCCACCCGGCGCGCGCGCGACGCGGCTTCTTCCTTCTCGCGCATCTCCTGCAGGCGCGCCCGGGCGCGGTCGAGTCCGGCGGCCCGCGGCTCCCGGGCCTCCGCCTGCGCCAGGAGGCTCGCAGCTTCGTCGAGCTGCCCCGCGTCCAGAGCCCTCTCCAGCAAGCCGAGATCGGCGGCCGGCGCGGGCGCGGGTGCAGAGGCGGGCTCCGGAGCCCGGCGGGAGGCGGCGCGCTCGATCTGCGCCAGGAGGTCGGACTTCTCGGCCCGCGACAGCTCGCGGGACGGCACCCGCGAGGGGATTCGCAGCGGCGGCACGGCCGGCCGGGTTTCGGGTTCGGATCCGAAGGTGGGGATCTCCCGCGTCTCGGCGGAGCTCATCCGCTGCATCACCCGCTCCAGCGCCTGGATGAACCCGCCGGCATCCAGGAACCGCTTGTCGCGGTCGCGCTCCAGGGCGCGGCGCACCACCCGGTCCAGCTCCGGCGGCACGTCGACGTACGGATTGCGCCCGGTGAGCGGCAGCGGGTCTTCAGAGAGACGCTTGAAGATGAAGCCCGCCTGATTCTCCGACTCGAACGGGGCCATCCCGGTGATCATCTCGTAGAGCACCAGGGCGAAGGAGTAGAGGTCGCTCCGCGCGTCGAGCGGCAGTCCGCCTCCGGCCCCGGCCTGCTCGGGGGAGCAGTACTGCAGCTTCCCCATGAACATCCCCACCTGGGTGATCTCGTGGCCGGCGTCGGCCTCCAGGTTGCGGGCGAGCCCCAGGTCGATGATCTTGAGCGTGGTCTGGCCGCGCTTGTCCTCCATCGTCATCAGGTTGTCCGGCGACAGGTCGCGGTGGATGATCCCCGCGGCATGGATCGCTTCGAGGCCGCGCAGCGCCTGGATGCCGAGCTGGACGGCGACCGGGAGGGGGAAGGGGCCGAGGCGGCGGACGCGGTCGCCCACCTCTTCGCCCTGGATGTGCTCCCACACCATGTAGAAGCTGCCCTCGTCCAGGCGGGAGAAGTCGTAGAGGATGGCGACGTTCGGGTGCTTGATCTGGGTGGCGAGGCGGGCCTCGCGGACGAACCGCTTCTGCGCCGACGGATCGGTCGCCAGATCCTGGCGCAGGATCTTGACGACGCGCAGCTCTTGCAGATGGACGTGGCGGACGAGGTACACCTCACCCATCCCGCCACCGGCCAGGCGGTCCACGATCTCGTACTTGCCGTCCAGAACGGACCCTGTCTCCCGCACGTTCAACGCAGCACCTCCGAACCGTTGAAGGTGTATTGTAGCGGAGCGGGCGCCGATCCGGCGGTGCGACGTGCCCGGACCTGTTTCCCGCAGGACCCGGGGGCGCTCCGGGCACGGAGGACTCCATGGACTGGGAGATGTTCTTCAAGGTACTGGCCGGAGTGATCCTGGGCGCGCTGGCGCTGGCCGCGCTGGTCCTCACCCTGGCGTTTCGCAAGCTGCGCCGCCTCCGCCTTCCGGCCGACGCGGACTTTTTCACCGCGATCCGCGCGGTGCCCTTCTCCCTCGTCGCCGGGCTCGACCTGCTCGACCTGGCGCTCGACTCCTTCTCGGCGCCGGTCATCTGGTTCATCCTCAACCGCACCGGCTTGCAAGCCTTGCGCAACATCGCCGCCTTCGAGGCCGTCCTCCCGTTCACGGGGCCGATCCCGACCCTGACCCTCGCCTGGCTCGCGGCGCGCTTCCTGAATCTCGGCAAGCCACCCGATCCGGATGTCATCGAGGCGGAACGGGTGGCGCCGGGCCGCTACGAGGCCCGCCCCCGGCCCTAGCGCGTCTCCGCCAGGATCGCCTGGATCCGGGCACGGTCGGCCGGCCCGAGGACATCGAGGTCTTCGGGGTGTTGCCGCACGTCCTCCAGAAGATTCGCCGGCCGGTAGGAGGGATTCTCGATCATCACCCGGAACGCGGCCTCGGCGATCGTCACCGTCCCGGCTCCTGTCGCCCGCAAGCTGCGGCGTCCTTCCCCCCTTTTTCCGCGGAGGGTTTCGACGATCTGGCTGGTGGCGTTGTGCTCGTCTCCCAACACGCCCTTGGGGTTGGGCGCGAACTTGCGGGCGAAGGCGCCGTCCACCTGCAGGCCGATCTTCTCCTCCCCCCCGGCGCTCTCGGCTCTGGCGGCCTCGCTGATCATCCACTGAAACGAGAAGTTGGCGATGCCGTCCGGATCGTAGCCGCCACCGGCATTGCTGTGCGCTCCCGGGAACCACTTCTGTTCGAGCGATTGCCCCGGCGCGGCGTCCTTCCAGACCTGCGGCCGGAAGTCCAGGCGCTGCTCGTCGATCGCCAGCGCATGGCGGACGGTCTTGACGATCGCCGGAGGCACCTTTCCGACATGGAAGGCATACTTGCGTTTCACCGTCGGCACGCCCTCCTCGTCGCGATCGGCCCCCAGGCGGGTTCCCACCGCGAGGACGGTGTCGTAGACGCCCAGGAAGGTGACCTCCACGGGTCTCGGGTCCAGAATCGCCTCCGGCTTGCCGCGGCGGCGGCGGATGGCTTCGCGGACTCCGGCGCTCGTGCCGGAGCCCGCCTCCGTTTCTCGATAGCCTTGGAACAGCTCGGGGATGTAGAACTCGTCGCTCTTGTGCAGGAGGCCGCCGTTCCAGTCGATGAAGCGGGTCAGGCTCTGCGCCTGGGCGGCGCCGCGGCTGAAGCCGAAGACGTAGATCTTGTCGCCCGGCTCGTAGTTGGCCACCAGGAAGCGGTAGGCCGACTTGATGCGGGCTTCGAAACCGCCGCCGAAAGCCCCGCCGAGGAGCTTGTCGGTCCACTTCTGGAGACCCGAGAATCGTTCCGGCTCCCCGATCGAGGAGCCGACGCCCTCGAGATAGAAGGCGACCTGGGGCGTCCCGTCCTCCGCGGTGGGGAGAATGGAGCGAAAGGTCTTGAGGACGTTGGTCGGCTTGTAGCGTGGCCGTGTGCCTTTGCCGTCGTCCTTGTCCTGTTCGGGGCTGTTCCAGGTTCCGTCGAGGCAAATGACGATGCGTTTCATCCGATGTCCCTCCGCGGTGTCGAGCTCACCGGATATTGTACGCGATCGATGAAGCCGGCAACCGGGAAGCACCGGCAACGCGAACCTCACCCGCTCAAAATTCCATGGAAAATCCGACCCGGGAATCCGGGCACCCACCCGCCCGCGCGGCGAGGCAGGACTGCCCCCGGGGAGGTGGTGCCCGCAGCGCCGCTCCCTTATCCTTTGACCCTGCGGGCCGCCGATGGATGCTGTGGCGGAAAGGGGCCGACCATGGAGCTGATCAACCACGCCACCCGTTTCCTCTTCTTCACGGGCAAAGGAGGCGTCGGCAAGACGTCGCTCTCCTGTGCCACGGCGATCGCTCTCGCCGGCCGCGGGCGGCGGGTGCTGCTGGTGAGCACGGACCCGGCGTCCAATCTCGACCAGGTCCTGGGGATTGCGCTGGATGGACGGCCCACCCCGGTGCCGGGCGTCGAGCGGCTCGCGGCTCTCAACATCGATCCGGAGAAGGCCGCGACCGACTACCGGGAGCGGACGGTCGGCCCGTTCCGCGGTGTGTTGCCGGAGGCGTCGGTGCGGCAGATGGAGGAGCAGCTCTCCGGTGGCTGTACGGTGGAGATCGCCGCCTTTGACCAGTTCGCCGGGCTCCTCGGGGCTGCCGAGGGGACGGATGGTTTCGATCATGTGGTGTTCGACACGGCGCCTACCGGCCATACGCTGCGCCTGCTCAAGCTGCCCTCCGCCTGGGACGGCTTCCTGCGCGACAACACCACCGGGACCTCGTGCATCGGGCCGCTCTCCGGGCTCGGCGCCCAGCAGGCGGTGTATGCAGCGGCCGTGGCGGCGCTGCAGGACGGTGCGCGGACGACCCTGGTGCTGGTCACCCGGCCGGAGGCGTCGTCGCTTGCGGAGGCGGAGCGCACGCGCGAGGAGCTCCAAGCCGCCGGCCTCGCGAACCAGCGGCTGGTGATCAACGGCGTGCTGGTGCAGCCCGACACCCGCGACGATCTGGCCGCGGCCTTCGCGCGCCGCGGCCGGGAGGCGCTCGCCGCGATGCCCGCGGGGCTCCGGGGCCTGGCCTCCGAGCAGGTCGCGTTGCAGCCGTTCGAGCTGGTGGGCGTGGAGGCGCTGCGGAGCCTGGCGGCCGGCGTGTCTCCGGTGGGCGTGCCGGAGGCGGAGGGCGGAGGCGCGGCGGTCGCATGGCCCGAGGCGCCGGACCTCGGTCCTTTGCTCGACGAGATGGAGCGGGCGGGGCGCGGGCTGGTGATGGTGATGGGCAAGGGAGGGGTCGGCAAGACGACGGTGGCCGCCGCGCTGGCCGTGGAGCTGGCACGCCGGGGACTCCCCGTTCACCTGACCACGACGGACCCGGCGGCCCATCTCTCCGCCACTCTGGCGGGCGAGGTGGCCGGCTTGCGGGTCAGCCGCATCGATCCCGCGGTGGAGATCCGCGCCTACACCGAGCACGTCCTGGCGACCGCCGGGGCGGACCTGGACGCGGCCGGCCGCGCCCTCCTGGAGGAGGACCTCCGCTCGCCGTGCACCGAGGAGATCGCCGTCTTCCGTGCCTTCTCGCAGACGCTGCGCGAGGCGCGCCGCGGCGTCGTGATCCTGGACACCGCCCCCACCGGGCACACGCTGTTGCTGCTCGATGCCACGGGGGCCTATCACCGCGATGTGATGCGCGGCGCGGCGTCGGGAGCCGGACGTCTGAAGACGCCGCTGATGATGCTGCAGGATCCAGCCTTGACCCGAGTGTTGATCGTCACCTTGCCGGAGGCGACGCCGATCGACGAGGCGGCGCGGTTGCAGCGCGATCTGCGGCGTGCGGGGATCGAGCCTTGGGGCTGGGTGCTGAACCGCAGCCTGGCGCGGGCCGGCGTCCAGGACCCGGTTCTGGCGCGCCGTGCGGCGGTGGAGCGGCAGCACCTGCGGGAGCTGCAGGCTGCCGGGCTGGCCCCGCGGATCGCGGTGCTGCCCTGGCTGGTGAGAGAGCCCGTGGGGGTCGAGGGCCTGGCGCAGATGGTGCCGGTGGCCGGCAATCCATCCCCCGGCGCCAGGTCTGGCTAGCTCTCTTCGCCGATCTCCCGGGTGAGCTGCTGCAAGCGCAGGGCGTCGATCTTTTCGAAGGGGAGGTTGCAGAACAGCTCGATGCGGCGGGCGAGGACGCGGGCCGCCTCGCGGAAGGCGGCGAGGCGCTGTTCCTCGGTCCCTTCGACGGCGGCCGGGTCGGGCACTCCCCAGTGGGCGACGATGGGCTGGCCGGGCCAGTAGGGGCAGCTCTCGCGGGCGTTGTCGCACACCGTGATCACGAAGTCGAAAGGATGGTCGCGAAGCTCCTCCCAGGACTTGCTGCGGGCATCCTTCGCGTCCACCTTGTAGACGTCGTGCAGGATGCGCAATGCCAGCGGGTGGACCCGGCCGGTCGGATGCGAGCCGGCACTGAAGGTCTCGAAGCGCCAGGGATCGATCTTGCGCAGGAGAAACTCGGACAGGATGCTGCGCGCCGAGTTGCCGGTGCACAGGAAGAGCACCTGCTTGCGGGCGTTCTCGCGTTGCCCGGTGGACATGGGATTCACCTCTTGGGTCCCGGCATGCCGGCCATGGAATGGCGGATGTCCCGCCCTTCGACGTAATAGATGACGTCCTCGGCGATGTTCGTCGCGTGGTCGGCGATGCGCTCCAGGTTGCGCGCGATGAGCAGCAGGTGGAGCGCCCGGCTGACCGTCTTGGGATCTTCGATCATGTAGGTCAGCAGCTCGCGGAAGATCTGCTTGTAGAGCCCGTCGACCTCGTCGTCGGATCTGCACACCTGGGTGGCGAGCGCGACGTCCTTGCGCACGAAGGCGTCGAGGCTGTTGCGCACCATCTTCTGCACCAGCTCGGAGAGATGCGGCAGGTCGATGTAGGGCTTGAGCGGTGGCTGCTCGTTGATCTGTTCCACCGACTGGGCGATGTTGACCGCCGAATCGCCGATCCGTTCGAGGTTGCTGTTGATCTTGGTCGCCGCGACCAGGAAGCGGAGATCGACCGCGGTGGGATGCTTGCGCACGAGGATGCTGTAGGCGGCTTCGTCGACGTCCATTTCGAGCTGGTCGACCTCGGTGTCGCCGTCGATGACCTCGGTGCACAGGCGGGCGCTGCGCTCGAGCAGGGCCTGCGTCGCCTTGGCGACCATCCCCTCCACCGCGCCGCCCATCTTGAGCAGCATCTGCCGCACTTTGTCGAGATCCTGGTCCAGGTGTCGTTCCATGGGATTGGGTCCTCACTTTGCGGCAGGATCTTAACCCCTCCCGCGGGCGGAGTGAAAGGCGAAACCGGAGGAGAATCCCTACGGTTCTGTGACATCTTGCCGGCGTTTCCGTGACGTTGTTTCGCCGCGGCGGTGGCTCACGCCGGCGCCATCGGCTGCAGGCGGGCCTCCAGGAGGTCCCGTACACCCTGGGCGAGCTCGCGAAACACCTTGTTCTGCCGCTTCTCCAGCCGCCGGCAGGCACGGACGATGTCGAGGATGAGGATGATGCGCGAGCTGGCACAGGACAGCTCGCCATGACGATGGGTGCCGATCCGCTCGAACCCGAGCACGCGGGTGTGAAAGCCCAGGGGGGAGTGCGGGTCGTCCTCGAAGACGTCGGTGAGGAAATGGGTGTAGCCGCGCGAGGCCACTTCGACGATGGCGGCGCGCAAAAGCTTCATCACCACACGGATGTTGCGGCGGTACCCGGGAACGATCATGAAACGGCCGATGTCCACGAAGCGGTGGCGCCGCAAGGCTTCGAGGTCCACCTTGGGTTCCAGGGTGACGCCGTACTCGGCGGGCATCTCCAGGGAGGGATCGTAGACCAGCCGGATGACGCCGGCCGGCACGCCGTCGGCGGTGACCAGAAACCAGGACTGGTCCTGGCGTTCGGCCGCATCCGCGGGGACCTCGGAGACCGGGTCGCGGATCCATTTCTTCTCCTGGAGATAGACGGCCTCGATGACCTGAAGGGCCTGCGCCCGGTCTTCGGGAGTCAGAACTTTGCGGGCCTGAACGGTTGCTCTCATCAGGGTCTCCTCTCGGTGGCGAGCCGGGATGGGGAAAGCCGGGGGCGGCCGGCCGTGGTGCGTTTTCCGGACAGGTGGGCCAGATCGGCCATCACGCCGGCCACGATCTGGCGGGCGTGGGTGCGCCGGGCGTCCCCGGAGAGGCCGGCGGCGTCCGCGCGCTCGGCTGCAAACGCCAGCGGCTCGCCGATGGCGAGGACGATGCGGCCGAACCGCGGTGGCCGGCCGAGGCGCTCGGCGGCGGGAAAGCGGAGGCCGACGGGGACCACCGGGACGGTGGAGCGCAGCACGATCTCTCCCAGCCCGGGCCGTCCGGGCAGGAGGTGGCCGGGGAGCCGGTTGCGGGTCCCTTCGGGGAAGATGCCGAGGCTGCCCCCGGCGGCGAGGCGCTCCAGACAGGCGTCGACCACCGGCCGGCGGGCCTGGGTGCGGCGATGGTGCTCGCCGAGCCGCCAGCGCTGGGGTTTGCCGTACACCGGCACCGGCAGGGATCGCCGCATCAGCCAGCCGACGGCCGGCAGGTGCAGGTACATCCAGTCGATCAGGAAGTGGAGGCGCCGGCCTTGGCGCAGCCAGTGCAGCGCGGCCGGCACGGCGAGGCATTCGAACGTGGTGGTGTGGTTGAGCGCGAAGATCGCCGGCTCCGGCACTCCCGCCAATCGCTCCGCCCCCTCGACGGAGACGAGCGGCCCGAAGGCGGTCATCAAACCGCGCAGCAGGAACCGTTCGATGGGCGGAAGAAGGGGGAGCTCCGCCGTCCAGACCTCCGGGAGGTGGCAAGGAAGCGAGAGGAGGGGAGGCGGCGCCGAGCCCATGGCGCCAGTCTGGCGGCGCGGCTTGGTGGCACGGTGGCGGCGAGGTGGCGGATGGGTGACAGGCGGCCCCCCCTCCCCGTCCCTCCCCCG
>DIHE01000147.1:29395-133388 GCA_002420005.1 Holophagales bacterium UBA5704 | reverse complement strand
AGAGGGCGCCCCCTCCCTCCCGAAGGGAGCCTCCTCTCTGCAACCGCTTCCTGGGTAGATCTGGGCCGATGGGTGATTCCGGTTCCCCTCTCCCGCTTTGCGGGGGGAGGGGTCAGGGGAGGGGGAGCCCCAGCTCGACCACCGACCAGCGCGGCGGGCACCAGAAGCGGATCGGCAGGATCGACGTCCCCACCCCGGGGTTGAGCGAGAGGGTGGTGGTGCCGCGCTCGTTCGGGGCGGGGAATTCGAAGCGGCCGAAGTCGTAGTAGGGGCCGAGCGTGCTGCGGGTGGTGAGGGCGCCGAAGAGCGGGAGGCGGACCTGGCCGCCGTGGGTGTGGCCGGCGAGGACGACCTCGATGCCGCGCCGGGAGGCTTCGCGCACCACGTCCGGTGTGTGGGAGAGGACGATGCGCGGTGTCCCCGGCGGCACCCAGGGGCTGCGCGCCAGCGCCATCTCCAGGCGGGTGTCACGCGATCCCTTGCGCCAGCCCGGGGGCTCGGCGGCACCGGTGAGGGGCGCGGTGAGCAGGCGCCCGCCGGCGGTGCCCGTCACCTGCAGGTCGCGGTAGAGGACGGTCCCTTCCCCCCAGGCCCAGAGGCCGACCGTTCCCGCCGGGATGCGGAACCGCGAACGGTCCTCCGCCTGCGCCTGCCAGGCGGCCGGCTCGCGCTCCGCGGCGGGCCAGACCTTGGCGGACAGGCGTACGACGCCCGGTGCGACGGCGGTGCGCACCCGCATCCGGTACCAGCGGCCGGGCCGGGGCTCGACGCCGGTGTCCACGTCCCCGGTGAGCGTGGTGCCGTGGGCGACCAGCAGGAACGAGCCCGGCTGGCCGTTCTCGGCGCCGGTGCGTCGCAGCCGGTACATGCGGTCCTCGCCGAGCACGTAGCGGCTGTGCACGGCGAGCCCGCTGCCGGTGTCCTCGCCGTCGATCCAGGTGTCGCAGAGGACGTCGACGCCGCTCCACGCGAGCGGTCCTCCTTCGTCCGCAAGCCCGTGGGGCGCGGGGTCCCAGTGGGTGTAGAAGTTCCAGACCGGCGACCCTTGACGGGCACCGTAGTGCCAGGACCCCTCGCGGCGCAGCGGGCGCAGCGGGTTGAGCCGGCGGCGCGCCAGCACGTCCTCCCCGGCCTGCTCGTTCAAGCCGAGCAGGAGGTAGCCGCCGCCGGGGCCGATCCGCCGTCCTTCGTTCGACAGCCAGTGCACGCCGGCCTCGTCGAAGCGGGCGACGACGGGGCCGAGATATTCGCTGTGCCCCTGCACGGCGATGACCGGCGCGATCCGCCGCAGGGAGGCGAGAAAGGCCGCGGTGGCATCGACGTGGCGGGCGAGGCGCTCCGGGTCGGGCGTGTCGCGCGTCAGGTCGCCGCTCACCAGGATGGCGTCCGGCCGGGCGGCGCGGATCTCGTCGAGCAGGCGGTGGAGAAGCGGCCGGTCGCGCCGGACGTGGAGGTCGCTCAGGTGGACCACGCGCATCCGTGGTGCCGGCAGGGGAAGGCGGACGTCCATGCGCAGCAGGAGCACCTGGGGCTCGAACCAGCAGGCGTCGGCGAGCGCCAGGGCACCGAGGAGACCGAGCGCCAGGGCGAGCCGGCGATGCCGTGCCACGCCTCTCACCAGACCAGCCGTCGCCGTTCGGGCTCCGGAGGATCCCGGCGTCCGCCGAGCAGGAGAAGCAGGACCGGACCCGCCACGAAGCCGCCGATGTGAGCCCACCAGGCGACACCGCCGGAGGCTGCGGATTCCGCACCCAGGGAGGTGAGGCCGGAGAGGAGCTGGAGACCGAACCAGATCGGCAGGTACACAAGCGCCGGGATCTCGATCAGCTTGAGGAAGACGAAGAGCCAGACCACGGTGACGATGCGCGCCTTGGGGTGCAGGAAGAGATACGCCCCGAGCACGCCCGAGATGGCCCCGCTCGCTCCGATCGCGGGGATCGTGGAGCCCGGGCTGAAGGCATAGTGGGCACCGGTGGCGGCGTACCCTGCCAGCAGGTAGAAGAGGAGAAAGCGGAAGTGCCCGAGCCGGTCTTCGACGTTGTCGCCGAACACCCAGAGGAACAGCAGGTTGCCCAGCAGGTGCGCCCAGCCGCCGTGCAGAAACATCGAGACCAGGGCGCTCCCCGCCGCCTCGGGGAGCCCGTCGCCGGCGCGGGCGGGGATGAACGCCACGGTCTGAAAGAACCCGTCGATCCTCTGTCCGAGGGACAGCTCGTAGAGGAAGAACAGCGCGTTCACCACGATCAGCGCGACCGTGACGACCGGCGGAGTCCGCCGCGGGTTCAGGTCGTGGATCGGGATCATGCGCGGGGCCGGATCCGGTGGACGCGCATCAGATTGGTCAGCGGCCGGTCGCGGATGGGATGTCCCATGAGGATGACCACCCGATCCCCGGGAGCGACCAGGCCCGCTTCGAGCAGGTGGCGCTCGACGGCCTGGACGACATCGTCGAGAGTGCCCACGTCCGCGCCGGTGACCAGGGGCCGCACGCCCCAGACGAGCTGGAGCTGGCGGGCCACGGTCTCCTCCTGGGTGAAGGCGACGATCGGCGCCGCCGGCCGGTAGCGGGCGACGAGGCGGGCGGTGAAACCGCTCTGGCTGAACGCGGCGATGCGGCGCACGCCGAGCCGATCCGCCGCATGGACGGCCGCCGCCGAAACCAGGTCCGGCACGTCGAGGGCCAGCTCGTCCTCCTGCGCCGAGGGGTCCATCTCGAACGACCGGCGGACGCTCGAAGGCCCGAGCGGTTGCAGGGACGTCGACTTCCCCTTCGCCAGGCTGCGCGCGTACTCCTCGGCCTCCTCGATGATCCGCGCCATGGTGCGCACCACCTCGACCGGGTACTTGCCCATCGCGGTCTCGCCGGAGAGCATCAGGACGTCGGCCCCGTCGAGCACCGCGTTGGCCACGTCGGTCGCCTCGGCGCGGGTGGGGCGTGGCTGCTCGATCATCGACTCGAGCATCTGGGTGGCGACGATCACCGGCCGGCCGGTGCGCCGCCCGGCGGAGACGATCCGCTTCTGGTGCACCGGCACGGTGTAGAGCGGCACCTCGACCCCGAGATCGCCGCGCGCCACCATCATGCCGTCGGCCGTTTCGGCGATGGCGTCGAGGTGCTCCAGCGCGGTGGCGCGCTCCAGCTTGGCGACCACCGGGATGCGTCCGCCGGCCTCGGCCACCACCTTGCGGATCGCCTCGATGTGGGCCGGCTCGCCGACGTAGCTCGCGGCGAGGTAGTCGGCGCCTTCGCGCACGGCGAAGAAGATGTCGGAGCGGTCCTTCTCCGAGATGTCGAACGGCAGGTTGGTGTCCGGCAGGTTGATCCCCTTGCGCGTGCGCACCGGGCCGCCGTTGACCACTTGGGCGCGCACCCGGTCCCCTTGCTTGGACCGGATCACCAGCTCGATCAACCCGCTGTCGATCAGCACGCGCTCACCGGGCTCCAGGTAGCCCAGGATTTCGACGTCCACCGGCAGCTCCACGTCGGGAGCCTGCGGGCCGAGGGTCACCTCTTCGCCCGGGTTCAGGGTCCGGCCGTCGCCGGGAATCCGGCCGAGCCGGTAGCGGGGACCCATGAGGTCCATGACAACCGGCAGGTGGACACCCTCCTCGCGCGCCACGCGGCGCACCCGCTGCAGGGTCTTGGCGTGCTCTTCCTGCGATCCGTGAGACAGATTGAGACGAAACAGGTCAACGCCGGCACGCACCAGCTCCCGGAGAACGTCCTCCGGAGTGCTCGCCGGCCCGAGGGTGGCCATGATCTTTGCGCGTCGCTCCATGCGCGGGAGTATATGCCGGCCCCGCCGGGGCCGAGATCCGTCCGAAATCCTGGAACGCCGTCCGGCCGATCCTACACAACCTGGCACCCGCCTCCGCCGGCTCCCCCTCGTGCCCGGCTCCCTGGGGCCTGGCACGCCGGTTGCTCTACACCCCAAGCGTTGAAAGGGGGTGGACGCCATGACAAGCATCATCCGATCGAGAGCGTGGTTGCCCCGGAGTCACCCGCCCCGCCGATTCCACTACTCGGGCAATGGAGTCTGGGCGTTGGGCGACGACGAAGGGACCGAAAGCGGCGACTGAAGGCCGGTGGGCAGCCTGGCGAGGAGGCTGCCCACCGGCCTTTCTGCCCGTTGCTGCTTTTGCCTGAGGAGAGAGATCGATGGACGCATCCGATGGGCCCGAGCTGATTCTCTTGAGTGACCTCCACCTGGGGGCGGAGCGGGGCCGTGGTCTCTTCCGGGCCGACACCGAGCTGGCGGCCTTTCTCCGTTGGGTCGCCGAAGAAACCGGCCCAGCCCGGGTGGTCATCGCGGGGGACTTTCTTGACTTTCTCGTTCCCCGGGACGGCGAAGAGTCGGTCCCCGCCTTCGATCCCCACGGTGCGATGGCCCGGGCCGGCGCGATCGTCGAGCACCACCCGGAAGTCTTCGACGGCCTGGCGCGCCTGGTGAGCTCACCCCGCCACGAGCTCTGGATCCTGAGCGGCAATCACGATCCGGAGCTGCTGCTTCCCGACGTCCGGGAGGTCCTCCATCGTCGCTTGGGGCTCAACGCTCTTGCCTCGTCGATCCGCTGGCGGACGGAGGGTGAAGCCGCCGGCTTCCAGGTGGGACCGGCGCGGGTGCTCGTCGCGCACGGGGACTGCTTCGACGACGTCAATCGGATCGAGCATGGCACCCTGCGCACCGCCGTCAACCGCTTGAGCTACGGCTTCTCCCAGCCGAAGGAGCACGAGTACGAGCCCCCGTTGGGGACACGCTTGGTGGTGGAGCATGTGCTGGGTCTGCGCTCTCGCTACCCCTGGGTCGACGCCCTGAAGCCGGAACGGGAGGCGGTGTTTCCCGTCCTGAACCAGTTCCTGAGCTTTGCCGAGAAGAAGCGGTTCCGCAAGGTGCTTTGGGAGATCTTTCGGTCGCAGTGGGACTCCTTCTGGAGCCGATCCCTGAGAAAGTCCTCGCCAGAAACGTTGGTGCGCGCCAATGAGGCCGACTCTCCGAGAGAGCGCTTGCGACTCTGGCTGGAAGAGGAAGCATCGTTGGTCCGCTCCTCCTCCGAAGACCGCGGAGAGGATCTCATCCCGCGGCTGCGGCAAGTCTCCGCGGAAGACGGCTCCTTTGATCTCTTTGCACCGGATGCCTGCACCCGGTGGGTGCCGCTGTTTCTGGACCGTGGCGCTGACTTGGTGGTGATGGGCCACACCCATGCTGCCAAAGCTCTGCCTTTGGAGAGAGGCCTCTACCTCAACTCCGGCTCCTGGGGGCGGCTCCTGCCTCTGCCGGAGAGCGCCGCCTCCGAGGGCGAGTGGAAGGGCTTCCTGGCGGACCTTCACGCCGGCCGCGACCTGGGAGAGGCCCGGCCGACCTGGGTGCGCGTGGAACGGGATGCACGGGGCACTCGGGCTTGCTTGATGGAATGGAAGGACAGCGCTGCCGAAAGTCGGGCATTCTACCGCTTCGAGCCGGAAAACCGCCACTGGAAGAGGGAGGGCTGAGGAATGGTCGAGACGGTCCTTGATTTCATGGCCAACTACGCCGCTTGGAGCGCCTTCAAGGCGACGACGATCACGTTCCTCACCGCGATCGTAGCCGTCGTGATGGCGGCAGTCCTGCTGATTCTTCGCAAGGAAGTCTTGAAAGATGAAGACTGGTTGATGTACCTAGGGTTGGCGTTTGCGGTCTTTCCCGTGCAGTATTCGCTGCGAGCACTCGCCTACTGGGAGAGAATCAGCGATCCTGAACGCGAGGGTCTCTGGAAGCTCGTGGAGACGGTAGCGCAGGCAGTTTTCTCTAACCTCAACAGCCTCTTCCTTCTCTGTGCGGCGTTGGCGTTGCTCTATCGGCTTCCGCATACATGGTGGAAGACCCGTTGGATCTTGCTCCTGGTTCCCTTCCTGGTCAGCGGTACGCTGGGAATGCTGCTGGAGTCTCCCTGGGATCGCTTCCTGGAGGCGCTTCTTTCCGGCCTCTGCTTGGTCGCCGTCAGCTGGGCCATGTTCGAAAGCTCGGGTACGCGGCAGAGGCGTGGCTGGGCCTTCTTCATCCTGGTGGGCGGATTTCTCTATGCCTGCCTTCATGTAGTGTATGCTTTCGTGCCCAATCTGGCAGCCTGGAATACCTTGGCTGACCGTGTCGGGAAAAAAATGCAGGTTCTCTGGTGGACCGAGTTGCCTCCGCGTACAGTCGTGGAAGCACTTGACTCAGGCGTCTTCGGCTTGGCGGTTATTTTTAAGGCTTCGCTATTCGTCGGGGCCCTGCTGGTGATCATGCGATGCCTCTCCGCGTTCTCTCTCGCGGTGGTCGAAGAAGTCCTGGAACCCGTCAAGAACAAGAGAGGAGATTTCCTCCTCAGCCATGGGATTCTTCGGGCTGTCGCCGAGAGTATCGGTGCCGACCTTGTGGCACTTTGCACTCGGTTGCCTGGTGACAAGAAGGATCAAATTGCGATCTCCCGATGGCTGCGAGACCCGTCATTGAATCCAGATTTAAAGCAGGAGGATCTGTGCAATCGACCGGGCCCAGAAATCTCGACAATCGGCAAAGTGCTGTCCGATGGGAAGTTCGTGCACAGTCACGAGCGGGAGGAAGCTTCTGATTTTCAGGGCGGAAGAGGATACTGGGAAGTGCCAGGGATGCACTCTCTCGTCAATGTTCCGCTTCGCTTCCATGGCGCCGTGGTCGGCTGTCTGAGTTTTGAGTGGAAAGGGCGTGGCGCCTTTACAGCCACGGACGTGAAGCGCATTCACCAGGCGGCAGAATTCTTGACGCCTGTAGTTCAGGCTGAACGCTGGTTGTGGGCGGGAACTCAGCTAAGAACGAGGCTCAGGCCTGCTCAGGCAACAACGCTACAGGACGAACGCCTTCAATTCCTTCCATGGCTAGTGGAGACTCTTCAAGATGTCCTCTCACCGAGAGCAACGTCAGCGTACTTCGATTTTGGATTCTACTCCCAAAAGGCTACTTGTGGCGCTGAAGACGACGACGACCTTCGAGTCGAGGTCGTGCTCGGGTTCAGGGGAGCAAGCATAGGAAGGCTCCTCTTGGCGGTCGAGAGAGATGCCGATCCTCTGGACCGGCCCTCGTTGACGGAAGATCCACGTCAACTAGAAGTGATCGCTACGATGGTCCGAGACGCCATTTTCGATCAGTGCCGAGCTCAACTCGGGCAGACGGTAAGCCGCCTCCACAAGACACTCGGTTCCCTCGACCTGACCTCCTATCAGGAGTGGTGGAAGGCTCTCGAGGCTGCTGCTCTTGAGGCGGGTCTTCTCTGGCTCTGGGCAGATCCGGAGAGGATTCCCGGCCTCCGGGAGTGGCTGTCCATGGATGCGGGGGCGATCGTTTCCTCCCTCCATGATTCCGAACCACTGCACGTAGGACAGTACAAGATCTTTGACCGCCGCGATGCTCAGGGTGAGACCAAGACGATCCTTGCCCTTCAGCTCCAGGCTTCAGGAAAGGAACTCTACGTTGGAATGGCCCGCCCGGCGTTCCGGCTGGAGTTGGCGGCCGAACTCCCCTGGGCAGGATTTTTGGAGCGTTTCGCAGAGGCCGCCGATCTGGCGCTGGTGCGCATCCGTGCGATCGAGTTGGAGACCGAAGCCCTTCAGTTCGAAATGAACGACCTTCTGGTGCACGAGCTTCGGAGTCCGGCGGAGGAGTTTGCGATCGGCGTTGAATGGCTGCGGGAGGAGTTCTTGCGAGATGGCAGCCTTGCGGAGGGAGACCCGAGGTTGAGAACTCTCGAAGCTCTTGAGAAGTCCGCGAGGCAGTTTCTGGAGCTTGCCGGCTCCGTCCTCAAGTCGTTTTCATTGGATGGGCGCAACTCCATCCCATTGGTCGAGGTGCTGAAAAAAGTAAGCCATTTCTACGAAGGGCGCTTGGCAGCGCAGTCGATTGGGCTCTCCTGGGCGGCAGACCCAGCCTGGGTGATCGAGGTACCGTTCGATGTAGCCTATCTAGTGTTAATGACCCTGGTTCGAAATTCTAGAGATGCAATTCACGCGGGGAGGCACAGACCCGGCACTACAGGGAAAATTTCAGTGTCGACAGAAGCGACAGAACATAATGTAGCTTGTCATGTCGACGATGACGGTTGCGGTATCCCCGAAGAGCTCCGAGGGCGACTATTTCGTCTTGGGTTTTCTACAAAATCCAGAGGCAGTGGCCGGGGGCTTGCCCTTGCTCGTCGCGCTCTGGTTCGGTACGGAGGGAGCTTGGAGCTAGCTAGCCAACCACCGCTAGGAGTCTCCACGCGGATGAGTGTTACCTTTCCAAGGAGTACGTCATGACGCGAAAGTCGGTCTTGATCTTGGAGGATCGCCCTGCTCTGCGCGGTCTGCTGCAGAGTGGTCTTGAAAATAGAGGCTTCTATGTTGCCAGTGCAGGGGACGAATCGGCGGCACGAAAGAAGAGCGAGGAACTTGGCGATACTCTTGATGTGGTTCTTCTTGATGTCGAACTGGGGCCCGGGGGTAATGGGCTCAACTTCGGCATGAGTCTCAAGGAGGACTGGGGTCGGCAGGGGAAGGTGCTTCCCGAGTTTCTTGTCTTCAGCGCGCATGAGAATCCGGACTACTACCAGGCTGCCATCCATCTCGGTGCGGCGGCCTTTCTACGGAAAGGAGAGCTGGGTGGAGATCCGGCTGATCCTGTTCCCGGCCCCAGGAAGCCACTTCGGATTGACGGCATTTCGCATCACGTGAAGGCATTGTCGCTGCGGCGAGCGCTGCAGGGTGATAGTCTGGAGATCGCTCGAAAGAGCAAAGGCTTTCACGATGCTCTGGAGCGTCTCTGTAGGGACCTACTGCGTTGGGAGTTAGAGGCCACGTTGGGCGGCAATTTCATTCTGCTTCTCGCAGACCGCAGCCGAGGAGGAGTCTCTCTCTTTGCAGGCAGCCAGCTGGAGGTCGGTCCTTCGAAGCTCTTCGAACGGATTCAAACCGCAGCCCATGGCAGGCGCGGCGAGGTGGCGCCGCTGGTGATTGGAAAGGAAGACAGTTCGTGGCTCCGCGAGCTCCCAACTGAGGAGGTCGACCAAGCGGGCAAGCTCTTGGTTCAACTCGACGGAGCCGCTTTTATCACCTTGAGCGAGGGAGGGGGGTATTGGTTAACCTTGGGTCTCGTTCCAGATGCCCGTCGCGGAGGAGAGTCGGTCGTTGAGTTAGCTAGGATTCTAGGCGTTTATCTGAGTCCTGCGGTCGCCGCTCATTTCCTTGCGCTCAACGAATCGCGGGCAAAGTTGGAAGTAGAGCGCCGCATGATCTATTTTCGCTTCACAAGCGATTTCTGCCTTTATCAGGGCCAGGAGCTTGCGACGCTGCTACACGAAGCAGAAGAGGAGGGCGATCGGCTGGGTGGACGAACTCCGCTGGAGAAACTTCACTCGGTCGCCGAGGAGCTGCGCAGTGCCGGAGAGATTCTTGCGCATGTCGAGCTTCGGGTGGATGAGGAGCCAGGTATCACGCAGATCGAGCTGGCCGATTTTCTGAAGCAGCGCTGGTACTCCGGTCTCGCGAACCACCTTCGGCTGCCTGTCACAGCACTCCAGGTCGTTGGTAGCTGTTCGGCACGGGTTCCAAGAGCCAAAGCGGAGACGGCCATCTCGCAGATCCTCTACTGGTTGGGCCGCCGACTCACAAGGTATCCCAGCAAGGAGCAGGAGCCGCAGGTGATCCTCTGCAAGCTTGAAGAGATGGCCGAAACTGCCCGCATCGTTTTTGAGGAGCACTTGAGTCGGCGCATGCCGAAGCAGATGAGGGATGCTCTCTTCGTTCCCTTTACTCCCCTTCCTGCGCCA
The DNA here is from genome assembly GCA_002420005.1 of Holophagales bacterium UBA5704. GTDB lineage: Bacteria > Acidobacteriota > Thermoanaerobaculia > Multivoradales > UBA5704 > UBA5704. The sequence goes on along the minus strand of DIHE01000147.1, from coordinate 123,593 downwards.
CCAGGTGAGGAGCTCGAAGAGGAGTCCTTGAAGGGGCGCCGCCTGGGTCTGTTTCTCGCGAAGATTGTGGTTGAGACGGTTGGGGGGTCCCTCGAGGAGGATTCAGACGCGATCCCTGGCGGCTTCGGTCATCGATTCGTACTCCAACTTCCGTCGGCGCCTCGCGCGTGAGGCAGGGGCCATGCCGTACGTCATCGTCCAGGAAGATGGAGACTTTGAGCTTCTTATGCCTCTGAACGTCGAGAAGGCAGAGGACTGGGATGAGCTCTGCCTGGAGCTGGTCAAGAAGGCCGGGAGCGGTCCTCGGAGACAGGATGGCCTCACGCCAATCTTCAACGTTTTCTTACTTCTAGACAAAGAGGAGTTTCCGTACAGGTTGCAGAGATCGGCTCTCAAAGACCTTCTTGATCTGGCACGTCGAAGAATCTGGGGTGGGCGTTTGTTCCTCGTTGTCGCGGATCTTCCAGTCTCGGACGAGTTGGTTGAGACCATGGGGGACCTGGGGGATTGGATGAGAGTTCTGCTGGAGAATGGTGTTTCCGACCTTTTGCAGACTGACAAAAGCTATTGGTCGGAGAACCTGGAGCCGCTCCTGAGAGAACTGAGGCATGGTGCCGGCAAACTGCGGAGCAAGGAGGAGGCGCTGCTCGACGTTGCGGATCACCGAGAGTGGCGCTGCGTTTTTTTGACCGAACCAGGAGCCAGGGATTTGGCCGGTGAGTTGCTCGGGCCTTTGGTCTTGGGGGATTCTGGGAAGAGAGGAGACTTCAAACTCTTAATCGTCGTTGCTGGAGAAGTCGATGCCGAGAGAGTGGATTCCTATCTGCGCGACCAGACACACGAAGTGCGCCTGTTTGCGACGGTGAAGCAGAGACCCTCTCAGGAGCTGAAGGATCTGTGCAGTAAGCTCGACCTTGATCCTCCGCTTGTTTTCCGAGGCGAACTAGAACTTTGGTATTTTCTTCGCCGGCTCAACGACCTCCGGAAGTGGCACTCCCTTCGGTCTCCTGGAGCGGTTCAGCGTGTCTGGGCCGCCCAGCCTGAGGAGGGCCAGCAGCCGACCTGGCAGTATCCTTCGCTTCTATTTACCAGCGCCTTCGGCCCTGGGGATGAGCAGATTCCTCAGTGGCTGGCGGCGGCTGACGAGGTCGGGAGGTTGCTGTGCAAGGTACCGTACACTCTTGACAGCCAGGTTGAGCTGGAGATTCAACCAGATCAACTGATTCGAGCGTTGGAGAGGAGGCCCAATGCGTGGATTCACATGGGTCACGGCTCGGCAAGGTCTGGCCTTCACATTCCGGGGAGGGAAATGACCAAGGAGCAATGGGGTCGATTCTTCAGCAAGCGCGATTTGCCGCCGCTGGCTCTCTTTTTAACCTGTGATTCCCATGAGGTTGCCCGGTCCTTTGCCGAGGCCGGCGCTGGTGTCGCCATCGGCTTCGAAGGAATCGTGGAGTCCGACAAGACCTGGTATCTCGCAGAGCAGGTGCTCATGGCCATGTTCGTCCGGGGGATGAGCCGGCAGGTCATCCTCGAAGGCTTCGCCGCGGGTGCCAGGAACTTCGAGATTGCCCAGACCCTCACTGCCAAGCCGCGGGCGTATTATCCTCGTGGAAGACGATGACGATCCTGCTTACCGGCTCCGCCTCTTTCGACCTCGCGGCTATGGCGCGGGAGCTTGCCCGCTGTGGGCTCGATTCCGAGGTGCTGCCGGTCCTGCCGTCGGCTGGCGGAATGCCGGGCCGTCTTCCAAGAGGGATCGACCGTGCGGTCCTGGTTCTCCCGGCGCTCGAGGTCCTCGAGATCGGGGAAGAGGTGGCGCACCTGCGCGAGGCCCTGGATTCCGGCATCTCGCTGCTGGTTTGCTGCCCCCAACTGACCCCGGGTGACCGCCGGGCGGTCCTCGACTGTGGTGCCTCTTCCCTCGTGGCCCCCCGGAGCTGGGATGGGCACACCGTGGCCGAACGGGTGCTGGGGGAGCTCATTCTGGCCGGTGACGTTGCGCCGTTTCGCTGTGGAGACCTCTGGGGCGGCACCGCCTTACAGCAGGACCTTTACCGGCGAATCGAGACTGTGGCGCCTCTGCACGAGACCGTCCTGATCCTGGGAGACACGGGAACCGGCAAGGAGAGGGTGGCGCAGGAGATCCATCGCCGGAGCGGCCGGCCGGGAGAGCTGATGGCGGTCAACAGCGCGGAGCTCACTGCCGAGCTGATGGCAAGCGAGCTCTTCGGCCACGAGCGCGGAGCGTTCTCGGGGGCCGACCGGCAGCGGATGGGGCTGCTCGTCGCTGCGGGGGAAGGGACGTTCTTTCTTGATGAGATCGGCGACTTGACGCCGTCGGCCCAGGCGAAGCTCCTGCGGGTGCTCGAAGAGCGCAAGGTGCGGCCGGTGGGGGGGAACCGCTGGGAGCCGGTGCGGGCCCGCCTCGTGTTGGCCACCCGCCGGGATCTGGAGACCGCCCCGGAGGAGCAGTTCCGACGCGATCTCTATGAGCGGTTGCGTGGTTTCACCCTGCGCCTCCCCCCACTGCGCGAGCGGCGGGCCGATCTGCCTCTGCTGGTGCAGAGCTTCCTCGACGAATACAACCGGGAGTATCCGGGAGCACGGAAGGTGCCGGCCGGAGTGCTCGACACGCTGTTTCGCTACACCTGGCCGGGCAATGTGAGGGAGCTTCGCCTGGCGGTGCGGCAGGCCGCAGCCTATGCCGCCGGCCCGGATGGGACGATCAGTGCCCTCCATCTCCTCGAAGCGGCTCAACGCCAGTCTCCCCAGGCCGAGCCGGACCATCTGGTGCGGTTCGATCCGGCCCGTGAGTCCTGGCGGCAGGTCAACGACCGGGTGCGGGCGCGATACTTCCGTGCGATTCTGGCCGAGACCGACGGCAACAAGGAGATGGCGGCCGAGCGGGCAGGGATCAGCAGGTCTCAGTTGTACGACATCCTGAAGAACCTGGGAGAGGGTTAGTTCTAATCCCGAGTCTTTCGGCTCACCGGTGCGTTCGTCGACCATGCGCTGCGGCCGGCGCCTTGTTCCGGCCGAGACGTGCGCTGTTCCCGGCGAGCCGCACCTTGTCGCCGCCGGGCCAACTCGCGTGGCCGTTGACCTGACTCGCGAAGCCGTTGACGTAGCTCTCGGGGTTGGCGGCCTGCCCCGAGAAGCAACCTGCCAACCCCGAGAGGCAGCCCGTCAACCTCACGAGGCAGCTCGCCAACCCCTAGGTGCAGGTCGCCAACCTCGCGAGGCAGGCCACCAACCCCGAGGTGCAGGCCACCAACCTCGCGAGGCAGGTCACAAAATTCGAGATCCGGGCCGGCCGTATCGAGATCCAGCCCGCCAACCCTGAGAGGCAGGTCGCCAACCTCGCGAGGCAGCCCGCCAACCTCGCGAGGCAGCCCGCCAACCCCGAGGTGCAGATCGCCAACCTCGCGAGGCAGGTAGCCAACCCCGAGGTGCAAGTCGCCAACCTCGCGAGGCAGCTCACAAAGCTCGAGATCCGGGCCGGCCGTATCGAGACCCCCGTGGTACCATTTCTCCCCCGGACGGCACGAGCCGCCGCGATCTCCCAACGCCGAGGTCTTGTCCATGTTTGACGGTCTCCAGAACAAGCTCCAGGACGTCTTCAGCCGCTTGAAGGGCGAAGGCAAGGTCACCCCCGAGGCGCTCGATGCGGCGCTGCGCCAGATCCGGCTCGCGCTTCTCGAAGCCGACGTCCACCTGCGGGTGGTCAAGCCGTTCATCGACCGGGTGCGCGAGCGCGCTCTCGGCCAGGAGGTGATGGAGAGCCTCACCCCGGCGCAGCAGGTGGTGAAGATCGTCCGCGACGAGCTCGCCGCCCTGCTCGGCGATGAGGGCACCGAGCTGCGCCTCGACGGCCGGCCGGCCGTCGTGATGCTCTGCGGCCTCCAGGGCTCGGGCAAGACGACCACCGCGGGCAAGATCGCCAAGCGGCTCAAGAAGCGTGGCAAGCACCCTCTTCTGGTGGCCGGCGACCTGCAGCGCGCCGCCGCCGTGGAGCAGCTCAAGCAGGTGGGCCGCGGCGTCGACGTTCCGGTGATCGAGCCGGAGCCGGGGGAGTCCGTGGTGGCGCTGGGCACGCGCGCGCTGGGCATCGCCCGCCAGCGCGGCCACGACGTGATGATCATGGACACCGCCGGCCGCCTGCACGTCGATGCGGCGCTGATGGACGAGATCCGCCGGCTCGCCGAGGCGATCCAGCCGGTGGAGACCCTGTTTGTCGCCGACTCGATGACCGGTCAGGACGCGGTGAAGAGCGCCGAGCAGTTCGCCGCCGCCCTGCCGCTCACCGGCGCCATCCTGACCAAGCTCGACGGCGACTCCCGCGGCGGTGCGGCGCTCTCCATCCGCACCGTGGCGCGGGTGCCCATCCGCTTCGTCGGCATCGGCGAGAAGTCGGACGACCTGGAGCTGTTCCATCCCGAGCGCATGGCCTCGCGGATGATCGGCATGGGCGACATCCTGTCGCTGATCGAAAAGGCCGAGAAGGGTCTGGACGGCGCCGAGACGCAGCGTCTCGCCGAGCGCATGGTGAACAAGCAGTTCACCCTGGAGGACCTGCGCGACCAGCTGCGCCAGATCCGCCGTCTCGGTCCTCTCGCCTCGGTCCTGGAGATGCTGCCCAAGGTCGGCCCCTTGAAGGCGCTCGACGCCTCGCAGGTGGACGAGGGCGGCCTCAAGAAGGTCGAGGCGATCATCAACTCGATGACCCCGCAGGAGCGCAACCGGCCGGACGTCTTGAACGGCAGCCGCAAGCGCCGCATCTCCATGGGCTCCGGCACTTCCGTCGCCGAGATCAACCGCCTTCTCAAGCAGTACAAGCAGATGCAGAAGATGATGAAGGGCGTCCAGGGCAAATGGCTCCGCCGCGCCATGGGGGGCGGGGCGGGGATGCGGGGGTAGGAGCCCACCATGACGGATCTCCTGCTCACCCACGGCTACTTCCTCGACGAAGACGAGAAGGAGCGGGAGATCATGAAGCCGTATCCCCCCCTGGGGCTGCTCTCGATCTCCTCCTTCCTGCGGCGCGCCGGGTTCGGCGTCGAGATCTTCGATACGACGTTCTCACAGCGTTCCGAGCTGATCGCGCGGCTGACGCAGGGGCCGGGGGTGGTGGGGATCTATACCAACCTCATGACCCGCCGGCCGGTGCTGGAGCTGACCGCGGTCGCCAAGGCGCACGGGTGGACGGTGGTGCTCGGCGGGCCGGAGTCGGCCGGGTATCCGGAGGAGTATCTGGCGCGTGGGGCCGACGTCGTGGTGGTCGGCGAAGGGGAGGAGACGCTGGCGGAGCTGCTGCCCGCTCTGTCTCGCGGCGGGGCACACCGGCTGCACGGCGTGGCGGGCACCCTCTTCCGCGACGAGACCGGCGCCGTGGTCCGCAACCCGGAGCGGGCGCAGATCCCCGACCTGGACACCCTCCCCTGGCCGGATCGCGAGCAGATCGATCTCGACCGCTACGTGGAGACCTGGCGGACCCACCATGGGATGGGGAGCGTCAACCTGATCACCGCCCGCGGCTGTCCGTATAAATGCCGCTGGTGCTCGCACGCGGTGTTCGGCTTCAGCCACCGGCGGCGGAGCTGGAAGGACGTGGCGGACGAGGTCGAGCACATCCGCGAGCGGTGGCGGCCGGAGCAGCTCTGGTATGCGGACGACGTGTTCACCATCAGCCACCGCTGGCTGTTCGACTACGCCGCGGAGCTCAAGCGGCGCGGCCTGCGCCTCCCCTTCGAGACCATCTCGCGGGCCGACCGCATGATGCGCGAGGAGGTGCTGGAGACGCTCGCGGCGATGGGGTGCTACCGCATCTGGATCGGCTCGGAGAGCGGCAGCCAGCGCATTCTCGATGCGATGGAGCGCGGCGTCACGGCCGAGCAGGTGCAATGGGCCACCAAGGCCGCCCAGCGCCACGGCATCCAGGTCGGCATGTTCCTCATGTGGGGCTACGACGGCGAGACCGAGGACGACATGGCGGCCACCATCGAGCACGTCAAGAAGGCGAATCCGGACGTCTTCTTCACCACCGTCGCCTACCCGATCAAGGACACCGGCTACTACAAGGACGTCCAGGACCGGGTGGTCTCCGGGCTCGACTGGGAGGCGGCGACCGACCGCGACTACAAGGTGCGCGGACGCCATTCCCGCGCCTACTACAAGCAGGCCGACCGCTGGCTGCGCGGCGAGGTCGCCGCGTTCCGCCTGGAGGGCTCCGACCCCGCGGCGGCGGCGGCCGAGCGGGCGGCGGCCGAGGGGGCGCGGGTGGCGATGGCGGGGCTGGCGGGGGAGGTGGAGGCGTGAAGGCCTTCGATACGCTCGCCCCGGCCTACGACGCCTCCTTCACCGCCACCCCCCTCGGCACGCTCCTCCGCGAAGCCGTCTGGCGCCGGCTCGATGCCCGCTTCTCTCCCGGCGACCACGTTCTGGAGCTGGCCTGCGGCACCGGAGAGGATGCGCTCCATCTGGCCCGGCGGGGCGTGCGGGTGACGGCGCTCGACGCCTCGGCGGGGATGGTCGAGGAGGCGCGGCGCAAAGTGGCGGCGGCGGGGCTCGCGGGCTCGGTCGAGATCCGTCACCAGGCGGTGGAGGACCTGGGGACGGAGGTCCTTCCCGGTCCCTTCGACGGTGCGTTGTCCGACTTCGGCGGGCTCAACTGCGTGGCGGACCTGCCGGCGGTGTCCCGCGCTCTCGGGCGGCAGCTGCGCCCGGGGGCTCCGGCCCTGCTCTGCGTGATGGGTCCGCTCGTCCCCTGGGAATGGATGTTCTATCTGGGCCAGGGCGATCCCGGGAGGGCCTTCCGGCGGCTGCGGCGGGGCGGCGTGGCGTGGCGCGGGATGACCGTCCGCTATCCCTCGATCCGCACGCTCAAGGCGGCGTTCTCCCGCGAGTTCCGGGTGCTGCGCACCGGTGCCGTCGGGGTCTTCCTGCCGCCGACCTATGTCGAGGCCTGGACCCGGCGGCATCCGCGGCTGCTGGCCGTCCTCGCCCGCTGGGAGCGGCGGCTCGAACCGGTGCCTCCGTTCCCCTGGCTGGCGGACCACTATCTGATCGAGCTGGAGCGGCGGCCGGCATGACGGCACCCGCTCCGCCGCCGCGGATCGATCCCATCGAGCGGCTGCCGATCCTGATCCTCTTTCCGCACAGCCGGTGCAATTGCCGGTGCCTGATGTGCGACATCTGGCGGGCGCGCGAGAAGGGCGAGCTGCACGCCGACGAGGTCGCCGGATGGCTGCCGGAGTGGCGGGCGCTCGGTGTGCGGCGCGTCGTCCTCTCCGGTGGGGAGGCGTTGCTGCACTCCGATCTCGATGCCTTCTGTGCGCCGATCCACGCCGCGGGGATCGGCATCACCCTCCTCTCGACCGGCCTCCTCCTGCGGCGGGATGCGGCGCGGCTGGTGGGCTGGTGCGACGACGTCATCGTCAGCCTGGACGGCCCACGGGAGGTCCACGACCGCATCCGCAACGTGGCGCGGGCTTACGAGAAGCTGGCCGACGGGGTGGCCGCGGTGCGCGCCGCCGATCCGCGGGTGGCGATCTCCGGCCGGTGCACGGTGCAGCGCGAGAACTTCCGGGCGCTGCGCGCGACCGTGCGCGCCGCGCACGAGCTGGGGCTCGACCGGATCAGCTTCCTCGCCGCCGACGTGACCAGCGAAGCGTTCAACCGGCCCGGCGGCTGGGACGCCGACCAGGCGGCGACGGTGGCCCTGGCGCCGGACGAGCTGCCGCTCCTCGCCGCGGAGCTGGACGCGCTGGAGCGAGAGCACGCGGACGACTTCGCCGCCGGCTTCATCGCCGAGAGCCCGGACAAGCTGCGCCGGCGCCTCCTGCAGCACTTCGTGGCGCTCCTCGGCCAGGGGGATTTCGCGCCGGTCACCTGCAATGCGCCGTGGGTCTCCACGGTGGTCGAGGCGGACGGCCAGGTGCGTCCCTGCTTCTTCCAGCCGGCGCTGGGCAACCTGCGGACGGCCGGCAGCCTGGCGGCGGTGCTCAACAGCCCCGAGGCCCTCGCCTGGCGCCGCGGGCTCGACATGGCGCGCGACGCGATCTGCCGCCGCTGCGTGTGCTCGCTGGCGCTCACCGAGGAGGCTCCGTGAGCAGGATCAAGGTCCTCCTCTACAACCCCAGGGCGGTGTTCTACACCATGCCGCTCGCCCTGCTCGCGGTGGGCTCGCACCTCGACCCCGAGCGCTACGAGCCGGTGATCGTGGACGGCCGGCTGGAGGACGATCCGGTGGCGGCGGTCCTGGCGCAGCTCGACGGTGCGCTCTGCCTGGGGGTGAGCGTGCTGACCGGCGGCCCGATCGAGGACGCGGTGCGCATCTCGCGCGCGGTCAAGGCGCGGCGGCCGGACCTGCCGGTCGTCTGGGGCGGCTGGCATCCGTCGCTGTTCGGCCGCGAGTGCCTGGACGAGCCGAGCGTGGACGTCACCGTCCAGGCGCAGGGCGAGATCACATTCCACGAGATCTGCGACCGGCTGGCGGCGGGCGAGAGCGTCCGCGAGCTGGAGGGCTGCGCGGGGTGCGCGTACCGCACGGTGGACGGCGAGGTGCGGCAGAACCCGGCGCGCGCGCTGCTCGATCTCAACCGGCTGCGCCCGCACGACTACCGCCTGGTGCCGGTGGAGCGCTACTACACCCTCAAGGGGCGGCGGCAGATCGACTACATCAGCTCCCAGGGCTGCGCCTTCCGGTGCACCTTCTGCGCCGATCCGTTCGTCTACAACCGCAAATGGGTGGGTCTGGCCCCGGAGCGCATGGGCGAGGAGATCGAGGCGCTGTGGCGGCGCTACGGGTTCGACGATCTGTCGCTCCAGGACGAGACCTATTTCACCTATGCGCCGCGGGTGGCCGCGGTGGCCGAGGAGATCCTGCGGCGCGGCGTGCGCACCACCTGGGCCGCCACCATGCGCGCCGACCAGGGCGACCGCCTCGCCGAGGACGTGCTGGCGACCTGCCGGCGCTCCGGTCTGCGCCGCGTGATCATCGGCGTCGAGGCGGGCTCGCAGGAGATGATGGACCGCATCAAGAAGGACATCAAGCTGGAGCAGGTCTTCCGCAGCGCCGAGAAGTGCCGGCGCCACGGGGTCAAGGGGATCTTCCCGTTCATCGTCGGCTTTCCCGACGAGACCGAGGCGAGCATCCGCGCCTCCCTCGACGTGGCGAAGCGGCTGCGGTCGATGTCTCCCGAGTTCGAGACGCCCGTCTTCTACTTCAAGCCATACCCCGGCTCCCCGTTGACCGACGAGGCGGTCGCGGGCGGCTATGTGCTGCCCACGACCCTGGACGAGTGGGCACGCTTCGACTTCATCGGCTCGGCCGGCCCGTGGGTGAGCCCGCAGGTGCATCGGCGCGTCGAGCGCTTCAAGTTCTACCAGCGCATCGCCTGGGCGCCCGGCACCCCCTGGAGCCGTCCGGTGCGCGCCCTCGCCCGCTGGCGCCTGCGGCGCGATGCGTACGCCTTGCCGGTGGAAAAGGCGGTGGGGGAGTGGTTGTGGCCACAGCCGGAGCTGTCGTAGGGTACACACCATGACCGAGACTTCACCGTTCGCTTCCATTGAGGAGGCGATTGAAAGCTTCCGCCAGGGCCGGATGGTCATCATCGTCGACGACGAGGACCGCGAGAACGAGGGAGACCTCGCCATCGCGGCCGAAAAGGTGACCCCGGCCGCGATCAACTTCATGGCCAAGCATGGGCGCGGCCTCATCTGCCTGGCTCTCCACGAGGAGCGCTGCAACGCGCTCGACCTGCCGCTGATGGTGCGGGACAACACCTCCCCCTTCGGCACCGCCTTCACCGTGTCGATCGAGGCGCGGGGGAAGATCTCCACCGGCATCTCGGCGGCCGACCGCGCCGCGACCATCCTCACCGCCATCGATCCGGCGACGAAGCCGGACGATCTGCTGCGGCCGGGGCACGTGTTCCCGCTGCGCGCCCGCAAAGGAGGTGTGCTCAAGCGGGCGGGACAGACCGAAGCCTCGGTCGATCTCGCGGTGCTCGCCGGATTGGCCCCGGGCGGAGTCATCTGCGAGATCATGAACGACGACGGCACCATGGCCCGCGTGCCGGACCTCGCCGAGGTGGCGCGTGAGCACGGGCTGCTGATGATCACCGTCGCCGAGCTGATCAGCTACCGCCTGCGCCACGAGACCCTGGTGAAACGGGTGGCGGCACCGCTCCTGCCCACGGTCTACGGCGACTTCCGGATCTACGCCTACCGCTCCGACGTCACCGAGGAGGAGCACGTGGCGCTCGCCATGGGGGACATCGAGCCGGAGGAGCCGACCCTGGTGCGGGTGCACAGCCAGTGCCTGACCGGCGACATCTTCGGCTCGGCGCGCTGCGATTGTGGGGTGCAGCTCGAACAGGCGCTGCAGCGGATCGCGGAAGAGGGCAAGGGCGTGCTTCTCTATCTCCTCCAGGAGGGGCGGGGGATCGGCCTGATCAACAAGCTGCGCGCCTACGAGCTCCAGGAGCAGGGCCACGACACCGTCGAGGCGAACGAGCGGCTCGGCTTCCGGCCGGACCAGCGCGAGTACGGCGTCGGCGCCCAGATCCTGCGCGACCTGGGGGTGCGCAAGATGCGTCTGATGACGAACAATCCCAGCAAATACATCGCCTTGGACGGCTACGGCCTGGAGATCGTCGACCGCGTCCCGCTGGAGGTCCCGCCCACCGAGAACAGCCGGGCCTATCTGCGGGCGAAGCGGGAGAAGCTCGGCCATCTGTTGAAGCTGGTCTAGGCCTCCGGGTCGGCGTTGCGCATCCTCCTCGCCACCTCGCGCTACCCCTGGCCGCCCCGCCGGGGGGACCAGATCCGCGCCGTCCAGGCCTTGGACGTTCTGGCCGGAGAGCACGAGGTGACGCTCCTCGCCCCCGAGCCGGCCGCGGGCCAGCCGGCGCCACCGGCCGGCGCCCCGTTCCGCGTCGAGCTCTACCGGCCGCACCGGGCCGCGGTCCTCCCCGGCCTGGCGCGTGCCGTGGGGCACGGACATCCTCTGCAAAACGCCTTGTTCTATCAACCGGACCTCGGCCGCCGCCTGCGCGAGCTGGCACCGCGAGCGGACCTGGGGCTCCTCCAGCTCGTGCGTCTGGCGATCCACCGCGAGGACTTCGGCGCGACGCCGATCCTGGTGGACCTGATCGACAGTCTCGCCCTGAACCTGGCCCGCCGCGCAGCGGTCGATCACCCGCTGCTGCGTCCGCCGCTGCGCCTGGAGGCTCGCCGGCTGGCCGCCGCCGAGCGACGTCTGATCCAGCAGACGGCGGGGGCGATCGTGGTCTGCGACCGCGACCGCCGGGTGCTGATCGAAGACCTCTCCACGGAGGTGGCCTCCCGGGTCTCCACCGTCCACCTCGCCGTGCCGGAGCGGTTGGAGGGGGCGGAGGTTCCGCCCGCCGAGGCGGAAGGACCGGTGCTCGCCCTGACCGGCAATCTCGGGTACTTCGTGAACGCGGACGCCGCCACGTGGTGGCTGCGCGAGGTCTGGCCGTTGCTCCGCGCGGCGCGGCCGGACGTGCGGGTGGTGGTGGCGGGCGACCGCCCCGCCCGCGCGGTGCGCCGTGCGGTGGCCCGGGCCGGTCCCCGCGTGCGCCTCCTCGCCGCGCCGCCGGATCTCCACGCGGTCCTGGCGCGCGCCACCCTGGCGCTCGCCCCGATGCGCTGCGGCTCGGGGGTGCCGGTGAAGATCCTGGAAGCCTGGGCCCTCGGCGTGCCGGTCGTCGCCACCCCCTGGGCGGCGGCGGGCACCACCGGCCGGCCGGGGGACGACGTCGCCCTCGCCGGCGAGGAGCCGCAGGAGTGGGTGGCGGCGATCCTCCGCCTGCTCGACGACCCCGCCGCCTGCGAGCGGCTGCGGGTCAACGGCCGCCGCCGGCTGGCCGCGGACTACGCGAGGGAGGTGGTGCGGGGGCAGTGGCTGAGGGCGGTGGAAAAGGCGGTCCAAGGACGATAAGGTCGCCAAGGCCTGCAAGGACACCCCCGGCCCGGCGTGGACCGGGTCCCTGTTGTCCTTGTCCTGTTGTCCTTGCAGTCCTTATGGTCCTTGGTCTTTCTGCTGCATCCCCACAGCCGCCGCCACCACCAGCGCCGGAATCAGGTGAAACAGCAGCCGTGAGAAGCTGGTGAGCACGTAGTACCGGGTATCCACCGGCGCGGTGAAATACACATACAGGTAAAAGAGAAGCTGGCACGTCGCCACGAAGCCGACCGGCCGGGTGCGGCGCACCAGCAGGAGCACGGGGCCGAGCAGCACGAGCCACGACAGCCCGTGCCAGGCGGGGTCCGCAAGGGCTTCGGCGACGGCCGGGAAGATGATCTTGGCGCGGGAGAGCTCGAACGTCCCCGAGTTCGAGCCGAGGAACAGGTCGTGGTGAAACACCCGGCCCAGCCAGGGCGCGCCCACGGCGGCGGCCGGAAGCCCGAGGCGCAGCATCGCGTGGAGGTCGAGGCGGCGCTCGGCGGCGAGGCGGCGCACGAGCTGCGTGCCGGCGAGCAGTAGCGCGAAGGGGGCGCCTTCGATTTTGGACGCCGCGGCGAACGCGGCGGCGAGGCCGACCTGCCAGTCGCCCGCGCGGTCGGGGGGGCGGAGCAGCGCGGGGACCGCGGTGAGAAAGGCGAGCGCGATCATCCATTCCGCCGCGCCCGCCAGCAGGTGCCCCATCCCATAGAAGGCGGCGAGAAGCCCGAGAGTCGCCAACACCATCTGCGCGAGCCGGCGGTCGCCGGTCTCGCCCGGAACCTCGCGGGCCACGGCGAGCATCTGGAGGAAGAAGGCCACCGACCAGAGCATCAGGGCGGAGGGCTCGAAACGGCCGGCGAACAGCGCGCTCACCGCGTACAGCTCGGGGAGCAGGTTCGGATAGTCCGGATGCAGCACCCAGTTCCAGGGGCGCGCCAACCAGGCGTAGTCCACACCCTGGTGGAGGAAGAATCGCTGCCCCTTGTGGCCCCAGTGGTAGACGAAATCCGGGGTGGTGCTCCACAGCGTCCATGCGGTGCAGGCGAAGACGAGCACGGCGAGGAGCGCCACGCCGTCCCCCCAGCCGAGATCCGAGGGGAGGCGCGTCCGCTCCGCCCTTTCCGGGCCGAAGCGGTGGGCGAGGGCGATGGCGGCGGCGAGGAGGCCGGCGAGCAGGGCGGGATGCCAGGGGACGCCCGCCGCGTCGAGCCCGGTGAGCAACAGGTGGGCGACGAGAGAGCCGGCCATTCCGTACACAACCCAGCGGAACAACGCACCGTCCCCGCTGCGGACGAGGGCGCCGGAAAAGCGGCTGCCCAGGACGGCCAGCAAGGCGAGCAGGACCAGGACGGCCGCCGCGGCGATCAACCCGGAGAGGAGGCTCGGTGGAGCAGTCATGGCGAAGGGGCCGGCGATGGCGGAAGAACCCTGAACAGGCGGCAGCCGGTGAGCTGTGCAACGAGCTCCAGGCGTGCCAGGTCGAGGCCGGCTCGATCGTCGACAACGTACTGCGCCACCTGCGCCGCCGCGGGGTCCTGGATCGGCAGGACGTCATCGCCGGGGAGGAGGTACGCCGCCCAGAGCGCGCGGAAGAACACGTCGTTCTTCTCCGCCCCCGGCCGTACCGGCGCGGCATAGGCGATCGTGCGGCCCGGCGGCACCCGCCGGCGCACCTCGCCCAGGCAGGTGGCCAGGCGTTCGAGCTGCGGGCTGCCGAAACGCCAGGTGGACGGGCTGCGCGGGGTGATGCCGCGCCGGTCCCAGCCCTCCAGGGCGCGCGCCATCTCGAGGGCGAAGGAGAGCGCACACCAGAGAAGCAGCAGGCCCGGGATCGTCTTGCGCCACATCGCCCGGGGATCTTACCGCCACCGGGAGCGGAAGCGTCCGCTAAGATCGTGGCGCCCATGACCGAAGATCAGCACACCGAAGATCAGCGCACCGAAGATCAGAGCCCTCCGTTTCTCCGCGCCCTGCTGGCCGAACCGGGGTTTCCCGGGGAAAGCGTTCTGCCACCCCTCGATCCGCGCGACGAGATGCTGGAGTTTCTCGCCGGCAACTACGCAGGAGACCGCGACCGGGGCCTCTTCACCTACCACCGCTCCGGGCGCAGCATCGCCGACACCCTCGCCCAGGTTCTCTCCTGGCGGTTCGGTGCGGGGCTCCACGCTCCCGGGCGCACCGAGCGGCTGCTCGATTTCGCCAGCGGCTACGGCCGGATCACCCGCTTCCTCCTGCAGAGCCTCCCGCGGGAACGGCTGTGGGTCTCCGACGTCTATGCCGAGGCGGTGCGCTTCCAGGAGGAGCGCTTCGGCGTCCACGGGCTGGTCTCCTCGATCCGGCCCGAGGATCTCGTCTGCGCCGAAGGGTTCGACGCGATCACCGTGACCTCGCTCTTCACCCACCTCCCGGAGGAGCGCTTCGTCGGCTGGCTGCGCCGCCTTCTGGGCCTCCTGCGGCCCGGGGGCGTCCTGCTGTTCAGCGCCCACGGGGAGGTGCTGCTCGACCCGGAGGTCGTCATGCCGGAGACGGGCTTCGTCTTCCAGGAGCTGAGTGAGAGCCGGAGCCTGGAGACGAGCGACTATGGCTCGACCTGGGTCACCGAAGGTTTCGTGCAGAGCGCCGTGGCGCGCGCCTGCGAGGAGCCGGTCTCCCTCTGGCGTGCGCCGCGGGCCCTTTGCAACTTCCAGGACCTCTACGTGGCGGTTCGGGAGGAAGGGGTGGACTTCTCCGGTCTCAATCTGCATCTGGAGCCGCTCCTGCTGATCGAGACCTGTGAGCTGGAGGCACCGGATCGCCTCGCTCTTTCCGGCTGGACGGTGGCGCTCTCCGGCGCGGCGCGCGAGGTGCAGGCCGCGCTGGACGGCCGGGTGGTGGCGACGGCGGTGGTCGAAGGACGGCGCGACGACGTGGCCGCGGCGTTCGGCGACGAGCGGCTCGCCCGCTCGGGCTGGGCGCTCACCGTTCCGCTGCCGCTTGGCGTCTCGCGCAACGCCGCCGTGCTCGTGGTGCGGGTGGTGGACGGGCGGGGCGTCGGCCATCCCCTCTGGGCGGGCACCGTGGAGTCGGCACGCCTCCACGGTGCGCAACAGAACCTCGCCGCCGTGCGCCGGAGGCTGGACGAAGCCGAGGCGAAGCTCGCGGAGACCGAGGGACGGGCCGCCGCCGAAAGCGCCGCTCTTCAGGCCCGCCTCGCGCACATGGAGGCGAGTCGCTTCTGGAAGTTGCGCAATGCGTGGTTTCGTCTGAAAGGGGTCTTCTCCGGATGACGTGGAGCCCGCTCGATCTGCTGCCGGGTCTGTACGTCGTTCTGCTGGCGGTCCTCCTGGCGGCGGTGTTGCGGCGGTGGTTCGACCCGGTCCCGTGGCGGGTGCTGGGGGTTTTCCTTCTGCTGACCAGTTTGCTGTTCGGCCGGGCAATCTGGGCCGGCTGGACCTTGCTTCCCGTCGGCAACGTGCGGGCGTCGGTTCCCTATTCTCCCGCCGGGCGCATCCCGGGGGGCAATTGGCTGCAAGGAGATCTGGTCTTCCAGATCGCTCCCTGGAATCTGGAGGTGCGGCGCGCCGTGGCCGAAGGGCGATGGCCGTTGTGGAACGCCGGTGCCGGGATCGGCATGCCGCTCCTGGGCGATCCGCAGGCGCAGTTCCTGCAACCGCTGGCCTGGCTGGCCTGGGTGTTCCCGCTGGAAGCCGGCGTGGGGGTCACGGCGGCTCTGCGCGTCCTTTGCGCGTTCGTGTTCACCTTTCTCTTCCTGCGCCGCCAGGAGCTCGGAGAGGCCGCGTCGGCGGTGGGGGCGGTGACCTATGGCCTGGGTGGCTTCGTACAGATCTGGCTGGGATGGCCGATCGGCAACGCCGCAGCTCTCCTCCCCGCCGCGCTCTACGGGGTGACGCGGTGCGCCGACGTGGGGCTGCGCCGCGACGGCGCTCTGCTCGCCGCGGTGCTGGCGGCGCTCCTGCTCGGAGGCCACCCCGAGACGGTGATCTATGGCGCCGTTGCCGCCGGCGCCTGGCTGCTGGCCCGCATCGCCGCCCAGGCCGGCCGGCTCGCCCGCCGGCGTCTGCTGGCGCGCGGCGGTGCGGCGTTCCTGGTGGCGGGCTGCCTGGCCGCGCCGGTCCTTCTGCCCGCCCGCGAGTACCTGCCGCAGACCGACCGTGCGCAGGTGGTGGCAGGACGCCGCATGGGCAAGCCGCTCGCCGAGGCGTGGCGGGAGCTCACCCGGCCCGCGGCCTGGGCGCAGTGGCGCGAGCGCGTGACCGGCGGCCTGCTGCCGGTCGCTGCGGTGCACGCGTTCGGCGAGCTCGGAGACTCCTGGGGCTGGCGCAATGTGATCGAGGACCAGAGCGGTTTCGTGGGCGCCGCCCCCCTGCTCGCCGCCGGGGTGGCGCTCGTCCCCTGGGGCCGGCGGCGCCGGTTTCTCCACGAGCGGTTCTTCGGCGGGGCGCTCCTGCTCTCCCTGGCTCTCATCGCCCAGCCGCCGGGACTCGACCGCCTGGTCTTCCGCCTGCCGGTGGTCGGTATGACCGCCGTGCACTACCAGCATCGCCTCCTCGTGCTCGTCTCCTTCTGCGTCGCCGTCCTCGCCGCCGCCGAGGTCGAGCGCTGGCGGCGAGGAGAGGGGAGGCGCCGCGCGATGGCCGGCGCGGCGGCCCTCGTGGCGTCCCTGATCCTCTGGGCCTACCTCGCCCATCCCTCTCCGACGACCGGGCGCATCCTCACCGGTTTCTGGGAAGGAGGGCTCGCCGCGCAGCTCGCCTTTCTCATCCTCGGCTCCTTCGTCCTCTGCCTGCGCCCGGGCGAGAGGCGGGCGAGCGCCGCCGCCTGGGGTTTCGCGGCGCTCTGCGCGGCCGAGCTTCTCCTCGTCCTTTCCTGGGCCAATCCGGCCGCTCCGGCACGGGTCGCCTATCCGGACACGCCGCACCTGCGTTTTCTGCGCGAGCACCAGGGCTTCGGGCGGATGGTGGCGCTCGGAGGCTCCTTTCCCGCCAACCTCTCGCTGGTCTACGGGCTGCGTGATGCTCGAAACAACAATCCCTCCCGGCCCGCACCGCAGGCATTGCTGACCGATCCGCTCGACCGCTTCCCCCTGGCCCAACACTTCACCAAGCCGCGGCATCCGGTTTATGACCTGCTCGGTGTCCGGTGGGTCCTCACGCGGGCGCGGCAGAAGTTGCCGTACCAGGTCGCCTTCCGGCACCCGGACGGCTGGATCTACGAGCGGCCGCATCCCTTACCCCCCCTCTTCCTGCCGCGCCAGGCCCGCGTCCCCCGTGGCGAGGCCTGGCCGCGCTGGGCGCAGCGCAACACCGACTTTTCTCAGCGTGCCCTGGTGCCACCAAACCCGGGGCATCGCAAGGATTGGCGTTCGAAGGCCCGGATTCCTGCGCGGCTGGAGCTGCTCGCCTGGGACGCGGCGCGGCTTTCGGCCCGTGCTGATCTCGGCGAGCCGCGGCTCCTGGCGAGCAGCATCTTTCAGGATCGCCACTGGCATCTCCTGGTGGACGGACGGAGGGTGCCCACGACCCTGGCCAACGGCCCCCTGGTGGCGGCGTGGCTGCCCGCCGGCCGGCACGAGCTGGAGCTGCTCTACCGGCCGTGGAGCCACCTCGTGGGGTGTGCGCTCGCGGCGCTGGCGCTCGCCCTGGCCTGTGGGCTGTGGCTCCCGCCGCCGCGGCGCGGAGGCGGATGGTAAGCTCGCGGCGATGAAGACGACCCCCGAGCCGGCCGACGTTCTGGCGGAGACCGAGCGCTCCCTGCACGAGCACCCGCGGGTGGTGCTCTGTCAGATCGTCCGCGTCGAAGGCTCGACCCCCGGCAAGCCGGGCTGGAAGCTGCTGGCGCGGCCGGACGGGTCGGTCTACGGTAACCTCGGCGGCGGCGCCTTCGAGGCGCTGGTCAAGACGGAAGCCGTGGCGAAGCTGACCGGCGGCCCCTTTTCCTCCGAGCTGAAGCGGTACTACTTCACCGAGAACGCGGTGAAAGGGGAGCCGACCGGCATGGTCTGCGGCGGCATGGCCGAGGTCTTCTTCGATGTGCTGACCGCGCCGCCGGTGCTCGCCGTCTGCGGCGGTGGCCCGGTAGGGCAGGCGGTGGCCCGGGCGGGCGCCCTGGCCGGTTTCGATCTGCTGGTGGCGGACGACCGGGCGGAGTTCCGCCGGCCCGAGCTGTTTCCGCCGGGGACGCGCCTCGCGGCGGCGGGCCGGGACGACGGCGAGGACTTCCTCGCACCCGTTCTGCACCGTGACCTCTATGTGGCCGTGGTGACGCGCTGCTGGGAGACCGACACCGCGGCGCTCGCGGCCATCGTCCGCCAGGCCCCCGCGCAGCTTCGCTATCTGGGGCTTCTGGGGAGCCGGCGCAAGATCGCCCGGGTGCGCGGCGAGCTGGCGGCCCGCGGGGTGGATCTGGGACCCACGACCTTGCATGCGCCGATCGGATTACCGATCGGCGGCGACAGCCCGGGGGAGATCGCCATCTCCATCCTGGCGGAGATTCTTCAGACGCGCTATGGAACCGACCGTGCCTTCGCGGCGAGCTGACCGCACCCTCCTCGTTCTCGCCCTTCTCCTTCTGGGCTTGATCCCGTTCCGCGCCATGGCGACGGACTGGCAGACCCTGCCGCTCTTCGGCGGCGACGTGCGCGCGCTCGCCATCCATCCGGACGATCCCGACCGGCTCTTCGCCGGCACCTCGGCGGGGCAGCTCTGGCTCTCCGCGGATGGCGGCCGCACCTGGGGACCCGCCGGGGAGCCGCTGCCCTTTCCCGGCTGGGTGGTGAGCGCGCTGCGCTTCGATCCGAACCGGGCCGACCCCGCGCGTCCACCCCGCCTCTGGGCCGCCTTGTTCGGGATCTGGGGGAGCGGCCAGGTGGCCTCGTCGGACGACCTGGGCCGCACCTGGTCGGCGCGCGCCACCGGGCTCCCCGACGAGCCGGTCTACACCGTGATCCCGGTGCCCGGGCGCGACGGGCGTCTCTTCGCCGGCACCCTCTCCGGGGTCTGGGGGAGCGAGGACGGCGGTGCCACCTGGACGCGCCGCACCGCCGACCTGCCGGAGATGCAGAAGGTCACCAGCCTCCTGGCCGATCCTCTGCAACCGGACACCGTGATCGCCGGCACCTGGCGCCGCGCCTACCGCAGCACCGACGGGGGCCGCACCTGGTCCGGCATCTTCGACGGCATGGTCCTCGACTCGGAGGTGTTCAGCCTGACCCCGATCGCCGGGCGCCCCGGCGAGATCTGGGCCACCACCTGCGGCTGGGTCTACCGAACCGTGGATGGCGGCGACCACTGGGAGCGCTTCAAGGAAGGATTCGTCGAGCGCCGCACCCCGGCCTTCGCCGCCTTGCCCGGGGGCAAGCTGCTGGCCGGCACGGTGGCCGGCCTCCACGCCTCCACCGACGGCGGCCTCACCTGGGCGCCGGTGGGCGATCCGGCCCTGTCGATCCACGGCATCGCGTTCCATCCGGCCCACCCCGAGCGGGTCTTCCTCGCCACCGAAGGCTCGGGTGTCTGGGTCTCCGGCGACGGCGGGGCCACCTTCCGGCCGGCGAACGAAGGGATGACCAATCTGCGCATCTCGGCGCTGGCCGTCTTCGGGCAGGAGCTGCTGGTCGGGGTGAGCCATGCCGGAGCGTTCTCCGGCACGCACCTGTCGCGCGACCGTGGCGGCTCCTTCGAGCCGGGTTTCGAGCGGCTGCCGAACGTCCTCGACTTCGGCATCCACCTGGGACGCCTCTATGCGGCCACCGAGCGCGGGTTCTACGAGCGGCGGGGCACCGCCTGGTTCCTCCTGCCGGAGCTGGGGGAAGGGCGCGTCGAAGAGGTGGTCACGGATGGCGAGCGCCTCGCCGTGCGCACCGCCACCGGCCTCTGGGAGCTCGCTGGCGGCAAGCTCGCGCCGCGCGCCTGGAAGCACGGAGCCCCGCGCTCTGCGGCCTTCGCCGGAGACGCCCTCTGGGTGAGCGACGCCACCGCGGTCTACCGTCTGGCCGGAGCGGCGAACGACACCCTGGGCGTGCCGTTCCCCGGGGGGCGCCTGAGCCGCCTGGCGGACCAGCTCCTCCTCACCGGCTCCGGAGGCGCCTGGGTGCGTGCCCCCGGCCTCCCCCTGGAAGCGCCGTGGGCTCCGGTCACCACCGAGCCGTCGCGGGTCCTCGCGACCGGGGACCCCCGCTGGTCCGCGGTCCTGGTGACCGGCGACACCGCCCGCCTCTATGACCGCACGGTCTCCAAGTTCGTGGCCCTGCCCGTGCCCTTCCCGGCCCGCGACATCTCGGCCGCGGTGGTGGCGGGGGGGCGGCTGCTGCTGGGGACGTCGGGGTACGGGGTGGTGGCGCGGCGGTTGGAGTGAGAAGGACGACAAGGTCGCCAAGGACAACAGAGACGAGAAACCGGAAAACCCGCGCGGGGTGGGGGTCGTTGTCGTCCTTGGCGACCTTGCCGTCCTTTACTCCCCCTTGAGCCCCGCCTTCTTCGCATAGTACCGGAACGACCGGAAGCTCATCCTCAAAAGCTCCGCCGCCTGGGTCTGCACGCCGCTCGTGCGTTCGAGGGCCTGCTGCATGAGCTGGGCGCGAATCCCTTCCAGGTAGCCTTCGAGGTCCAGGCCCTCGTCCGGCAGGTCGATCAGGTCGGACTGGATCTTGCGGCGGGTCAGCAGGAAGGCCGGCAGGTCGCGGGTGGTGATCGTGTCCGCCTGGGAGGAGAGGGCCAAGGCGCGCTCGATCAGGTTTTCGAGCTCGCGGACGTTGCCGGGCCATTCGTAGCTCTCGAGCATCTGCATCGCCTCGACGGAGATCTGCTTGGCGGGCAGCTCCATCTGCTTGCAGTACTTCTGGAGGAAGAAGTCCACCAGCAGCGGGATGTCCTCGCGCCGCTGCCGCAGCGGCGGCAGGTTGATGGGCAGCACGTTGATCCGGTAGTAGAGGTCTTCGCGGAACTCGCCGGAGGCGATGCGCGCCTCCAGATTCTGGTGGGTGGCGGCGATGATCCGCACGTCCACCTGCTCCTCCTCGGTGCCCCCCACCTTGCGAATCACCTTCTCCTGGAGGGCTCGCAGCAGCTTCACCTGCATCGAGGGGGACATCTCGCCGATCTCGTCGAGAAACAAGGTGCCGCGGTCGGCCTCCTGGAAGAGACCCTTCTTGTCCCGCACCGCGCCGGTGAACGAGCCCCGCTCGTGGCCGAACAGCTCGCTTTCGAGAAGGTTTTCGGGGAGGGCTCCGCAGTTGATCGAGAGGAAGCGTCGGTTGGCGCGCGGGCCGGCGAAATGGATCGCCCGAGCGATGAGCTCCTTGCCCGTGCCGCTCTCGCCGTTGACCAGGACGGTCGAGCTGGTGCGTGCGATGCGCTCGATCAGGGCGAAGATCGCCTGCATCCGCGGGCTTTTGCCGATGATGTTGTTGAAGGTGTATTTTTTCTCCAGCTCGCGGCGCAGGTAGACGTTCTCGCGCGACAGCTCGGCCCGCTCCAGCGCCTTCTGGACGACGATCTTCAGCTCTTCCACGTCGAACGGCTTGGACACGTAGTCGGCGGCGCCGAGCTTCATGGCGTCGATGGCCGTCTTGGTGGAAGTGTAGGCGGTCATCATGACGACCGGCGGGCTCGGATCGGCCGTCTTGATCTCGCGCAGGAGGTCGAGGCCGCTGCCGTCCGGCATCATCACGTCGCAGAGAATGGCCTCGAAGCTCTGGCGGGCGATCTCGCGCCGGGCGCCTTCCACGCTCCCGGCGGTCGCCACGGTGTAGCCCTCCTGCGTGAACAGCAGGGAGAGGAACTCGGTCAGACTCTCTTCATCGTCGACGATCAGCAGGCGTGCGCCCATAGGACAGCATCCAGATCAGAAGCGAAGCGTCAAGGGTGCTCCGAGGTGGCGAGGAGGGCGGATTCCATCGTGGCGCGCGCGGCGGCGGCATCTCCCCGGGGCAGCTCCACGCTGATCGTGGTGCCTCCTCCCGGCCGGCTGTCCACGTGCAGGCGACCTCCGTGTTCCTGGACGATGCGGTACACGATGGCCATGCCGATCCCCGTGCCGCCGTCGAAGAAGGAACGGAACGGGTGAAACAGGTTGGCGCGTTGCTCTTCCGACATGCCCCGGCCGGTGTCGAGAACCTGAAACAGGTAGACATCCGGGGTGAGCCGCCCGAGCACGCGCAGCGTCCCGCCCTCGGGCATGGCGCGCAGCGAGTTGCGGGCCAGATTCCAGAAGATCTGGGTCACCTGGTCCGGGTCGCCCAGCAGGTGCACGGAGGGCGGATCGAGGTCGATCTCCAGGGTGTGTTGCCGGGAGACCTCCTCGCTGTTGCGGAGCAGCTCGAAATGTTCCGCCAGCAGGTGGGCGATGTCGAAAGGGACGATCGAGCGTTCCCGGGGGCGGGCGAAGCGGAGGAAACCTTTGACCGTGCGGTCGAGCCGCTGGCTCTCCTTGAGCAGGATCTCCACCAGCCGGCGCTGGGAGGCTTCATTGCCGCCCGAGCCGGCGAGCAACTGGACCGAGCCCGAGATGGCGGCGAGCGGATTGCCGATCTCATGGGCGAGACCGGCGGCCATCTCGCCGACCGCGGCCATGCGGTCCTTGAGGCGCAGCTCCTCGCGCAGCCGCTGCCATTGGGTCAGGTCCTGAAAGATGACGATATAGCCGCCCTGCCGGCCGTTCGCCTCGGTGAGCAGCGAGATGGAGAAGCCGATGGACGCCGTGCCTCCCGGCCGTTCGACCGCGACCTCGGAACGGAGCCGGTCCCGCTGCCCGCTGGCCGCGGTCGTCAGCTCCTCCCAGAGGCGGGTGGAAAAGAGGCCCGACTCCTGGATCGGGCGGCCGACCAGCTCTTCCTCCGGCCGGCCCAGGATGGCCAGGCCCGCCAGGTTGACCAGCGTGACGACGCCGTCCAGGTCGGTGGTGATCAGGCCGCTGTTGATCGATTGCACGATGTCGCGGTGCATGATCTGGAGGTCCGCCAGGTGTCCGCTTTTCGCCTCCAGCTCCTGCTCGGCGCGATGGGCGCTGCGGGCCAGGTAGGAGGTGAGGAGCGCGACGGCGTAGAAGCCGACGCAGTGGACGGCGAGCAGATAGCTGACCCGCAGGACGTCCGTGTCCTGGGTCTGGTAGTACAGCGAGAGGACGAGCCCGGCGTAGAGGACGTTTGCACCGCTGGCCACGGCGATTCCCGCCCGCCTGCGCAGGAGCGCCGAGGCCACCGCGATCACCACCAGATAGAGCAGGGAGAACGGGCTCTGGATGCCGCCCAGGGAGTACACCATGCCGGTGACCAGCAGCAAGTCGCCGTAGAACTGGATGTAGGCCTGCACCTTCGGCCGGTCGCGCAGCACGTGCAGGAGGGCGATGTAGACGAGCGTGGCGACGCAGGTGAGGCCGAGCAGGACGAGGGCGACCAGCGGATTCACCGCGCCCGACTCGGGAGGGGCCGGCACCGGTGACTCCGTGCCGACCTGGGCCGGGCCGTTGAGCAGCAGCGACAACCCGTACGGAAGCACCGCGGCCAGCACGGCGACGAGCCGCAGGGCGATGTACCAACGGAGCTGTCGGAGCAGTGTCGGCATCGGGTGCACCTGAGCCCCGGCGGCGGACACCGCCGCCGGGACCGCGGGTCGCTTTCGTCCTACCCGATCTTGGTGAGGATCGAGTACAGGGGGAGGTACATGGCGGCCACGATCGTGCCGATGACCACGCCCAGGATGGAGATCATCAACGGCTCGATCAGCTTCATGAGGCCGGCCACCGCGGTATCGACCTCCTCTTCATAGAAGTCGGCGATCTTCGACAGCATCTGATCGAGGGCGCCGGTCTGCTCACCGACGTTGATCATCTGCACCACCATGGCCGGAAACACTTTGGTTTCGGCGAGCGGCTCGCTGACCGTCCGGCCTTCCTCGACGCTCTTGCGCACGGCCATCACGGCGTCTTCGATGATCGCGTTGCCGGCCGTCTTCGCCGTGATCTCCAGGCCGTCGAGGATCGGCACGCCCGAGGCGGTCAAGGTCGACAGCGTGCGGCAGAACCGCGCCACGGCGATCTTGCGCAGCAGCATGCCGATGACCGGGACCTTGAGCATCAGCCCGTCCAGCACCCGCCGGCCGCGGTAGGTCTGGTGGTAGCGGCCGATCGCGAAGAAGCCGGCGACGAGGACGATCAGCACGAAGATGAAGTAGCGGGCGACGAAGTTGCTGGCGCCGATGACCAGCCGGGTCAAGAGCGGCATCTCGCCGCCGAGGCCGGCGAAAAGCTGGGCGAACACCGGGATGACCTTCCACAAGATGATGAAGACCACCAGGGCGGCGATGACGATGACCGCCACCGGGTAGATCAGGGCCGACTTCACCTGGCTGTTCAGCTTGACGATCTTCTCGATGTAGGTCGAGAGGCGCTGCAGGATGATGTCGAGGATACCGCCGGCCTCGCCGGCCGCCACCATGTTGGTGTAGAGGTTGTCGAACGCCTTCGGATGCTTGCGCATCGAGTCGGCGATGGTGGCGCCGGACTCCACGTCGCTGCGCACGTCGTTGATGATCGCGGCGAAGGTCTTGTTCTCCTCCTGGCCGCCGAGGATCTCCAGGCACTGCACGAGGGGCAGGCCGGCGTCCAGCATCACCGAAAACTGGCGGGTGAAGATGGAGATGCGCTTGCGGTTGACCGAGCCGCCGAGCCGCGGGATCAGCTTGATCTCCCGCCCCTTCTCCCGGATGTTGGTGACCTGGATCTGCTGCCGGCGCAGCACGGAGAGGGCGGCGTCGCGGTTGTCCGCGAGGAGGACCCCCTCTTGGGTGCTGCCGGCGCGGGTGCGGCCTTTCCATTCGAAGCTGGGCATGTCTCAACTCCTCCCCGGGGCGCTCGGGGCTCCTCCCACGGTGGGGTTCAGGGCGGCCGGTCCCCGGTTGATGATCTCCTGCAGCTCATCGGGCAGCGAGGAGCGGGTGATCGCGGTCTCCAAGGTGATCAGCCGCTTGAAGTAGAGCGAGGCCAGGGTCTGATTGAACGTCTGCATCCCGTACTTCGCCTGGCCGGTCTGCATCATGCCGTAGATCTGGTGCACCTTGTCCTCGCGGATCAGGTTGCGGATGGCCGAGGTCGGCACCAGGATCTCCATCGCCATCACCCGGCCCTTGCCGTCCGCCTTGGGCAGCAGCGCCTGGCAAAGGATCCCCTCCAGCACCATGGAGAGCTGGGCGCGGATCTGCCCCTGCTGGTGGGCGGGGAAGACGTCGATGATGCGGTTGATCGACTGCGCCGCCGAGTTGGTGTGCAGGGTGGCGAACGTCAAGTGGCCCGTCTCGGCGATGCGCAGGGCCGACTCGATCGTCTCCAGGTCCCGCATCTCGCCGATCAGCACCACGTCCGGGTCTTGCCGCAAGGCCGATCGCAGGGCGGCCGAGAAACCATGGGTGTCGGCGTGCACCTCGCGCTGGTTGACCAGGCACTTCTTGTGCGAGTGCAGGAACTCGACCGGGTCCTCGATGGTGATCATGTGCTCCGCCCGCTCGCGGTTGATCTTGTCGAGCATCGAGGCGAGCGTCGTCGACTTGCCCGAGCCGGTCGGCCCGGTGACCAGGATCAGGCCGCGCGGCTTCTCGCACAGCTTCTCGACCACCGCCGGCAGGTTCAGCTCCTTGAACCCCTTGATCTCGAACGGGATCTGCCGGAACACCCCGGCGATCGCGCCGCGCTGGTGAAAGATGTTGGCGCGGAACCGGGCGAGCCCCTTGATCCCGAACGACAGGTCGATCTCCAGGTCCTCTTCCAGGCGGTGCTTCTGGTTGTCCGTCAGGATCGAGTAGGCGAGCTGCTTGGTCTCCGCCGGGGTGAGGGGATTGACCCCGTCGAGCGGCTTCAAGTGGCCGTGCACCCGGATCTGCGGCGGCGAGTTGGTGGTGAGGTGGAGGTCGGACCCTCCCTGGGTGACCATTTCCTTGAGGAGCTGGTTCAGTGTCGGCGGCATGCACGGACTCCCGAGTTGAAAACTGGGGCGTAGTCTACACCGTTGTGCGGAATAGATGAAAGGGCATAAGCAGGGGGACCCCGCCCTTTGATATCGTAGCCCGATGAGCGAACCGTCCCATCAGGAAGAGGAGGCGCTGGGCAAGGCGTACGACGGCCGGCTGATGCGCCGCCTGCTGGCCTATCTGCGCCCGTACCGGGGGATGACGGCCGGCGCCCTGGCGCTGATCCTCCTCTCCTCCCTGCTGCAGCTCGTCGGGCCGCTCACCATGGCGGTGGCGCTCGACCTGTTCATCCGCCCCGCGGGCGCCGAAGGGCAGCTCTCGCGGGTGAGCGTGCAGGTCCGCGACGCCCTGCTGGCGCGTGGCATCGATCCGGTGGCGGTGCGCATGGAAGGCCTGGGTGTGGTCTCCGGGATCTTCTTCGCCGCCCTCGTTCTCACTTTCATCGTGCTGTACGTCCAGGGCTATGTCATGCAGCTCATGGGGCAGTACGTGATGAACGACATGCGCCAGCAGATCTTCGGCCACCTGCTGCGGCTGCCCGTCTCGTTCTACGACCGCAACCCGATCGGCCGCCTGGTGACCCGGGTGACCACGGACGTGGATGCGCTCAACGAGATGCTCTCCTCCGGCGTGGTGACGATCTTCGGCGACGTCCTGCTCCTCACCGGCATCGTGGGCGTCCTCTTCTGGCTCGACTGGCGCCTCGCCGTGACCGCGTTCTCGATCGTGCCCCTGCTCCTCCTGCTGACCTTCTGGTTCAAGCGCAAGGTCCGCGACAGCTTTCGCGAGGTGCGGGTGAAGATCGCCCGCATCAACGCCTTTCTCCAGGAGCACGTGACCGGCATGCCGGTCGTCCAGCTGTTCAACCGGGAGGCCCGGGCGTTCCAGGAGTTCGACGGGATCAACGCCGACCACCGCGACGCCAACGTGCGCGGCATCTTCTACTACGCGGTGTTCTTCCCCGGCGTCGAGCTGATTACCTCCATCGGCCTCGGCCTGATCCTCTGGGTCGGCGGCCGGGAGGTCATCGGGCAGGCGATCTCGGTCGGTGCGCTGATCGCCTTCCTCCAGTATGCCCAGCGCTTCTACCAGCCGCTCGCGGACCTGTCCGAGAAGTACAACCTTCTGCAGCAGGCGATGGCGAGCTCGGAGCGGGTGTTCAAGCTTCTCGACACGCCGGTGAGCCTGGCCTCCCCCGAGAACGCCTGGCGGCCGGCCGAGGTGCGCGGCGAGATCGAGCTCGACCAGGTGCGTTTCAGCTACAAGGAAGGGGAGCCGGTGCTGCGCGGGGTCTCGTTCCACCTGAAGCCGGGCGAGACCCTGGCCGTGGTGGGCCACACCGGCGCCGGCAAGAGCACCCTGGCGAATCTCCTGCTGCGCTTCTATGACGTGGACGCGGGCGCGGTGAAGGTGGACGGCGTCGACGTGCGGGAGTGGGATCTGGCGCGGTTGCGGCGCAGCATCGCCATGGTCCTCCAGGACGTCTTCCTGTTCGCCGGCACGATCGAAGGCAACATCCGGCTCGGCGATCCGGACATCGACGACGCGCGCGTGCGCTGGGCGGCGGCGGAGGTGAACGCCCTGCCGTTCATCGAGCGCCTCCCGGGAGGCCTGGGCGCCCCGGTGCGCGAGCGCGGCGCCGGTCTCTCGGTGGGCCAGAAGCAGCTCATCGCCTTCGCCCGTGCCCTCGCCTTCGATCCCAGGATCCTCATCCTCGACGAGGCGACCTCGTCGATCGACACCGAGACCGAGCAGCTCATCCAGCAAGCCCTCGACCGGCTGCTCGAAGGCCGCACCAGCATCGTCATCGCCCACCGCCTCTCGACCATCCAGAAGGCCGATCGCATCCTCGTCCTGCACAAAGGGGAGATCCGCGAGATCGGCACCCACCAGGAGCTGCTCGCCCTGCGCGGCATCTACTACCGCCTCTATCTCCTCCAGTACAAGGACCAGGAGATGGAGCGGCGCGAGAAGCCGCATCCGTCGTTGACGGTGAACGTGTAGCCGCTCAGAGGCTCGGCGTGTCCCAGCAGCTCCGCCTGTTCGAAGCCCCTGAGCCGCCGCGCGCCCCGGGGGAGGTGTGGGTGGCGCGGGGGGCGCGGGCGGCCGAGGCTCTGCTGTGGACGCGGGTCGATGCCCTGCTCGCCGAGGCGCGCAAGAATCCGGGGCTGCTCGCGCGGCCGGTGCGTCTGCTGGTGCCGTCGCGCAGCTTGCGGGCGCATCTGGGGGCGGCGCTGGTGCGGCGGCGGGGGCGGTCGGTCGCCGGGGTGACGGTGCAGACGCTGCACGCGCTGGCCTGCGAGATCCTGGAGCGGGCCGGCGAGACGGTGCCGCGCGGGACTCCCCTCTTCGACGTGCTCGCCCAGCGCCTCGCCCGCTTCGAGCCGGTGCTGCGCAAGGGGCTCGACGATCTGGTGGACGGCTACGGCGCGGTGGCCGGCACGGTGCGCGACCTGCTCGATGCCGGGCTGGAGCTCGACCTGGCCGAGGCCATCGACGAGGCGCTGGCGACCGACGGCCCGCGCGTGGCCTCCAAGGCCGAGGTGGAGCGCGCCCGTGCCCTGGTCCGCGTCGCCGCCCGCACCGAGGCGCTCGCCCCGGCGCTCGGGCTCGGCCGGGCGTCGACCCTGCTGCGGCGGGCCACCGAGCTGTTCGCCGCCGATCCCGCACGGGTCCTGCCGTACCGCGCCCTCTTCATCTACGGCTTTTCCGACGCCACCGGGGTGGCCACCGATTTCCTCCAGGAGCTGCTGCGCCAGGGGGCGCGCCTGATCCTCGACCATCCGCCGGCTCCGGGGTCCTCGACCGGCGGGATGGAGCGCGCGTTCACCGAGAGGTTCGCGGAGCGGCTGGCCATGGTCTCCCGGTTCGTGCCGGCCCCGCCGCCGCGCGAGACGGACCCGCCGCCGCCGCGGATCGAGCGGGTGGAGGCGGTGGGGGCGGAGGCGGAGGCGCGCGAGGTGGCCCGCCGGGTGCGCGCCCTGCTCGACGGCGGAGCGCGGGCGGAGGGGATCGGGATCGTCGGGCGCGATCTCGCGCCGTATGCGCTCGCCCTGCGCCGCCACCTCGGCCGGCTCGGGGTGCCGTTTTCGGGCGTCGCGGCCACCGGCTCCTTGGAGCCCGCGGGCCGGCGCGCCCGCGCGTTTCTCGAGCTGCTGCGCCGCGGCGAGGAGGTCCCCGCCGACCGCTGGCTCGACACGGTCGCCGCGCTCGGCCTGCCCGGCCCCGCGGGAGCCCGGCGGCGTCCGATGGCCGGTCTGCTGGTCGATCTGCGCTTGGCGTTCTACTCCCTCGGTGCCGGCCGGCTGCGCGACGTGGCGGATCTCGATCCCGCGGCGTTTCTGCGCGAGGACCGCTATGCCTTGCCGATCCGCCAGGGCCTGCGCACCGCCGCCGCTGCGGAGGAGGGGGGCGACGAAGGGGAGACCTATGCGGCCCGCCGACGGGTGGACGGGGCGCAGATCCGCGCCGCGGTGCGCACGGCCGGACGGGTGCGCGAGCGGCTGGCCTCCTGGCCCGAGGAGGCGCGGGCGGACGAGCACTTCCGGCTGCTGCGCGCGCTGCTGGTGAGCGACCTCGGGTGGGACCGCGAGGCGGCGGACACCGGGGCGGTCCTCGCCGCGCTGGCCGAGCTGGAGCGGGAGGTGCCGGAGGATTTTCCGCTCACCCGCGAGGAGCTGCGCCCGCTGGTGGTGCGGGCGTGCGGCGCGGTGGGCCTCTCCCCGCTCGGCGGCTCGGGCGGCGGCGCCCAGGTGTTGAACGTCACCGAGGCGCGCGGTCGCACGTTCGACCATCTGTTCGTCCTCGGCCTCAACCGCGACGTCTTTCCGCGCGGCATCCGCGAGGACCCGCTGCTGCCGGACGACCTGCGCCAGGTGCTGCGGCGGGTGCTGCCCGACGTGCCGATCAAACGCGCCGGGTTCGACGAGGAGCGGTATCTGTTCGCCTGGCTCCTGTCGGGAAGCCCGGCGGTCACCCTGTCGTGGCAGATGGCGGACGAGGAGGGCAAGCCGCGGTCGCCGTCGCCGCTCCTGCGCGGCCCGCGCGAGGTGCAGCGCGCTCCCTCGCTGTGGGCGGGGACGGACGCCCTGCGCCCGGCGGACGAGCAGGCGGTGATCGCCGCGCTGCAGGCGCCGCGCCGGGCGTTCGGCCGGGTGCTCGCGGTGGCGCTCGGCGAGGCGCGCGCGGAGCTGGCGGGGGCGTTCGATCTCGATCCGCAACGCCTGGCCGAGGTCCGCATCGCCGTCCTCGACGAGATGGACCCCGACCTGCGCCTGCCCGAGGGGCGGGCGGTGCGCGCACGGCTGGGGCCGTACTACGGGTTCGTCGGCGGCCTCGGGGGCGTCCACCGGGACCTCTACGTGACCCACCTGGAGAATCTGGCGAGCTGCCCCTGGCAGGTCTTCCTCGGCCGGGTCCTGCGGCTGGAGCCGACGCCCGATCCGCTCGCCGCCCTCCCCGGGACCGATCCGCTCCTGCTCGGCAACGTGATCCACGCGGTGCTGGAACGGATCGTCCGCGAGGCCGCGGAGCCGGCGGCCGTCACCTGGCCGGCCGCCGGGCGCCTGGAGGAGCTGCTGCTCGCGGAGTCGCGGCGGCTCCTGGCCCTGGAAGGGATCACCCTGCCGGGGCTCACCCGGGCGCTCGCCGAGCGTGCGCGGCCGTTTCTCGCCGTGGCCGCGGAGATGGACTGGCCGGGCGGCGCCGCGGTGCCCGTGCTCCACGCCGAGACGGTGGACACCGTCGAGGTGCTCGACGCCACGGGGCGTCCGCGGAGCCTGCGCTTCCGCTCCGACCGCGTCGACTCCCTGCCGGAGGGGCTCCGTTTCACCGATTACAAGACCGGCCGGCCGTTGTCCTCCGCCCGCAAGCCGGAGGTGCGCCGCCGGCATTTCCTGGAGCGCCTGCGGCAGGGGACGCTCCTCCAGGCCGCCGCCTATCTGCTCGCCGCCGGGGGGGCGCCGGCGCTGGGGCGCTACCTGTATCTGAAGCCGGAGATCGACGATCCCGCGGCGCGCGAGCACGCGGTGACCACCGACGACCGCGAGGCCACGGCGGCGTTCGCGCACGCGGTGGGCGCGACCCTGGCGGTGTGGGATGCCGGCGCGTTCTTTCCGCGGGTGGTCGATCCGGCCGGGCGCAACGAGCCGCCTCGTTGCAGCTACTGCGCGGTCGCGGAGGCCTGCCTGCGCGGTGATTCGGGCGCCCGCCTGCGCCTGTTCGAATGGGCCGGGCGGGCGCGCGAGGCTCCGCCGGCCGGGGCGGCGGAGGAGGCGCTCCTGGGCGTCTGGCGTCTGGCGGCCAAGGAGGAGCGGGAAGAGGAGGAGGAGCCGTGAGCGGACGGCTGGTCCTGGGGCGCTTCGGCATGCCGAGCGACGAGATCCTGCGCGCCGCCGACCGCGCCGCGCGCAAGGAGGCGCAGCGGCGGTTCGACCGCCCGCTGGTGCTCCAGGCGGGCGCCGGGACCGGCAAGACCACGACGCTGGTGGCGCGCCTCCTCGCCTGGAGCCTGGGGGCCGGCTGGGAGCTGGCCCGCGCGCGCCGCGCCGCCCGCCCTGCCGCGCGGCCGGTGCTGCGGCCCGAGGGTGAAGGCTCTCCGGAGCGCACCGCGGCGGACGTGCTGCGCGGCGTCGTGGCCATCACCTTCACCGAAGCCGCGGCGGCGGAGATGGCCGGCCGCACCGCCAAGGAGCTGGAGGCGCTGGCGCGCGGCGCGGCCCGGCCGGACTGGCTCGACCCGGAGGTCCTGCCCCCGCCGGAGGAGACCGCCGCGCGCGCCCGCGCCCTGCTCGGGGCGCTGGACCATCTGCAGGTACGCACCATCCATGCCTTCTGTCTGGGTCTCCTGGCGAGCCATCCGCTGGAGGCCGGCGTCCACCCGCGGCTGACCGTGGACGCCGACGGCCGCCTGCTCGAAGAGGTGGTGCGCGAGACCGTGGAGGTGGCGCTGCGGGAGGGGTACGGCGCGCCGGGCGATCCGCATCTGCTGGCGCTCGCCGTGCGCGGGTTCGGGCCGCAGGAGATCATCGAAGCCCTGGCCGTCCTCGCCACCTCCGGCCTGCCGGCGCGCGCGCTCGACGAGGACCCGCTGGGTCCGGCACCGCTGCGCGCCTTCCTCGACCGGCTCACCACGGCGGCGACCGGCGTCTTCGACCTGATCATGCCGCGCCTGCGCGGCGGGCGGGCGCCGAATGCCCGTTCGCTCGAAAAAGGCCTGGGCCTCCTGCTCGACCGCCTGCGCGAGATCGACGACGGCCCCGATCTGGAGACGCTGCGCCAGTGGGTCGACGAGGCGCTGCCGGAGAAGCTCGTGGCGCACCTCGGCAAGTGGGAGAAGGGACAGCTCGGCGCCACCGAGACGAGCCTGTTCGGCGAGGTCGGCGGCGAGCTGGGGGTCCAGGCCGGCGCGCTCGCGCGGCTGGTCGCGCACCTGCGGCGGATCGATACCGTCCTCCTGGAGGCGGCGCGGCGCGCCCTGGCCCCGCTGCTCGCCGCGGTCGAGCGCGAGCTGCGGGCGCGCGGCATCGCCACCTTCGACGCCCTGCTCGCCGGCGCCGAGGCGCTCCTCGCCCGGCATCCGGAGGTGCGGGCGCGCATCCGGCGGCAGATCGACCAGCTCCTGGTGGACGAGTTCCAGGACACCGACCGCGTGCAGTGCGAGCTGCTGCGCTGGCTCGCCCTGGACGGCCCGCGCGACGAGCGGCCCGGCCTCTTCCTGGTCGGAGATCCCAAACAATCGATCTACGGCTGGCGCAGCGCCGACCTGCGCGCCTACGACGGGTTCGTGGACCTGGCGCGCAAGCAGGGCGGCGCGGTCGAGCGGCTGGTGGAAAACTTCCGCTCCGTCCCCTCGATCCTCGCCGAGGTGGCGCGGGTCATCGCACCGGTCATGCAGGAGACGCCGGGCCTCCAGCCCCCGTTCGAGCCGCTCCTCGCCTGCGAGCGGCGCCAGGGCGATCCGGGTTTCGTCCGCGCCGGCCGGGCCGCGGTGGAGCACTGGGTCTCCTGGCGGCGGCCGGACGGCAAGACCGCGGCCGTCGAGGCGGCGGAGCTGGAGGCGGCGGCGCTCGCCGCGGACCTGCGCGCGCTCCACGACGAGGAGGGGGTCGCCTGGAAGGAGGCCGTGCTCCTCCTGCGCGGCACCGGTGATCTCGACCTCTATCTCGAAGCCCTGCGGCGGGCGCGCATCCCCTTCGTCGTCGGCCGCGACAAGCACTACTACCGCCGCCGCGAGGTCATCGAAGCCGCGGCCCTGGTGCGCGCCGTGCTCGATCCGGGCGATCATCTGGCCCTGCTGACCGTCCTGCGCTCGGTGCTGGTCGGGGTGCCGGATGCGGCGCTGATCCCGCTTTGGCGGCACGGCTTCCCCGGGTTGATGACGGACCTGACCCCGGCGCGCCTCGACGGGGAGCAGCGGGGGGAGCGGCTGGCCGAGCTGAAGAGCCGCATCGAAGCCGCCGCCGCCGAGCTGCCGGGGGACGTTCCGGGGCTCGACGGCTTGCGCGGCTGGGAGGCCGGGCTGCTCGCCGCGATGGAGCATCTGGCCGTCCTGCGCATCGCTTTCGAGAGCGAGGCCGCCGACGTCTTCATCGAGCGCCTGCGAAGGCTGTTCCTGCCCGAGGCGCTGGAGGCGGCGCGCTACCTAGGGCCGTACCGGCTGGCCAACCTCGACCGCTTCTTCCGCCAGCTCTCGGCCGCGCTCGAAGAGGGGGGTGGCGACCCCACCGCCATCCTGCGCGCCCTGCGCCGCAGCGTCGCCGAGTCGCGCGAGGCGGAGGAGGGACGTCCGAAGGACGGCGCCGAGGACGCGGTGCAGGTGATGACGATCCACGGCGCCAAGGGGCTCGACTTCGGCCATGTCTACCTGCTGCAGCTCCACAAGCCGCCGGGCGGGGAGGGCGGCCTCGGCACCGAGGTGGGCCGGCTGGCGGAGGGACGGTTCGAGATGCGCCTCTTCGGGGTGCCGACGCTCGGCTTCGACCGGGTGGAGGCGGAGCGCCGCGCCGTCGAGGCCGCCGAGCGGGTGCGCACCCTCTACGTGGCGATGACGCGCGCCAAGGACCGCCTGGTCCTGCTCGGCAACTGGCCGGACGGCGGCGCCGCGCCGCGCCCGCCGGAGCAGGCGCGCACCCACCTGGAGCTCCTCGCCTGGCGGCCGGAGCGGCCGGAGGCCCCTCTGGTGGAGCTGTGGGCCGCCGCCGAGGCGTCGGGGGGAGCAGGGGTGCTGGATGCGACGGGTGCCCTGTGGACGTTTCCGGCCCTCCGGGGCGGGACGGAGGCCGCGGCCGGTGAGGCCGAGCGCGGGGAGGCCGAGCCGCCCGCCGTGGAGGAGATCGCCCGCGCCTCGATCCGGCTGCGTGAGCACCAGGCCGCGGCCGGCCGCCGCATGGACCGCACCTGGGGAGGCGCCGCGTCGGAGGAGGCGCACGAGCGTCTACGCGAAGAGCTGGCCGCCCGCCGTCTGGCCGAGGGTGACGAGGAGCCGCGGCGCGGGCGCCCCGCACCCGGCGGGGGAAATGAGATCGATCGCGAGGCGGCGATGGCCCTCGGGGGAGCGGTGCACAGGGCGTTGGAGGAGTGGGACCTGGCCGCCGATCCGCGCGAGGAGCTGGCGCGCCAGCGCATCCATCTGCCGGCTTACCTCGCGCCCCTCGCCCGCGGCGAGGTGGTGGAGCGCACTCTGCCGCGCGCCGAGGAGCTGCTCGACCGCTTCGCCGCCGGCCGCCTCCTGGAGCGCCTGCGCGGCCTCGCCGGCCACCTGGTCGCCCGCGAGCTCCCGGTCCTCTTGCCGCCGCGCGACGGCGACCATGCCCCGGTCGGCGTGGTCACCGGAGCCGTCGATCTGGTCTACCGGGACCCGGAGACCGGCCATCTGGTGATCGCCGACTACAAGACCGACGAGGTCGACGATCCGGAAGACCTCGCCCGCCGCGCCGCCGTCTACGCCCCCCAGGGCGCCATCTACGTGCGGGCCCTCCAGGAGGCCCTGGAGCTGCCGCAGCCGCCGCGGTTCGAGCTGTGGTTTCTGCGGGCGGATCGGGTGGTGGGCTAGAAGAAGAGGACACCAAGGACGCCAAGGTCTGCAAGGACAAAAGGACGCGCGTCCTGGTTGTCCCTGTTGTCCTTGAAGTCCTTGTCCTCAAGGCTTGAAGAACCCCTCCCCCGACAGCTCCGACCACTCATCCAGGTCCGCGGGCCGGGGGGGCGGCGTCTCGCGGCGGCCTTTGGCCGGCTTCGGCTTCTTGATCAGCTTGGGGGGCTTGGCGAGCTTCTCGGGCTGCGGCAGGCTGCTGTTCAGCGCCTCGTCGGTGAAGAAGACGCAGCGGCCGTCGTGGTCGCGTACCCAGCCGGTGCGGATCGTCCCCAGGTGGCGCCCCGGGTAGGTGTAGACGGCGCCGTCGAAGGAATACCCTGCGGGAGCCCCGGAATAGAAGAAGATGTGAACATCGTCCTCGGTATAGGCGGCCGGTTTCCCGGTGCGATCGTGAAACGTCATGGGCATGCGAGCGTGTCCTTCCTGGAAGCGCTCTATTTTGGCAGATTCAGGACGATTCCGCTCCACCTTTCGCGCGCCAGATCGTCGACGGCGACCGCCATCCGGTGGCCGGCCGGGACCGCGGGGAGGGGCAGGGTGGTGCTCCAGCCCAGGTCCGGCTGCGGGTTGCCGGGCAGGAGCTGATGGCGGACCACGGGGGTCCCGTCGCCCGCGAAGGCCCAGGAGAGGCGCAGAGGAGCGGGCTGGACCGGCACCGGATCGGTGAACGGCGCCACGGTGAGGCGGAGGGCGATCGCGTCGCCCTCGGTGCGGACGGCCTCGATGCGCACCGGCAGGGTCCCCTCGGGGCGTCCGGTGGCGCCGAGGAGGAGGGCGCGGACGCGGGCCGCCGCGGCATCCACGGGCGTCGAGGAGCGCAGCCAGGCCCGCGTGCGCAGCGCCGTGCCGTCGCGCAGCCGGACCTCGACCGGACGCAACCGCCCTTCGTGAGGCTCGGAGGCTTGAAACCAGACCTGCCAGCGGCCATCGAGGCTTTCGATCACCGGGTCGAGCAGCGCCTCGATCCCCACCAGCTTGCCGCCGGAGGGATCGAGCAGGGCGCGCAGGGGAGCGAGGTCCGGCGCGACCTGGAGGGTCACCGCGGCCTCCCCCCGGAAGGGAGAGCTCCGCTTGAGAAACGGGAGGAGGTGAGGAACGTTGATGTTGTACTTGCCGCCTGCCTGGTGATCGACCCGGAAGCGGTCGAGATCACTGTCGGGCCGCGCAGGATCGCTGCCGAGAGCCTCCCGAGTTTCGCGCAGCGGGAGCGGGATGGTGATCCAGCCGTAGGCGGCGAGCAGCCGGGCGGTCTCGCGGAGCACGGCGGTGCGTTCCTGCACGCCCTCGCCCCCTTCGGTCGCCAGGTCCTTCTGCTCGTCGGGGGTCAGCGGGAAGCCGTCGATCACCAGGAAGAGCACCCGTGGGCCGGGCGGGCGGGGCGCCGTGGCCCAGGCGAGGAGGCGGTCGCACTGCCGGCGCAGCAGGGCGGCCTCGGGAAACGAGGCGGTGGGGGGAGCGCCGCCGCGCTCCGGGCGTGCGCGGGCGGCGATCTCCGACAACACCTGGCGGATGCGGATCGGCTCGCGGCTCGCCGCCAGCTCGGCCCACGGCGCGGGATCGGCCACCGTCACCTCGACGGAGCCCAGCCCGGCGAGGGACTCCGCGCGCTTCGCGAGAGCCAGGGAGGCGAGGAACACCGTCTCCGGAGGGGCGAGGACCCGATCGACGTACACCGCCACCGTCCAATCCTCGGCGGCTTCGCCGGAGAGGCGGGTGACCGGCCGCAACAGGCCGTCCACGCTCACCAGGAGATCCTGCGAATCGAGGCCGACCTGCTTCAAGAGGGAGCCCGGAGGCTCGACGAGAAGGCCGACCTCGCGCACCTCCATCTCCTCCGTGAAGGTCTCCCGGGGAGGAGTCTCCTGGGCGAGGGTGAGGGCGGCGGGAACGAGAAGGGCGAGGGCGGCGAAGCGCAGGCGCATGAAGCCCGTGAAGGCAAGGTGCGTGCCCGGCCTTCCTCCTCCCTTCCCCCGCAAGCGGGAGAAGGGAGGAGGAGGAGCTGTCGTCGGCACCGGACACCGGGTGTATGCCAAAGCAGACAGGTGATCCGCCAGATCCGTCCGATCGGTCGGATCCGTCCGATGCCTGCCTGGCCCCCTCTACCCTTCCGGATTCACAATCCCGCCCCGTCCCGTGCCGCGGGGGTCGGAGCCGGCCTCGACGCGGCCGTCGGCGCGGCGGCGCACGGCGTGCACCTTGGCGGTCAGGGTGTTCACCTTGATCAGATGGCCGCGCTGCTCCAGGGCGGTGCGGGTCTCGGGGGAGAGCGTGTCGGGCTCGACCTCCAGCTGATCCGGCATCCACTGGTGGTGGAGGCGCGGGCGGTCGAGCGCGGTCTGCAGCGGATCGCCGTCGACGATCAGGTTCAGCAGGACGGCGATGGTGTTCGTGGGGATGCGCGAGCCGCCGCGCCCGCCCAGGGCGATCGCCTCCTCCCCCTTCCAGGCGAGGGTGGGCGTCATCGACGAGAGCATCCGCTTGCCGGGGGCGACGGCGTTCGCCTCTCCCTGCACCAGGCCGAACATGTTCGGCCGGCCCGGAGCGGCGGCGAAGTCATCCATCTCGTTGTTCAGGAAGAACCCGGCCTCGGGCACATACAGGCCGCAGCCGAACAGTCCGTTGAGCGTGGTGGTCAAGGCGACCAGGTTGCCGTCCGCGTCGATCGTGGAGAGGTGCGTCGTCTCGCCGGAGCCGGGGAGCTGCAGCTCCTTGTCGCCCGGCCAGGGCCGGACCTTCGGCGACGGGGTGGCCTTGGCGGCGTCGATCTCGCCGGCCCGGCGGGCGATCCAGTCCGGCGCGAGAAGCTGGGCCGCGGTGGCCTGGGTGGTGGCCGGATCGCCGAGCTGGAAGCGGTCGGCGTAGGCGTTGCGGAAGGCCTCGGTGAGCAGATGGCTGCGCTCGGCGCCGAAGCGCGGCAGGTCCTTCCATCCACGGCGTTCGAGCTGCCCGAGCGTCAGGCCGAGCAGGATGCCGCCCGACGAGGGGAGGGGCATGGAGGCGATCTGCCAGCCGAAGGCCTCCAGGCGCAGCGGCTCGCGCCACTCCGGCCGGTAGGCGGCGAGGTCGGACGCCTTGAGCACGCCGCCATGGCGCACGGAGGCGGCCTCGATGGCGGCGGCGGCCGGGCCGGAGGCGATGCCGGCGGGCCCCTGCTCGGCGTAGCGGGCGAGGGTCGCCGCCAGGGTGGGCAGGCGCAGCACGGTGCCGATGGCGGGCGGCGCGCCCCCCGGGTACCAGGTCTCCGCGGTCTCCGGGAAACGCAGGAGGAGCTTGCGGGTCTCCTCCGCGTCGAGCAGCTCGTGAAGATGGCGATCCACCCGGAACCCGTCGGCGGCCAGCTGGCGGGCCGGGGCGACCACCCGCTCCCAGGGCAGGCGGCCGAGCGTGCGGTGCAGCTCCCAGAGGCCGGCCGGCGAGCCGGGGACCCCCGCGGCGAGCGGTCCCGCCACCGAGGCGCCCGGCACCGGGTTCCCCTGGGCGTCGAGGAACATGTCGTGGTACGCCGCGGCCGGGGCGACCTCCCGGAAGTCGAGGGTGAGCACGCGGTCGCCGAGCTTGACCACGGCGAAACCGCCGCCGCCCAGGTTGCCCGCCTCCGGATAGGTCACCGCGAGGGCGAGGGCGGTGGCCACCGCGGCGTCCACCGCATTGCCTCCCGCGCGCAGGATCGCGAGCCCCGCCTCGGTGGCGGCGGCGTCCCCGGAGGCGACGGCGCCCCCGGTGCCGATCGGCGCCGGCGTCGAGGCGGCTCCGACGGGGAACGACGAAAGCAGGGAGGTGATCATCAGAAGACCTTGCAGAAGGCGTGGCAGAAACCGCGGCGGGGTTCGCATCCGCTACTCTCCCTTGGGACGCTGCGCCTCCAGCATCGCGGCGACGCTGGAGAACGTGGACACGAGATAGGGGACCAGCAGGGTCAACCCGATCCGGATCAACCGCCCGGTGGAGACGTCGCCATGCAGCAGGGCGTCGCCGTGATTGATCGTGATCAGGATGGCCCCCACGATGAGGACGTACCTGAGGGCGCGGCGCCGGACGGGGGCGGAAAGGGCCAGGTGGAGCCACTCCTGGACCGCCGGGGGGGCATCGGACGAGCTGCGGGAAAGGACCATCGCCTCTTTGGACATGCTGCAAAACCTCCAGGAACAAGAAAAAAGACGGGATCGGCCGGATCACCGCGACCGGTTGAGGGCGCTGCGGATGCGCTCGCGCCTCTGCCCGGCGCGGGCACAGTAGACGCTTTCACCGACCTCCCGGTAGCGGACCTCGGCCTGGGACAGCAGGCTGGCGGCTTCGCGCAGATCGCCGCGGGCCTCGCAGACCTCCGCCTCGAATTCTAGCAGGGTCGCATCGACGAGCAGGTCGCCGGTCCCCGTTTCCAGGCGGAAGGCGGCGGCGCGGAGCGCTTCCTCGGCTCCGGCCAGATTCCCGGTGCGGAGCCGGGCGGTGCCCAGGGCGGCCCAGGCGCGCGCCGAAAGATCCTGGACCAGAGGGGGCTGGTGGACCTCCGCGAGCCCGTCGGCGGCGGCGAGGGCGAGCGCCGCGAGGTGGCCGGCCCGGGCGGCCTCCACCTCCCGGCCGCCGCGGTGCAGCAGCTCTTCGCAGACGCCCCAGGTCCGGAAACGGGCGTCGCCCCGGATGCGGGCGGCGCGGGCTTCCGGAGCCAGGGCGAACAGCTCCGCACAGAGACCGGGCGCCTCCTCGCGCTCGCGGGCGAGGCTCTCCCGCGCCTGCTGCAGGCTGGCGAGGAGCTGTCCTTCCCAGGGGAAGGCTTCTCCGCCGTGCCCGTCACCCGGTGGGGCGGTCAGGCAGGCGGTGAGCGCCGAGTCTCCGGGCTCGGTTATTTTCCGTCCTCCATTCATCCGCGTCGTTCCTTTCTCCAAGGTGCCGCGCGGACGGAAAAGAGGGACCTCCATCTAAGACCGACGGCTCACAACCGCTCGGCGGTCGGTCCGTGCACCACACGTCCCTCATGGGTGAGGAGGCATCCGGCGATCACCTCGTCGGCCGTGTCCACCACCAGCTGGCCGTCCTTCCAGAGCAGCTGAAGAAGGGCCCAGACGTTGCGCGCATAGAGCGCGCTCGCATCGTGCGGCAGGGTGGCCGCCAGGTTCGCCGGTCCCAGGAGGGTGACGCCGCCGTGCACCACGTCCTCCCCCGCCTTGGACAGCTCGCAGTTGCCCCCCTGCTCGACCGCGAGATCGACGATCACCGAGCCGGGGCGCATCGCCTCCACCATCTCCCGCGTCACCAGCCGTGGGGCCGGCTTGCCGGGGATGAGGGCGGTGGTGATCACCGCGTCCGCCTGGGAGACGTGCTGCAGCACGATCTCCCGCTGCCGGCGCAGGAAGTCCTCGCCCATCTCGCGGGCATAGCCGCCGGTCCCCTCGCCGCTCTCCGCGGTGGGCAGGTCGATGAAGCGGGCGCCGAGCGACTGCACCTGCTCCTTGACCGCCGGCCGGATGTCCGAGACCTCGACGATGGCGCCGAGGCGCCGCGCCGTGGCGATCGCCTGCAGCCCGGCCACCCCGGCGCCCATGATCACGAAGCGCGCCGGCTTGACGGTGCCCGCGGCGGTCATCAGCAGTGGGCAGTACTTGGGCAGGTGGACCGCCGCCAGGAGCACCGCCTTGTAGCCGGCGATGTTGGCCTGCGACGACAGCGCATCCATCGACTGCGCGCGGGTGATGCGCGGGATGAGCTCCATGGCGAGCGAGGACGCGCCTCCGGCGGCCAGGGCGCGCACCAGCCCGGTCTCGCGGTGGGGCGCCAGGAAGCTCACCAGCAGGGCGTCCTTGCGCAGCCCGGCCACGGCCTCCGGGGAGGGCGGGGTGACGGCGAGGACGGCGTCCGCACCGCTCCAGCCGCGGGCGGCGTCGTCCTCCAGGCGGGCTCCCGCCGCCTCGTACTCGCTGTCGGGAAAGAACGCGGCGGCGCCGGCGCCGCGCTCGAGGGTGACGGTGAGACCGGCCTTCGTCATGCGCTTGACGGTCTCGGGGGTGGCGGCCACGCGCGTTTCGCCGGGCCGTTGTTCGCGGGGAATGAAGACGTTCGGCATCGGTCGCCTCCGCCGTTCGGCGGTTCAGGCCCCCGGCTCGCCGGAGGCCGGTTCGTTGGTTGTGGTGGTGTCGAGGTGCAGGTCGTGCGCCGCCGGGGAATGGACGAAATCCCCCGGGGCCACGCCGGTGCCTGCCAGCTCTTCGGGAGGAATCGGGCGCAGCAGCGAGGCGGCGATGGCCACGGTGAGAATCGCCATGACGATGCCGAGCGACCAGTTGGTGGGGATGGGCACCCACTCGTGGAGCAGCATCTTGGAACCGACGAAGACCAGCACCAGGCCGAGGCCGAACCCCAGGTAATGGAACTTGTGCATCAGGCCGGCGAGCAGGAAGTACAGGGCGCGCAGGCCGAGGATCGCGAAGATGTTCGAGGTGAACACGATGAACGGGTCGCGGGTGACGCCGAAGACGGCGGGGATCGAATCCACCGCGAACACCACGTCGGTCGCCTCCACCACCACCAGCACCAGCATCAGCGGGGTCGCCACCCAGCGGGCGTCCTCGCGCACGAAGAAGCGCGTGCCGTGGTAGCGGGTGGTCAGCGGGACGAGCCGCTGGAAGAGGCGCAGCACCGGATTCTTCTCCGGATGCACCTCGGTTTCCTTCTGGAGCAGAATCTTCACGCCGGTGTACACGAGGAAGGCGCCGAAGACCAGGATCAGCCACTCGAAGCGCGTCAGCAGGGCCGTCCCCATCCAGATGAAGAGGCCGCGCGAGATGAGCGCACCGAGGATGCCCCAGAACAGGACCCGGTGCTGGTACTCCGCCGGGACGGCGAAGTAATTGAAGATCACGATGAAGACAAAGATGTTGTCGAAGCTCAGGGAGCGTTCGATGACATAGCCGGTGAGGAACTCGAGGCCCGGCTGGGAGCCGCCGCGCCAATAGACCCAGGCGTTGAAGATCAACGCCAGAATCGTCCAGAAGATGCTCCAGAAGACGGCTTCGCGCAGCTCCACCCGGTGCGCCTTGCGGTTGAACACTCCCAGGTCCAGGGCCAGCAGGCCGAAGACGAGGGCCAGAAAGGCACCCCATTGCAGGGGTGTGCCGAGCGTTTCCATGCGGGTTCGTCCTTTATCCCGGACGTCATGATGGATCCGGGCTGGCGAAGTCTAACCGAATGCGCGGGGCGCCGGGGGGTGGGAAGGACCGGCTGCTGTGAGAGGCACCCCGCCCGGCCGGACGGGCGGGGGCTCGGCGGGCCGCCCGCTACTTCTTGAGGTGGCCGTTGACCAGCTTGGTCATCTCGAACATGCTGACCGCATCCTTGCCGCCGAACACCGGCTTCAGCTTGGCGTCGGCACGGATGGTCCGCTTGTCCGCCGGGTCCTGGAGGTTGTTCTTCTTGACGTAATCCCAGATGCGCTTGGTCACCTCGGTGCGCGGCATCGGGTCGGAGCCGATCACCGCGGCGAGGATGGCGTCCGGCTTCATGGGGGCCGAGAATCCTCCTTCGGACGGCTTCGTGCTGGTCTTCGCGGTCTTCTTGTCGGCCATGTGATGTGCTCTCCTCTTCGAAGTTGGGATAAGACTGCCGGCGCGGGTGTTCGCCGACATTTCCCTGACACTTGCACATCCGCCCGCCTCGCCGCAAGGGATGGGTTCACACCCGGCTCGTGCTAACTTTCACCGCCATGGCTCCACCCCCCCTCTTCATCACCTTCGAGGGACTCGACGGCAGCGGCAAGTCGACCCACCTGCGGCGTGCCTCCGCCTGGCTGGAGGAGCACCGGGTCCCCCACCTCGTGACCCATGAGCCGGGCGGGACGCCGCTCGGCGATGCGCTGCGCGCCATCTTTCTCGACCCGAGCCGCGGCGCGATGGATGGGACGGTGGAGCTTCTCCTGGTTTTCGCCAGCCGCCGCCAGCATCTGCTGGAGGTCATCGAGCCGGCGCTCGCCGCCGGCCGCCACGTGCTGTGCGACCGGTTCACCGATTCGACCCGCGCCTACCAGGGCTACGGCCGGGGCGTGCCCCTGCCGCTGATCGAGCAGGTGAACCGGGTGGCGACCGGCGGGCGCACGCCCGACCACACCCTGCTGTTCGACCTTCCCGCCGGCGAGGCCCGCACGCGCGGCCACTCGCCCTCGCGCCGCGAGCGCGGCGCGGCGGATCGCCTGGACGCCGAGGGCCTCGCCTTCTACGAGCGGGTGCGCCACGGCTTCCAGGAGGTG
Organism: Holophagales bacterium UBA5704; assembly: GCA_002420005.1. GTDB lineage: Bacteria > Acidobacteriota > Thermoanaerobaculia > Multivoradales > UBA5704 > UBA5704. The sequence continues at coordinate 80,340 of DIHE01000147.1, read as the reverse complement.
GCCCGCGCGGAGGCCGGGCGCTTCCGCCAGGTGGATTCCTCCGGAGCCTTCGAGGAGACCCAGGCCCGGGTGCGCGCCGAGCTGGCCCGCTGGCTCGGCCTGGAGGAGGAGGCGTGAGCTACGCGGTGGCCCTGCGGTCGGCCCGGGCGGGCCGGCTCTATCCGTCGGTCATCCTGCACGGCCGGGACGCCCCGGCGCGGCAGCAGGCGGCCCTGGAGCTCGCCCGCACCCTGCTCTGCGAGGCCGTGGTGGCGCAGGACCGCCCGTGCGGCGTCTGCCGCCATTGCCGTCGGATCGTCTGGCCCGACGCTGCGGAGGCCGGCGCCAAGGCGAAAGGGGAGGCGCCCTTCCACCCGGACTTCCAGGTCCTGGAGCGCGATCTCAAGACCGCCACCTCGGTGGAGGCCACGCGCGAGCTCCTTCGCACCGCCCAGGTCTCCCCTTTCGAGGCGCGTGGCCAGGTGTTCGCGGTCGCCAGCGCCGAGACCCTCTCCGGCGAGGCGGCGAACGCGCTGCTCAAGACCCTGGAGGAGCCGCACGTCTCGGCGCCGCGCCACTTCTTCCTCCTCGCCCCCTCGGCCCACGACCTGCTGCGCACCTTGCGCAGCAGGTCCCTGGCCGTCTTCCTCGGCCCGGCCGAGCCGGTGGACGCGGCGGCGGTGGAGCCGCTGGCGCGCGCCTTCCATGCTGCGGCGTCCGGCTGGGTGCAGAGCGGTGCCGCCATCTACCTGCTGGCTGCGGCGGACGCCCTGTCGCGCGCCGGAGGCTGGGAGGACCCGCGCGCGGCGCGCCCCTGGGCCACCGTGGCGGCGGCCGTCGTCCGTTCCCTGGATCTCGATCCTCCCGCGGCGGCCCCGGCCCGGCAGGCGCGCCTGGCGCTCGCCGAGGCGCTGCTCGGCGGGCCCGCCCTGCGCCTGCGATCGGTGCCGGCGGATCGCATCCTCGAAGGGCTGGTGGCGCGCTTTCTGGCCCCGTGAGCACCTTCTCTCTGGGGGACGTACCCCTGTGCTAAAGTTTCCCCTTGTTTTTGGAGCCCTTCGATGCGTTTGGCTCATCCGCAGGGACACAGCGAAAAGGAGTTTGAACCGATGAAATCGATCTTTCGTCACCGCACCTTCCCGGGCTTTCTGGCCCTGGCGCTCGGCCTGGGCGTCTGGCTGCCGGCGTGCGCCGACCAGGCCAAGGCCAAGCCGGAGGACAACGTCCTCGCCGTGGTCAACGGCAAGCCCATCACCGAGGCGGACGTGCGGGCCAGCAGCGCCGCCCAGTTCAAGCAGCTGGAGCGCGACTACGAGATGCAGAAGTACCAGCTCCTCCAGGGGCAGCTGCAGCAGGCGGTCCAGGATCGCCTCCTGGACACCGAGGCCGCGGCCAAGGGCGTCACCAAGGAGCAGCTCCTCGCCGACATCAAGCCGGCTGCGGTGACCGATGCGGCCATCGATGCCTTCTATGAAGAGAACAAGGCGCGCATCCCGCAGCCCAAGGACCAGATCGCCGGGCAGATTCGGCAGTATCTGGAGCAGAAGGGGCAGTTCGAGGCGCGCGAGAGCTTCTTCAAGGGCCTGGAGAGCAAGTACAAGGTCGAGATGAAGCTCGAGCCGATGCGCACCGAGGTCGCGGCGGTCGGCCCGGCCAAGGGACCCGAGGGTGCGCCTGTGACCATCGTCGAGTTCTCCGACTTCGAGTGCCCGTTCTGTGCCCGCCTGATCCCGACCCTCGACCAGGTCAAGGCCAAGTACGGCGACAAGGTGCGGCTCGTGTTCCGCCAGTTCCCGCTCGGCATGCACGCCAACGCCCAGAAGGCCGCCGAGGCCTCTCTCTGCGCCAATGACCAGGGCAAGTTCTGGGAGATGCACGACTCCATGTTCAAGAACCAGCAGCAGCTCGCCGTGGACGCCCTCAAGGCCAAGGCGACGGAGCTGGGGCTGAACGCGGAGGCGTTCAACACCTGCCTCGACTCCGGCAAGTACGCCTCCAAGGTCTCGGAGGACATGGAGGCGGGGACGGCTGCGGGCGTGAGCGGCACGCCGGCCCTGTTCATCAATGGTCGCTTCATCAACGGCGCCGTGCCGCTCGAGCAGATCACCGAAGTGATCGACGACGAGCTGCAGCGCAAGGGCGTGTGACCCTCCCGCCATCGACCCACCCCGCCGGGTAGGCGATCCTCGGCCTTGCCTGCGGTAGCCTTCCCGGACCCCGCGGGACGACCTTTGCCGGCCCGCGGGGTGGAGATCTCCCCACGTATGCGCAACCGGACAGCCGGCTTCATCTTTCTCGGAACGCTCCTCGGGCTCACCGTCGGGATCGGTCTCTACACGTTCGTCTATGCCCGGGGGGCCGCCTATCTGACCAACGATCCGGCGGCCTGTGCCAATTGTCACGTCATGCAGGCCGAGTACGACGGCTGGCTCACCGGGCCCCACCGGTCGGTCGCGGTGTGCAACGACTGCCACACGCCCCCGGGCTTCCTCCCCAAGTACACCACCAAGGCGCTCAACGGGTTCTGGCACTCCTATGCCTTCACCACCGGTGATTTCAAGGAGCCGATCCGGATCAAGGGGCGCAATGAACGGGTCACCGAGCAGTCATGCCGCAAATGCCACCAGGACCTGGTCCTGGCGATCGAAGGGCCCGAAGGGCCGCACCGGGCCGGTCAGGAGACCTCCTGCCTGCGCTGCCATTCCGACGTGGGACATCCGACGAGGTGAATGCGATGAGCAATGAAACGAAATCCGGCTGGAAGCTGATCGCCGCCGCGGCCGGCATCGCCGCCCTGGCCGCCGCGGGGGTCACCGCCCTCCTGGTCAACATCTTCGAGCACAAGCAGGAGGCCCGCAACACCTTCTACCGGGTGGTGGAGATCGACGACACCACGGTCGACCCGGCGGTCTGGGGCAAGAACTTCCCTCTTCAGTACGACGGTTACAAGCGTACGGTCGATCAGGTCCGCACCCGCTTCGGCGGCAGCGAAGCCGTGCCCCGCACGCCGACCTCGGCCGATCCGCGTTCGATCGTGGCCGCCTCCCGCCTGGAGGAGGACCCGCGCCTCAAGACCTTGTGGAACGGCTATGCCTTCGCCTTCGACTTCCGCGAGGAGCGCGGCCATGCCTACATGCTCGACGACCAGACCTTCACCGGCCGGCAGCAGTACAAACCGCAACCGGGCACCTGTCTGCATTGCCACGCCTCGGTCTACGTCCCCTACAAGAAGGCGGGCAACGGCGACCTGATCAAAGGGTTCGAGACGATGAACCCCATGCCCTTCTTCGAGGCCCGCAAGCTGGTCGAGCATCCGGTGTCCTGCATCGATTGCCACGACCCGGAGACGATGCAGCTGCGCGTGACGCGCCCCGGTTTCATCGAAGGCATCCGCGCGCTCAAGGCCTCGCAGGGCATCCCGGACTACGACGTGAACGCCATGGCCACCCGCCAGGAGATGCGCGCCTTCGTCTGCGGCCAGTGCCACGTGGAGTATCACTTCAAGGGGAAGGAGAAGCGGCTGACCTATCCCTGGAAGAACGGCCTCAAGGTCGAGGACATGCTGGCCTATTACGACGAAGAAGGCTTCAAGGACTGGGAGCATGCCGACAGCGGCGCGCCGGCGCTCAAGGCGCAGCACCCCGAGTTCGAGCTGTGGAACCAGGGCATCCACGCCCGTTCGGGGGTGACCTGTGCGGACTGCCACATGCCCTACCAGCGGGTCGGGGCGATGAAGATCAGCGACCATCACGTGCGGAGCCCCGTGCTCAACATCAACAACGCCTGCCAGACCTGCCACAAGTGGCCGGAGGAGGAGCTCAAGGCGCGGATCGAGACGATCCAGGAGCGGACGCACAAGCTGCGCGGTCTGGCGCTCGATGCGGTGATCGCCCTGATCCGGGACATCCAGGCCGCCCAGGCCGCCGGTGCCTCGGCCGAGAAGCTCGCCCAGGCGCGCGACTTCCAGCGCAAGGCCCAGTTCTATCTCGACTTCATCGAGGCGGAGAACTCCATGGGCTTCCATGCGCCGCAGGAAGCGGCGCGCATCCTGGCCGAGTCGCTCGACTTCTCCCGCAAGGGGCAGGCCACGCTGGCCGGGCAGACGGTGGTGGTTGCGTCGCCGCCCCCTGCGAAAGCGGCGCCGGCACCGAGCGCGGGCTGATCTCCTCAGGGGGCCGGGGGTTCCCACCCCGGCCTCGGAGCCCTCGGGCCGGCTCACGCCGCGGAGGTGAGCTCCCGGCGGCGTTGGTCGATCCAGGCCCGCGCCTCCGCCTCCGTCGGAAAGAACTCCAGGGGAAAGTGCTTGGTCTCGTCCTTGGTGAAGAGTTGGACACCGGCGACCACCAGCTTGCCGAGCACGCGGGCCGTGATACCCGCCTGGTGGACGGCGATGCCGCGGATGGGCGTCTGGTGCAGGCCTTCCGAGGCGTATTTGCGGCCCGCGGAGGAGACCGAGGAGAAGTCGGACATGTCGACCAGCAGGAAGACATGCTTGCGGCCCTGGCTCAGCTCCACCTGTTTGGCATGAAAGTCGCGCGATTCCTCCGCGCTGACGACGCCGACCATCTTCAGGCCGATCACATCGGGCTCCTCGAACCAGGTGCTCTGGGCTCCGTACCGGAAGACCTCGGACATGGCGTCCCTCCCCATCGTGGTCGGCCGGTGGTCCGCCGCGTTTTCCGAGCCGGCCGGTGGTTTCCGGTATTTTCGGTGCGATGTGTTGCGAAGTCGATTACGGAGGAGGGGCCTACCTCCGCCGTGTGTACACGAAGTCGGTGACCACCTTCTTGCCGTTCTCGACCCGCTCGAGGGTGGCGATGAGGCGGTCGTCTCCTTCGCGGCGGTAGGAGAGGAGCAGGGGATTGGCGGGGTCCCGGTTGTCGAAGGTGGCCGCTCCCGGCCGGTAGGAGGCGAGGTGGAAGGCGAGGGCGCCGTCCTTGTCTTCGCGGGCGACGAGCCGGTTGCCGAAATGGCGGAGCCAGAGAACGGGGCCTTCGGGGCTCGGCTCCAGGGCGAGGAATTCATAGAGCGCGAGCTTGCCCTCCCGGCCGCCCGCCACCCAGCGGAACATCCCCATCATCACCCCGCCCACCGGCTCGCTCCATTGGTCCTCGGCGAAGTCGCCCTCCACGTCGCCCTGCCAGGTGCCGGTCAGCCAGGCGAGATCGGCCACGGTGACCGAGGCCGGAGGGATCGGCGGGGGTGCTGCCGGCTCGGCTGCCGGGGCCGGGTTGGTGGCGAGCAGGGCGGCGGCGCAGAGCAGGGCCGGGAGGGTCATCGGGGTCTCTCCTTCAGGCGAGGGCCTGGCGGCGTTCCGCGATCCAGGCGCGGGCCGCCGGCTCGTCGTCAAAAAACTTGACGGGGAACTTCCCGCTGTCTTCGGTCTTGAACAGCTCGGAGCCGGTGATGACCATCTTGGCCATCACCCGGGCTTCGAGATGGGCATGGCTGATCGCGAGGCCGTGCAGCGGCATGCGGGTCAGCGCCTCGGACGTGAGCTTGCGGCCGGCCGGGGTGTCCGTGCGCAGGCCGGCCATGTCGACGAGCATGAAGATGTGGGCACGGTCCTCGATCAGCGCGAAGTGCCGGACGTTGATCGCCTCGGCGTCTTCGACCGACACGTCGCCGGACAACCGCAGGACGATCAGGTCGGGTTCTTCGATCCAGGTGATGTGTGCACCGATACGATGAATCTCGGGCATCGCCTCTCTCCTCCAGGATGGGAACGGATGCAATGGATACGCGGGCATCCTACGACAGACCCGGCCCCCTTCGGTAGCCCCCGCTTGACAACCCGCCGCCGCCTTCCTAGACTGTTAGCAGTCATCGCCGCCGAGTGCTAACAACGGCGATGCCGACCCCGACTTTTTCCCAAACGCCTTCAAGGAGGTAGAGAGCCGTGAGCATTGACATTCGTCCGCTGCACGATCGGGTGCTGGTGAAGCGCATCGAGGCCCAGGAGCAGGTCCGTGGGGGCATCATCATCCCGGACACCGCCAAAGAGAAGCCGCAGGAAGCGGAAGTCATCGCCGTCGGTCCCGGCAAGCTCCTCGAGGACGGCAAGCGTTCCCCGATGGACGTCAAGGCGGGCGACCGCGTCTTGATGGGCAAGTACTCCGGGAGCGAGATCAAGCTGAACGACCAGGACTACGTGATCCTGCGCGAGGACGAGATCCTCGCCGTCGTCGGCAAGTGACCCCTGCCGCATCCCCCGTCCCTGAACGACTGAATCATTCGAGACCCAAATTCGGGAGGAATTGAGCATATGGCCAAGCAGATCATCTACTCCGGGGATGCGCGCGCCGCGATCCTGCGGGGCGTGAACAAGCTCGCCGACGCGGTCAAGGTGACCCTCGGCCCCAAGGGCCGCAACGTCGTCATCGAGAAGAAGTTCGGCTCGCCGACCATCACCAAGGACGGCGTGACCGTGGCCAAGGAGATCGAGCTCGCCGACTCCGTGGAGAACATGGGCGCGCAGATGGTGCGCGAGGTCGCTTCGAAGACCTCCGACGTGGCCGGTGACGGCACCACCACGGCGACCGTCCTCGCCCAGGCGATCTACCGCGAGGGCTCCAAGAACGTCACCGCCGGTGCGAACCCGATGGAGATCAAGCGGGGCATCGAGCTCGCCGTGCGCGCCGCGGTCGAGTCGATCGACAAGCTGGCCCGTCCGGTCGAGGGCAAGGACATCGCCCACGTGGGCACCATCTCCGCCAACAACGACGAAGAGATCGGCGGCATCATCGCCGAGGCGATGGGCAAGGTCGGCAAGGACGGCGTGATCACGGTGGAAGAGGCGCGCGGCCTGGATACGACCCTGGAGGTCGTCGAGGGCATGCAGTTCGACCGCGGCTACCTGTCCCCCTACTTCGTGACCGACGCCGAGCGCATGGAGACGGTCCTCGAGAACTGCAAGATCCTGCTCAACGAGAAGAAGATCAGCTCGATGAAGGACCTTCTCCCGGTGCTGGAGCAGATCGCCAAGAGCGGCCGTCCTCTCCTCATCATCGCCGAGGACATCGAGGGCGAGGCGCTGGCCACCCTGGTGGTCAACAAGCTGCGCGGCACGCTGCACGTGGCGGCCTGCAAGGCGCCGGGCTTCGGCGACCGCCGCAAGGCCATGCTGGAGGACATCGCGGTTCTCACCGGCGGCAAGGTGATCACCGAGGACCTCGGCATCAAGCTGGAGAGCGTCCGCCTGGAGGACCTGGGCGACGCCAAGAAGGTCGTCCTCACCAAGGACGAGACCACCATCGTCACCGACTCGGACGATGCCAAGCGGCACGAGGCGATCGCCGGCCGGGTCAAGCAGATCCGCAACCAGATCGAGGAGACCACCTCGGACTATGACCGCGAGAAGCTGCAGGAGCGGCTGGCCAAGCTGGTCGGCGGCGTCGCGGTGATCAAGGTCGGTGCGGCGACCGAGACCGAGATGAAGGAGAAGAAGGCGCGCGTCGAGGACGCGATGCATGCGACCAAGGCGGCCGTCGAAGAGGGCATCGTCCCCGGCGGCGGCGTGGCGCTCCTGCGCGCCATCAAGGCGGTCGAGGGTGTGAAGGCCGAGGGCGACGTCCAGGTGGGCGTCAACATCGTCCGCCGTGCGCTCGAAGAGCCGGCGCGCCAGATCGCCATCAACGCCGGTGAGGAGGGCTCGGTCATCGTCAAGCAGCTCCTCGCGGGCAACGGCACCGACGGCTTCAACGCCGCCAACGGCAAGTTCGAGGACCTGGTCGCGGCCGGTGTCATCGATCCGGCCAAGGTGACCAAGACCGCGCTGCTCAATGCGGCCTCGATCGCAGGCCTGATGCTCACCACCGAAGCGCTGGTGGCCGAGATCAAGGAAGACGACAAGGCCAAGGGCGGCGGCATGCCGGGCGGCGGCGGCATGGGCGGCATGGGTGGCGGCATGGGCGGGATGTATTGATCCCACCCGCGTCCTCGCTCTGAGGATTCGGCGGCCGGCTGCGGGGTGCTCCCCCGGGCCGGCCGTTTTGTTGTGAGGAGCGCGTACGCCCGCCGGCCCCGGTCTGTCATACAATGCGCCGAGCCTGAACCGGGCCGGACATCGCCGATGCTGAATCTGCCGAACCTTCTCTCGATCTTCCGGATCCTCCTGGTCCCTCCCTTGGTGGTGGTACTGCTCACCAAGTTTGAGGACAAGGAGTGGTGGGGGCTCGCCCTGTTTCTGCTGGCGGCCCTGATGGACTTCCTCGACGGCTACCTGGCGCGGCGCCGCAAGCAGGTGACGCGGCTCGGCACCCTGCTCGATCCCGCGGCGGACAAGATCCTCATCTCGGCGGCGTTCATCTCGCTGGTCGAGCAGAACCCGCACGTGGTGCCGTCCTGGATGGTGGTGGTGATCATCGCCCGCGAGTTCGCCGTCGGGTCGCTGCGCAGCTTCGCGGCGGCCGAGACCCTGGTGATCCCTGCCGGCCTCTCGGGCAAGGTCAAGACAACGGTCCAGATCGTCTCGATCTCGCTGATCATCATCCACAACAAGCTCGCGGAGCTGCAGCACCTGGCCCCGTTTCAGCACCTGGCGCCGCTCTCGCTCTGGGTGGCGATGCTCATCACGGTCTACTCCGGCATTGAGTACTTCGTGCGGTTCGGCCGCCTGATCCTGCTGGGAGAGGTGCCGGCGTCGCTGGCCGCGCCGGACCCTGACTCGTCCCCTCCGTCCTCTCCGAGGTCCTGATGCAGATGTCCTTGCTGCAGCGGATCGCGCTCTTCGCGCGGCACCGCTACCGGTTGGTGTTCACCGTGGTCGCGGCCCTGGTGGCCCTGTCGCTGATCCTCACTCTGCTGCTCACCTTCAACAACGACATGCTGAGCCTGCTGCCGCAGAGCGACAAGGCGGTGCGCGCCTATGTCGAGACGCTGGAGGACTTCGGCAGCAACACCTACCTCCTGGTCGCGATCCGCATCCCCGAGGGGGCGGTGATCGACCCGTACGAGACGCTGGCGGATCGGCTGGCCGGGCGGCTCTCCCGCCTGCCCGAGCTGAAGAGCGTGCAGCATCGGTTCGGCGATCCCGAAGAGCTGATGCACACGTTCTTTCCCAAGTCGGTCCTCTTTCTCGATGACGAGGGCCGGCGGCGGCTGGAAGAGCGGCTGACCGACGAAGCGCTCCGTGCAAGGGTGCGCGAGCTGCGCCTCCAGGCGGGCACGCTGCAAGGGATGGCGGCGAAGAACCTGCTCGTCGTCGATCCGCTGGGTCTGTCGGATGTCTTCCTCGGCCGGGTGCAGAGCTCGCGCGGTGCTCTCAAGGTCGATTGGGCGAGCGGGTATTACCTCTCGGTCGACCACCGCCTGCTGCTCCTCCTGGCCGAGCCGGTGAAACCGCCGCAGGACATCAAGTTCAACGAGCGGCTCGCCGCCGCGGTGGACCGTGAGATCGCGGCCTCGGTGGCCGAGTGGGGCGAGCTGGCGGGACCCCAGGGAGGCGCGGCGCCGCAGGTGGTGGTGGGCGGTGCGTACCACACGGCTCTGGGGGATGCGTCGCTCATCCGCAACGACATGCTGGTCAACATCGTGACCTCGTTGCTCGGCGTCCTGATCCTCATCCTGGTGGCGTTCCGGCGCCCCGCTGCGCTGGCCTATACATTCCTGCCGCTCCTCTCCGGCCTGATCCTCACCTTCGGCTTCGCCAAGGTGACCGTCGGCTCCCTGAGCTCGGCGACCAGCATCGTGGCGGCTCTCCTGGTGGGCCTGGGGATCGATTTCGCCATCGTCGGCTATGGCCGTTTCGTCGAAGAACGGCGAGCCGGTGCGACGCTGGAGGAGGCGCTGATGGCGATGTCCGGCTCCTCGGGCCGGGCGGTTCTGGTGGGGGCGGTGACCACGACGGCGACCTTCTGGGCCTTCACCTTCACGGATTTCACCGGTTTGCGGCAGATGGGCCTGCTCACCGGGACCGGCATTCTTTTCTGTGCCCTGGCCGTGGTGTTCCTGCTGCCGGCGCTGCTCGCCTGGAGCGAGGACCACCACCGGAAGCGGCAGACCGAGCCGAACCTCTACATCCACAGCTTCGGCTCCGACCGCCTGATGCGCCTGTGCATGCAGCACCGGCGCATCGCCCTTCTCGCCGGCGCAGCGATCACCGCGGCGGCGCTCGGGCTCGCCGTCCACCTCGAGTTCGACGAGAGCATGAAGACCATGCGGCCGAAGGGCAACCGGGGCATCGACGTGGCGGAGGAGGTGGGCAAGGCCTTCGGCTCCGGCTTCGACTCGATGATGCTGGTGGCGACCGGCGACACTCCCGAAGCGGCGCTCGATCTGGCGGCGAAGGCTGCGGAAGGGGCGCACCGCCTGGTCGAGACCGGCACGCTCTACGGCTTCAGCGGGGTGACCTCGATCATTCCTCCGCCGGCGCAGCAGCGCGAGGCGCTCGCCTGGCTGGAACGGCAGCGCCGGGGGGCGCTCGACCTGGAGCGCATCCGCACCACCTTCAACCAGGCAGCGCAGGCGGAGGGTTTGCGCCCGGAGGCCTTCGCGCCGGGGCTGGATCTTCTGGCGGACGCGGTGAGCCTGCCGGGTCCCATCGGCTATCAGGACTTCCAGGGGAACGAGCAGACCCGCCTGTTGCTCGACCGCTACCTCCGCAAGACGGCGCGCGGCTGGAAGGCGGTCGTCTACCTGTATCCGCCGGACAACCGCTGGCGGCGCGAGGCACCGCCGGAGGTCCTGCGGCTGGCGGAGGAGCTTGGGCCTCGGGCGGCGCTGGCCGGGACGAACGTGGTCAACCAGCGGGTTCGCGAGCTGGTGCTGCGCGACGCCTGGATCGCCGGCATCCTGGGTTTCTTCCTGGTCGCCGCCATCCTCCAGGTCGATTTTCGCAACCTGCGCCTGACCTTCATGGCCCTGGCACCGCTCACCGTCGGCATTCTCTGGATGGTGGGCGGTCTGGTGGCGATCGGCACGCCGATGAACTTCATCAACATTTTTGTCACCACCATGATCATCGGCATCGGCGTGGACTACGGCGTCCACGTCCTGCACCGCTACCGCGAGGTGCGCGATCTGCCGCGCGAGGGTTTTGAGAAAGGCATGCTGGAGACCGGCAAGGCGGTGGTGGCGGCGGCGCTCTCGACCATCGTGGGCTTCGGCTCGATCACCTTCTCGCATTATCCCGGGTTGCAGACGACCGGCAAGGCCGCGATCCTGGGTGCCCTCGCGACCTCGCTCGTGGCGATCACCCTGTTGCCGGCCCTGCTGAGCTGGGGCTATGACCGGCGGCGGGGGCAGGGGATTGCGGTGAAGGGTGAGGGCTGAGGCCGGCAAGTAACGAACGTTCGTGGTCAATCGCCTGACTGGGCATGAAAACGCCCAGAATCCCAACCCTTTTCCTGACAGGGCTCCTCGCCTTCCTGCCCGCCGGTTCGGCGCAGGGGCAGCTCACGGCCGGAGCGTCCGGAGCGGCCTGCAACGAGGGGACCGGAACGCCTCCGCTCGGGCTCACCTGGCAGGAGCTGCCGAGCGAGGCCTCGATCGTCAACCTCTCGGTGCCGCTCGTCCATCTCGCCGTCACCAACAACACGAAGGCCACCCTGCGGGTGCGGGTGCGGGTCGGCGGCGCCCTCGACGCGGTTCGCAAGACGATCGATGCGGGTGAGGTCGTCGTCAAGGCGAAATCGACCGCGGTCGTGACCGTGAACCTCGCGGCCTTCCAGTACAGCTTCACCTCGCTGCAGCTCGCCGGCCGGCTGGTGGCCAAGGGCATCGCCCGGCGGGAGAGCACAGGACCGGTCGCCCATGTCGCCTATTCGCCCCATGCCTACCTGCACCCGCAGGGGGGCGGGATCGCGGTCTACCGAACCGGCGCCTTTCTCGATCAGTTCGGTGCCGGAGATTTCGCCGGCCGGGCCGTCGCGCTGCGCCGCTGGGCCACCGCCCGGGGGCTGCGGCTGGGCGGCGTCGGCAGCCTCGGTGCCGGGCTGGCGCTCACCGACAACGACGGCGGTCCGCAGGAGGGAACCATTCCATGAGAGATCGAACGAGGAAGGCGCTCTTGGGAGCGGCGATCACCCTGCTCGCTTCGGCGGTCGCGGCCCAGGCGGCCGATCAGGAGGTCTGCCTGCGCTATCCGGTGGAGACGGTCGACAGCGGCCTGGGCGTCGACTTCGAGGACTACTACGCCGTCAACGACGAGGTCTGGCCCTACTGGAAGGCCCGCGGGGCGGCGTACCAGGTGCTCGATCCCGACACGATGGACGTCATCCAGCAGGGCTACGCCAGCAACCTCAACGGCTGCTTCCTGCTGCCCGAGGCGGACGTCCCCGCCGGTGGCAAGGTGGCGATCGCGTTCTACCTGGACTCGCTGATCCTGGACCACATCCGGGTGCGCACCCGCAGCGGCACGCCGACGAGCTGCAACGACGATCCGTTCGCCGATCACAGCGGGGAGGCCGACTACTGCAAGCCGATCGTCTGCACCGGCCTGAGCGGCGTGCTCTCGGGGCCTGGCAAGAAATACTTCGACATCCCCTGCGCCGCGGCCGAGGTAACCCTCCAGGCCCTGGCCGCCTATCCGCTCTACTGGTGGCACCACTTCGACCCGGCGGCGCTCGACCACGACTTCACGGTCACCGTGCGCCATGCGGACGGTTGCCCCACCTTGGACACGCCGTGCTCGAACGCCGGCTGGCACCCGAATCTGGGCGGCGACGAGATCCTGGTCAACATCGACGACACGACCGAGCATAAGTACCGGCAGAAGTTCCTGGTCGGTCACGAGGTGGGGCATACTCTGGAGGAGAGCCACCAGTTCGCCACGTTCGGCACGAAGAAGTACCTTCACGGGGGCCTGGCGGCCTACACCCTGGCCGGCGGGGGCGCCGCCTGCGACAGCGCCGGCGAGCTCCATGCGTTGACCTCGCTGGAGTACACCAGCGACGCGATCATGGAGGGCTTCGGACACTTCCTTTCCGCGGACGCCTACAACGACCACAACCAGGCCACGGGGCGGTTCACCTACTACAAGGACGACCTCGGCTTTCCCCGCGACATCCGCCTCGAGGGGCAGACCGCTTTCAACATGGTGGCGCCTTACGAGTCCAACCGGTTCGCCCAGCGGGTGTGCGACGACACCGCCGACAATGAGGGCACGGAGCTCGACTGGCTGCGCTTCTTCTGGGACCTCCACTCCGAGGGCGGGGCCGCGGACGGCGGACACCTGAGCCTGTTCAAGCTGCGGGTGGATGCCGCCTTCCAGGGGACGACGTGGACGGCTCAGAACGGTTATGACCTGTTGCAGCAGAACGTTTGCGAGGGGGAGCCGGCGGTCCAGGCGTACCAGATCGACTTTCTGGCCTTCGCCGGCAGCGACGACCTGCTGGGCGGCAACGGCGTGAAGCCGACCGCCGGCGTGCCGAGCTGCCCCTAGAAGCGTTCGGGGGTTTTTAGAAAGGGATGCCGGAGGCCGGCAAAACGTTGACATTCCTCCGGCCCCGTGGTATCAAAAAGGGCTATGTCGTCTCCGTTCCGACTCCACTCTGCGATGCGAGCCAGCTTGGCGCTGGTGATCGCGGTGGTGTCGCTGCTCGGAGGGATCGACCGGCACAGCGACCACCCGTTCCAGACGGAGTCGCTCTCCGGACGGCAGGAAGTGTTTGCCGCGGCGGCGCATCCCTTTGCGCCGCTGCACCTGGAAGAGGCGGGGGTCGCCTCGCACGCGCACCCCTGCCCGGCCTGCCTCCATCTGCTCCGCTCGATCGGTACACAAGCGGCACCGGCTGCGTTGGCGCCGCGGATCGCTCCCGTCGGCGTTCTCCTGTTGGGCGGAGAGCTGCGCCCTTCCCCCGGCGCCGTTGGGCTCCTCGCCTCCCGCGGTCCCCCCTCTCTGCTCGTTTGACCCGATAAAAACGTTTCGTTGGTGGTGCCGTTGGCACGGCGATGGCGGAGCTTTGCGCCCGCCTGGTCAAGCTGCGCGCTGAAAAGGGCGTTCGCGTCCAGGGCCGAGGTGTGCCTGCCCGCCGTGATCGAAAGAACGTTTCGCTCACGAGGATGGGGTCATGACGAAAAGCAGAACGTGGAGGGCCGGCCGCCTCGCGGCCGGCGTGGGGTTGCTGTTGGCGGCCGGGGCTTTTGCACAGGAGCCGCGCAGAGAGCCGCAAGGAGAGCTGCGCGAGGAGATCACGGTGACGGCGACGCGCAGCGAACGGTCGGCCGAGACGGTGCCGGTGAGCGTGTCGGTGATCGGCCGCGAGGACATCGAAACCGCTCCGGCGCTCACCACGGACGGCCTGTTGCGCACGGTGGCGGGGGTGAGCCTGCCGCTCGGCAGCAGTGTGGTGCTCCATCCGCTCGCGAGCTTCGTCTCGATGCGCGGTCTGGGCGGCGGGCGTGCCCTGGTGCTGCTCGACGGCGAGCCGATGAACGATCCGTTTTTCGGATTCACCGCGTTCGATGCCGCTCCGCTCGAAGCGCTGGACCGGGTGGAGGTGGCGCGCGGTGGCGGCTCCAGCCTGTACGGCAGCTATGCCCTGGGCGGGACCATCCAGCTGCTCACCCGTCCCATCGCCGGCCGGGCGCTCACCGCACGGGCGCTCTACGGCTCGCACGGGACGTCGCAGCTCAACCTCTACGGAGCCCGGAGGCTGCGCGACGACCTCGGCTGGAGCGTCAACGCAAACCGCTCCGACACCGACGGCTATCTGACCCTGGAGCCCGCGGCGCGCGGACCGATCGACGTGCCGTCGCGTTCCGAGGCGCTGGATCTTCAGGTTCGGGTGGAGGGCCAGGCGACGCCCTCTCTGAGCTGGTTCGTGCGGGGCGGGGCGCTCGACCAGGAGGGGAATGCCGGTACCCGTTTGAGCCGCCACTCCCGGGAGGGTTGGGACCTCGCGGCCGGCGGTCGGAGCCGCTTGGGGGAGGACGGGCTGCTCGACGCCCGCTTCTTCTTCCGCGACCGTGAGATGCGGACGGACAACGTGGAGGTGCCGTTCTTCGGGGGCCGGACGAGCGAGTACGTGTCGAACGCGCACGTGACGCCGAGCCGGGACGCGGGCCTCTCGGCGGTGTGGACCGGAGCGCCGGGTCCCCGCGTCTCTTCGGTGGTGGCCGGCGTCGACCTGCGCCGTATCGAAGGCGAGGACCGGTCGCGCAACTTCAAGGCCCCGGGGGTGTTCGACCGGCTCCAGATCGGCGGTGGCACGCAGGAGTCCGCGGGTCTGTTCGCCGAGGTGAGCGTCTTCCCTGCTGCCACTTTTGAAATCCTTCTGGGTGCCCGGCTCGACCATTGGCGCAACCGTGACGGCCAGCAGACGCTGCGTCCGGGGGGCTCGATCCGCTTTCCGGACCAGACCGCCACGGAGGTCAATCCGCGTCTGGCCCTGCGCTGGCAGCTTCGGCCCGGGTTCGCCCTGCGGGGCTCCGCCTACCGGGCGTTTCGTGCCCCCAATCTGGATGAGCTCTACCGGTCCACCTCGCTCACCGGCTCGGAGCTGCTGGCCAATCCGGACCTGAAGCCCGAGATCCTGGAAGGCGCCGAGGTGGGGATCGACCTCACAGCCGGCCCGCTGCGCGCGCAGGTCAACGCCTTCCGCAACGAGGTGGGCGATCGGATCACCTACGTGGCCACCCGCTTCGTCCCGGTCTTCACGCTGGAGGCGCAGAACGTCGACCGCAGCCGCAGCGACGGGGTGGAGACGATGCTCGACCTGCGCTTCGGCGAGTCCTGGTCGGCGACGGCCTCCTACACCTGGACGGATGCGGTGATCCGGGAGAACCCGGTGAACCGGACGCTCGAAGGGAAGAGGCTTCCCGGCGTCTCCGAGGAGGCCGCGTCGCTCTCGCTGCGCTATGCCCCCGCCCGGGGGGGCGGCGTGACGGTGCGCGGTCGCCATCTCGGCGAGCGGTTCGTCGACGGTCAGAACCGCACGGCGCTCGACGCCCACCAGGTGGTCGACCTGTTCGCCTCGGTTCCCGTGGGGCACGGGCTCGAGCTGTTCGCGCTCGTCGAGAACCTGGCGGGGGAGCGCTACGCCATCGGCACGTTCGGCGGCCGGACGCTCGGTGCGCCGCGCCAGATCTTCGGCGGTGTCCGTTGGCAGATGGGGCCGCGCCCATGAGGCGTGCCCTCCTGGTGCTGGGGACCCTCGCGTTGGCCGGTTGCGGCCGGGGCGGTGTTGTGGGTGCTCCCGCGGCGGAGCCGATCCGGGCGGGGTGTGTCGAGCGGTTCGAGGTGGGAGCCGATCTCTTCCCGGACAAGGTGGAGATTCGCCACGCGGCCCACTTCTCGGTGACTTATGCCGGCCACTACAAGGTGGTGCGGCTGCGGGCGCGCGACGGGCACGGCGGAGGGCGCGGCGAGGAGACGCTGGTCCTGGTCCAATGCGGCACGCCGGCGCCGCCGCTCACCGGAGAGCTCGCCGGGGCGTCGGTGGTCGAGGTGCCGGCGCGGACGGTGGCGGTGGGGGCGCCGAGCGACGCGGCCCGGCTCACGGCCCTGGGGCTGGCGGAGCGGATCGTCGCCCTGGGCAGCGAGAAGATCTTCGATCCGGTTCTGCGGCGGCGTTGGGAGGCGGGGGAGCTGCCGCTGATCGGCGACGCCTCGCACGGGGCACCCAACTACGAGACGCTCGTCGAGCTGCGGCCGGACCTGACGCTTCTCTTCGCGGCCGATCCGGCCCGCGCCGAAGGGCCACGGCGGCTCCGCGCGCTGGGTCTCGCCGCCGCGCCCACCTATGCGTGGTCGGAGTCGGACGTGCTCGCCCAGGCGGAATGGGTGAAATATGTCGCCCTCTTCTTCAATGCGGAGGCCGCGGCGGAGCGCTTCTATGCCGGCGTGGAAAGCCGCTATCAGGAGCTGGCGGAGACGGCGCGCACCGTGCCGGCCCCGCGGACGGCCTTCTGGGGCGGTCCCACGGACGGCGACCGCTGGTGGGTGGAGCGCAGCGGGCCGGAGGCGCGGCTGCTCGCCGAGGCGGGGGCGGTGAACGTGCTCGCCGACCCCACGGCCGGCCCCTGGGCGGCGCTGGACACCGGAGCCCTGCTCGATCGGGCGGGGAGCGCCGAGGTGTGGATCACCAACGCGCGGAGCGAGCGGGAGTGGAACGCCCGGTTCGATCTGAACGCGCTGCGCGCCTGGCGCGAGGGACGCGCCTGGCACTACCACCGGCGGGTCGATCTCGCCACCGGGGCCTACGACTGGAACGAGACCGCCCTGGTGCGGCCGGACCTGGTGCTGGCCGATCTGGTGGCGGTGCTCCATCCGGACCTGCTGCCCGGCCATCGGCCGTTGTTCTTCGCCGCGGTGGAGAGAGGGTGATGCGATCCGGCGCCTTGCTCCTGCTGTTGGCCGTCGCGGTGGTGGCCCTGTTTCTGCTCAGCCTGTCGATCGGCTCGGTGGCCATTCCGCTGCGCGACGTGCTCTCCCTTCTCGGTGGCGGTGCGGCGGCGAAGGCCACCTGGTCGACCATCCTCTTCGAGCTGCGCCTGCCGCGGGCGTTGGCGGCGGCGTTGTCCGGCGCCGCCCTGGCGGTCGCGGGGCTCCAGATGCAGACACTCTTCCGCAATCCCCTCGCCGGCCCCTGGGCGCTCGGCGTCACGGCCGGGGCGCAGCTCGGCGTGGCCCTGGTGGTGACCGCGGCGGCGGCGGTGGGCTCGGAGCTCCTGGCGCGCCTCGCCTGGCTCGGCGAGCTGTCGCTGACCGCCGGGGCCTTCCTCGGTGCGTCTCTGGTGCTGCTGGCGGTCACCGCGGCTGCGCGGCAGGTGAGCGCGGTCACCTTGCTCATCGTCGGGTTGATGTTCGGGTATTTGTCGCAGGGTCTGGTCAGCCTGGTCCTCCACTTCACCACCGAGACCCAGAGCCGGATCTTCTCCAACTGGCTGGATGGCAGCTTCGGCGGCGTCACCCCGGCGCGGCTGGGGGTGCTCGTCCCCGCTCTGCTGGCGGGTCTCCTCGGTGCGGTGCTCCTGGTGAAGCCGCTCAATGCGCTCCTGCTCGGCGAGCGCTACGCGCGGTCGCTGGGGGCCGCGGTGGGTGGCGTGCGCACCGCGGCGCTCCTGGGGACGGTCGTCCTCGCCGGCACCGTGACGGCGTATTGCGGGGCCATCGCGTTTCTCGACATCGCCGTCCCCCATCTCGGCCGGGGCCTGCTGCGCACCTCGGACCACCGGCGGCTGGTGCCGGGGGTGGCTCTCCTGGGGGCGCTCCTCGCCCTGGGCGCGGACCTGATCGTCCATCTCCCCTGGGACCGCCATTTTCTGCATCTGAACGCCGTCAACGCGCTGGTCGGAGCGCCGGTCGTCCTCTGGGTGATCCTGCGCCAACGCCGCGGGAGGGCCCTGGAGCTATGAGAGACGACGCAAACCGGCCCCCGCTCCGCGTCGAAGGGCTTGCGGTCGGCTATGTCCGGCATCGCCGGCCGCGGCCGGTGCTGGAGGGTATCGAGACGGTGCTGCGCCGCGGCGAGCTCGTCTGTTTCCTGGGGCCGAACGGCGCCGGCAAGTCCACCTTGCTGCGCACGCTGGCCGGCATGCAGCCGCCGCTCGCCGGGCGGGTGGTGGTCGCCGGCGAGGATCTGCGGGAGCTGGGGCCGCGGCGGCTGGCCCGCCATCTCGCCGTGGTGCTCACCGACCGCATCGTCGTCGAGGCGCTCACCGCCACCGCCCTGGTGGAGCTCGGCCGCTACCCGTACACCGGTTGGTCGGGGCGGCTCGCCGCGGCCGATCACGCGATCGTCCAACGGTCCCTCGCCGCCGTGGGAGCGCAGGACCTGGCCGGCCGCAGCGTCGCCGAGCTGTCGGACGGCGAGCGGCAAAAGGTGATGATCGCGCGCGCCCTGGCGCAGGAGCCGGAGGTGCTGCTCCTCGACGAGGTGACGGCGTTCCTCGACCTGCCGCACCGGGTGGAGGTTCTGCGCATCCTGCGCCGGCTGGCGCACGACGAAGGCAAGGCCGTCCTCCTGTCGACCCACGATCTGGAGCTGGCCCTGCGCAACGCCGACCGCCTCTGGCTGCTGCCCAAGGGAGGGCCGCTGGTGGCCGGCGGCGCCGGGGAGCTGATCGAGTCCGGCGTCTTCGAGCGGACGTTCGGCTCCGCGGTGGCCGAGATGGTCGCCCTGCCCGGGAGGGTGTCATGACCCCGCCGCTGCTGCGGGCCGCCTGGCGATCCCTGGCCCGGCGGCCGGCGGTCACCGCCTTGATCCTCGTCACGCTCGGCCTGGGGATCGGCGCGAACGCCGCCGTGTTCAGTGTGATCGACGCCGTCCTGCTTCAGCCTCCGCCCTTTCGCGACCCCGACCGGCTGGTGCGGCTGGAGACGGTGCGCGGTGGCGAGCGCGGGCCGCTCGCGATGCGCGAGGTGCTCGACCTGCGCGAGCGGACCTCCGTGTTCACCGAGGTGGCGGCCTACGTTCCCGACTCGGCCTATACGCTCTCCGGCGCGGGCGATCCCGAGAAGCTCCCGGCCATCGTGGCGAGCCAGAACCTCTTCCGGGTGCTCGGCGTCTCGTTTCTCCACGGCGGCCCCTGGCCGGAGGAGTTCGACCGCTCCCGCAACTTCGGCATCGTGCTCAGCCATCGTGTCTGGAAGCGGAAGCTCGGCGGCGATCCCGCAGTGGTGGGGCGTACGGTGACCCTCGACGCCTCGCCGGCACAGCGCCCGTCCTATACCGTGTTCGGCGTCCTTCCCGAGGGCATCGAGCTGCCGGCGCAGACCGACCTCTACCGCTCGCTCTACATCAGCCGGTTCTTCCCCAACCTGGAGGACCGCTCGGTGCGCCGGGTGGTGGTGTTGGCGCGGTTGCGCCCCGGCGTCTCGCTGGAGCAGGCCGCCGCCGCCGTGGCGGCGCTGGGCAAGACGTTGCAGCGCACCGAGCCGGCCACCAATGGCGGGGTGGAGCTGCGGCTCCTCTCTCTGCGCGAGAGCTCTGTCGGGCCGATCCGGCCGTATCTGCTGCTGATCGCCGGGGCGGTTCTGCTGGTTCTGCTGATCGCCTGCGTCAACGTGGCGAACCTCCTGCTGGCCCGGGCTCTGGAGCGGGAGCGGGAGATCGCGCTGCGCTTTGCGCTCGGCGCAGGGCGGGGCGCGGTGCTCCGGCAGCTCCTGGCGGAGAGCCTGTTGCTCTCGTTCCTCGGCGGCGCCTTGGGCCTCCTGGTCGCCTTCGGGTGCTTGCGCGGGATCGCCGCGGCCGTGCGCCTCGACCTTCCTCTCTGGATGGAGGCCCGCCTGGATGGTCGGGTGGTGGCGTTCACCTTCCTGGTGGCGTTTCTGGTGGGTCTCGGAGCCGGGCTTCTCCCGGCCGTCCGCGCCGGCTCCGGGCGGCTGCTGGCCGCCCTCCAGGCGGGTACGGCCAAGGGGGCCGTCGGCGGCGTGGAGCACCGCCGGCTGCGCGCCGCCCTGGTCGTCGTCGAGGTGGCGCTCTCCTTGATGCTTCTGGTGGGAGCCGGCCTCCTGACGCGGACCTTTGTGGCGATCTGGCAGGTGCCGGCGGGCTTCGATCCCGACGGCGTGCTCACCTTCCGCCTGGCGTTGCCCTGGACCTACCCGGAGGAGCGGATCGTCCCCTTCCAGCGTGACCTGCTGGCGAAGGTCGAAGCGCTTCCCGGAGTCGCCTCGGCGGCGCTCAACACCAACCTCCCCCTGGCCGGCGCCGACCGGCCCGACCGCGGGCTGGTTCTGGCCGAAGGGCAGCCTGCGGAGGCCGGGACCCGCAACCCCTATGTGCATTTCCAGACCGTCACCCCGGGCTACTTCGCCACGCTGCGCATCCCTCTGGAGAGCGGGCGTCCGCTCGGCGAGGAGGACCGCGAGGGGGCGCCGCGCACCGCCGTGATCGGTCACCGGCTGGCCCGCCTCCTCTGGCCGGACGGCTCCGCTCTGGGCCGCCGGCTGCGCCGGATCGACGGCCGGGTGGAGGAGTCGCCCTGGCTGACGGTGGTCGGGATCGCGGGCGACGTGCGCCACGACGATCTGCTGCAGCCGCCGGGGTACGCCGTGTACCTCTCGGCGCGGCAGGTGCCGGACGGCTGGTTTCACGTGGCGGTGCGCCTGCGTCCGGGCGCGGGGAGGCCGGAGGCGCTGATCGAGCCGGTGCGCCGCGCCGTGGCCGCGGTCGATCCCGACCAGCCGGTCGACGACTTCCGCACCCTGCGCCGGCGGGTGCTGGACACGGTCTGGCGGCAGCGTCTCGCGGGCCTTCTGTTTGGCGGCTTCGCCCTTCTCGCCCTGGCTCTGGCGGCGACCGGCCTCTACGGCGTCCTGGCCTTCTCGGTGGGGCGGAGGACGCGGGAGATCGGTGTCCGCATGGCCCTCGGCGCGGCGCCGGGGGAGGTCCGGCGCGAGGTGCTGGGCGAGGCCCTGCGGCTCACCGGTGTGGGCCTGGTGGCCGGTGGGCTGGGAGCGTTGTTGCTCTCCCGGACCCTGGCGGGGCTGCTCTACGGCGTGCAGCCGGTCGATCCATGGACCTTCGCCGCGGTGGCGTGCCTGCTGGCCGCGGTGGCTCTCGTCGCCGGCTGGGTGCCGGCGCGACGGGCGATGCGGGTGGACCCCCAGGTCGCCCTGCGCAACGAGTGAGGAGATGTCGTCATGCATCATCTGGTGTTTCTCGGCCCGAAAGAACGCGCCACCGATCTCGCCGGCCTGCTCGGCGGCGAGTGCTGCATCACCCTCGTGTCGGACGACCTGCCGCCGGATCAGATGGAACGCACGGTGCGCAGCGTGCTGTCGTCGATGGCCGCCGGCCCGGCCGTGGCGCCGGCCCCGCCGCCCCCCGCTCCGGCCCCGGCGGCCCACCGCCGGCACCGCTATCGCCAGGGGCAGCTCATCTCGTTGCCGGACGACGCGGTTCTCGAAGTGAAGGAGGGGGTGGTGGCGCTTACCGCGCTGCATGCGGACGGCGCGGAGGTCCTGCTGGGCCTGTTCGGCCCCGGCCGGCTTCTGCCGGGGCATCCGGCCCATGGCTGCGCCCTCGAGCTGACCGCCCACACCGAGGTCGAGGTCCGCACCCACACCTGGGTCGAGGCGATCCGTCAGCCCGAGCTGGCCGAGCGGCTGCGGTACCGGCTGCGGCAGATGGAGGCCTGGGCCTCCATGCAGGCCCGGCCGCACATGGAGCAGCGGGTGCTGGGCATCCTCCATCTGCTCGCCGAGCCCTTCGGCCGGCCGCATCCCCGCGGCCTGCTGCTCGACGTCCGGCTGACCCACGCGCAGATCGCCTCGGCGGTCGGAGGCACCCGGGCCACCGTCACCCGCCTGCTCAGCCAGCTCCGCCGCCGGGGCGTGCTCAGCGTGGTGCGCACCCCGGGCGGGGAGCGGTTCTGCGTCCGGCACTGAGGCACCGGCCCCGGGCGCCGTCCGCCGTTCGAGGAGTCAGTAGTGGTACTTGCAGGCGATGATGGTCACCGCGTCCGGATCCACTCTGTAGACCAGTCGATGCTCCTGGTCGATCCGGCGGGACCAGTACCCCTGCATCTCATGGCGCAAGGGCTCAGGCTTTCCCAGGCCCGAAAAAGGCTCTCGCAGAATGTCGGCGATGAGGGCGACGATGCGTTTGTGGGTCTGCCGATCGGTAGTTGCCCAGTCGGTGAAGTCCTCGAAGGCGCGCCGCTCGAAAGCGATCTTCTTCATCGAAGCTCGGCGGGGTCGAGGGTCACGATCTCCCTGCCTTGGCTCACGTTCTCGATGGCGTCCAGGAGGCGCTCCCGATTGGCGGGGGAGCGGAGGAGGTAGGCGGTCTCATCCTCGGCCCGCCCTGCGACCTCACAGATCGCGATCTCGATTTCACGATCACGGAACTGACTCTTGAGTGTCTCGAGAAAGCGCAGGTCGAGCTCTTCGGCACGGAGCGTGTAGACAGCGTACATTCAAAACTCCTCTGCCAGCCCGCAAGAAGGGCTGGACGCACGGAAGTATAGCGCCAATACCCGAGATGCGGGGGTACCCCGCCCGCGGGCGGAGGCTCCCGGTCCTTGGGTGGCGAGCCTCACTCAGATCAAGGTCCGGCAGGCACATGTGGGCGGGAGTCGCTGGAACGCAAGGCAGGACCCTACGGTCCAAGGTCCGGATTATCCACCCGCCAGGCGGTCTCGCCGATCTTCTCTCGCTTGGGCCGATCTACCGATCCCTCGGACCATTCCTATTCACGGCGCCAGCTGGAGAACAACGCGGGGCTCTCCGCTCGGTGGCGTGCCTGAGGTAGGGTAAGTGTTTCACTTGCCGAGGTAGCTACCAATGGTTCCTCTCTGACTGAGTCCGAAGATTCTAACAATATCTATGCGACTGTTTCTCAGTTTAAGAATCTGGTTGTCGGCGAGGGCGCGGAAGACGGGGCCACCTGAATCTGTTGTGAACTGCGTTATGGCTAAGCGACTCTCGAATTTCGCCGGTAGTGCCGTAAGCTCTAGAAGGTAGAGATAATTTTCGCCAGCGTGGATCTGCATCGCGATGCGGCGGTGGCCGTTGTCTTCCATGATTTCGACGAACTGCGGCGCCCCTCCACCCACGCCATGATCCAATGCAGGATAGATGGTGCGACCAAAGAATATAATTGCACTAGATAAGGCGATCGCCCCGGCTGCGGCTCCAATCTTTCGTGCTGTTCTCTTGGAGCCCGTAAACCTGGAGTAGGCGAATGATAGAACCCAGACTAAAACCAGGGAAAAATTCATATTTGCGAGGTTTGCAACTGCATACCAAGAAGGGTATGGATAGGCGTTGAAGTTAAGAATCATCTGATGAGCAGCGAATCGGCTTCCTCCCGCGATTGCGGCTGCGGCAATTGTACCTCCGGTGAGCACGACAAGGACCCTGACTCGCCGCGAGTCCGAAGGCGAAAGCGCGTACTCCAAGGCGAGGATGGTCGCCAGTGCGGGCGCTATGCACAGAAGGAACCAGAAACCCACGAGAATGTAGTAGGCCTGAAGGGCAGAAATCTCCAGGATACCAAAGCGGAGCAGGTGAACCTGAACAGAAAGAAATCCAGCAATGTACGCAAGGCCGAGTAGAATTCCAAGGTGCGTCTTCATTCCAAGAACCCCTTGAGTGTGAGCGACCGTTCTCCGCGAGAAGTCTTCCCGGAGGGGCGAACCTCGCGCCTGTGATGAATGGGGGGCACCGCCCTTGCCAGGCTCAGCGGGGTCATTCGGGATAGGGAATTCCGCTCGCAATGTAATAGGCACAGGCTTGAGCCATTCGCATCATCTGAGGTCGCGAGAAGACGTTGGCACTCAGTGCGTCGACATAAAACTGATAGTCCCCGTTCGGAAGCTGACTCCGAACGGCTTTCATTCCTACCTCAGCAGCGGGATACTCGGGTTGCTGTGTTTGGATTACACTCTCGTTGGTAGTGAGAATCGGCAGTTGGCCGAACCGTGCAATCCACTCTTGTGCTCGCGCCCAAGCGGCATTGGCCTCGGCGGCGGGGACGACGAAGCTCAGCGGCTGCTGGTCTCTCTTGGCCATCCAAGCCTGTTGAGCAGGCGTGAAGTTTGCACTTGCGCACGAGCTGAGTGCTTCCAGGATGGCCAGGATGGGGATCAGTGCCAACGATTTACGCATAGCGTTTCTCCCTCATGGTGGCGACGCCCAGCATTGCCCAGGCTTCGCCGAGTTCTATTTGCGGCGAGAAGAAGGCTCTGGCTACACTCCTGTATCAGAACGCCCCTCCGAGAGCTTGGGAGTTGGTAGGGTGCCCTTCAGGAGCGATTTCATTCTCCCCTATTATACAGTAAGCTCCCGCAGCTGAGTCATCGCACTCACGCACCTACGGCACGCAAGCGACCCCGCGGCGCTCCTGCTCTAGCGTGGTCCACCTCACGCATAGGGAGGCGGCAGGGTGCAGCGCACCCCGCCCGCCTCCGCCAGCCGCCGTCCTCCCAGATAGGGGAAGGCGGCGGGGGCATTGGCGTAGAGCCCGGGGACCACGACCCGGACGACGCGCAGGCCCGTCGGGGCGACGTCGGAGGTGGTGACGTCGACCGAGACGGCGCGGAAGCCGCGGGCGTGCAGGCGCGTCAGGTAGGTCTCCCGGGTTTCGGGGCCGGCGGCGGGGAGGTCGGCCAGGGGCCGGGTGCCTCCGGTGGCGAGCCGATCGGCGAGGGGCTTGTGCAGAGCCGGATCGAGATGGAGCTGGAGATGGCACAGGAGATCGCGGGCGCCGCGCCAGAGGGGACCGTAGAGCGCGGCGTAGCCGCGGTCGGCCCGCCAGGGATGGAGCGCGGCGCCGGGGACGGCGGCGAGGCGGTCGGCGAGGCCGGTTTGCGGGTCGGCCAGGGCGCGGGCGACCAGGTTGAGCTGGGCGGCCTCGGCCACCGCTTTGAGGGCCGCGTCGACGGGTGTGGTGCGGCAGGCCTGGCCCAGGGTCACCACGCCGGCCTCCCGGTCGCGCAGGAGGGCGCCGACGACCGGCAGGCCGAAGGCGTTGGGGAAGAGGTACAGCTCGGCGGTGACCGCCCCGCGCGCAGCGGTGAGCAAGGGCTCCATCCAGGCCGGTGGCGTGAGCCGGGGGAGGGGGACGCCGGCCGTCCAGGCGAGGTGGACCGCATCGCGTTCCACGAGCTCCGCGAGAGCGCTGCGCTCGGCCTCCTCCCGGGACGGGCCGGCCGCGATGCCTGCGTAGATCGTGCCGTGGGTCTTCGGCTCGCCGGCCGCCGGCCCGGTGCTCCACGAGGTCCACACCCAGGAGGCCGGGACGGCCACGGAGTCCCCGGTGGCCAGATCGAAGCCCGTGGTCCACAGCACCTGCAGGTCGCGGGTGAACGGCACAAAGGGGAAACCGCGCCGGCGATACTGCTCCGGGGCATAGAGGGCGAGATCCGCCGGATCGAGGGCCGCCCCACCACCGGCGGCGAGCTCGGCGTAGGAAGCGCGCCGCAGCCCGGTGGGCACGACGTTGCCGCAATAGCGCTCGACCGCCTCACCAACCGCCGCGGCGCGGGCCGCCTCCGCGTTCCACCAGGCGAGCCCGGCCGCGGCGGCGTCGCTCGTCCAGGGGGAGAAGGCGCGGCTGTCGGCGATCTCGGCGCGGGCCTGGCAGAGGCCGGGGGGGAGGTGCGGCGGCAGCGGCTCCAGGGCGAGGCGGCGCAGGAGGCCCAGCCGGGGATCGACGAGGCGACCGAAGGCCTTCACGCCGGCCGCCCCACCGCCAACAGATACAGGGCCTGCCACCGGCCCTCCGCCGGCAACCCGAGAGCGGCCAGAACCTCGTCGTCGAGAAATCCGCCGATGCCCCGCGCTCCCAGGCCCTGCGCCGCCGCCTCCAGGGAGAGCGCGTGCCCGATCGCTCCGGCCTCCTCATGCAGCCGGCGGTAGAGCCAGGCGCCGCCGGGGGCGAGCGCCGGCTCCAGGTCACCCAGCAGCACCGCGAGGCAGGAGGCGCCGGCCGCGAAGCTCTGGTGGCCGGCCAGGCGGCGAAGGTCCACGCCGTCGCCCGGGAGCAGACGTTCGACCCGCAGCAGGGGCCGCTGCACGAACGGGCGAGAAAGTCCACCGGCAAAAACCCGGGAAATTTCCTCCGCTCCCAAGGCGCCCGCGAACGCCGCCGGGCTTCGCCGGCCGCGCAGGACGGCGCGCGCCGTCTCCGCACCCGGTGCGGCCTGCCGCTCCGCACCCGGGTGGCGGGTGGCCGCGGTGACGGCGTCGAGCGCCGGCCAGCTCCGGTGGCCGGGGCTGATCCGGTTCGGACGGCCGCCGTCCCCCGGCGCCCCGGGCCGGGCGTCGGGCGGGGCTCCGAGGGCGAGCAGGGCCACCGGTTCCTCGCGTTCCGGCCCTTCCTGCGCGGCGACACCCAGCAGGCGCGCCAGCGCCGCGTCGCCGATCTCCACCTGCCGCGCTTCCCAGCCCAGGGCCGCGGCGGCCCAGGTGACCGCGGCGAGGGCATGCCCCGCGTCGAGCCGGGCGAGGCGGAAGGCGCGCTCGCCGTATTTCCAGGCGGTGCGCCAGAGGATCGAGGTGAATCCGAGAAGGAGGGTGCCGGGCGGCACGCCGCCGTCCGGCAGATCGGCGCGGATCTCCAGGGCGTGGTCGAACGGTGAGTAGTGGTAGAGGGCGGCCCGGTCGTGCAGCCCGGGCAGGGGGCCGGCGAGGAGATAGGCCTCGGTCGGATGGAGGTTGCCGGCGGAGGGGTTCACCCGGAACGAGAAGCGGGCGCCGGCCTCCTCGCGCCAGGCGGAGATCGCCAGGGAGTCGAAGAACAGGCGGGCCACGGCCTCCCGGTCGAGCGGTGCAGGGGCGACGGCGCCGGGGATGAACAGCTCCCCCCAGGCCGGGCCGTCCACCGGCGGGATCTCCGGCAGGGGGAGCAGGGCGGCACCGCGGTAGCGCCGGAAGGGGACCGGCTCGATGGAGCGGTCGAGCCTCCGGGGTGCCGCGGCGGGGCGGCCCGGACGGTTCTTGCTCCGCCGGTGGTAGGCGAGGACGGGCGGCTCGCTCATGTGTGCGGCAGGGGGACGCGGACCAGGTCGGCCTCGGTGAGCGGCGCCGGGAGCCAGCCGAGCGCCGCCGGCTCTTCATACAGCCGGCGCCCGCCGAGGAACGGGAAGGCGGCGGGCGCGTTCGGGTAGAGCCCCGGGACGATCACCCGCACGACGCACAAGCCGGCGGCCTGCACGTCCGGCGTGGTGACGTCCACCGAGATCGCCCGGAAGCCGCGCGCGGCGAGCCGTTGCCGGTAGGCGGCGCGGCCCGGGACGGCGGGCAGCCGATCCAGGGGGGCCCAGGCGGCAGGGTGGAGGATGCGGTCGGCGTGGACGTGCATCCGGGGGTCGAGATAGATCTGCGACTGGGCTCCGAGGTCGGTCACGTCGCGGAAGTCGGCGCGGTACGCATCCCGGTAGGCGCGGTCGGCGCGGAAGGGTTTGTAGGCGCGGGGGTCGAGGATTCCGGAGCGCATGGAGCGCCAGACGCTGCCGCCGGGATCGAGCATCTGGCGGCTGAAGCAGCGCAGGTGGATCGCCTCGACCAGCGCCTTGAGAGCGGCCTGTCCGGGATCGGGGCGGCAGGCCACGCCGAGCCCGATCAGGGACAGCTCCGTGTCCTGCACCAGGGCGCCGACCACCGGCACGTCGAAAGGGGTGCGGATCTGGATCAGGTGATGGTGCAGCGTACCGTGGTCGGCGGGATGGGCGAGAGCGGCGCGGACCATCGGTGCGCTTTCCAGAGGAATGCCGACGGCCGGGCTGCCGGACATCCACCAGATCATGGTGGCGTCGCGCTCGATGAGCTCCTCCAGGGCCGCCTCCTCCGCCGCCTCCCGATTCGGCCCGGTGGCGATTCCGGAGTAGAGGACGAAGTTCGTCCTCGGCTCGCCGGCCAGGGCGCCGCCGTAGTAGTTGATGTAGACGAACGACGCGGGCACCCGCACCGCCTCTCCGGTCGCGAGATCGCGGCCGGTCGTCCAGAGCACCCGCAGGTCGTCGGTGAAGCGGACGAAGGGGAAGCCGCGGTGGTCGTACTGCGAGTCCGCATAGAGCACCATCGCGGCGGGATCGAGGGCCGGCTCGCCGGCCGTGCGCAGGTCGCGGTGCGAGGCGCGCAGCAGCCCGGCGGGGACGAAGTTGCCGCAGGTGCGTTCCACCGCTTCGCCGAGCGCCGCGCGGCGCGCCCGGTCCTCGTCCCAGAAGGCGGAGCCGAGGGCCACCCGGTCCCCTTGCCAGGCACCCAGCCGCCGGGTGTCGGCGACCCGTGCCGTGTAGGAGATCAGGGCCGGCGGCACCTCCGGCGGATGCATGCGCCGCTCCAGCGCGGTGACGATGCCGAAGCGCGGATCGACCAGGAGCTTCAGGGGATCGCTCACGGGAGCTCCTGTGCCACCGGCAGCACCAGGGCCGTGGGAGCCGAGGGTCCATGGAGGATCGTCTGCCGCGCCACCCGGGTCGCCGAGGTGGTCAGGCGGCAGGCACCGGTGTTCAGGTTGCGCGCATGGGCCGGGAAGTCGCTGCTGGTGATCTCCAGGCGGAGCCGGTGCCCTGCCGGGAGGGTGATGGCGAGCGGGGGCAGGTCGATCTCCACCCGGTGAGCCTCGCCCGGCACGAGCTTTCCGCCGTCGCGGGCGAGCTCCTGCGCCGCGTCCACCAGGCCATGGCCGAGGTAGAGGCTGCGGCCATCCGGCAAGACCTCATGCAGGCGGGCGACCCAGTCGGTGCCGGGGGCGTCGGTGGCGGCGTGGAGGATCACCCGCGGTCCGCCGATCCAGGTGAGCGGCGCGGCGAGCGGTGGGGAGGTGAACGCGGTGGTGTCCGGCCGGCGCAGCAGATCGCTCTGGTCGACCGGGCCGTTGCGGCCGGGATAGGGGGAGAGGGGATCGTAGGAGAACGAGACGGAGCCCCCGGCGCGGGGCGGCTCCGGAGCGAGAGCGCCGCCCGCGGAGGCAAACCAGGTGCACGGCGCGACCGGCACCGGCGGCCAGCCGTCCCCTGTGAGCCAGCGGTTCGCACCGGTGAGAAAAAGCTGCGCCGCCGGCGCGGTGCAATCCGCGAGGGCTCCGCGGAAGAACTCGGCCTGCAGGCGCCCCAGCGGCAGGCGGGAGGCCGGCCCGTAGGTGCGCGCGCCATAGACCGCGGGCACGTGGCTGTGCAGCTCGTGGGTCCAGGGGCCGACGATGATCCGGCGGATGGGCCGAGGCGCCACGGCCGATCCGGCGGTCGCCTGCTGGTGGATCGTCTGGGCGATGAACGGATCGTGCCAGCCTCCGATGTGGAGCACCGGCAGGGCGAGCCCGGCGAGATCCGCGTCGGAGACCGCGGGCCGTCCGGGGCCGGCGAGGGCTGCGGGGAGCCAACCGGGCAGCGCGGCCCAGACATTCGGTGGCAGAGCGCAGACCGGCAGGCGTGCGAGGAGATCCGGGCAGGCTCTGCACATCGCCTCGAACAGACGGGTCCGCTCGGTGCGGGCGTCTCCGTGCGCCATCCACCAGGCGGTGTGATTGAGCAGCTTGAGCACCCCGCCGGGTGCGAAATTCACCCGGTGCATGGCGGGGACGGAGACCGCCGCCGCCCGCACCACCGGGCTCTCCAGGGCCGCCGCCCAGGCGGTGAAGGCGCCATACGAGCCGCCGGCCACCACCACGCGGCCGTCGCACCAGGGCTGCCCGGCGGTCCAGCGCGCCGCCGCGGCGCCATCCGCCCGCTCGTGGACATAGGGTTCCCAGGAGCCGTCCGAGTCGTAGCGGCCCCGCACGTCCTGAACCACGCAGGCGAAGCCTTCGCGCACCCAGGCCAGCGCCTCCTCCTGGTGCCGCGCCTTGCCCAGGTAGGTGCGCAGCAGGACCGCCGGCACCGGCCGTCCGGCGCCGGGCCGGTAGACGTCCGTCGCGAGCCGCACCCCGTCCGGCGCCTCCACTCGGAGCCCGGCGTGCACGCAGGGGACGTTGCGCCCCCTCATGCCGGCAGACCCTCCGCGGGAGGCCGGCCGGAAGGGCCGTGCAGGCGGCGGAGGGCGCCCGGCAGGGCTTTGCCGAGGGCGTCGAGGTGGCGCAGCACCGAGACCGCCAGCGGCGCGGACGGCTGTGCGAACACCTGCTCGACCAGCGGGATGGCCGCGGCGGCCGGCACCACCCAGGCACCTTCGAGCAGGCACAGCTCGCGCAGCGCGCGCAAGGACCCCTGCGCGCTCGGCCCCTCGGCGACGGTGACCACGCCCACCACCTTGCCCTGCAGGATCGAGGGGCCGAGCCATTCGACGACGTTCTTGATCACCGCCGAGTAGGTGCCGCAGTACTCCGGCGAGCCGAGGAGCAGGGCCGCGGCGGCCCGCGCCCGGTGCCGCAGCTCCGCCACCGCGGGCGGGATCTCGGCCTCCGGGCGGCCGTCGCAGAGGGGGAGGCGCAACGGCTCCCCGGCGAGGAGCTCGGTGGCGGCCCCCAGGCGCGCCGCTGCGGCGAGCGCGCGTTCCAGGGCCTGGCGGGTGCGCGACGGGTGGCGCAGGCTGCCGCAGAGGGCGAGGATCGGTCCCTGGGCGTTCATGCGGCGGGCTCCTGCATCAGGTTGCGCGGCACCGGCAGGACCGGATGGCGCGTCCAGTCCCAGCGCACCGGATCGAACGCGAGCTGCACCCCTTCGTGCGGGAGCGGCCTGCCGCTCAGCCAGGCCAGGACGTCGGCGGCGAGGGCGGCGGCGAGGGCGGCGAGGGCGGCCGGCTCCGGCCAGGGGACCGCCGGAACGTCCCGGCCTCCGTCCAGATGGCGCCACCAGGCTTCGAGCTCCGCGGGATGGCGCGCCGCGGCGAGCCGCCGCGCGCGGACATCGGCATAGCCCGCGGTGCGTCCGGGAATCGCCAGCGGGCCGAGATGAAAGCGCAGCCCCTCGGCGTGGCAGCCGGTCCAGACGATGCCGTGCCCGGCGCACCAGGCGTCCAGCCGAAGCCAGTCCGCATCGGGAAGCCAGCCGGCGCAGGCGATGACCGCGTGCGGCGCGTCGACCGTGGAGACGGGAAGGGCTCCGGCGTCGCGTTCCGTCACCCGTCCCACGCCGGCCGCGCGCAGCAGGCGGGTCACCGTGGCGGCGACAGGTCCGCCGCCGCGCACCAGAACATGGCGGCCGGTGAGCGGGGACACCGCAGCCGGCCGGTCGGCCAGCAGCCCCTGCTGCGCGAACGTCTCCAGGATCGGGAGCAGGTCGCCCTCCGGCTCTCCGCCCGTGGTCCCGCCGGTCAACCGATGGGCCAGCCGGGCGGCCTGCTCCGGCTCGATGCGCAACCGCACGAACCGCTCTTCGGGGGAGACCAGCATCCAGCGTCCCTCCGGTGAGGGGCAAAGGTGCCAACCATCGCGCAGGGCTTCGTTCAAGGTGCCTCCTGCAAGCTCCAGGTCGCAAGAAAGGGGGAGGCGACGTGCCGCCTCCCCCGGAGGAACGAGGACGTGGGTGGGGCTACTCGGCGTCGGGGGTGGAGGTCTCGTCCTCTTCCCAGGCGAAGGGGTTGTGGACGAGAGCGTGGTTGTGGGTGTTGCTGTGGACCGGATCCTCGGAGAGGGTGGCGGAGACGGCTTCGAAGATGTCGTTCTTGAAGTCCATGGGCGTAATCCTCCTGAAAACGGGTTGATCGGCATCGGCACGGCGGCACGTCGCCGCACCGGGGTCTCCGGCAGGCCTGCCGAATGAGCGGGAGGATAGAGAGCCCCGGCCGGTTCGGTTTGTCCGCTTTTCACCCCTGCACCGGTGCGATTCGGCACAGGCACAGAAAGAATTCCGAGGGAGGAGGGAGGGTGCAGGGCGCTGAAGGAAAAAAGGCGCCGCCGGAGGGATTCTGGCCCCGGCGGACGCATCATGGGCACCGCGCCCTATCGCGGAGGGCGCGGCGTTGGCGGCTCCAGCATCTCTCGCCGCGGGACCTCGGGCGGTGCGATTTCGCACAACCCGGCAGGGTCGGCTTGTTGAGAATGGCCTCTCACTTGAAGGAGGTACCGCACTCATGAGCCAGCTCCCTGTCACCGTCCTCTCCGGCTTCCTCGGCGCGGGGAAGACGACGCTTCTCAACCATGTCCTGGCCCAGCGCAGCGGGCGCCGTGTCGCGGTGATCGTCAACGACATGAGCGAGGTCAACATCGACGCCCGGCTGGTGCGCGACGGCGACGCCCGTCTCGATCGCACCGAGGAGCGGCTGGTGGAGATGACCAACGGCTGCATCTGCTGCACCTTGCGGGAAGACCTGTTGCTGGAGGTGTCCCGCCTGGCCCGCGAGGGGCGCTTCGACTACCTGCTCATCGAGTCCACCGGCATTTCCGAGCCTCTGCCGGTGGCCATGACCTTCAGCTTCACCGACGGCGACGGCGTGAGCCTGGGCGACCTCGCCCGCCTGGACACCCTGGTGACGGTGGTGGACGCGGCCAACGTCCTGGCCGAGATCGAGCGCGGCGAGGATCTCCTGGCGCGCGGACTGACCGCCGGCGCCGAGGATGAGCGGACCATCGCCGATCTGCTGGTGGATCAGATCGAATTCAGCAACGTCCTGGTGCTCAACAAGGCGGATCTCGCGACCGAGGAGGAGCTGGGCCGCATCGAGGGTCTGCTGCGCCATCTCAATCCGACGGCGCGGATCGTGCGCAGCGAGCACGGGCGCGTGCCGCTGGAGGCGATTTTCGACACCGGTCTGTTCGACATGGAGAAGGCCTCCGCGTCGGCGGGCTGGATGCGCGAGCTGGCCGGCGAGCACGTGCCCGAGACCGAGGAGTACGGGATCGCGAGCTTCGTCTTCCGCTCGGCGCGG
Source organism: Holophagales bacterium UBA5704 (assembly GCA_002420005.1). GTDB lineage: Bacteria > Acidobacteriota > Thermoanaerobaculia > Multivoradales > UBA5704 > UBA5704. The sequence continues at coordinate 47,222 of DIHE01000147.1, read as the reverse complement.
CCGTTCCATCCGGAGCGCTTCCGCCGGTATGCCCTGGAGGAGTGGCCCGGCGTCGTGCGCTCCAAGGGTTTTCTGTGGGTGGCCTCGCGGATGGACGAGATCTTCGTCTGGTCCCACGCCGGCCGGTGCTCGACCCTGGCGCCCGGCGGCGTCTGGTGGGCCGCGATGCCCTCCGAGGACTGGCCGGAGGACGAGGATTTCCGCCGCGAGCTGGCGGAGACCTGGCACCCCGACTTTGGCGACCGGCGCCAGGAGTTGGTGCTGATCGGCATCGGCATGGACCGGGAGGCGCTGACCCGCCGGCTGGAGGAGTGCCTGTTGACCGACGACGAGATGCGCCTCGGGCCGGACGGGTGGAAGGGCTTTCCGGACGCCCTGCCGGTGGCCGAAGAGGAGGAGGCGGAGCTGGAAGAGCCGGCGCTCGCCGCGGCCGTGTCTTGAGCATGCCTGAACAGCGGGCAGCCAGAATCGCCCGGCGGCAGAGTCGGGAGTGTTCTCGCTAGACGTCGTTCCAGCTCCGCCCGTACGCTCTTCCAACAGACCGGGGGCACCCGGGTTCCTCTTGGAAGGAGCTGGAAATGTTCGCTCGACCGATCCTTTGTACAGCCGCCGCGGTCTTTCTTCTGGGGGCCGCCGTGGCTCCGGCTCACTCCCAGGAGGGCCGCTGGGAGCTCCTGGGACCGTTCGGCGCCGAGATGAGCGCGCTCACGGTGGCGCCGGGCAACGCGCGGGTCCTCTATGCCGGCACCCGGGACGGCAAGGTCTTCCGGAGCGTCGACGCGGGAGCCGGTTGGCGCGAGGTGACGGGCGACTTTCCCGCCGGCCGGCCCGTCGACGACCTGGAGGTCGATCCGCGCAATCCCGCCAAGGCCTACGCCGTCGTCTGCGATCCCGAGTACCACGACAAGCCGGCCGTGGGCGGGCTGTTCCGGACGGTCGACGCCGGCCGGACCTGGGAGCTCCTCACCGGTCTCGACACGTGCCAGGTGAACGACGTCGCGATCGATCCGCGGAACCCCGCGAGGCTCGTCGCCGGCACGGTTCTCGGCATCTACCAGAGCACGGACGGCGGAACGTCCTGGCGCGCCCAGGCGGGCACTGTGCGGTGGAGCAACGTGACGGAGGTCAGGTTCCATCCCGGGAAGCCGGGAACCCTCTACGCCGTCGACGACGAAGCGGGCTTCCTGCGGAGCACGAACGATGGCGCGACCTGGAGCGCGCGCAACTCCGGGCTACCCGAGCCACTGCCGCCGCTCACCGGCTTGACGATGGCGCCCGGCCCGCCGGCGGCCCTGTTCCTGCAGATCCTCAGCCTCCACGATGCGCCGCTGTACCGCAGCCTCGACGGTGGGCTGACCTGGTCGCCGGCGGCGAAAGGCCTCGGCGGCCGCACGATCTTCGGCCTGGCGGCGGGCGTCTCGCCGTCCCGCGTCTATGCCGCCACCGAGGACGGTCTGTTCATCAGTTCCAACCAGGGGAGACGCTGGCAGGCGGCGGCGACGCCGCTGCGCTTTCCGCGGCTCCTCGTCGTCCCGGCCGGCGGCGCGGTGATCCATGCCGCCGACAGCCAGGGGCTCCTGAAGAGCACGAATCGGGGCGTCACCTGGGAGGAAACCAACCGCGGCCTGCCTCCCCTCCGTGTCGAGAGCCTGACCCTCGCCCCCGCCACCCAGGACGTCCTCTATGCCACCGGCGTCGGGATGCACTCCCTGGATGGCGGGGCCACCTGGATGCGGGACGGACACGCCGCCCAGCTGCTGGCGGTGCACCCGCAGTTCCCCCGCGTGGCTCTCGGCGCCGGTGCCGGGGGCCTCTGGAAGACCCGCGACGCCGCCACCACCTGGCGGAAGCTGGCCACCCTCGACTGCCTGAGGATCAGGGACGTCGTGATCGATCCGCAGGAGCCCGCGAATCTCTACGCGCTCGGAGACTTCGTCATCGGGTGTGCGCCGCTCCCGGTCTGCGACCATCTCAAGAGCACCGACCACGGGGCGACCTGGTCGTGCATGCAGGGGCTTCCCCAGAACCTGGGTACGCTCCGGATCGCGCCCTCGCAGCCGTCAACCCTCTACGCCCTCGGCGGCTACCCCTTCCAGCAGATCTTCAAGACGGTCGACGGAGGGATTTCCTGGGACGTGGTCAAGGACCTGGGGCAGACGTTCGCCTCCGGGCTGTCGGTGTCCTCCGAGGATCCGGACGTCCTCTACGCCCGCCTGAGCAGCGTCCCCTCCCGGAGCATGGACGGCGGCGTCACCTGGAGCCCTCTGGCCGGGTTGCCCGCCGGTCCTGACTTCAACGTCGTGCCCGCGCCGTCGGCCCCTTCCGTCCTGTACGCCTTTTCCGACGGCACCGGCTTCGGGCGGCTGATCTATCGCAGCACCGACGCCGGAGCCTCCTGGGCTCCTCTGTCCCAGGACGGCCTGCCGACCTCCTTTTCGCTGCTCATGGGCCTGAACGTCTCGCCAAGCGATCCGGACCTTCTGTTCGCCGCTTCGCAGGGAGGGATCTACCGGTTCCGGGGAGAGTGAGAAAGGGGAGCTTCATGGCACCGGGCTGGGAAAACTATGCAGCAGAAACATTATGTACCTGCTGCATAGTCTCGACAAGCACGGCGAGACGGACCTGCAGGGGCAAACCCTGGCCTGAAAAGCGGAAGGCCCGGAAAGTCACCTCTCCGGGCCTGCGCTTGTTTCCCTCCGAACCAAGACATCAAAGAAAAAGAGTGGCGAGCCTTGGAACCCCTCCGCCCGCGACAAGGGGAGATTAGCTGCAAGGCTTCTACAATGTCCTCACTGCCCGCCTCAAACCTCCTCAAAGAATCTAAAATCGTCGCAACCTGTTGCAGGAGAAGCGGTTGAACGCTCCGGGTCCGGGCGGCCCCACGGCCCGGGCTGCCTACTCGCGCCGCCGCAGCAGCCAGACGCGGCGCCAGCCCAGCCCGCCGTAGCTCCCCGCCCAGGGCGGCAGCTCGCCAACCCCGAGGTCCGCCCGAAGAAGAGGGCTCAGCTCTTCTGGATCGGCAGCCGCACCCGGAAGGTGGTGCCGCGGCCGTGGCGGCTTTCGACGTCGACCTGGCCGCCGTGGGCCTGCGCCACGTGCTTGACGATGGCGAGGCCGAGGCCGGTCCCGCCTTCTTCGCGCGCCCTTCCTTTGTCCACGCGGTAGAAGCGCTCGAAGATGCGGGGGAGCGCCTCGGCGGGGATCCCGATGCCGGAGTCGCTCACCTCCAGGAGGACCGAGGCTCCGGCGGTGGCGAGGTGCACCGTGACCTGTCCGCCGGGCCGGTTGTACTTGATCCCGTTCTCCAGCAGGTTGAGCACCAGCCGCTCGATGGCGTCCGTCTCTCCGGGCACCGGCGGGATGTCGCCGGCGGCGATTTCGACCCGGACGTCCTTCTCCCGGGCCATGGGGGTGAGGGTCTCGACCGCCTGGCGCACGACGTCGGCCAGCTGCACCGGCTCGCGCTCGCGCAGGGCCACCGTCTCCAGGCGGGACAGGGTGAGCAGGTCGTCCAGCAGCGCCTGCAGGCGGCGGCATTGGTCGAGGATGCGCTCGGTGAACCGTTGGGCGACGGCCGGCTCGTCGAGCGCGCCGTCGCGCAGGGTTTCGGCGAAACCGCGGATGGCGGCGAGCGGGGTCTTGAGCTCGTGCGAGACGTTGCCGACGAAGTCGCGCCGCATGTCGGCCACCCGGGTCATCTCGGTCATGTCGCGCGCCACCACCACGGCGCCCCGTTCACCGCCGGCCAGCGCGGCGCTCGCCAGGAGCAGGGTGCGGCGCTCGGGGGCCAGCTCGACCTGGCCGCTCTGCGGCCGGCCGAGCCGGAGGGTGTCCTCCACCAGGCGTACCAGCTCCGGTTGGCGGAGAAGCTCCAGAACGGTCTGCCCGGTCACCTCGCCTTGCAGGTCGAACAGCGAGGAAAACGCGGGATTGGCGAGCAGCGCACGGCCGTTGCCGCCGACCACCAGCACGCCTTCAGACATGCTGGCGAGGATCGCCTTGAGCTGATCGCGCTCGGCGCGCACGGCATCGAACTGAGCTTCGGCGGTCTCGGCGAGCCGATTCAAGGCGAGCGCCAGCGCGGCGAGCTCCTCCTCCTCCGGGATCTCGACCCGCCGTTCCCGGCCGTCTGCCAGGGCGGAGGCCCCGGCGACCAGGTGCCGGAACGGCCGGAACACATTGCGGTCGATCCACCAGGAGATCACGAGCGAGATCAGGCCTCCCGCCAGCGCCGCCAGCAGCATGGCCCCGGCGATCTGGCCGCGCAGCGTCTCGAGATGCGCGACGGGCTCGGCCAGGCGCACCGCGAAAAGGCGGCCTTGCGGATCGGTCGCCGTGCGGGCGGCATAGACGTACAGCCGCCCGGTGGTGGCGCTCCGGCGCACGGCGACGCCCTCTCCGGTGGCGAAGGCGGTGCGGATTTCCTCGCGCTCCGCGTGATTTTCCATGGCTGCGATCTGTGCGGCCGAGCGTGAGCTGTCGGCGATCACCCGCCCGTCGCTCTCGACGAGGGTGATCCGCAATCCGGTCTCGACCCCTTGCGAGGAGAGGCTCTCGACCCAGCGCTGGAGGGCCAGAGGATCGGCGCTGCCGGCCCGTTGCAGGCGTGCCTGGGCGACGACCGGGGTCAGGGTGCGCAGGGTGTCGAGGAGCTGAACCTCGGCGCTTTTCTGCAGCAGCTTCGGCTGGACCGCCCAGAGCAGCGCCGTGGCGGTGAGAACCGCCGCCAGCGCCGGCCAGAGCGGGGCGAGGCGCAGCTTGGGAGGGAGCCGGAAGAGCCGCACCTCAAGGCCTCAGCCGGTAGCCGACGCCGATGACCGTCTCGATCCGGTCGGCCTCGGCCCCGAGCTTGCGGCGCAGGCGGCGGATGTGGGTGTCCACGGTGCGGCTGTCGATGTCTTCCGCATAGCCCCAGACGTCGGAAAGGAGCTGCCCGCGGGTCTGCACCCGGCCACTGCGCTCGAGGAGCAGCCGCAACAGGCGGAACTCCGTGGCGGTCAGAGGAATCTCCTTGCCGCGTACCCGCAGCTGATGGCCGGAGACGTCGAGCTCGATGCCCCCGACCTCCAGGCGCTCCGCCTCGCTTTCCTCCTGCTGGATGCGGCGCAGCACCGCCTTGACCCGCAACACCACCTCGCGCGGGCTGAACGGCTTGCTGATGTAGTCGTCGGCGCCGAGCTCCAGGCCCACGATGCGGTCCACCTCCTCGCCGCGCGCGGTGAGCATCACGATCGGCAGCCGCGCCGTGGCGCTGTCGCGTTTCAGCAGGCGGGTCAGCTCCAGGCCGTCGATCCCGGGCAGCATGAGGTCGAGCAGGAGAAGATCGGGCGTATCGCGGCGGATCGCCTCCAGCCCGGTGTCACCGCGGCGCGCCGTCTCCACCTGGAAGCCTTCCTTCTGGAGGTTGTACTGCAAAACCTCTGCAATGTCCGGCTCGTCTTCGATCAGCAGAATGCGTTCACGTGTCATCTTGGCACCGAGGGTACCATGGCCTTTCCACAGGGAAGGTGGAAAACTCTGTGGAAAACGCCCGGAAACCGTCCGCCGAAGCCTGGTTCCAGGCTGCTTTCTCCGCTTTGAACAGAGAATTGTGCAAGATCGCCAAATCACTGATTCGGCAGGGTTTGCAAAGTCTGCGAAGGGGGTTCCCCGACGGAGGGGAAGGGGGACTGGAGAGTTTTCCACAGGAGGGTTGTCAACTCCCTGTGATATGTCTGTTAACTCTCTGTGACGGAGGGGTTTAGGGCGGCGGAGGAGGGGCATCCCCTTCTTACAACGAGGCGGTTTCCAGGCCTTGGCGCAGGCGCAGGCGGCAGTCGAAGACCTTGGCGAAGTAGCGGCCGCGCTCGCGGGCGGCCTCCAGCTCGAGGCCGACGTCCCAGCGCGAGAGGACCTCCAGGGTGACCCGTTTCTTGCGGATGGCGCAGAACAGCTCGTCGACACGGGAGGCATGGGTGCGGTCGAGGGCATCGGCGAGACGGAGCAGGGCGGCGAGCTGGCGGATGGTGCGGCGCTGCCAGGGCTCCAGCACGGCGAGAGAGGGATGGCGGTGCGCCTTCGGGGTCGGCCCGCGGTGGTAGCGGGCGACGTGGGCGACGATCTCGATCTCGCGCCGGTCGAAGGCGTCCAGGCTGGCGTTGGTGATCAGGTAGTAGGCGTGCTTGTGGTGGTTGCGGTACTGGATGACGTAGCCGATGTCGTGGAGCAGGGCGGCATACTCCAGCCATTCGCGCTCCCGTTCGCCGAGGCCGTGCACCGAGGTGGTGAGGTCGAACAGGCGCAGGGCGAGGCGGGCGGTCTGCTGGCCATGGCGCCAGACGCCTTCGGTGCGCTCGGCGAGCTGGAGGACCTGGCGGCGGCGCAGGTCCGCGGGCTGGGCGGCGGCCGGCGCCGGTTGGCCGAGCGCTTCCAGGACGAGGCCCTCGCGCAGCGCCCGGTCGCTCACCTGGAAGCGGTCGGCGCCGGCGCGCGCGGCGAGCTCCTGGAGCAGGATGGCGCCCGCCAGCAGGCTCTCGGAGCGCGGGCCGCCCACCGGCGGGAGATCGGCGATGGCGGCGCGCGGCAGGGTGCGCAGGCGCTCGACCACCTGGGCGAGGTCCTTCAGCTTGACCTCGCGCAGGCCGCCGGCCACGGTCTGCGGGCCGCGACCGCTCCAGAAGTCGACCAGGTCGGCGCAGCAGGCGGCGGTGCCCGAGGTGGCGATGAGGCGGGCCGCGGTCTCCGCAGGGACATTGGCGCCGAGCTCCTTGCGGATGCGGCGGCGCAGCCGGTCGAGGGTGGCGGCGGTCGGCGGGTCGCCGGTCAGATCGGCGGCGCAGCGCAGCGATCCCAGCGCCAGGCTCAGCACGTGCTCCGCCTCGCCGGCGCGGGTGGCGATCCACTCGGTGCTGCCGCCGCCCACGTCGACGATCACCGCCCGGCCGGGCCCCAGGTCGACCGCCTCGCGCACGGCGCGGTAGATCAGATGGCCCTCCTCGACGCCGGTGAGGAGCTGGACGTCGATCCCGGTCTGCGCTTTCACCCGGGCGAGGAAGTCCGCGCCGTTGGAGGCCTCGCGCACCGCGCTGGTGGCCACCGCCACCACCCGCTCCGCACCTTTGAAGCGGGCGAGCGTGGTCATTTTGATCAGCGCTTCCAGCCCGTCGCGGATGGCGGCTTCGGAGAAGGTGCCGCGGAAGCCGGTCTTGCCCAGCCGCACCATGTCGCGCTCGCGGCCGAGGACGCGGTAGCCCCCCTGGGGCTCGGGGGCGACCACGATCATGTGGATCGAGTTCGACCCGATGTCGACCGCGGCGAGGCGCCCGGGCACCGAGGGGCCTACCGGCTCCTCGTCGCGCGGTGGCTCCGCGGGGAGAGAGGGGAACGTCAGGGGCTGGATCACGACCGGCTTCGTCACTTCGCCATTCTAGTCGGTCTGCCCGGCTTCAGACGGCCACCTGGACCCGGACGCCGTCCCAGGAGGGGGGAAGGACGACGCTCTCGGGGCGCGCCGTGCGTCCGGGCAGGAGGGAAATCCGCTCCGGAGCGAACGCATGGGCGACCAGGGCGTCGTGCTCCCGCCGGCTGGGCACCCAGATCCGCCCGGCCTGGCCGAACAGCCGGCGCAGGTAGGTCCAGGTCATCTCTTCCAGGGTCTCGCTGCGGGTGGCGGCGAGCACGCGGGCCGGCAGGTCCTCCTGCCAGACCGCGGTGACCGGGATGCCGAGCAGCTTGCCGGCGGCGACGCCGAGCAGGCCGAAAGGACCCGGTGTGCTGATCACGATCTCCGCATAGCGCTCGGTCTCGCAGCGGTCGATCACCTCCAGGAGGGGAGGGAGAAGCAGCTTGCGGCGCTCCCAGCCGGGGAGGGTCACCCGCATCTGGGTGCGGAAGCGATGGACCGGCAGGGCGGCTCGGCCGTCGGCCGGGCTGCAGGTGACCGCTTCGACGGCGTCGACGCGCCCGCCGGGCACCGGGCCGGGGAGCGCGGCGAGCAACCGCGCCATGGCGCCGGCGGTGGTCAGCGTGTCGGTGAACCAGGCCCGCTTGCCGCCGCGCCCTTCGAGGCGGTGACCGAGAAAGCGCTCGCCGGCCGCGTCGAGCAGGTCGGCGTCCTTGTGGAGGGAATGCACCGCCACCAGATGTGGCGCGATGCTCAAGGCGAGAGGGGCGAGCTGCGAGACCGCGGCGAGACCTTCCATCAGCCGCCCCCGGCGGGCATGGCGCACGAAGTCGTGCAGCATCCGGGTCAGGTGCTTCTCGCTCGCCCGGCTCGCCGAGCCGAAGGTGGCCCGCTCGGCCGGGCAGGGGGGCTGGGGCGCCCGCCAGCCCCACAAACGGCGGCGCCAGGCGGGCACCGGTGCGGGCGGCGGGGTCTCCAGGCTTTGCAGGGCGAGCCCCCGCAGGAGGGTGGAGAAGGGGTCCTTGCGGCTCTCCCAACCGAAGGGGAACTGCCGGCGGTAGAACTCGTAGGTGATGGTGTACAGGCTCTGCAACAAGCGGGCGCTCGATCCGGTCTCCCCGCCCGGTGCGTGGCGGCCGGCGCGCAGATGCCCGAGGAAGCCCTCGACCGTGGCGGCCTCCGGCGTCTCGGTCCAGGTGGTCCCGAGGTAGAGCCCGCTGTGGTCGTCGCTGCCGCCGGTGAAGCTCTTGATCCAGGGCGTGGAGCCGAACGGCTCCAGCCGGTGGCGCTCGGCGAGGGACTCGATGATCTGCGGGGTGAGGGAGCCGAAGATCCGGTGCACCAGGTCGTTCGCCCGCCGGTCGTGCATGCCGTTGCGCGCTTCGAAGCGGTCGAAGAGCACCAGCAGCTTCTCGACCTGGTCGAGGGTCAGGCGGCCGTTGACCCGGAACAGGGGATGGGCCACGGAGTGGAGGATGCCTTGCGCGCGGACGTAGTCGCGCACCTCGTAGACGTTGCGGCGAATTTCCTGGAGGTCGCGGTGCTGCCGCTCGTCGATGCCGGTGGCGAGGAGATGGATCTCGCAGCCGTCTTCGGGAAACTCGACCGTCACCTCGCAGGAGAGAAACGTCCCGGGCAGATGCTGGATCTCCAGGGCGCCCGCGATCGAATCGTGATCGCTGATGGTGACGAACTCCATCCCCCGCTCGCGGCACCGGCGGTAGATCTCCTTGGGCTCGGTGAAGCTCTCGGGAGCACCGACCTGGCGCAGGAGCCATTCGGTCGGCTGGTTCGAATGCTTGCTGTGAACGTGCAGATCGGCTCGGGCCACCGTGGCTCCTCCTTGCCAGAAAAATTTAGGGGAGCGGAAGCGCAACCTCGTGGCGACGGCGTCGCGGTGATGTCACGTTTTCCCCGGGCGCCTCAAGGTCTCCATCTGTTCACGCACCCGCCACGGCGGTGCCACGCCGGCAGGCGATGCTGCCGGGGTGCGAAGAGAACGCCGCAGTCCCCGCATCCTGTTCATCGGCGGGTCGATCAATCAGACGACCCAGATGCACCAGATCGCCGACGAGCTGCCGGAATGTGAGCCGGCTTTCACTCCTTATTACGTGGATGGATGGCTCGAGCTCGGCCGCAAGGTCGGTCTGGCCGAGTTCACCGTGGCGGGCGACAAGCTGCGCCGCCGTTGTGAGGACTACCTGGCGCGCCATGGCCTGCCGGTGGACCCGCACGGACGCGACGGCACCTACGATCTGGTCCTCACCTGCTCCGATCTCGTCATCCCGCGCAATCTGCGGAACCGGCGGGTGGTCCTGGTGCAGGAAGGCATCCTCGATCCGGTGAGCTGGCCGTTCCATCTCTGCCGGCGCCTGCGCCTGCTGCCGCGCTGGCTGGCCGGGACGACCACCACCGGTTTGAGCCTCGCGTATGAGAAGTTCTGCGTGGCGAGCGACGGCTACCGCGATCTTTTCATCTCCCACGGCGTGCCGGCCGAGCGGATCGCGGTCACCGGCATCCCCAACTTCGACGATTGCCGGAAATACCTGGCCAACGATTTTCCTCTCCACGGCTTCGTCCTCGTCTGCACCTCGGACGCCCGCGAGACGTTCAAACGCGACGACCGCGCCGCCTTCCTGCGCCGGGCGGTCGAGATCGCCGACGGGCGGGCGCTGGTCTTCAAGCTGCACCCCAACGAAAACGTCGAGCGCGCCACCCGGGAGATCCGCGAGCATGCGCCCGGCGCGGTCGTCCATCCCACAGGAATCGCCGAGCACATGATCGCGAATTGCGACGTCCTCATCACCCAATGGTCCTCGACGGCGTTCGTCGGCCTGGCGCTCGGCAAGGAGGTCCACTCCTATCACGGGAGCGAGGAGCTGCGGCGTCTCCTCCCGTTGCAGAACCGCTCGGCCGCCCGCAACATCGCCGAGGTCTGCCGCGAGCTGCTGGCGGCGCCCCGGAGGGCGCCGTCCGCCGAGCGGCCGTCCGCCGGTTGGCGCCGGCCCGCCCTCCTGCCGCGGAGGGTGCAATGAGGGTCCTCGTCGTCGTCCAGGCGCGCACCGGCTCGACCCGCCTCCCCGGCAAGGTCCTGCTCCCGGTGCTCGGCGCCCCGCTGCTGCAGCGGCAGATCGAGCGCATCCAGGCGGCCCGCACGCCGTTCGAGCTGTGCGTCGCCACCACGCGGTATTCCTTCGACGAGCCGATCCGCGAGCTGTGCCGCCGCCTCGGGGTGCCCTGCGTCTCCGGGCACCCGACGGACCTCCTCGACCGCCACATGGAGGCCGCCCGCGCCTATGAGGCGGACGTGGTGGTGAAGATCCCCTCGGACTGCCCGCTGATCGATCCGGAGGCGATCGACCGCGTTCTCGCCACGTTTCTCGCCGACCCCGAGCGCTACGACTACGTGAGCAATCTCCACCCGGCCACCTGGCCGGACGGCAACGACGTCGAGGTCATCCCGCTGCCGGTTCTGGAGACCGCCTGGCGGGAGGCCGACCGGTTGTTCGAGCGCGAGCACACGACGCCGTTCCTCTGGGAGCGGCCGGAGCGTTTCCGGCTGGGCAACGTGGCCTGGGACACCGGCCGCGATCTCTCGATGAGCCACCGCTTCACCCTCGACGAGCCCGCGGACTACGACTTCGTGACCGCCGTCTACGAGGTCCTGTGGTCGCCGGAGCGGCCGGTCTTCCGGCTGCCGGAGATCCTGGAGCTGCTGGACGCCCGGCCGGACCTCGCCGACCGCAATCGGCACCTGGCGGGCGTCAACTGGTACCGCCATCACCTGAAGGAGCTGAGAACCGTGACCGCGGAGCAAACCCGTGTCTGAGCCTCGCCACGACCTGCCAGCCCTCGCCCTCGCCGTGCGCGAGCACGTGGTGCACATGGCGACGCGCGGCGGCTGTTTCATCGGCGCCTCGCTCTCCTGTGCCGACCTGCTCGTCCATCTTTACACCCGGGTGCTCGACGTGACGCCGGAGCGGCTGAGCGACCCGGACCGCGACTATCTGTTCCTGTCGAAAGGCCACGACGTGCCGGCGCTCTATGCGACGCTCGCCGAGCTGGGCTACATCGAGCGCGGGCGGCTGGCGCAGCATCTGTCGCCGCACGACTCGATCTACTGGCATCCGAACCGGGCGGTGCCCGGCGTCGAGTTTCATTCCGGCTCGCTGGGGCATCTCCTGGCGGTGGGTCTGGGCGTGGCCCTGGACATCAAGCTGCGCGGCGGCAAGAACCGGGTGTTCGTCCTGTTGGGCGACGGCGAGCTGGACGAAGGCTCGATCTGGGAGGCCTGCCTGGTGGCCGCCGCGTATCACCTCGACAACCTCGTCGCCGTCGTCGACCGCAATGATTTCCAGGCCAACGTGCGCACCGAGGAGCTGATTCCGCTGGAGCCGCTGCCGTTCAAATTCCAGTCGTTCGGCTGGAGCTGCCGCACCGTGGACGGCCACGATTTCGCCGCGCTCGCCACGGCCTTCGAAAACCTTCCCTATGCCCAGGGCCGGCCGAGCGTGGTGATCGCGCGCACCGTGCGGGGCAAGGGAATTCCCAGTATCGAGCGCCGCGCCGACCGCTGGTTCGCCGATTTCACCGCCGCGGAGGTGGAGGCCTTGCTCGGTGAGCTGCGCGGCGAAGCGGCGGCCACCCTGGAGACGGAAGGGCTGGTGGTGCGATGAAATATGAAGACGTGCTGCGCAGCGAGGCGCTGCGCCGGGAGGAGGTGATCGTGCTGACCGCGGAGAACCGCGCGCCGATCCGCCACCTGCCTCCTTCCCTCGGCCTGCGCTTCATCGACGTGGGCATCTGTGAGCAGACGATGATCGGCGCCGCCGCCGGTCTCGCCCTGCGCGGCCGGGTGCCGGTGGCGCACGCTCTGGCGTCCTTCCTCACCATGCGGGCTTTCGAGTTCATCCGCACCGACCTGGGAATCGCCCGCCTGCCGGTGAAGCTGGTGGGGTACGTCCCCGGTTTCCTGTCCGAAGCCAACGGGCCGACCCATCAGGCGATCGAGGACGTGGCGCTGATGCGGGGCATCCCGAGCATGCGGGTGGTCTGCCCGGCGGACGAGGACGAGCTGGCCGAAGCCCTTCCGGCGCTGCTCGACGATCCCTGTCCCTGCTACATCCGCTACAACCACCTGGCACCGGCCGTCGCCCACCGCGCGCCGTTCGTGCTCGGCCGGGCCGAGGTCCTTTCCGAGGGAGACCGAGTGGCGCTCCTCACCTACGGCTTTCTGCTCCGCGAAGCAGCCGCCGCGGCGCGCCTGCTGGAGCAGCAGGGCGTGCCGGTGCGGCTGGTCAACCTGCGCACCCTGGCGCCGGCCGACGAGGCGGAGATCGTCGCCTCCGCGCGCGGCACCGGGCTTCTCGTCACGATCGAGGACCACTTCGCCACCGGCGGCCTCTATTCCCTCGTCGCCGAGGTGCTGCTGCGTCATGGCGTCCGCGCGCGCGTCCATCCGATCCATCTGGGGGACCGTTGGTTCACCCCGGCGCTCCTGCCCGACGTGCTCGAAACCGAGCGCTTTTCCGGCATCCACCTGGCGGCGCGGGTGCTCGCCGCCCTGGAAGCTCCTTGAGGTCCATCATGCCCAACGGAATCCGCAGCAACGAGTCTCTTCCTCGGATCGAGGCGTCCGACGCCCTCTGGGAGCGTGCCGCCAGGCTGATCCCTGCCGGCACCCAGACGCTGGCGAAGGGTCCCGGCCAGTGGGTGCGCGGCGTGGCCCCCAAGTATCTGCGGCGCGGCCAGGGCTGCCATGTCTGGGACGTCGACGGCAACGAGTACATCGACTACAGCATGGGGGTCGGCCCGATCTCGCTGGGCTATGCCTATGAGCGGATCGACGCAGCCGTCCGTGCCCAGCTCGCCGACGGCATCACGTTTTCCCTGATGCATCCGCTGGAGGTCGAGGTGGCCGAGCTGATCCGCGACGTGGTGCCCGGGGCCGCCTCCGTGCGGTTCGGCAAGACCGGCGCCGAGGCGGCGAGCGCCGCGGTGCGCCTGGCGCGGGCATTCACCGGCCGCGAACGGGTGGTCTGCTGCGGTTATCACGGTTGGCACGACTGGTACATCGCGGTCACCGATCGCGCCGCCGGCATCCCCGAGGCCGTCCGCGCCCTGACCTCGACCTTCAACTACAACGATCTGGACTCGGTGCTCGAAGCGGTGGACGAAGAGACCGCCTGCGTCATCCTGGAGCCGGTGACGTTCGAGCTGCCGAACAACGGGTTCCTCGAAGAGCTGAAGCAGGTCTGCCGGCGGCGGGGTGCCCTGTTGATCTTCGACGAGATGTGGACCGGCTTCCGGCTGGCGGTGGGTGGCGCCCAGGAATGTTTCGGCGTCACCGCCGACCTGGCCTGTTTTTCGAAGGCCGTGGCGAACGGCATGCCGCTCTCCGTCCTCACCGGCCGGCGGGACGTCATGGCGCTCCTCGACAAGGCGGTGTTCTTCTTCTCGACCTTCGGCGGCGAAGCCCTGTCGCTCGCCGCGGCGCGCGAGACGATCCTCGAGCTGGTGGAGAACGACGTCCCCGGGCACCTCGCGCGGCAGGGGAGGAGACTGCGCCAGGAATACAACGGGCTCGCCTCCGAGCTGGGCCTCCCCTGGACGCGCTGCGTAGGTCTCGACTGCCGCTCCCTGGTGGTCTTCGACGCCACGGCCGGCGATCCTCTGGAGATCAAGTCGCTGGCTCAGCAGGAGATGCTCCGCCGCGGCATCCTCTGGGGCGGCTTCCACAACCTTTCCTTCTCGCACGGCACGGCCGAGGTGGAGCACACGCTCGCCGCCTGGCGCGAGGTGCTTCCTCTGCTCCGTGACGCCGTGGACACGAAGTCGGTGCGGGAGCGCCTGGCCGGCGAGCCGCTGCAACCGGTCTTCCGCAAGACCACCGGTTTCCACTCGAAGCCACGGGTCGCGGTGGCCGCGCGGTGAGTGGCGGAGATCGCATGGCCGGTTCTCCGTTTTCGCTGCACGGCAAGGTCGCCGTGGTGACCGGCGCCGCCGGGCTGCTGGGCGTCCGCCATGGCCACGCCCTCGCTGCGGCCGGTGCGGAGGTGATCGTCACCGATCTCCAGGCCGCGCCGTGCGAGGCCCTGGCGCGGGAGCTGCGCGCGGCCTACGGTGGCGCCGCCCATGCGGTCGCGGCGGACGTCGGGGAACGCACCTCGGTCGAAAACCTGCGCGATCAGATCCTGAACGGCCCCGGTCGGATCGACGTGCTGGTCAACAACGCGGCGCTCAACGAGAAAGTGGAGGATCCGCTCGCCTCCGGCGACCTCCTGCGCTTCGAGAATTTCCCCCTGGAGCTCTGGGAGAACGCCTTCCGCGTCAACGTCACCGGAACCTTTCTCACCTGCCGGATCCTGGGGAGCCTGATGGCGCGGCAGGGGAGCGGCAGCATCGTCAACCTCGCCTCGACCTATGCGGTGGTGGCGCCGGACCAGTCTCTCTACCGGCAGCCGGACGGTACCCAGACGTTCTGGAAGTCGCCGGCCTACCCGGCGACCAAAGGGGCCGTTCTGGCGTTGACGCGCTTCCTTGCCGCCTACTGGGGACGCGCCGGGGTGCGGGTCAATGCGCTGTCGCCGGGAGGGGTGGAGAACGGCCAGGAGGCCGGCTTCATCGCCCGGTATGCCGAGCGGACGCCGCTCGGCCGCATGGCCCGGCCCGGCGACTACGAAGGGGCGTTGGTGTTCCTGGCGAGCGACGCCTCGGCCTACATGACCGGCGCCAATCTGATCGTCGACGGAGGATGGACCGCATGGTGACGCCGGCACTGAGCCCGGACGAGCTCCTCCGGCGCGCCCGGCGCCTCCGCCTCGTCCTCACCGATTGCGACGGCGTCCTGACCGACGGGAGCGTCTACTACGGCGAGGGTGGGGAGGCCCTGCGCCGCTTCAACGTGCGCGACGGCATGGGCGTCGAGCGCCTGCGCGAGGCGGGCGTCCACACGGCCATCTGCACCCGCGAGCCGTCCGTCACCATCGCCCAACGCTCCGAAAAGCTGCGCCTGCCGTGGCTGTTTCTCGGCGTGCGGGACAAGGCGGCCCACCTGGAGGTGATCCTTCGGGAGACCGGCCTGCCCCTGCAGGACCTCGCGTACATCGGCGACGACGTCAACGATCTCGGAATTCTCGCCGTGGTCGGCGTGGAAGGATTGACCGGATGTCCGGCGGATGCCATGCCGGACGTCCATCCTGTGTGTCACTACGTCTGTTCCGCCCGGGGCGGCGCCGGGGCTTTCCGCGACTTTGCGGAATGGCTCCTCGCGTTGCGCCGCGGCGAGACGGCCTCACGTTCAGGGAGGTGACCCATGCAACAGCGCCCCGTGGTTCGCATCGGCGACCGTCTGGTGGGGAAGGGGGAGCCCGTCTTCGTCATCGCGGAGATCGGGATCAATCACAACGGCTCGCTGGAGCTGGCTCGGAAGTTGATCGACGGCGCCCATCTGGCCGGGGCGGATGCGGTCAAGTTCCAGAAGCGCACGCCCGAGCAGTGCGTCCCCCGCGAGCAGTGGGACCTGGAGCGGGACACGCCCTGGGGCCGCATGACCTACATCGAGTACCGCCGGCGCATGGAGTTCGGCGTCCGCGAATTCGCCGCCATCGAAAGGCATTGCCGCGACCGGGGCATCCTCTGGTTCGCCTCCTGCTGGGACGAGGAGTCGGTCGACTTCATCGACTTCTTCAATCCCCCCTGCTACAAGATCGCCTCGGCCTCGCTGACCGATCACGATCTGTTGCGCAAAACCCGGGCGACCGGCAAGCCGGTGATCCTTTCGACCGGCATGTCGACCCTGGAGGAGATCGACGCCGCGGTGGCGGTGCTCGGCCGGGACAACCTGCTGATCGCGCATGCGACCTCGACCTATCCCTGTCCGCCGGCGGATTTGAACCTGCGGATGATTCCGGAGCTGGAGCAGCGCTTTCCGGAGTGTCCGGTCGGTTATTCCGGCCACGAGGTCGGCCTGGCTCCGACCTGGGCCGCGGTCTCCCTGGGGGCCACGTTCGTCGAGCGCCACATCACCCTCGACCGTGCCCTCTGGGGGAGCGACCAGGCGGCCTCGGTGGAGATCGGCGGCTTCCTGCGCCTGGTCTCGAACATCCGCGACATCGAGAAGTCCCTGGGAGACGGCGTCAAGCGGGTCTATGACGGCGAACGCAAGCAGATCGAGAAGCTGCGCCGGGTGAAAGCCCCCGCCGTCGCCCCTGAGCCGGTTCTGGTGGCGTGACCCTCGCGTCCCTGGTCGCCCTCCTGACCGCAGCGCTCCTGTCGCCGGCTCTGGCGCATCCAACTCCCGGGAGGGTGTGAGGGCCGTCGGCGAGCCGCTCCGGCCCGGAGCCCCACCCCGCCACCGCCCGCCGCAAGGCCTCGCCGTGCGCCCCCTGGGAGCGAAGGCGTCTCGCCGGCATTCGGGGGCGGCGGTGCCAGGCGACGAGCCTCCCGGTCTCAGATCACGGCTTCCAGCCCCTTGCGATCCAGCAGGTTGAGCAGCTTGAGCGAAGGTCCGCTCGGATGCTTCTCGCCGATCTCCCATTGCCGAACCGTCGACAGACTGGTGTTGAGAATCGAGGCCAGGACGGCCTGGCTGATCTTGTACCGCTCGCGCAGTGCGCGGATCGTCTCACTGGAATAATCCGGCACGGGGACGAGACACAGGGCATCGTACTCCTTCATTCTACGCTTCGAGACGAAACCGGCCGCATGGAGATCACGTGCCGTCTCGTGAACCGCGTCCAGGATTCGGCTGGTCTCCTTTGTCTTGACGGTCATGGCAGATCTCCTGTAGAGCTTCACGGCCGACTTGGCTGTCGAGCTCTGCCGCCGAGAGCTTCAGAAACGCCCAGGCCTCCTCGAAGGTGAGCCCCCAGATCTGGGTCAGAAGATCGATGCGGTTGGGTGCCCTGCCCAATTGGATCATTCGATCCGGCACCGTGAAGTCTTCCGCGGTGAGTCCGATGCTGCCGAAGCCGACGAGATCGAGAGCCCGGAGGATGCGGGATCCATTCTCCAGACTGGGGCGGACGAGGAGGTCGACGTCTTCCGTCAGGCGCGGGTAGCCATGGAAGGCGACGGCATGGCCGCCCACCACGAGGAACTCAACGCCCTGCGAGAGAAACAACTCGATACACTCTCTCAAATCTTTGTGCAGCTTCACCAAGGCCCGCACGGTATCGCTCCATCAGGTCCAGCAGCATGTCCAGGCGGTCCTGCGGCGCCAACGAGGCATAGAAGGCGCGATCGGCCTCCTCGGCGTCGGTCGGGCGGTCGAAGACCTTGACGATGCGTTCCATTGGGAGAGAGTACCGCAGAACGGCGGTTCTTCGTCGCTCACCAGGATGGCGGCATACCGGCGCGCCCAGACCGCGGCGAACCAACCAGTGAGCCGGCCTGTCACCGGCCCCAAGGCCGGACGGCCACCCCCCAAGGCTGGATGGCCATGCC
>DIHE01000147.1:0-29127 GCA_002420005.1 Holophagales bacterium UBA5704 | reverse complement strand
GCTGGATGGCCATGCCCCAAGGCCGGACGGTCACGCTCCAGGGCCGGACGGTCACCATCCAAGGCCGGACGGTCACCATCCAGGGCCGGATGGTCACGCCCCAAGGCCGGATGGTCACGCCCCAGGGCCGGATGGTCACGCCCCAGGGCCGGATGGCCACCCCCCAAGGTCGGATGGCCACGCCCCAAGGTCGGATGGCCACCCCCCAAGGCCGGATGGTCATGCCCCAAGGCCGGACGGTCACGCCCCAAGGTCGGATGGTCATGCCCCAAGGCCGGACGGTCACGCCCCAAGGTCGGATGGTCACCCCCCAGGGCCGGATGGACCAGGTCCAAGGCCGGACGGTCGTGCCCCAAGACCGGATGGTCAAGGCCTAAGGCCGGATGGTCATGCCCCAGGGCCGGATGGTCACGCCCCAGCTGCAACAGGTGCAGCTGCAACAGGTGGCACCCGCCGCCGGTACGCACAGCTCCGGCCCATGATGGTCAAAACGCCGCAATGAATTCATCGGCGATGGCGGGGAGGTTCAGCCGGCTCACTGATTCAGTTATGATCGCTGCGTCTGAGTCGGACATCCAGACCACAAGAAATGGCTCCTTGTCACCGAACGTTCCAGATGTCTTCGCAGCGTAAAGGCCGCTGACGACAGCCTCGAGCAACCCCTCTGAGTAAGCGACCTCAACTTCGTCCATTTCGAAGCCGTCGGGGTTTCGTGTGTGCAAGGACGCGAACCGTTCATTCGCCTCTGCGAGCAATGCATTCGCGGCACTGAGCTCGTCGTGCCACCAATGTGCCCATTCATCCACAGCGAAGCGATATTCAAAATATTCCTCATCGCCGGGAGGAACCTGGATATCAGCCTCGCTGTTGGTTACGGCGACCAGATTGCCGATGTTGAAGGGTTCTCCGGGCAACAGCGCGTAACCATAGAACTCGATGCCCTGTGCCTGTAGTCTTGCGACATGCTCCCGAGCACCGGTGCTCACCGCCGAAGTAAGTGCAGGTTGAACTTCCATCAACAAGCTGGCAACCGCTTCAGTCTCCAAGGAACACCTCCTCAGCATACGTGAATTAGAGAACCATCCTTGGGCTTACCTTTTCGACGCCATTGATCTTACCGGATCTCTATCGTCGCAAGGCAGCCCAGGCGAGCAGGAGAGCGACGAGAGCGAGGACCAACATAGCAAGTGCCGCAACAGGTGCTGCAACAGGTGCCACCTCAAAGTGCGGCGGTAGCGCAGGCACTTCATCGCTCAGGCTACTCGAGTGCGGGTCCTTCTCTCAAACCGCGGAGAGCGGATGCAGCTCGTGCATGACCTCTTCTCTTTCACCTGGCACCCGCCGCCGGGCGGGCGTCCGCAGCCCCTTGTGTGATACACGACGCCACGGAGACCATCTTGACGTGCATAAAGGACAGGTGTAGAGTGGCTGAAGTCGATGAAGCCGAAGAGCTTACTGCCAATGCCCGAGAAGGTCTTTGCAGGCGCCGCAGCTCCAGGAGAGGAACTACCACTGCGATGACGCACCGCCTCAAACTCCTCCTCGTTTGGCTCACCCTCCTGCTATCGGGCTGCGCGACAGAACGCTCAATGAAGCCGGCCGCAGAGATCGACTTCTCGGAGCACCTGCGAGGCAAGACTCTTCTTTTCGTCGCGGCCCACCCAGATGACGAGTGGGGTGTCGCACCACTGTTCGCAGAGGCCTGCCTGTTCAATGGTGCCAAGTGCCACTTTGTGGTGGCCTCTGAGGCAAGGAGCTGGGGCTGCTTCCCAACGATCGGCCTGAGAGATCCCGCGGAGTGCACTCGAATTCGCCGCGATGAAATGATCAAGTCAGCCACCGCACTTGGCGGTAAGGTCACGTTCTTCGGATGGGAGGACGCTTTCTACGCGTTTGACCAGGCCGGGATGGAGCGAAACATCGCCCTTTGGGCTAAAGACAACGGCGGCCGGGACGCGCTCGTAGCCAGGTTCAAGGGCGTGATCGATGCCGTTAAGCCGGGCGTGATCTTTTCGCACGACCCGCGGCACGGAACAACATGCCATCCAAATCATCGCGCCGTAACGCTGTTGATGCTCGAAGCATTGAATCAGACCGACGCGAACACTCGTCCAGAAGTCTGGTTCGAGAACGACCTTTTCGTCGAAGACATCATGGACGCACCGACCAAGGCTGCGGTAGACAACGGCGCCTTCTTCCCGTGGCCGAAGGACCGATCACCAATGTACTGGTACGACGCTTCAAAGGTACTTCCCAACGGGAAGACCGGCTTTGACTATCTGGTCGCCACCATGAAAACACATGCTACACAATATCCTGACATCGCAAGTGGTAGGCGAGTTCTTGCACCGACAAAGGCGCAACAGCGCATCCCTTTTACGCGCCTTCAAGATATCGATCCGAAGCAAGACCTCTGTACTGCTCTCGCCTTGGAGCGTCCTACCTTCGATAAGTTCGGATACCCGCCCTCCAAATAGCCGCCGCTGAGCCGGGGCCTCTCGACCCCCTGCTCGGAAAACCTGACTGAAGGAGACTGGACGGCTGGCCGCCAACACCGAGCACGGCGCCGCAACGGTGGCGTCTCCGAGCACACCGCGGCCGTGAACCGGCACGGCTGCGCCGGCCCGGTCGGGCTCGTCTTGTTGCCAATCGCCCCAGGCAAGCCGGGAAGAGGCTCAGGCCGGGACGAACGGCAGATGGGGCGGGAAGCTCCCAGGGGGGAAGGCGACGTCTCGGTCACCTTTTCGGAGCTTGTCGGCCGCCTCCCGAAAGGCGGCCAAGAACCAGCCGTAGGCTTCGCGCAGCTCTCTCCGGACTCTCTTGGTCGCGGCATGGGCCAGGGGGGCCGGTGAGCGATCCAAGTGCTCGGGACGGGTTTCCGGATCCTGCTTCAGGATCTCCTCCGCGCCAAGAGGCTCGATTCCCATCTTCTCCCGCTCGGCCGCGGCGGCTTCTTCCATGCCGCGGAGGAGATCGGCGACCCGGGACCGGTAGACCTCCGGCGCCAGATGTTTCCAGCACGGGAGAGGGCTCAGCACGACTGTCTGGCGGATGTC
Source organism: Holophagales bacterium UBA5704 (assembly GCA_002420005.1). Taxonomy (GTDB): domain Bacteria; phylum Acidobacteriota; class Thermoanaerobaculia; order Multivoradales; family UBA5704; genus UBA5704. Next base: position 26,071 of record DIHE01000147.1, on the reverse strand, counting down.
GACCTCCCCCGGCTTGGGAGCCTGGCGGCGGAGCCGCAGGCTGCGTGCCAGGGTTCGGTCGTACCACGTACCCTCCACCGCTTCACCGGTGACCAGGGCGTGGGCGCAATGGACCTCTTGCTCGCCGGCGACGAACCAGACGCATCACTGCATCTGATGTTTGACAAGAGGTGAGACCGGCCGGGTCCCCCGAAAGGACCGGAGAGGCGGGGGGCCCGCGGCTCTCGGGCGGCCGGCGGCGCTATGACGCCAGCCTGGTGAGCGATGAAGAGGCCGCGCAGATCGGGCGGTTCCACTATTGCCTGGCCCGGCCCGCCCGCTCACCGCCGCCAGTACATCCGCAGCCCCCAGCCGAGCACGGCGAGGGAGAATGCGCCACAGAGGACACCCCAGAACCAGTACGGCAGCCAGAGGAGCCGGGCCATGTGCTCGACGTCCGATGGGAAGAGGCCGTTGGGATTGCCGGCCACACGGGTGAAGAGGTAGTCGGCGCGAGAGAAGACGCTGAGGGCGAGCTGGACCGCCACGAAGACCAGGGCGAGCTGGGCGGCCGCCGGAGTGCCGCGGAGCGCAAGGAGCAGGCAGGCGGCTGCGACCAGGGCGGTGAAGATCAGGCCGAACAGATTGCGCACCACCAGGATCTCGACGAGACCGAGAAGCAGGCCGATCCCGAGGAGGCAGGCGCGGGCGCCGCGGCTCGTCCGCCCGAGGGCGAAGCAGAGAGCCGAGGCCACCGCCGGTCCCACGAGGCCGCCGGCCAACGTCAGCGCCTGGCGCAGGCGGCCGAAGCCGGCCAGGTCGATCTCCGTCACGCCGGCTCCGCTCGGCCACATTTCCAGCCGCCGGAACCCGCCGCCGAGAAGCATGCCCGTGAGGCCATGGCCGAGCTCGTGGGCCAGCGTGGACAGAAGGACGAAGGGCCGCGCGATCACGCCTCCAAACGGCAGCACGAAAAGCGCAAGGGTGATCCCGCCGCTCACCAGGAGCATCGTGCGGGCGGACAGGGCCGGCCGTTCGGCGGGCCGCGGAACAGGGTCGTCGCGCGGGATCATCCAGGCCTCTCGGACGGAACTCTACCTCACCGGCGGCGCTTCGCCGCTCCCCTTCAGACCGAAGCCGGCAGGCGTCACCCCCCTGTCACAGACAGCGGCCCGGGTGCTGTGGCAGGATCGGGTGGTCTAGAATGAGGGGGAGGTCGCGTCGTGTCCGAGCCGGTTTCCACATTGCACCCTGAGCCAGCCCAGAGCCGCGAGAGCCCGGGCTCTCTGTTTCTCAATCGCGAGCTGTCCTGGTTGGAGTTCAACCGGCGCGTCCTGCACGAGGCGGAAGATCCGCGCAATCCGCTGCTGGAGCGGCTGAAGTTCCTCGCGATCTTCGACAACAATCTCGACGAGTTCTTCATGAAGCGGGTCGGCGGGCTGAAGCAGCAGCTCGCCAGCCAGGTGCTCGAGCTGCCGCCGGACGGCCTGACGCCGCGTCAGCAGCTCGCCACCATCGACGGCGTTGTGCGCCCGCTGGTCGCGGCCCACCGCCGGCTGTTCAACCGCGAGATCCTGCCGGCGCTCTCCCAGCATGGCCTGGAGATCCTCTCCTGGGAGGCGCTGCGGGCGAGCGAGCGCCGCCATTTCAGCGAGTTCTTCGAGCGCCGGCTGTTCCCGGCGCTGACCCCGCTGGCGCTCGATCCGGCGCATCCGTTCCCGTTCATCTCGAACCTGAGCCTGTCGCTGGCGGTGGCGGTCAAGACGCCCGGTGAGGGCACCTCGCGCTTCGCCCGCGTCAAGGTGCCCCACATCCTGCCGCGCTGGCTGCAGGTGCCGAAGACGCTGCGCTACGTGCCGCTCGAAGTGGTCATCGCGCATCACCTCGACCAGCTTTTCCCGGGCCTGGAGATCGTCGAGTCCCAACCGTTCCGCGTCACCCGCAATGCCGATGTGCAGCGCAACGAGGAGGAGGCGGACGACCTGATCGAGGCCATCCAGGAAGAGCTGCGGGAGAGGCGCTTCGCGTTTCCGGTGCGTCTGGAGGTGGCGGAAGGCATGTCGTCCTGGATGCGCAACCTCCTGGCCCAGGAGCTGGAGATCCAGGAGAGCGACATCTTTGCGATCGAGGGGCCGCTCGCCTTGCGCGACTTGATGGCGCTCGGTGCGGTCCCGCTGCCGTCGCTGCGCTTCCGGCCCTGGTCGCCGGTGACGCCGCCGCAGCTCCAGAACACCGACCCGGAGGAGGCGGCCGACTTCTTCGCCGCCATCGCGGGGGGAGACGTGCTGGTGCACCACCCCTACGACTCGTTCGCCAACAGCGTGCAGCGCTTCATCGAGGTGGCGGCGGCCGATCCGGCGGTTCTGGCGTTGAAGCAGACGCTCTACCGCACCTCGGCCGACTCGCCGAACATGCGGGCGCTGATCCGTGCCGCCGAGGAGCGCAAGCAGGTGGCGGTGACGGTCGAGATCAAGGCGCGCTTCGACGAGGCGGCGAACATCGAGTGGGCGGAGCGGCTGGAGAAGGTCGGCGCGCACGTCTGCTACGGCGTGGTGGGCCTGAAGACGCATGCCAAGATCGCCCTGGTGGTGCGCCAGGAGCGCGGCGAGCTGCGCTGCTACGTGCATCTCGCGACCGGCAACTACAACCCGGACACCGCGAAGCTCTACACCGATCTGGGTCTCTTCACCGCCCGCGAGGACATCGCCGGGGACGCGGTGCAGCTCTTCAACATGCTCACCGGCTACGTGCACAAGCCGCGGTTCAAAAAGCTGCTGGTGGCGCCGATCAACATGCGGGCGCGCTTCCTGGAGCTGATCGAGCGCGAGGTGCAGCACCAGAAGGCCGGGCGCGGCGGTCACATCGTGGCGAAGATGAACGCGCTCGACGACCGGCAGATCATCCATGCGCTCTACGACGCCTCGGCCGCCGGGGTGGAGATCGACCTGGTGGTGCGTGGCATCTGCCGGCTGCGCCCGAGTCTGCCGGGGAAGAGCGAGACGATCCGGGTGGTGAGCATCGTCGGGCGCTACCTGGAGCACGCCCGCATCTTCACCTTCGGCAATGCCGGCAAGCCCGAGTATTTCATCGGCTCGGCGGACTGGATGTCGCGCAACCTGGACGCCCGGGTGGAGGCCATCGTGCCGGTGGAGGACCCGCGTCTCCAGGAGGAGCTGCAAGGGATTCTCGACCTGCAGCTCGCCGACAACGTGAAGGCCTGGGACATGCAGTCCGACGGCAGCTACCGGCAGCGCAGCCCGTCGCCGGGGGACGAGCCGCGGTCCAGCCAGGACCTGCTCATGCAGAGGGCGGTGGAGCGGGCGGGGCGAGAGACCACCGTTCGGCCCCGGTGAGCCGCGCCAGCCGTTCGACCGCCGCCTCCAGCGCGGCATCCCGCCCTTTCGACCGCCGGATGCCCGGCTCCCACCAGACCTGGCGGATCTCCAGCAGGCCTTCGTCGCGGTGGAGCTTGGGATCGAGGCGGCCGACGAGCCGCTCGCCTTCGAGGATCGGCAGGACGTAATACCCCCAGCGGCGCTGCGGGGCGGGCACGAAGGCCTCGAAGCGGTAGTCGAACCCGAACAGGCGCAGCGTCCGTTTGCGCTCGCGCAGGATGGGATCGAACGGGCTGAGCAGGCGGATGCGCGGCGGGGCGGACGGCAGCGCCGCCGCCCTCTCTTCCCAATCGGGAAGCGCCCAGCATCGGCGCGCAGGAGCCCCGTCCAGAGACTCTGCGAGGACGGGGACGATCGCCCCCGCAGCAGCGGCGCGGGCGCACCACTCTTTCACCTCGGCCGGTGTGACGGCGTGCCAGAAGCGGTAGATCTCGTCGGCTCCGGCGATCCCCAGGCGCTCCAGGGCGGTGCGGCAGGCCCACTCCACGTGCTCCTCGGGGTCCGGCCGCGGGGCGCCATGCGCTTCCGGCAGCACCCGCTCGGACAGGTCGTAGACCTTGTGGAAGTTGACCCGCCGGGCCACCGCGAAGGAGCCGGTGCGCCACAGGTATTCGAGCGCCGCCTTCTCCGGCTTCCAGCCCCACCAGGCCTTGTCGGTCCCCTCGGGGCGCCGGTCTTCGAAGTCGCGGGTCATCAACGGTCCTTCCCGGCGCACCCGTTCGAGGACGGCGGCGATCGACTCCTCGGGGCGGTCGCCGATGCGCTCCGACCACCAGGAGTAGTCGAGGACCTTCTGCCGGTAGCGCTCGAAGCGGTGGTGCCAGTGGGGGTACCAGCGGGTCGGGATCGCCGAGGCGTCGTGGGTCCAGTGCTCGAAGAGGCGCCGGTCCTTCTCCAGGAGGTGCTCCAGGAGGTGCGGCTTGTAGCTCTGGAGACGCGCCGCCAGGGTCAGGTGGTGGGCGCGCTCGACGACGTTGATGGAGTCGATCTGGACGAACCCGAGCTGCTCGATGAGGTTGTAGAGAACGTCGGCCGTCGGCCGGCGCCGGGGATCGTCGAGCAACCCCTGGGCACCCAGCAGCAGGCGCCGCGCGGTCGCGACGGGCACGGTCGGGAGGGAATGCGCCATAGGGGCGGAAGTATAGCGGAAGGATCGTGTCGTGGGGCAGAAAGACGAAGGGGACCGGTTTCCCGGTCCCCTCGGAGCTTGACACGCGCGAACCGTAGAACGGCCGCGGGAAGGAGGGTGGACGAGGGGCGGTAGAACCGCCGTGGGGGTTCGCGTGGCCGAAGACGGACGTCGTCGGTGGACCCCCGGAAGGAAGTGGCCGCCAAAGGAGGCGACCTCGGCTCAAATATACACCCATAAGCATGTTTATGGAACAGGAACTTGAGGCGACATCCGTGTGAAACCTGACCCCCCTCTCCTCCTTCTCGGGGCGGGCGGCGGAAAGTCTTGCAGGAGCGGAGGATGGCCTCTGATACCCTTGTCGCCATGGGTGCTCGGTCGGCGGCTTGGTGGCGACGTGTGCGGGAGTGGCCCCGGGCGCTGGACTTCACCTTGGCCCGGCGCTTCGGTCTGGCCACCCGGGAGGACCGGGTGTTCTTCTCCCTGATCGCCGTGGTGGGGGTGGTGGGTGGGCTCCTTGGAGGGGTCACCAACCGGTTGATCGCCGGGCTCCAGGCCCTCCTCTGGGGACAGACCGGGGAGCTGCTGGCGGTGGCGCAGGCGGTGCCCCCTTGGCGGGCGGTGCTGGCGCCGGCCCTGGGCGGCGTCCTCATCGGGCTCATCATCTGGTGGGGTCGTCAGGCGGTCGCCGGGGAGGGGATGTCCTCTTTGATCGAGGCGGTGGCCTTGCATGGCGGGCGCATCCCGCCCCGCCCGGTGCTGGTCAACGCCCTGGCGGCGGTCGCCACGGTGGGCAGCGGTGGATCGTTGGGCCGCGAGGGGCCGATGATCCGCCTGGGCGCGATGATCGCCTCCTGGGCCGGCGGCCATCTGCGCCTGCCCGCGCACCGGGTCAAGATCCTGGTCGGCTGCGGCGCCGCCGCGGGTCTCGCCGCGACCTACAACGTCCCGATCGGCGGCACTCTGTTCGCGATGGAGGTCCTGCTGGGCAATTTCGCCTTGGAGATCTTCGGCCCGATCGTCGCCTCGTCGGTCATCGCCACCCTGATCGCCCGCTCGCTGAGCGGCAATGTCCCCCTCTACGCGGCGCCGGAGTACACCCTGGTGAGCGGCTGGGAGCTGCTGCCCTACGCGGGCCTCGGCGTGGTGGGCGCCCTCGCCTCGGTTGCTTTCGTCGCCGGCACGCGGATCGGGCGCGACGCGTTTCGCCGGCTGCGCTGGATTCCGCGGCCGTTGCATCCGCTCCTCGGCCTCACCCTGGTCGGCGGCCTCGGCCTCTTCCTTCCCCAGGCCCTCGGCGGTGGCTACGGCGCAATCCACCGGCTGATCTCCGGCTCGCTCGAGGTTCCGGCACGGCTCGGTCTGCCGGCGGGGTTCCCGTTCTGGGCCTTCCTGGTCGGCCTCGCGCTGGTGAAGCTGGTGGCCACCGCATTGACCACCGGGAGCGGGGGCTCCGGGGGCTTCTTCACCCCTTCGCTCCTCTTCGGCGCGCTCCTCGGCGGAGCGTACGGGATCGCGATGGAAGCGCTCTGGCCACGGGTCGCCTCCCCCTTCGGGGCGTACGTGGCGGTCGGCATGGCGGCGGTGATGGCCGGAACCAGCCATGCGCCGATCAGCGCCATCCTGATCCTCTTCGAGCTGACCGGGAACTACGACCTGATCCTTCCTTTGATGGTGGCCGCGATTCTCTCCAGCCTCCTCTCGCGGAGGCTGCGCCCTTTCTCGATCTACACCGAGCCGCTGCACCGCCGGGGGATCGAGCTGCCGTGGCGGATGGAGGAGGCGGTGCTCGCCGGGCTCAAGGCGGAGGACCTGGCCCGCACCGATCCCGACACATTGCTGCCCGGCACCCGCTACAGCGACCTCGTCGAGCGCTTCCTCTCCACCCGCCGCCAGCGTCTGTTCGTCGTGGACGCCGGCCGGCACCTGCTGGGGGCCGTGTCGCTCCATGACATCAAACATGCGCTCGAAAACCCCGAGGGCCTGACCGCGGTGGTGGCGCACGACCTGATGATTCCGGCAGGCGACGTGATCCGCCAGGACGAGCGCCTGCACCGCGCCACCGAGATCTTCGCGCGGAGCGACTTCGAGCGCCTGCCGGTGGTGGACCCGGCGGGCCTCCTGCTCGGGGTGCTCGCCAAGCGCGACCTGCTGGCGGTGTACGCCCAGGAGGTGCTGGGCCGTCCGGCGCTTCTCGCCACCTTCGTGTCGAGCGACGAGGAGGCGGGAGCGAGCCGGCGCTACGTGGAGATCCCCCCCGACTTCGCGTTGCGGCAGGTGCCGGTCCCCGCCTGGCTGGCCGGCAAGACCCTGGCGGAAGCCCAGCTGCCGAAGGTGCTCGGCGCGCGGGTGATCGAGATGCGCCGCAACGGCGTGCGCATCGATCCCCTCGCCGACACCCGGCTCGCCCCCGGCGACCTCCTCACCCTCCTCGGGCCCACCGCAGCCCTCGACAAGCTGGACGCGGCCCCGCCGCAGGAGCCTTAGATGGAACCGGCCGAACGCCGCCGCCTGCTCGCCGCCTTGACCGCCCACCCCGGGCTCTGTGCCACCTGCGAGCATCTGCAGCTACCCGCTTCGAAGAGGAGCGTCTTCGTCCGCTGTGGTCTCGCCGACGCGGACCCGGGCTTCGTTCGCTATCCGCCGCTGCCGGTGCGGCTCTGCCGGGGGTACCGGCAGCAGGGCGCGCCTTAGCCGGCGAGCTGCTCCGCCGGTTGGGGCCTTTGCTCCTCCACGCCCATCCGCCAGACCTTGAGGACCACGATCGACAGAAAGAGGGGAATCCACAGCCGCATCTCCCACAGCCGCGCGGTGACGAGGACGAACAGCAGGTAGGGCAGGGAGGCGAGCAGGAACAGCAGGCTCTCCCGCCGGCCCGGGCCGTGCAGCAACAAGAGGGCGGTCACGGCCAGGAAAAAAAGCAGCCCGGCGAGACCGAACGGGCTGGCCAGGTTGGCTTTGAGCTCGATGGTCTCGAACACCGTGTTCCCCGGGCCGAAGGCGAGCCGCATGCCCAGATAGGTGCCGAGGAAGCAGGCCGCGAGAAAGACCAGCGCGGAATGCTCCCGGGTCCACCGGAAAGGCCGTGCGAGCAGGCGCCGGTGGTGAACCGCGAAATAAAACGCCAGGATCAGCGCCGCGGTCTCGCGGGTCAAAGCGCAAAGCACGACGACGAGGCCGAGAAGGATCACCTTGAAAAGCGTCTGCTCTGCGACGGCGAGGCCGAACGCGAGGCAGAGAAAAAAGGACGCCATGGTGTCATACGGCACGACGACGTATTGCGTCACCGCCATCAACAGGCAGAGGAGCACGACGAGCAGATCGCCGATCCACACACTGCGCGGCGGCGAGAGCCTTTCGAACAGGAGCATGAGAACGCCACAGGCGAGACAGAGAAACAACGCATTGGTGAGGAAATAGGCTGTATAGAAGACGGGGGATCCGTTCCGGTCGAGCAGGAACATGGCGCGCGGGGCGATCGCGGGGGCACCGGAGTTTTCGACGATCTCGTGGATCTTGAGGAGGGCGAGCCGGCCCAGGACCCGGTATTTGTAGATGCCGGCCTCGTACTGTCCCCGGAAGCCCGCTTCAGAGAAAACCCCGACAGTGTAGTTGGAGGCGAAGCCGAAGTAGACCACCATGCTGAGCACCAGGGGGATCACGAATCCGAGACAGACCAGCCGGATGATTCTCGAAGCCCTGTACGCCATTGTGTGCTCGCCCCCTTGGGCCGCATCCTAACACTTCGGTGTCACGTCTCGCCCCCGGCGCGCACCAGGAATAGAGAGAGGGTGTCGAGAGGGCACCCGCTCGCTCTCACGAATTGGAAGGAGGTCTTGCAATGCGGTTGTCGGGTTTGCGCAGTTGTTCCCTTCTCCTGGTCTTCGCAGCCGGTTTGGCGGTTCCGGCTGTGGCGGCTCCCTCCCGGCCCAAGCCGTCTCTTTTCATCGAGCCGGGTGCGGTCGGCCATCAAATTTCGGTCCAGGTTCCCGGGGGTGCCCGTGTGCCGCTGCGTTCGGCGCCCGGCCTGGCCCTGCCCGGTGCAAGCGGCTGGGATCCGGCGGGGAAAGCCGCCTTCGTCACCTGGAATGAAGGGGCGGATCGCTGGTTCTCGGCCAGCCGTGACGGCGGTGTCACCTGGATGGAGGCGCGGCCGATCGACACCGCGTTGCGTCTCCACGCGGGCGCCATCGAGCCCGGCCGGCCGATGCCGGCGGTTCCGGAGTCCTTGGCCTTGCCGTTCGATGGCCGGGTGTTTCTCGTCCAGTTCCGCACGCTCGGCCTGCCCGAGTGGCGGCAGGCTCTGAGCGAGGCCGGCGCCGAGATCGTCGGCTTCTTCCCCTCCAACGCCCATCTGGTGCGGATGAGCAAGGAGACGGCGCAGACGCTCGCCGGCTTCGACATCGTCGAGCGCGTCGTGCCCTATCACCCGGCCTGGCGGCTGGAGGGAGAGCTGCGCGCCTGGCTCGACGGGCGCAACGGCCCGGACGAGATGCGCGTCCGGGTCATGGCGTTCGAATGGGGGCCGGAGGGGAAGGAGCGCATCCGCCAGGCCGCCGAGATCGAGGGCGCGCGGGTGGCCGCCTTCTGGCCGAACGGCCATCTCCTCGAGCTCTGGGCCACCCGCGACCAGCTCCGTGCGTTGGCCGCCCAGGACGACGTGATGTGGATCGACCGCTGGACGCCGCGGGAGACCGACATGGATCTGGTGCGCCAGGATTCCGGGGCCGCGTTCATCGAGACCAACTATGGGACCTGCGGTCAGGGGGTGCGTGGCGAGGTCCTCGACGCGGGGTTCGAAGCGACCCACATGGACTTCGACGGGATTCTGCTGCATGGCTCGAACACCACGGACAGCCATGGCACCAGCACCTACGGCATCGTCTTCGGCAACGGCAACCGCGACGGCGACGGCAACGCCCAGGGCACCGGACAGCTGGTCTGCAGCGCCCAGGGCATCGCCGCCGACTATGACTTCCTCACCGACCGCTTCGCCCACACCCAGCAGCTGAAGGGCTCCCCGTATTTCGCCTCGTTCCAGAGCAACTCCTGGGGCGACGCCCTCACCACCGCCTACAACAGCATTTCCAGCGAGCTCGACGACATCATCTGGCGCCTCGACATCGCGATCACCCAGTCGCAGTCGAACGCCGGCACGCGGAGCAGCCGGCCGCAGGCTTGGTCCAAGAACGTGATCAGCGTCGGCGGCATCCGCCATTTCAACACCCTCTCCACGGCGGACGACGCCTGGTCGAACGGCGCCAGCATCGGCCCGGCGGCGGACGGCCGCATCAAGCCGGATGTCCACTACTGGTACGACAGCATCTACACCACGACCACCGGCAACACGTACACCACCGGCTTCGGCGGCACCTCGGCGGCGACGCCGGAGGTGGCCGGCGTGCTCGGGCTGATGGTCCAGATGTGGTCCGAGAACGTCTGGGGGACCAACCCGCAGGGCACCACGGTGTTCGAGCGCCAGCCCCACGCCTCGACGATCAAGGCGCTGCTGATCAACAATGCCCAGCAGTACACCTTCAGCGGCACCACCAGCGACCTGACCCGCACCCACCAGGGCTGGGGCCGGCCGAACGCCCAGATCGCCCGGGCGCGCGCGGCCAACAGCCTGGTCGTCGATGCCGGCACGCCGCTCCAGCTCGGCGGCACGGCGACCTACAACCTCAACGTCGCCGCGGGAACCGGCGAGCTCAAGGTGACGATGGTCTACCCGGACCCGCCCGGCACGACCTCGGCGACCTTGCACCGGATCAACGACCTGAGCCTCAAGGTGACCTCGCCGGGAGGGACGGTCTACCACGGCAACAACGGCCTGAACGCCGGCAACTACTCCACCTCCGGTGGCAGCCCGAACACCATCGACACGGTGGAGAACGTGTTCATCAGCAATCCCGTGGCCGGCACCTGGTCGATCGAGGTGCGGGCGGCCGAGATCAACCAGGATGCCTACCTGGCGACGCCGCAAGCCGATGCGGTGTTCAGCCTGGTGGCCACCGGTGGCGGCGGCGTGACCCAGCCGCCGGTCTGCGGCAATGCCATCCGGGAGTCGGGCGAAGCCTGCGACGGCAACGACCTCGGCGGGCAGACCTGCCAGAGCCAGGGCTTCGCCGGAGGCTCGCTGTCCTGCAACGGCGACTGCACGCTGAATACCTCCGGATGCACCGCCTGCCTGGCGGCCGGCGCCTCGTGCACCGCCAACAGTCAGTGCTGCAGCAATAGTTGCAAGGGGAGGAACGGCGCCAAGACCTGCCGGTAGTCTCTCAGGGTCGGGCGCTCCCGGCTCGCCTTGCGGGGCGGGCCGGGGGGGCCTCCCGGGGGCCGTCAGCTCTGGACCCGAAACCGGTCGATTTCTTTTTTCAGCTTCCGGATCTCCGCCTCCGGCAGGGCGTGGCCCAGCGTCTTCCGGATCTCTTCTTCCGACAGGACGAAGCCGAGGCCGCGGCGGTGCTCGGTTTTCAAGTCCTCGATCCGGTGGGCGCCTTCGATCACCTGACTCAAGGTGTCGACCGGCTGGACCGGGGTTTCCGGGTGGTCGGCGAGCAACTTTTCGAGGCGGTTGCGGTGCGCTGCCAGGAGGGCGGGAGGCAGGGCTCCGATCTGCCAGTCGATGCGCAGGGCCGGCGGAAACGACATCGCGCCGGCCTGGGCGGCGGTGGAGGTGATCAGGAAGCCGCCGTCCGCCAAGCGGGTCGTCAGCTCGACGAGCTTCGCGCCGTGCGCGCCCGGCGGATTCTCCGGCACGATGTGAACGAGGCAGGCCAGGATCGACCCTCCGGCCCCGCTCAGATAGCGGAGCATCGTCCGCCCTGCCGCATGAGGCGATTCGTTGATCGTGATGTTTTCGAGGTCGCCGAGGCGCCGGAAGCCCGCGGACTCGAAGAACCCGGAGGTCTCTTCGTACCAGGCCAGGTCGAGGTGGGAGAAGCGCGCCGGCTCGGCCACCCGGTATTCATGCCGGCCGGCGTAGAGAGACCGGAGCGAGTCCACCAGCCGGCGGGCCATTGCGCGGCGGGCACGGCGTCGAGCCAGGAGAGGCCTGCCCCAGGCCCACGCCCAGAGGAGAGCTGCGAGAAGGCCCCAGAGGGCGAGGAACCCACCGATGAGCCAGAGCAAGGAGGGCCTCAGCGATCCGGGACGATGCGAAACCGGCGCTTGCCTTCGATGCGGTAGGTCTCGAAGTCGTTGTGATCGACGGTGAAGATCGTCACCAAGCCTTCGCGTCTTGCGAGATGGACCAGTGTGGCGTCGGCGAAGTCCATCGGGCGATCCTGGTAGCGCTCCATCAGAGCCTGGAGGTCCGGGAGGTCCGTGTCGCCGATGGGGAGGACCGTCACCGCACCCGAGCCGAGGAAGCCCCAGGCGGCCGTGAGCTCCCGTGGTGTGTCCAGGAGATGGAAGAGCTCGGCGAGAACGGCTGCCGATGTCGCCAAGGGGAAACGGAGCTGGGCCACAGCTTCGACAGAGCGGCCGTGCCAGCGGTCGTCCCGATCGAGGAGCGCCAGAATCGCGCCGGTATCGATCAGTCCCTTGGGCCTATCGTCCATGCCGGCGGGCGATCCGTGACCGCACTTCGGAGCGGGCGTTCTCGGCACGGCGGGCTTGACCGCCCTGGATCGTGCCGGCACATTGCAGGACGGCGGCTCGCAAGCGCTGCTGCTCGTCGTCCTCCTGGCCCTGACCCTTCGAGCGTTGGAGCCAGTCCTCGGCGATCTCCTCAAGGAGAGCGGCCATGCTTTTCCGCGCCGCCCGTGCCGCTTCTTCGAGCTCTCCTTTGAGGAGCGGAGAAACGCGCCAACTATAGACCTCGGTCTTCTGCATGTATGACAGCGTAGTGCATGAAGAGCGGGCCGTCAACGGCAGCGCGTCGGTTCGCCGATGGGTGGCTGAGGCGGCTCCACCTCGGTGCTGTGAGCAACCTCTATTACCCGGCATGGCGGGAGGCGGGCCTCAGCGCTCCGCCCTTCCACGAGCCCGGCCCAACGGGCCGGGAGAGCCCAGCCCAGGGCTGTGACCGAAGGCCGCTGCCCTGGGTTTGCAGTCTCGGTTTATCATGCGGCCTGAAGGGCCGCGAGAGCCTTCAATCCCACACGTAGCGTTCGTCGAACTCGACCTCATAGGCCTTGAGAAACGCGCGCACTTCCTCTTGAAACGACTTGACTCGGTGATGCTCGCGCTGGTTACGAATGTAGGCTCGAACGTCTTCGACTTGCGATTGGCTCACGGAGAAGGCCCCGAACCCTGATTGCCAGAAAAAGCTTCCGAACTGCGGGCCACGGCCGCGAAGCCAATCGTTCGAGCTTTTCTTGAGTTGGCCGACAACGTCGCTCAGCGCCGCGGTTCGCGCGAGAAGAAACAGGGCGTGCACATGATCGGGCTCGGTGTTGATCTCGATCGGGACGCAGCCGAGACCCTTGAGCGAGCCACCCATGTAGGCATGGAGATCGTGGCGGATCTCGTCGGGGAGGGCGCGCTCTCGGCCCTTCGTCGAAAAGATGAGGTGCACGTAGATTTTGGAGAGGGATTGGGACATGACGCGGGAGACTCAAACACGGGACCTGGAAGCCGTCAAGCCCTCTCTCGCGGCCCTTCAGGCCGCATGACCAATCGAGACTGCAAACCCAGGGCAGCGGCCTTCGGCCACAGCCCTGGGCTGGGCTCTCCCGGCCCGTTGGGCCGGCCACCGCTGGGCTGAAACAGGTACTGAAGCGGCGATGTGTTGGCGACGACCTCAGGCATTCTCGAGATCTCGGCGGAGCTCATCCTTCGTCTCGCGGAAGGTGGCGACGCCGTAGTCACTGAGCCGCATAGCTAGTGCCACTGCTGAATCTGGAGTCGGCGCAAGTGCTCACCGATGGCAGATGGCCGCAGCCCCATAGCACCTCTTGCCTTCCTCAAGTTTTGAGCAACCTCGGGTTCTTGCCTTGGCGCCCGAGGCTGGGGAGCGCGCGTTCTCATCAGGGGCAAGTGGCAAAAGCACCTGTGTCTGCCAAGGGAGGGGCAAGTCGGCCCAATGGGTTGAAATACTGTTGGACAGCACCAGTCTCCGTATCGGTTACTCGGAGCGTAAATTCCACATTGGTGGTCGCCGCCATGAAGACCCAATATCGGCTATTGAGGCCGCAGCCATTGATGATTTTTACCAGCATTTCCCAATTGGTCTGCGCAAAGAACCAAACAAGGCCCGAGTCGGCGGTTCCACAGGCGGCCGCGTTGCCGAAGCCCGTCTGCCCCGAATTTCGCCACGCCACTTCGACGCGAAAGCGACCCTCGGCCAGGCATAAGGTAGATGGGCCGGGCACGCACGGAGTGAGAGTACCCTCGACACTCACTGTTACGTTGAACGAACCTGTGTTGTTGTTGTGGATTGTGTCGTTGATGCCCAGGATAAGACCACCTCGACGGTTGGCTGTGATGAGTTTGCTGGAGCCGACCAGGAACCAGGAACCATCGGTGCCGATCTTGCCAATCAGTGCCCCGAATTTGGCAGAGGGAAGTTGGCATGCAGGGGTGCAAGGAAAGGGGTTTCCGTCTGGGCTTGCATTTCCTGCTGGGTCGGGGGGAAGAGTGTTCACGGTTCCGGTCGCTGCGAACGTAACTCGGTCACCAACGGCAAGCAGGATGCCGGTGATCGTTCCAGCCGAGGTTCCCGGAATGGGGCCGTTCGCTGTTGACGTATCTCCCCGCCAAGTCAAGGCTCCGGTCGTCGACGAGAATCCTGTCGAGGGGGAGAGCCCGAAAGCCGCTGAGGAGACGAGAAAGACGAGCAACTGCGGAATGATGGACAGGCGACGGCGCATCGTGATACCCCTTGTTGAATCTGAAGAAGGTTGAGCCTCGGGCCGGCGGCGCCTTCGTTCGCAGCTCGGCCCACACCTGTAACGCGAGAGTGGCGACCAGAGTGGACCAGAACCTCAGCGGTTCGCCTGCATCTAGTCGAAACAATGGTCCCTCCGGTAGCAACCGGGCTCCGAAGGATTCTTGGTGCGCGCTCGCGCAGCAGGTGGGTCTGCAAGCTCCCGGGCGCGGTGGATGGCGAGGCTGTGCCGGCCGCCGGGTGCTACGGGACGCTGCCCCGCGGGACGACCCACTCGACGGCTTGGCCGGTCACTTGCGCGATCACGTCGTAGTCCCGGTCGTAGTGGAGGACTGTGAGCTTGGCCGATTCCGCGACCGCTGCGATGATCAGGTCCGGGATGGCGACACGATGGTGGCCGATCCGGGCGAGAAGCCCCTGAACGGCGAGTGCCCGGCGCAGGATGGCAGGGGTGATCGGAATCGATGGATAGGCCAGCTCCCGCCTCAGCCGGGTTCTCTCATAGTCTTCTCGACTGCGGGCACTGTAGAGAACCTCCAGCTCAATGATGTCGCAGGTCGCCACCTCACCCTTCTCAATGAGGGGACTCAGGCGCCTGCGAACCGGCTCCTGCGGCATCCGGACGAGAGCGCTCTTGTCGATCAGGTACCGCGGCCTCACGGCCGCCAAGCTCCGGCCATCACGCCGGGTTCGGCCAGATCGAGACCCTGCATCTGGGCGAGAGCCGCCACCTCCTCCCTCCGGGCCGCAGCTCGGAGGACCTCCCGAAACGCCTCCTCGATCGTCTCCTTGATCGTCGTCGTGGCGAGAATGTTCTGGACGGCGGCCAGCAAGCCTTCATTGATCTCGACGCTGGTCTTGCGGGTGCTCATGCAACCACCTCCGGGCGAAGGATATCATGGGGCGCGGTGGCGAGATATCTTGCGGCGGCCGCCTTTAGTCGTCTTCGTTGGCCAGAGCCAAGATGTCGACCCGGGTTGAGGCATCGAGCCGGAAGCGAAGAGCTTCGAGGTGGTCGAGATAAGGGCCGACCCGCTGAATCTGACCCTGCTGTTTGGCCTTGAGCAAGAGGCCCAGGGTGCCTGTCAATGGGATCTGCAGCCTCCGGGCGAATCGGCGGGCCAGAGCGTCATCCAGGATGACCAGAGGAGCGTCGAGCTCCACGGCGAGCGCGAGCACTTCCCGTTCGCCGAGCCCCAAGCCGGCGGCGAGAGGCAGCACCGGCGCGCTGGCAACTCGGCGGATCTGCAACCAGCTCAAGGAGCGGACATCGGGCAGGGAGACAGGAACCGGCGTACAACTCCCGGACCACGCCCTCGGGGACCAGGATTTCACCGTAGAGCTGGGGTAGAAAGTCGAGGAGGCCGAGCTGAAACAGGTACTGAAGCGGCGACGTGTTGGCGACGACCTCAGGCATTCTCGAGATCTCGGCGGAGCTCGTCCCTCGTCTCGCGGAAGGTCGCGACGCCGTAGTCACCGAGCCGCATGAGGAACAAGGGCTTGGGGACTCCGGCGAGCTCGGCGGCGGCACCTGTGGAGAGCCGGCCGACCTCAAAGAGTTTGACCGCTGCGGCCATCCTGAGCTCTCGTCCCACCTCCTCGGCAGTGACTCTGAGGGCCAGCAGGGAGTCTTCCGAAATGTCGAGGAGGATGTGGCTCATGGGCTTTTCCTTCCAGGACAAATGTAGCACGAAGCCCGTCCGGAGTGCCTTCAAGGCACCAACCCCACTGGCGCCTCCGGCGCCGGGGCGGCGGCGACGGTGACGACCCAGCGGTCTTCCTGGCGCCACCAGCCGCGGAAGGTCTGGCCGGTGCGGGCGCGGTGGATGGCGAGGCTGTGCCAGCCGCGGGTGGTGGTGTCTCCGAGGGTGACCTCGACGTCCCAGGTGTCCAGGCGCAGGCCGGTGCGTAGCGCTTTCAGGGCGCTTTCTTTGGCGCTCCAGATCAAGTTGGCGATCAGGGGCTGGTCGGCGGCGGGGGCTTCTGCCACCCTTTGGCATTCGGCGGGGGTGAAGAAGTCTTCGAGGAAGGCGGCGCTGCGTGGCTCAATGAGCTCCAGGTCGCAGCCGAGGAGGGTGCCGGCGGGGGCTACGGCGCAGGCGGCGCGGCCGGCGCGGTGGCCGAAGGAGATCGTCAGGGGGGCCGGTGCGCCGGCCTGGAAGACCTCGGGGGCTCCTTCTTCGGTGGGGCGGATGACGTAGGCGTCGAGCGGTGTGGCGGCGGGGTCCGCACCGAGCCAGAGGGCGGCGGCGCGCTTGGCGGTCCAGCGGCCGAGCCGCCAGTCGGCACGGCGGCCGGGGAGGCGGAAGCTCCGGCAGACGCCCTCTTCGTCGGGCGTCAGCCAGGTGGAGCCTTCCGGGACCTCCCCGGAGTCCGCGAGCAGGAATCCGATCCGCATCACTCTCGGGCGCGGGCCAGCTCGCGCTCCATGCCCCGCTCCACGGCGTCGATCAGGTACGGCCGCAGCTCTTCGGGCGGCAGGATGCGGTGCACCGAGCCCACCTGCAGGGCGCGCTCGACGCTGTGGATGTGATCGAACTCCACGGCGACCTCGCCGAGCTTCTCCGACTTGACGGCGGCGAGGGTCTCTTCGAGGCGTGCCCGCAGCTCGGCCTTGTCGGTGCGCGCGGGATCGGCGATGGCGGTCTCCACCTCCACCACCCGCGGGTCCTTGCGCGTGCGCTGGTCCACCTCGCGGGCGAAGACCACCGCGGCGGCCGGGGCTCCACCGATCACCGAGGCATGGGTGCCTTCGAGGGCCGACACCTCCATGTTGTCGTGGAGGGCGCCGGAGAAGACCACGAAGGCGCCGCCGTGGTAGCGGGAGACGACGCAGAAGATGATGGGGCCGCGGAAGTTGACCACCGCGCGGCCGATCTCGGCGCCGAATTCGAGCTGGCAGTTGCGCATCGATTCCGGCGAGCCGTCGAATCCCGAGAGGTTCGCGAGGACCACCAGCGGCCGGTTGCCGCTCGCCGCGTTGATCGCCCGCGCCACTTTCTTGGAGGAGAGCGGGAAGAGCGTGCCGCCCGTCCACTGGTCGGGACCGTAGACCGGCACCCAGCCGAGACGGGGGAGCGGCTTGGACTCGAAGCCGAGGAGGCAGACCGGCCAGCCGCCCAGGTGGGCGTCCCAGACCACGCCGACCTCGGCGTCGCGCATGCCGTACCAGCGCTCCAGCGGCCGGTGGTCCTGGTCGATCGCCGCCTGCATCACCTTGCGGATCTCGAACGGCTTCTTGCGGCCGGGGTTGGCGGCTTCCGAGAAGACCTCGCCGACGGTGCGGAAGAGGCCGCCGTGCGGGAAGTCGCGGACGTCGCGGTCGCGCGGATCGCGGGTCGGTGCCGGCCGCGGGAAGCGCTCGCCCGGAGCGACCCAGGTGTGCTCGTAGTGACGGATCAGGATCTGGCAGGCCTCGCCGATGTCGCGGGCGAAGTACTGCGCCTGGCCGTTGGGTCCCATGATCCGCTCGTAGCCGCCGATCCCGAGATTGTCCTCCGCCGAGACGCCGCCCGAGTAGTCGAGGGCCTGCTTGCCGGTGAGCACCATGGTGCCTTGCGGGGTCATGATCAGGATGCCCTTGGTGTGCATCAGCATGGTGGCCTCGGCGTTCCAGTAGGGCTGGGCGCCGACGGTGATCCCGGGAACGACGATGTTGATCTCCAGACCCTCCTGGGTGCGCACGACGATCTTGCGCAGCACGCGGGAGATCCAGTCCATGTTTTCCGTGCCGCTGTCCATGGCGATCTTGGCGCCCGCGGAGAGGGCGATCCATTCGAGCGGGATCTGTTTTTCCGCCGCCAGGTCGAGCGCCGCCAGGATCCGCCGGCACTCGGGCTCGGCGAGCGCGCCCATGCCGCGGCTGGCGTCGCCGACCAGGACCACCCGTTCCATTCCTTCCGGGTAGCGGTCGGTGAAGCTGCGGACGAGGCCGGCCACGATGTTCGCGGTGTTCAGCCCCGGGGGCCGGTCGACCGGGATCAGCCGCTCGCCTCCTCCATCGGATCGATCGTCCAGGTCGTGCTCGATGAATTCGCCGGCCGGGACGTCCTCCTGCGCCTCGGGCGGAGCCAGCAGGCGCAGGATCTCGTAGGCGTAGAGGAGGCCGCGCCGGCGCAGCTCGACGACCTTCTGGGCATAGGGGCGCAGCGGTTTGAGCGGATCTTCCCGCGGCGGCCGGAAGCGCAGGACCATGCCGGCTTCGCCCGGGTTGGAGATCTCCAGCACGCGGTCGCGCTGGGCGCCGGTCTGCGGGTCGACGACGCGGCCGCGCACGACGACTTTTTCGAGCCCGAGGCCTTCGGTGAGCGGGGCCAGGCGGTGCACGAGGCCGTTCAGCTCGTCGGGCCGCAGATCGACCGGCGGCCAGAGGTGCAGGAGGACGCGGTTCCATTGCAGGCGCTCTCCGGCGGCGCGGCGTGACTGGAAGCGGCGGATGCCGGCGAGGGCCTCCATCAGGGTGTGCTCCAGCTGCGGCAGGTGGACCACGCGGCCCTGGTCGTCGCGCACCGGGGTCAGGTCGCGCACCTCGGCCAAGGCGAACAGCCGCTCGTCGCGCGGGTTGTCATGGGCCTTGCCATGGAACAGCCAGACCCCTTCGGGGGCTTCCAGGCGGTCGAGGCGGAAGTTGCCGAGGCGCCAGAGCTGGAGGCGTTGGGCCATCATCGGATGCAGGCCGCGGTAGACCCGTTCCTCGGGATAGGTCCCGGCCTCGGACAGCCGGTAGGTGAAATGGCGGACCCCGCCGGGTTGGCCGAGGGCGATGGCGAGGCGCCGCATGCGCGCGGGGAACCCCGCCGCCTCCAGTTGCTCGCCGATCGCGGCGGCGGTGGCTTCGTCCTCCTCCGCACCGCTCTCCTGCCAGGCGTAGAGGTCGATGACCACCTCGCGGTCCTCATCAGATCGGCCGTCGGGGGTCGCCGCGGCGAGGCGGCGCAGCGGAACCAGGGCCGCGGCGAGGCCGTCCGGGGCGGCATGCGTGGCGAAGAGGTGGATGGTCTTGCCCTGCCAGGGATACTCGGCTTCGGCGAAGCAGAGGCCGTCCTCTTCGAAGGTGTGGACGGTGACGAGCTCGCGGATGCGGTAGTAGCGGCGGACCATCACCTCCAGCATCGAGCAGCGCAGCGGCGGCGGCGCCGCGGCGAAGCGCTGGGAGAGCCGGGCATGGAGGGGCTGGGTGTGGGCGACGAGGGCGCGGATGCGCTCGGCGCGCTCCGCCTCCGGCAGGTCGCCGGCGAGGTGCGCGAGATCGAGCTCGGCGGCGGACCATGCCTGCTCGCGGGCGTGGGTCAGGATCGGCCGGTCGAAGACCCGCCAGCGCACCTCGCGGGCGAGGTCGTGCACCGCCGGCTCGCGTCCCTGGGTCTCGGCGATCAGGCGCTCGAGCAGGGCGCGCAGCTCGGGGCCGGCCGCGGTCTCGCGGTCGAGGAGCCGCTCCAGGACGGCGAGCACGGGCGGCGCCTGTTGCGGTTGCCTCTGGTGGGACACGGCGATGCGGAAGAGGCTTTCTTCGAGCTCCGCCGTGCGGTCGAGGCTCGCCACGCCATAGTGGGCGAGGGCGCGGCGCAGCTTGTGGAGGAAGGCGGGGGGCAGGCCGGCGCCGCGCGCGTCGAGGTCGCGCAGGAAGGTGAAGAGGTACTCCTCGGCGCTGTGGCGGTCGTCCTCCTCGTCCAGGCCGGCGTCCCAGCCGGGATGGCGGCGGAAGAGGGAGGCGAGGTCGACGAAGGTTTCGAGGATCCGCAGCTCGCGGTGGTGGGCCTCGGGATCGGCCGGCCCGGCGCCGACCGCCGCCACCTGCTTGCGCAGGGCGGCGGGATCGACGTCATAGCCGAGCAGGAACCGGTGGGCCAGGTCGAGAGCTGCGCGGTGGCGGTCGGCGGGATCGTCCGCCGCGGCCACCGGAACGGGCGCCAGGCTGCCGAAGCGGGCGCGCTCGCCGACCGGTGTCGCGGGCTCGGCCGCCTCGGCGGGGTCGAGGAGGAGGAGAGGCAGGCCGATCCCCACCTGCGCATGGCGGCGGGCGAAGACCTTGCGCACCCGGCCGGCGGCGGGCGCGAGGACCGAGGTTTCCACCTTCATCGTCTCCAGCACGGCCAGGGTGTCGCCGCGGGCCACCTCGGCTCCTTCGGCGGCGAGGCTGACGACGACCGCCGGCGCGGGCGAGCGCACCAGGTGGCCGGTGTCGCGGCCGATGCGATGGGGCACGCCGTCCACCTCCACCAGCAGGCCGTCGTCCTGCACGTCGAGGGCGACGTGCCAGGTGCGCCGGCCGCAGGTGAGGGTGCGCCCCATGCGGGAGGGGCGTCCGGCCTGGACGTCGAGGCGGGTGCCGTCGACGTCCAGGCGGTAGAGGGCCGGATCGAGCCGGTGAACACGAAAGGCGTAGAGATGCCCGCGCAGGCGCAGCTCCAGGGTTCGTCCGACCTCTTTGGAGACCTCGGGCCGGCCGCGCTGCGCGGCGCCGTAGAAGCCGGCCTTGGCCTGGTCGAGCTCGGCGTCGTACGCGGCGAGGGCGGCGGCCACCAGGGCGCCGCGGAGGCCGCGCGGGGACAAGTGCTCGCCGCGCTCGACGAGGCGGTCCACCCAGCCGGCTTCGGCGCCGGCATGCGAGATCTCCGGGCGGTCGAGGATCTCGGTGAGGAAGGCCTTGTCGGTGGCTCCGCCGCGCAGCACCACGGTGGTGCGGGCGAGCCCGTTCTGCAGCCGGGCGAGGGCTTCGGTGCGGTTGCGGGCACCGGCGGTGAGGCGGACCAGGAGGGGATCGGCCTCGGCAGGCGCCGTTCCCTCTTCGACGGCGGCCTCGGCGCAAAGGCCGGGGCCGGCGGCGAGGCGGAGAACCTCGACGAGACCGGGGCGCGGTGCGAAGCCGGCCTCGGGATCGCGGGCCGAGAGGCAGATCTGGAAGGCGTGGCCGCGCGGCTCCGGAGGCTCGCCGGAGAGCGATCCTCCGTGCGCCAGGTGGTGTTGCAGAGAGGCCAGGTCGAGGCCGGTCAGGGTCTCCGCCAGGGTCGACTCGGCCGGCAATCCCGCTTCTTTCTTCTGGAAGCGGACCTCGCCGGTGCGCGGATCGGCGAGGAAATGGACGGTCAGGGGACCCGCTCCGCTCCCCTGCGCGAGGCCGGCCGCGGTGGCGCGCACGGTTTTTTCGACATCCATGGAGAGTCCGTGCGGTGGAGCCTCGGCGACCAGGACGTGGTCGCGATGGCGCAGGGTGACGTCGAAGACCGCGGTGGCCCAGGCCGTGCCGTGGACGTCGACCAGCACGGGGACCATGAGCCGGCGGAGGTGGGTCGTGTCTGCGTCGTCTACGTTGGTCATGGTGGCACCTTACGCCATCGCGGTCTGGAAGGGCTGCAGGACCTCGGGGGTCATGCCGCCGGGAAGCTCGATCGTGCGGTAGCCGGAGAGGGCGAGGTAGACGTTGCCCTGCCCGTCCACGACCCAGGCATCCACTCCTCCGCCACCGTTCTGCGGGTGCGTCACGGCATAGAGGGCCTCGCTGTTCGGGCGGCGCAGCGTGCGCACGGAATCGACCCGCAGCGGCAGGGCCATGCGGCCGTGGGTGCCGAGCTCGCCGATGCCGGCGGTCTGGAAGCAGAGCTCGATGAGCCGCGGCTCCATGAGCGTCGGCAGGGCCGCGGGTTGGTGGTTCGGCGGCAGACCGTCGGCCAGCCGGCCGGCGATGCGGTCGCCGTCTTTCCAGGCCTCCCCGACCACCTGGTAGGCGGGTCCATGGAAATAGACCTTGTAGACGTCCCCGGCGCCGACGGCTCCGGCCGCGGGGACCGGGCGGGGTGCCGCGACGGCCGGCTCTCCGGGCGGCTCCGCCGGGGGACCGGCGGTCAGGCGGACGCGCGCCCGGAAGTGCTCGGTGACCTGCGGCTCGCTCTGGTTGGGGAGCGTGCGGCTGCCCAGCAGGGTGCACAGAGCGACGAGGCCGTCGCCGTCCGACCGGAGCTGGAGGCGGATCGTCATCGTCCGCGGCGCATCGCGGTAGAACTTGAACGGCGCCAGGAACTCGACGTTTTCCACCGCCTGCACCGTGAGGTCCGGGAAGAGGAAGGAGGCCGCCTGGGCGAACGCTTCGACCCCCATCACCCCCGGCAGCACCGGGGTGCCGTCGATGCGGTGATGGTCGAGGAAAGGCTGCTCGGCGGGATCGAGGGTCGTCTCGATCTCCAGGCCGGACCACACGCCCATGCGCACGGCCCGGCCCACCATCACGCCGCCGCGCCCGCCGGCGCGCAGCCGGTCGAGGGTCTCCGGGGAGACGTCGAGTCCGCCGGTCGCGTCGCGCTCCTGGAGCATGACCCCCAGGCGTCCGGCGACCACCACCTCGCCGCGGGTGCCCGCGGTGAGCTCGCGCCGCGTCCACGGGATGCCGGTCTCCGGCGGCAGCATGTCGATGCCCGCCGCCTCCATGATCTGCGGGATGGAGCCGCGGGTGGCCATGCCGATGCCGCCCCACGCCGTCCAGTCGAGGGCGATGCCCAGGGTGCCGGGGCGGCTGTGGCGGAAGGCCGAGACCTGCTTGCACAGGAGGTCGTTGGCCGCGCTGTAGTCGGTCTGCCCGTCGTTGCCGAAGCGGCCGGCGATGGAGCTGAACACCACCGCCGCGCCGAGCGGCAGGTCGCCGAGCGCCGACAGGAGATGGAACCAGCCGTCCGCCTTGACGTCGAAGACGAGGTCGTACTCCTCGGGTGTCTTGCCGGGCAGCTTGCGGCTGATCTCCAGGCCGCCGGCATGGAGCAGGAGGTCCACCCGCCCGTGCTCCGCACGCACCCGGTCGATGGCGCGGTGGACGGCGGCGCCGTCGCGCAGGTCGAGCTGGTGCCAGACGGCGGTGCCGCCCGCGGCCCGGATGGCTTCCAGGGCGTCGAGCGCGGCGCGTCCGCGCTCCAGGCGGGCGAGCTCTTTCTCGACGAGGGCGGGCGTCGCCCGTTCGCCGCGCGCCTTGATGCGCTCGAACAGGTCGCGCTTCAGCCCGTCGCGGTCGGTGTGGAAGCGGAGCAGGTCGGGATCGGCCGGGTCCGGTGCCGCGGCGAGGTCGAGCAGATGGAAGGCGCCGCCGTGCGCCGCCGCGGTCAGATCCTGGAGGATCGCCGAGACGATGCTCCCGGCCGCGCCGGTGACCACGAAGACGCTCTGCGGGGTGAGGGCGAGCCCCGGCCCGGCGGCCGGCGGCTCCTCGGACAGGCCGACGGTCCAGCGCCGTCCGTTCTCCCAGCCGATCTCCACCGCGCCCGGATCGCGCAGGGTCTCGTCGATCAACTGGTCGGCGAGGGCCGCGGTCTGGCGCCCGGCGGCGAAGTCGACGACCTTGACGAGCGCGCCGGGTCGCTCGCGCTGGATCGCCTTGGCGAGGCCGGAGACGCCGCCGCCCATGGGTGCGAGGGCGCCGGCTTCGTCATAGCCGTGCCGGCCGCCGAGGCGGGTCCCGGCGATCACGAACGAGCCGGGCCGGTCGAGGTCGTCGTAGAGGGTGCGCAGGGTGTGGGAGAGCAGCTTGACGCGCCGCCGCAACGCTTCGCGCCAGGCGTCCACGTCCAGGGCGCCGATCTCGGGCTCGCGGTCGAGGGCCGGGAGCCAGTAGACGCCCTGCACCGGTCCTTCGTCGCGCCAGGCCTGGAGCAGGGCGACCACGGCGTCGGTCTCCGCGTAGTCTTCGAGGGCGAGGACCTCGACCCCGAGCTTGGCGAGCCGGCCGGCCAGCGCCTTGCCGACGCCGCCCTGGTCGGACGCCACCAGCACCCGGCTGCCGGCCTCCAGGGTCACCCCGGTCGGCTTGCAGAGGTCGAGGGACGGCCGCAGGACCGGGACGGGGACGCGGCGGGGGATGGCGACGGTGGGGGCGGCCTCCACCCGGCCGGCCTCACCCCCCCGGCCCCCCTCTCTCATCGCCCCCCCTTCCACCGGGAGAGGGGGGAGCTGCTCGGTGCGGCCGGGTTTGAGGTCGGGCCTCCGGTCGTAGACGAAGCCGATGGTGTGGTTGAGGGTGGGGAAGTCGCGGAGCTTGAGGTTTTCGTCGCGCGGGATGCCGTACTCCTGGCGGATGGCGGCGAAGACCTCGGCCTGCTTGACGGTGTCGATGCCGAGGTCGGCTTCGAGGTCGAGATCGAGATCGAGCATCTCCTGGGGATAGCCGGTCTTCTCGGCGATCAGGGCCAGGACCTTTTCCTGCACCTGGTCCTTCTCGGCAGAGACCTCACCCCCCCGGCCCCCCTCTCCCAACGCCCCCCCTTCCACCGGGAGAGGGGGGAGCTTTTCGGCGGGAGCCGGCGCCTTGAGATCGGGCCGCCGGTCGTAGACGAAGCCGATGGTGTGGGAGAGGGTGGGGAAGTCGCGGAGCTTGAGGTTTTCGTCGCGCGGGATGCCGTACTCCTGGCGGATGGCGGCGAAGACCTCGGCTTGCTTGACGGTGTCGATGCCGAGATCGGCTTCGAGGTCGAGATCGAGGTCGAGCATCTCCTGGGGATAGCCGGTCTTGTCGGCGATCAGCGCGAGGACCTTCTCCTGCACCGGGTCTTTCTCGGCAGAGACCTCACCCCCCCGGCCCCCCTCTCCCATCGCCCCCCCTTCCACCGGGAGAGGGGGGAGCTTTTCGGCGGGAGCCGGCGCCTTGAGGTCGGGCCTCCGGTCGTAGACGAAGCCGATGGTGTGGTTGAGGGTGGGGAAGTCGCGGAGCTTGAGGTTTTCGTCGCGCGGGATGCCGTACTCCTGGCGGATGGCGGCGAAGACCTCGGCCTGCTTGACGGTGTCGATGCCGAGGTCGGCTTCGAGGTCGAGATCGAGATCGAGCATCTCCTGGGGATAGCCGGTCTTCTCGGCGATCAGGGCCAGGACCTTTTCCTGCACCTGGTCCTTCTCGGCAGAGACCTCACCCCCCCGGCCCCCCTCTCCCAACGCCCCCCCTTCCACCGGGAGAGGGGGGAGCTTTTCGGCGGGAGCCGGCGCCTTGAGATCGGGCCGCCGGTCGTAGACGAAGCCGATGGTGTGGGAGAGGGTGGGGAAGTCGCGGAGCTTGAGGTTTTCGTCGCGCGGGATGCCGTACTCCTGGCGGATGGCGGCGAAGACCTCGGCTTGCTTGACGGTGTCGATGCCGAGATCGGCTTCGAGGTCGAGATCGAGGGCGAGCATTTCCTGGGGATAGCCGGTCTTCTCGGCGATCAGGGCCAGGACCTTCTCCTGCACGTGGTCTTTTTCCCCCTCTCCCGGTTGTGAAGGTACGGGGGCCGCAGCCGCCACCGGCGCCGGAGCTTGCACGGGGGCCGCCACCACCACCGGAGCCGGAACCGGCTCGGGGATCGCCACCACCAGAGCCGGTGCCGGGACCCGCGGTGCTTCGGCCTTGCGGGGCGTTGCCCGGTCCACCACGCGCAGCGTCCGGTGCACCACCTCGACCTCCGCCTGTGGATCGCCGCTGACACGGGCGAGCCAGCTCTTCCAGACCGCCGGATCGGCGATGCGATAGGCATAGCCGAGGGCGTCCGGAGTGCGGCGCATGCCGTCCGGATTGGGCACCTGGCGCAGCAGGGTCATCCCGATCTGCGAGCCGAAACCGGCGCCGAGCCGCAGCGCATAGCGCACCGGGTAGGCGCCGCCGGCGGACAGGTTCAGGCCGCCGAGGTCCGGGTCGGGCTCGCGCAGGTTGGGCACCGGCGGTACCAGGCCGGTCTCCAGCGATTTGACCGCCATCACGTCCTCAATGCCCACCGCCATCGGGTGGCCGGTGTAGCC
>DIHE01000035.1:13560-21941 GCA_002420005.1 Holophagales bacterium UBA5704 | reverse complement strand
TTGGCCTCGGCGATCTTCCACACGCGCGCCCCGGCCGGTCAGGCCGAGACGATGGGGAGAGTAGACTCGCCGCCATGGGACTCTTGACCTTCAGCCTCAACGTCACCCTCGACGGCTGTGTCGACCACCAGGAGGGAATCGCCGACGACGAGACCCACGCTTTCTTCACCCGTCTCATGGACGAGGCAGGGGCGATGCTGTGGGGCCGCGTAACCTACGAGATGATGGAGTGCTACTGGCCGGCGGTCGCTCGCGGCGACGTGGAGGCGCCGGCGGCGATGCGCGAGTGGGCGGTCCAGCTGGAGGCCAAGCCGAAGTACGTGGTGTCGTCGACGCGAACGGTCTTCCCGTGGACCAACAGCCACCACCTCGCCGGCGACTTGCGCGCGAGCGTGCAGAAGCTCAAGGACGCGACCCCTGCCGGCGTGCTCCTCGGCAGCGGCCAGCTCGCGACCGCGCTGGACCGGCTGGATCTGATCGACGAGTACAAGCTCCTTGTCCACCCCAGGATCGTCGGTCACGGCCCGACCCTGTACCAGAGCGGGCTGCCCGGCACGCGACGGCTCGCGCTGGTCTCGGCGACGCCGCTCCGCAACGGCGCGGTCGCGATGCACTACCGGCGCGCGCAGGGCGGGTGATGTGCGACAAGCTCATGCCGACCGTTGAACGTGAAGCCTCGACCGGCCAGCGCATCGCTGTCTGTCGCGACAAAGAAGCGACAACAAGCCGACAGAGCCGACAGGATCGCTACATCGAGGGGCGTTTCTGCGACAAAATCAAGCCACATCGCAACAGATAGAGGCCATGCTGCGCCACTTCATCGAGACTCGCGCCACATCACGCGATGAGCTGCGACAAGAAGAGCCATTCTGCCGAGCCGGAGCCTCCTGCTTGTCGCACATCAGTGGCTTTCTGCGACAAGCTCCGGCGTTCCGCGACACGTCAGGCGCTCGTCGTCAACGAATCGGGGAAACCGTTGACAGGTCAGGCGACTCTGCGACAAGTCGGGTCGCACTTGTCGCAGGTTGGCGAAGTCTGCCTTACGGCCACAGCGTCCCCTCCGCCAGCGCTGCGAGCAGCTTGGCGAGCGGCCAGACCTCGATGCCCTCCGGCGTGCGCAGCGCGCGGGTGCCGGTGTAGACCAGGACGCGCCGCGCGAGCCGTGGCAGGCCGCCGATCGCCTTGAGGCCGGCCAGCCAGTCCGGCGCATAGCGCGTCCCGGCTTTCACTTCGAGAGCCAGATGCTCGCCGCCCCGCTGGAGGAGGAAATCGACTTCGACCGACCGCGCTTCGGCCGGTGACCAGTAGGCGATCTCGTCGAACAGAGAGCCCGTTTCGTTGTAGGCGCGCAGGAGCGTGTGGATCCAGCCTTCGAACAGAGCGCCGGCTTCTTCGGGGGAGACCGTGCCGGTCTGTTTCTTGACCGCCCGCACCAAGCCGGGGTCGAGCCAATAGAGCTTGGGATGCTTGCGCTCGCGCACCCGCAGGCGGGTTTCGAAACCCTGGAGCCGCCAGGCGAGAAGGGTGTCTTCGAGGATTTCGAGGTAGCCCTGGACCGTCGTCCGCGCGGTGCCCGCGTCGCGGGCGATGCCGGCGACGTTGACGACCTGGCCATGCGCCAGCGCGGCGATCGGCAGGAAGCGGACGAAGCCAGGCAGATTGCGCACCAACGCCTCGCCCCGGATCTCTTCCCGCAGGTAGAGCTGGACATAGGCGGCCAAGGTCTCGGCCCGATCCTCGGCGGCGACGACGAGAGGAATGCTGCCGAAGCGCAGTGTGCTCTCGAGGTCGAACGCGGTGCCCAGCTCTTGCGGGACGAAGGGGTACATCGTCCGCCAGAGAGCCCGGCCGGCGAGGAGGTTGGTCCCCGCGGTCTTGAGCTTCCGGGCGCTCGATCCGAGCAGCGCAAAGCGCAGCCGCAGCTCCTCGATGGCACGGTGGACCTCGTTCAGCAGCCCGGGAATCCGCTGGACCTCGTCGACCACCACCCAGCTCCCCGGCGCGAGTGTCCGCAGCTCGGCGCCGAACAAGGAAGGGTCTGCCAGGAAGCTCTGAAACAGGCCCTCGTCGAGGAGGTCGAAGCGGTGAGCCCCCGTGAAGGTCTCTCGCGCCCAGGTGCTCTTGCCGACGCCGCGGGCGCCGAAGAGAAAGAAGCTGCTCTTCGGGGCCACCGTGATGCGTGGGTAGGCTGCGTTGACCACCATGCCGTCATTCTACGCCGCAAAATGCCGGCATGGTGTACACCTCCGAGGGGTGGCCGTCTGCGCGCTCACAGATCCGTGGCGTCGGTGGCGGCCAGCTTGTCGTTGAGCAGGTAGTCGTCACTCAGGTATTTGAGGATCGTGCGGCCCACCCGCGGGTCGGTTCTCTCCCGCACCGGCCGGACCACCACGCCTTCGCGGATGTGCTGGTCCGCCAGAGTGGTCTTGCCGCGGCTCAGGCCGGCGATCCAGTCGAGCGAGAACGGACCCCGGGCGAGCAGCGGCACGGTCTCCACGCCGTGGCGCGCACAGCAGGCCGCGAAGTCGTCGTAGTCGGCATAGCGATCCCCGAGCAGGAGGTCGAAGGCGGCGAAGCCCAGGCCGTCACGCCTGCCATAGTGCAGGCTCTGCACGCGGCTGCCGTAGATCTCGCCATAGAGGATCACCACCGCATGGCCCTGCTGCCGCAGCTCGTCGAGCAGGTTCTGCACCGGCTCCAGCGTCGCCGGGAACCAGTAGGTGTTCGCACCCATCGCCGCGGGCTCCGGACGCCGGCGCTGCAAGCCGTGCGAGCCGGCGAGCAGCGTGCCCTCCACCTGGCCGATGCGGGCGTTGGTGCCGTGGATCTTCTCGCTCACCACCACCTCTTCACCGGGCGCGAAGACGTCGGGAAAGTGCCGCATGTTCTCGATGTCGGTGTACTTCTGGAACAGAGGATGGCTCGGCTCGGCGTCGCCGGCGGAGAAGCGCACCGGGGGCCGGTACTTGCCGATCCCGTAGTGCCCGCGCACATCGGTGCCCACCGGCCAGCCCGGATCGTCCGGCCGCACCACCAGTCCGAAGGAGGGCTCACCGCGCAGGCGCACCCGGCGGACGACGAGGTCGCGGCCGCCTTCGACGTTGGTGCGCTCCGCGAGATAGGTCGCCACGCCGAGCCGCTCGGCCATCTCCCGCGGCAGCGTGCTGTCCGGGGGGATGAACACCACCTTCTCGCCCGGTGCGAACTGGGGCGAGCCGTCCTCGTTCCGGCGGATCACCGCCTGCCAGCCCTTGATGCGGGCGAGGCAGAGGCGATCCGCGTTCGGATGGGGCTCCACGGCTTCGATTTCGACGACATCGGCAATGACAGACGACATGCGGGCTCCTTTCCGTCGTGCCTGCATGCTATCCGCATCATGGTTCCGGACGCCACCCCCTCATTCTGCGCCCAGGGTCAGACGCGGATCGATCGCCGCCGCCCGGCCCGCCGGAAAGAGGCCGGCGCAGGTGGCGACGGCGGCGAGGAGGAGGGCCACGGTGGCGAAGACCACCGGATCGGTGGGCGTCGTGCCGAAGAGGAGGCTGGCGAGGAAGCGGGTGAGGGCGAAAGCACCCGCACAACCCAGGGCGATGCCGACGCCGGTGAGGAGCAGCCCGCGCCGCAGCACCAGCGCCAGGATGCCTCCGGGCCGCGCTCCCAGCGCGAGGCGGATGCCGATCTCCCGCGTGCGGGAGGTGACCGCGAAGGTCATCACCCCGTAGACGCCGGTGACGGCCAGCACCAGGGCCACGGCGGCGAAGAAGGCGAAGAGGAGCATGCGGAAGCGCGGCGCGCCGAGGGCGCCGTCCAGGCTGGCGGCGAGCGGCCGGATCTCGGGGAGCGGCAGGCTCGCGTCCTGGTCGTGGAGGGCGCGGCGGATGGCGGCGGGGAGCCCCGCCGGGTTCCCTTCGGTGTGGATCATCAGCGTCATCGACAGCCAGGGAAATTGCGCATGGGGCAGATAGACGACGGAGTGCGGCGCCGCCTCGAGCTCCATGTCACGCACGTCGCCCACCACTCCGACCACGGTCAGGGGCTGGCCGCCGGCACCGCCCCAGAGGAGCCGCCGGCCGACCGGATCGGCATCCGGCCAGAGGCGCGCGGCCAGGGTCTCGCTGATCACGATCGCCTCCGGAGCGCCATGGCGATCTTCCGCGGTGAGGAACCGCCCGCGGCGCAGCGGGATGCCCAGGGCCGGGAAGAATCCGGGCGTCACGGCACGCCAGTCGGCGGAGAGGTACTCGTCGTCCGGCCGCGCCTCCCGCCCTTCGACGGCGAAGCGGTTGGCCGGCCGGAACCCCCCGAACGGGGGAGCGTTGGTGGCACCGACGGCGCGCACGCCGGGGAGGGCGGCGATCCGCTCCTGCACATCGCGGACGGCGAGCATCCGGCGCTCCGGCGGGTACTCCCGCTCCGGCAGCTCGATCGGTACCGCGAGCACGTCCTGGGTGCGATACCCGGTCTCCACCCGCTGGAGGCGCAGGAAGCTGCCGATCATCAACCCGGCCCCGATCAACAGCACCATCGCCAGCGCGAGCTCTCCCACCACCAGCCCGTCGCGCAGGCGCCGGCCGCCGACCAGCGCGGTGCGGCCTCCCTGCTGCAGGAGGGCGTAGAGATCGGTGCGCGAGGCCTGGAGGGCCGGGGCGAGACCGAAGAGCACGCCGGTCAAGAGGGCCGCGGCGGCGGTGAAGGCGAGCACGCGACCGTCGAGGACGACCTCGTCCAGCCGCGGGACCCCCTCGGGGCCGAGAGCTTGGAGCAGCGCGACCGCGCCCCGGGCCACGCCGAGCCCGACCGCCGCGCCCACCAGGGACAGCAGGACGCTCTCGGTCAGAAGCTGGCGCAGGAGCCGCCCGCGACCCGCTCCCAGCGCGGCGCGCAGCCCCATCTCCCGGCCGCGGACGCTGGCGCGGGCGAGCAGGAGATTCGACACGTTGACGCAGGCCATGAGGAGGAGCAATCCGACCGCGGCGAACAGCGCCAGCATCGTGCGGGTCACCTGCGGCCCGACGATCACCTCCGGCAAGGGGACGAGATGCGCTCCCCACTCCCGGTTCGAGTCGGGATACCGGACGGCCAGCCGGGCGGCGAGCGCGTCCATGTCGGCCCGCGCCTGGGTCACCGAGACGCCCGGCTTCAACCGGGCCACCACGTCGAGCCAATGATCGTCGCGCTCCGCCGCGGCATCCGGCGCCAGGGGAATCCAGATCTGCGCCCAGGGGAGGAACCGGAAATCGGCCGGCACCACGCCGAGGACGGTGAAGCTGCGCCCATCCAGGCGGACGCTCTTCCCCACGATCCCCGGATCGGCGCCGAAACGCTCCTGCCAGAGACGGTGGCCGAGCAGCACCACCGGAGGGCCGCCCGGCCGGTCTTCTTCCGGCAGAAACGCCCGGCCGAGCTCCAGGCGGACCCCGAGCAGGGAGAAGAAGGACGCCGAGACCGCGGCGACATCGATGCGCACCGGCTCTCCATCCCCCGCCAGGGTGAAGCTCGCGTAGCGGATGGCGGCCATGTCGGTGAACGAGCGGTTGGATTGGCGCCAATCGAGGAAGTTGGGGTCCGACACCGAGAACTCATCGGTCTGCGGATTGCTCTCCCAGAGGCGCACCAACCGTTCGGGCTCGGGGTACGGCAGGGGACGCAGGACCACGGCGTCGACCACGCTGAAGATGGCCGTGGTCGCTCCGATCCCCAGCGCCAGGGTGAGCACGGCGATGGCGGTGAACAACGGCGCCTTGCGCAACTGGCGGCCGGCGTAGACGAGATCCTGCCGCAGCTCGGTCCAGCGTTCGATCCACCACATCTCTCTCTCCCTGCGCCGCCCGATCGCGCGGCAGTCCTCGCGGATCCGGGCGAGGTCCCCGAAGCGCCGCAGCGCCTCCTCCCGGGCCGCGGCCGGAGACATCCCTTCTTCGATCAGCTCGTCCGTGCGCTCGTCGAGATGAAAGCGCAGCTCCGCCTCCACGTCCTGGTCCACCTGGCCGCGCAACGGGAAACGAAACAACCGGCGGGGTCCGGAGCGGCGCATCTCAGACCGCCTGCGCCGCCTGCAACACCTTGCCGACCGCCTGGGCGTAGCGGTGCCAGGTGGCGCTCTCCGCGTGCAGCTCGCGGCGGCCGAGGTCGGTGAGCTTGTAGAACTTGGCCTTGCGGTTCTTCTCCGACATCCCCCACTCCGCCTCGATCCACCCGCGCCGCTCCATGCGGTGCAGCGCCGGGTAGAGCGCACCCTCTTCGATGCGCAGCACCTCCTCCGTCGTCCGCTCGATCCAGCGCACCACTGCATAGCCGTGCAGCGGCCCCCAGGAAAGAGCCTTGAGGATGAGGACGTCCAGGGTTCCTTGCAGCAGATCCATCTTCATGAGGTCCGATCTCCCATACCTAAACTGCTCAGGGGAAGAGTAGGACCGCTCCCCTAAGATGTCAAGGGGAGAGAAGAAGGCACCTGCCGGGGGGTTGAGCCGCTCAGGCCTCCCAGCGGCGGAAAAACAGCGCTTGCCGGCGCACCGATGCGGTGCGTTGCTCCATCTCGGCCATCTGGACGGGGCCGACCGGAACGAAGGAGCGGGCGATCTCCACGTTTTCTTCGAGCTGGGCGATCGAGTCGACGCCCACGATGACGGTGGAGACGGGCAGCGAGAGCACGTAGCGCAGCGCCTCCCGCATCACCAGCGGGCCGGGGCTCGCGCCGTAGAAGCGGGCCGCGGGGTCGGACGGCGGCTTCCAGGAGGAGAGAAGGAGGCCGCGGCTGGGGATCTTCATGCCGATGATCGCCATCTCCTTCTCGACCGCCCGCGGCAGCAGCTTCTCGGCGAACGGCAGGTGATGGCGATCTGCCGCATTCAAGGCGAGGAGGATGGCGTCGAACGGGAAGCGTTCCATCGCCTCCAGGAGCACCGCGGGGTCGGCATGGCCGGTGATCCCGAGGTGGCGGACGATCTTCTGGTCGCGGGCCTGGATCAGCGCCTCCAGGGCGCCGCCGGGCGCGAAGATCTGGTCGATCTCTTCCTTACGGGCCAGGTTGTGGAGCTGCCAGAGATCGATGTGGTCGGTCTGGAGGAGCTGCAGGGACCGCTCCAGGTGGCGCAGCGAGCCGTCGCGGGTGCGGTCATGGGTCTTGGTGGCGACGAAGACCTCCTTGCGGCGCCGCTTCAGCACCTGACCGAAATACCGTTCGCTCCAGCGGTCCTGCTCGCCGCCATAGCGCGCCGAGGTGTCCAGGTAGTTGACCCCGAGATCGAGCGCCCGTTCGATCAGCGGCACCGCCCGGGCTTCGTTGTTCGGCTGCTCGATCGCGGCCTGGCCGCCCAGACTGAACAGGCCGACCCGGTAGCCGGTGCGCCCGAGATTGCGGGTCGGCATCGCCGCCGCGGTGGCGCCGTTGGAGGGAAGAGGGGGCAGGTCTCGCGGCTCGGCCGCAGCCGCGCCGCGGGCGAGAAATCCCGCCGCCGCCACGGCTCCGAGCTTGAGGACCTCACGCCGCGGGACAGCTGACCGTTCGTCGTTCGTGCTCATCCGGAAAACCTCCAGAAACAGCGTAGCACGATGCGCTCCGAGAGCCTTCGGCGCCACGCCGCGCTGGCCGGGGACCCGGGGACGGGGCGGTTCCTGGTATCCTTCCTGCCTCCATGAGCAGCGATCCGGAACCTCTCCGTCCGCACCCCCTGCTGACGCAGTACTACCCCGATGAAGCGGCGCGCCGCCGGCAGGTCCTGCGCTGGTTCGACACGTCGGCGGCCGACTACGACTGGGTCTCCCAGGCGCTCAGCTTCGGCTCCGGGAACCGATACCGGCGGCAGGCGTTGGTCCGCGCCGGCCTCATCCCCGGCATGCAGGCGCTGGACGTCGCCTGCGGCACGGGCGCGGTGACCCTCCCGGTGCAGGAGATCGCCGGCCCGCAAGGTCGCACGGTGGCGCTCGATCCGAGCACCGGCATGCTTCTTCAGGCCCGCCGCAATGCGGCACAACGCCTGGTGCGGGGGGTGGCGGAAGCCCTGCCGTTTCCCGAGGAGCGGTTCGACTTCCTGAGCATGGGCTATGCCTTGCGCCACGTCGCCGACCTGCGGACGACCTTTCAGGAGTACCGCCGCGTCCTGCGGCCCGGGGGCCGATTGCTCATCCTGGAGGTGACTCCCCCGCGCTCCCGCCTGGCGTTCCACCTCCTGGCCTTCTTCCTGGGCCGCGTCGTTCCCGCAGTGGCCGGCCTGGGTCGCGGTGGCCGCACCTCGCGCGACCTCATGCGGTACTACTGGGAAACGATCGAGAGCTGCGTCCCGCCACCGGTCATCCTCGAAGCCCTGCAAGAGGCCGGCTTTGCGCGGGTGGAGCGGCACGTCGAGATGTCGATCTTCTCCGAGTACCTGGCGGTGCGCTGA
>DIHE01000035.1:0-13325 GCA_002420005.1 Holophagales bacterium UBA5704 | reverse complement strand
TCCTGGAGCCCGTAATCGTTCCCGTAATGCGAGGGCGAGAAACTGCCTTCAAGGGGGCGTCGCCCCGCAGGTCGGTCCACGATCCCCGGTAACCGGTCCAGTCCCCACCTGGGTCCGAGCTTGGCGGCGTCCTCGGGAGAAAGCAGGTCTCGATGAACGGCGACAAGGTGCGGTCGTTTTTCGCCCACCCCTTCGCCGGGCTCACCCCCCGGTCCCATGAGACAAACCGCCAGGCCGGCTCGCCGCGGAAGCACGGCCCGGCCCCCAAGGAGCTCCCGGAGCTCCAGCAGGAGGCGGCGGCCCTCCTGGCGGCCGAAGTGGTGCGGGTGGCCGGTGCTCCGCTGCGCGCCGCCCCTTCTGCCCGCCAGGCCGCGCTCCTCCCCGCCAGCCCCCGCAAGGCCGAGCTGCTGGCCGAGACCGGCCACTACGCCGAAGCGGTCTCCTGCTTCCTGGATCTCGGCCTCGTCGACGAGGCCTCCCGTCTGGCGGCGCGCAGCCCCGACCACGGCCGGCTGCAGGCGCAGATCTTCCTGCGAACCGGCCGCCCCGAGGAGGCGGGCGACCTCCTGGCCCACCATGGGCTCCCCCGGGAAGCGGCCCTCGCCTATGAGACGGCCGGGGATTGGGGACGGGCCGCGTACCGCTGGGAGGCCGCAGGCGACCTGGCTCGCGCCGCCCGGGCCTATGAGCAGGCCGGCCGGCTGCGCGACGCCTCCCGCTGCTATGCGGCGGCGGGCCAGCCCCGCCAGGCCGCGGAGGTCCTCGGACAACCGGCGGCCCGGCCGCGCGCCGGCAGCCGCCTGCTGCAGACCGCCCGGCGATGCCTCGACGCCGGGGATGCGCCGCGCGCCGCGTCTCTTTTGCTCCAGATCCAGCCCGGGGAGGAAGGATTCGCCGAAGGCACCTTCCTGCTCGCCCCCCTCCTGATGGAGGAGGGCTTCGCCCAGGACGCCCTCGACCGGCTGCACCGGATTCCGCATGACGAGGCGCCGCGCTTCGTTGCCGAGGTGGACTACTGGGAGGGCCGTTGCCAGGAAGCGCTGGGACACCGGGACATCGCGGTGGCCTGCTACGGACGGCTGGAGGAACGGACGCCCGGGCACCGCGACGCGCGTGCCCGGCTCGAAGCGCTGCAGCCGAAAGAGGCGCCGGTGCCCGAGCCACCCGGGGTGGGAGGCAAGCTCGGAGAGCGCTATGAGCTTCTCGCCGAGCTCGGCCGGGGGGGCATGGCCCGGGTTTACAAAGCGCTGGACCTGGAGCTCGGCGAGGTCGTCGCCATCAAGACGCTGCTCGCACCCGACGAAGGTTTCGGCGAGGAGACGCGGCTGCTGCGCGAGGTGCAGATCTGCCGCCGGATCAGCCATCCCAACGTGGTACGGGTCTTTGACATCGGCCGCTTCGCGGGCGGCCTGTTCATCACCATGGAATACATCGAAGGCGAGAGCCTGGAGCGGCTCCTCGTCCGCGAAGCACCCCTCTCCTTCCCCCGCATCCGCTTCTTCCTCGGCGAGATCGCCGCCGGCCTCGAGGAAGCGCATGCGCAAGGGATCGTCCACCGCGATCTGAAACCGGCGAACCTGATGGTCACCGGCAGCCGGCTCAAGATCCTCGATTTCGGCATCGCCCGCATGGCCGGTCTCGGCGCGCGGCTCACCCAGACCGGCTGCGTGCTCGGCACGCCCCTCTACATGTCGCCCGACCAGCTCCGCGGCCAGGAGGTGGACGGCCGGTCGGACCTCTACTCTTTCGGCATCGTCGGCTTCACCTTGATCGCCGGCCGTGAGCCCTTCGACGCACCCGACGCCACCGCCCTGGCGCTCAAGCAGTTGCACGAGGCGCCTCCCGACGTCCGCCGCGTCCGCCCCGAGACACCGGCGCCCTGGGCGGAGCTCATCGACCGCCTGCTCAAAAAGACGCCGGCCGAGCGATATCAGACAGCCCGGGAGGTCCGGGAGGTGCTCGCCGCCCTGCCGGTCTGACGCCACTCGTGGATCGCCGTTATCGACTTTGTAACCCTTTGGCGGTAGTGTCTGCGCGTGGTGTCTTTCCTCTCCCGCGACCGCAGGCCGGCGGACCAGAAAGCACAGCGCGGCGGCGACACGCTCAAGGCGATGGAGTCGTTCGCCCGCGGTGGGCAATGGCTGCGCGCCGCCCAGCTCGCCGCCGAAGCGCGGGACGACGAAAAGCTGATCCGTTACTGCTTGATGAGCGGCCTGGGCAAGGTCCCCGACGGCCCACCCCTGGACCTGATCAAGGCCGCCGAGCTGCTGGCGGCGCAGAAGCGCCACGAGGAGGCGATCCTTCTCTTTGACCGGGCCGGTGCCGCCATGCAGGCTGCCGAATCGGCGCGCGCCGCCAAGGACCCCGTCCGCGCCGCCAGATACTTCAAGCAGGCGAGCGCCTGGCTGCAAGGAGCCCGCTGCCTGGAAGAGGCGGGCAAGCTGCGCGAGGCGCTGCAGATGGTGGAAGAGGGCTGCCTGAGCCTGGAGCGGGCGCAAGGGGGCAGCCTCTCCGGCGCCGGCCGGCTCGAAGACTTGATCGGCCTCCGCGTGGAGCTCCTGATGCGCATGGGGCGCGGCGAGAACGCCGCCCGTCTCCTGCTCCCCCTGCCACCCAGCCCGCGCAAGGCGCAGCTCCTGGCGCTCGCCGGCAGGCCCCTGGAAGCGGTGGAGTGCTACCTCGGCCTCGGCTTGGTGGAGGAAGCGACCCAGCTCGCGGTCTTGAGCCCGGAGCGCGACCGGCTGCAGGCCCAGATCTTCCTGCGCACCGGCCGGGCGATCGAGGCCGGAGACCTGCTGGCGCGCAGCGGCCGGGCGCGCGAGGCGGCCGAGGCCTACGAAGCCGCCGGAGACTGGGGCCGTGCCGCCTACCGCTGGGAGGCGGCGAACGATCCGGCCCGCGCCGCCCAGGCCTACGAAAAAGCCGGGAGGCCGCGCGACGCCGCCCGCTGCTATGAGGCGGCGGGCCTGACCCGCCAGGCCGAGGAAGCCGCGGCCCGCGCCACGGTCAAACCGGTGAACCGCCCCCGCCCGACCAGCCGTGCCCTGGAAATCGCCCACCGCTGCCTCGAAGCCGGCGACAAGGCGCGAGCCGCCTCCCTCCTTCTCCAGATGCAGCCGGACGAAGCCGACTTCGGCGAAGGCACCTTGCTGCTCGCCCCGCTCCTGCTCGAAGAAGGATTTGCCCAGAACGCGCTCGACCGTCTGCAGCAGATCCCGCGCGACGCGGCCCGCCGCCACGAGATGGAGGTCGAGTACTGGCTGGGCCGAAGCCATGAGGCGCTGGGCCAGAAGGACGTCGCCATCGCGTCCTTCGAACGGCTGATGGCGCGGGCGCCCAACCACCGCGACGCCGCCCAGCGGCTCGCAGCGCTCAAAGGCACGCCGGTGCGCCATCCCACCGAGGCGGTGGACAAGCTGGAGCTGGATTGGGGTTCCTTGAACACGGTCGCACCCGCCGTGCCCTTCCCGACGGTGGGAGCGCGTTACGAGATCCTCGCCGAGCTGGGCCGCGGCGGCATGGGGCGGATCTACAAGGCGCGCGACCGCGAGCTGGACGAGATCGTCGCCATCAAGACCCTGCTGACGCCGGAGGACAACACCGGAGAGGAGGTACGCCTCCTGCGCGAGGTGCAGATCTGCCGCCGGATCAGCCACCCCAACGTCGTCCGCGTGTACGACATCGGCCGCTTCAGCGGCGGCCTGTTCGTCACCATGGAGATGCTCGAAGGGGTGAACCTCGACCGGGTGCTCGAACAGGAGACGCCGATCCCCTTTCCGCGCGTCCGCTTCCTGCTCGGCGAGATCGCCGCCGGGCTCCAGGAGGCCCATACGCAGGGGATCGTGCACCGCGACCTCAAACCGGCCAACCTGATGGTCACCGGCAGCCGGCTGAAGATCCTCGACTTCGGCATCGCCTCCATGGCCGGGCTGGGCGCCCGCCTCACCTTGGAAGGCTGCGTGATGGGAACACCGATGTACATGTCCCCCGACCAGCTCCTCGGCAAGGAGCTGGACGGCCGGTCGGACCTCTACTCGCTCGGCATCGTCGCCTACACCTTGGTCGCCGGCCGCGAGCCCTTCGAGCCGGCCGATCCCACCGTGCTCGCGCTGCGGCAATTGCAGGAACCGCCCCCCGACATCCGCCGCTTCCGCCCCGAAACTCCAGATGCCTGGGTGGAACTGATCGACCGCCTGCTCAAGAAGGACCCGCAGGACCGTTTCCAGACGGCGCAGGAAGTCCTCGTGGCCCTGGCCAGCCTGCCGCCCGACCTCTCCGCCTAGAGCGTCGTCGGCATCGGCGGCACGCCGCCGCCCTTCAAGCCTTCCAGCGTGTAGGGGACCCGCTCCTGGCGCGGGTACCAATGCCGGCTCTGCTCGGCGAACCGGTCGAGCTCGCGGTGCCAGCGCAGGTGCGACACGACGAGGGATTCGCCGTCGATGCGGATCCAGTTGCAGGTGTTGCGCTCCCGCTCACCACCGCGCCCGCGGTTGGAGGTCGTCGTCCCCGAATGCAGGATGACCACCGGCGGCCGGCCCTGGGGATAGAACTCCTCGGAGCTGCCGATGTAGGCCTGGTGCAGGTGGCCGGAGAGGATCAGGTCCACTCCGGCGCGCGAGAAGAGATCGATCGCCTCGTAGGCATTGCCGAGCACCCGCTGGGTGCCGAAGTTGGGCGGCGGGATGAGATGGTGGTGGGCGACGACCACTTTGAAGACGGATTCCGGCGTCTGCTCGAACAGCTCCGCCAGCTCCAGCAGGCGGCGGGTGGTGATCCGGCCATCCTTGAACGTCCAGCCAAAGGCGGTGTTGACCCCGGCGATGAGGATCTCCTCGTCGCGGTAGACCGGTTCAAGCTCCGGGCTGAAGTGGCGCCGATAGCAGCCATAGGGATCGAGCACCCGCTCCCAGACCCGCCACAGGGGCACGTCATGATTGCCGGGGACCACCACCACCGGCACCTGGATCTGGTCGACGAACGCACGCGCCGCGCGAAACTGCTCCGGCTTGGCCCGCTGGGTGAGGTCGCCCGACAGGACGACCAGATCGGGACGATGCCGCTCGACGTGCTCCAGCACGCCCCGGGACACCCGCGGCAGGTGCGGGGGTCCGAAATGGAGGTCCGAGATGTGGAAGAGGGTACGCACGCCGTTCAGGCCAGGTCCTGGCCGATCACCTGACCCACCTGGCGCGAGACCTGGGCGGCGACGTAGCTGGACGCGGCGGCGACGAGGGTCGGGCCGTGCAGCAGCCCCAGCAGGAAGCCGCCGGCCGCGGCCACCGCGAGCGCCGGCAAAGGGTAGGTCCGCACGAGCCGCTGCCAGTCGAGGTCCTCCGGAAGGATCTCGTCGAGAAGGTCATCGGCCGTCGAGGAATGGGGTGCGCCGTCGTCCAGGAAATCTTCCATGCCGTCCTCCCGGCCCGATTCTATCCCAGACGGCGCCCCTCTCCCGCTCCGGAGAGAGGGGCTGCGGTGGGAAGACCCTACTCGTCGTCGCGGCGCCCCGCGCGGACCAGCAGGCCGACGAGGAAGCCGACGCCGGCGGCGATGAGCACCGAACGGCCCGGATTGTCGCGCACGTAGTGGGTGACGTCGCGGGTGAGATCCCCGGTGCGCTCGCGCACCTGGCTGTAGCGCTCACGGGCCGAGTCGGCGACCTCGCTGTAGCGCTCGCGGGCGCGCTCGGTGCCGCGACGGATCTCCTTCGAGGCGCGCTCGGCGCCCCGCTTGACGTCCTCGGACACCCGCTGATAGCGATTCTGCACGTCACTGGTCAAGCGCTGAAACCGGTCGCGCGCCGACGACACGGCGCCGTCCACCGCTTCCCGCGCCGTTTCGGCACCCTCCGCCAGTCCTTTTTCGATCGTATCGGCCATGATTGCCTCCTTATGTCGTTTCTTTCGGTCCACCCTCTCCTCTAGCAGGAATCATGCCTCCGAGGATAACCTGTCGGGTGAGAAAGGAGAACGATCCCGATGGCGACCGTCACGTTTCTCGGGGCTTGCGGGTGCGTCACCGGCAGCTCCACCCTGCTCTCGTGGGGAGAGACCCATGTTCTCGTCGACTGCGGCTTCTTCCAGGGGGACGAAGAGCAGGAGCAGCGCAACTGGACCCCCTTCCCGTTTCCACCGTCCCGGCTGACCGCGATCCTGCTGACCCACGCCCACCTCGACCACACCGGCCTTCTGCCCCGCCTCACCGCGCACGGCTTCCGCGGGCCGGTCTACTGCACCAAGCCGAGCCGCGGCCTGATCTCCCTCATCCTGCTCGACTCCGGCAAGATCCAGGAGGAGGAGGTCCGCTACGCCCGGCGCAAGGGCTACAGCCGTCACGAGAGCCCGCAGCCCCTCTACACCGAAGAAGACGCCCGCCGCGCCTTGAAGCTCCTGGAGACCGTGCCGTTCGACCAGGATCGCGAGATTGCGCCCGGCGTGCGCTTCCGCTACTGCCGGGCCGGCCACCTGCTGGGCGCCGGGTCCCTGGAGATCACCGCCAAGGGGGCTGACGGGCAGCGGCGCACCTGGTGCTTCTCGGGGGACGTGGGGCGCTATGGCGTCCCCATTCTCAAAGACCCCGAGCCGCCGGCCGAGCCGCCGCACGCCCTGGTCCTCGAGTCCACCTATGGCGACCGCAGCCATGCGCAGCAGGACCCCGCGGCGGCCCTCGCCGCGATCATCGACGAAACCTTCGCCCGCGGCGGCTCGGTGATCATCCCCGCCTTCGCCCTGGGACGCACCCAGGACGTGCTCTGGCACCTCTCCGCCCTCGCCGAAGCCGGCCGGGTCGACCTCCGGGACGTCTTCCTCGACAGCCCGATGGCGATCGACGCCACCGACCTCTACGACCGGGCGGAAGGCGAGCACGACGAGGACCTTCTCGAAGTGGCGCAGAACGGCGCCGATCCTCTCGCACCGACCCGTTTCCAGCGCTGCCGCACCTCCGAGCAGTCCAAG
Source organism: Holophagales bacterium UBA5704 (assembly GCA_002420005.1). Lineage (GTDB taxonomy): Bacteria > Acidobacteriota > Thermoanaerobaculia > Multivoradales > UBA5704 > UBA5704. Next base: position 6,372 of record DIHE01000035.1, on the reverse strand, counting down.
CTGCTCAACGGGCGTACCCAGCCGGCGGTGCTGGTCGCGTCGAGCGGCATGGCCACCGGCGGCCGGGTGCTTCACCACCTGCTCCACCGCCTGCCGGACCCGCGCAGCTCCGTCGTTTTCGTCGGCTTTCAAGCCGCCGGCACCCTCGGCCGGGCGCTGGTGGACGGTGCGGAGGCGGTGGCCATCCACGGCCAGGCGGTGCGGGTGCGCGCGCAGGTGCACCAGATTCATGGGATGTCGGCGCACGCCGACCGGGAGGAGCTGCTGCGCTGGTGCGACGCCCTCCCCGGACGTCCGGAGCGGGTCTTCCTGAACCACGGGGAGGATCCGGCCCGCAAGGCCTTACGGGTGGCCCTGGCCGAGAAAGAGGGCTGGCCGCTCGCCCATCTGCCGCTCACCGGAGAGAAGGTGCCGTGGTAGAGCGGGCCCTCGTGGCCCTGCGGCGGCTGGTGCCGCCCGAGAGCTTCCTCCGCCGCCTGGCGCGCTACGGCCGGATCACCCTGCGTCAGGCGCACGAGGACTCCATCTGGCTGATCGCCTCGGCGCTCGCCCTGGTGACCTTGTTGTCGCTGATCCCGCTGCTCGCCGCCTTCTCGTACATCGGCGCGCGGGTGTTCAGCCAGTACCCGCAGCGGAGCCTGGAGGTCTTCATCCAGATTCTCCCGTACTCCGAGAAGAGCCTGGTCGATGCCCTGACCGAGCTGCTCAACCACGCCGAGGGCATCCATGGCATCGGCGTGCTCTTCTTCTTCACCTCGTCCCTCTTCCTGTTCGTCACCGTCGAGAAGACGATCAACCGCATCTGGAACGTGGTCGGCCGCCGCCCCTGGCCGGTGCGGCTCTTCTCCTTCGCCCTGTTCATCGCCTGGGGGCCGATCCTGGTGGGCGCGACGTTCACCAGCCTCCTGCTCCTGCGCCAGAGCCCGGCGCTGCGCCATCTCGCCGAAGAGTCCTCCCTCCTGGCCCTGGCCCCGTTCGCCGCCAGTCTCGTCGGCCTCACCGTTCTCTACTGGCTGGTGCCCGATGCACCGGTGCGTTTGCGCAATGCGCTGGCCGGGGGCCTCCTCGCGGCCATCCTTCTGGAGATGCTGCGGCAGGGGTTCGCGCTCTACGTGGAGTTGTTCAGCGGCTTCAACGCGATGTACGGCGGCCTGACCTTCGCGATCCTCTTCATCATCTCTCTGGATCTGACCTGGGGCATCGTGCTCCTGGGTTGCGAGGCCGCTTACACGGCGCAGCACTTCCGTCTCCTTTCCCGGGGATTGCACCGCAATCCACCGGTCCAGGCGGCCTGGGTGGGGCTGGCCACCCTCGCGCTCATCGCCCGGCGTCTCCTGCGGGGAGAGCCGCCGCTCTCCAGGGAGGAGCTGGCGGACCATCTGACGTTGCCGCAGCGCGAGCTCGAACGCATCCTGCATCCGCTGATCGCCCAGGATCTCCTGCGGCCTGCCGGCAGCCGGGGCTACCGCCTGGCCGTCGAGCCACAGGACCTCCCTCTGGAGCACGTCTTCGCCGCCTACGACCACCGGGCACGGCGGGGCGTCGGTCTGCCGGGAGGAGAGCTCACCGGCCGTCTGGAAGAGCTGGTACGGACCGTCTCCACCTGCCGCGCCGACCACCTCGCCGGCCAGACCCTCGCCGACCTCGCCGGCGGGTCCGCTGAGCCCCCTGAAATTTCCGCTTGCCCTCCACCCCCCACCTGAGTACACTATGCGCCTCCCGCTCGTGGGGCAGTAGCTCAGTTGGGAGAGCACCACGTTCGCAACGTGGGGGTCGAGGGTTCGAATCCCTTCTGCTCCACCAAATCCACCTTCATGGTCGTTTCTGGACTCAACAGACTGAAAACAAAGGCGGTTGCAGGGGTTCCAAGGGCTTTTCCGTCGTAGGTGACGCCGGCCGGGAAGATGAGGGGTTGGAGGCGGCGCTTCTTGGGGGCCGGGACGGTTTTCCAGAGGGTGGAAGTGCTTGTCAGTAAGGACTTTGCGTGGCTCAGGGCGGCTTCCAGGTCGAGGTCTTCCAGCTGGGCGTCGCGGAGTTCCAAGTGGGCCAGGGTCAGGGACTCGTCCAGGGTGGCGAGCTCCCGATCGTAGGTCGGCCGGTCCAGGGCCTGGTCGTAGACGTAGGCCTGGACGAGTCTCTGCTTCTTTCTCTCCAGCTCGGTGATGCGACTCTTGGCGGCTGCGGTCTGTCGGCCGGATTCCCTGCCGCGCTGGTGCCACAGGTCGATGAGGGCCGCCTCGATCAGGCGCACCATGCCAGGAGCGATCTCGACCCGCTGGAGGAGCTCGCTGAAGGTCTGTTCGAGCCGCTCGGCTCGCACCTGCGCCGCTCCACAGCCTTTGTTCCAGCAGCGATAGTAGGGGTAGGTCTTCCCCATCTTGCCGCGGCTGTTGGAGGCCGTCAGGGGCCTGCCGCAGGCCGCACAGCGCACGAATCCGCGCAAGGGAAACTCCGGGTTGGCCTTGCTCCGGGCCGCCGGCACGATGGTGCGGCCATCCAGTCTCTGCTGCACGCGCGCCCAGGTCGCGGCGTCGACGAGGGGCTCGTGCTGGCCCTGGGTCTCGATCCCCCACACTCCTGACCGCGCAATGCCCTTGTAGAAGGGGTTGCGGAGGACTTTCCTGAATTCCTGGTAGCGGATCGGGCCGCCCTTTCTCGAGGTCAATCCCAGGGCGGTCAGGTGCCGCAGGACGTCCGCCGGAGCCTCTCCGGCGGCGATCGACTCGAAGCCGCGACGCATCAGCACCGCGCGCTCGCCGTCGTGGATCACGATCTTCCGGCCTTCGGCGGATCGCGCGTTGCGGTATCCCAAGGGCGCCGCCCAAGGCCACAGGCCCCGGGAGACCGTCTCCTTCATGCCCGCGGTGATCTTCTCCGCCCGTAGCTCGTTGTCGAGCTGGTTGAAGACGGCAAAGACGCCCTCGATCGCTCGGCCCGCCGCGGTGTCTTCGATCGGCTGGGTGGCGGCGCGGAGCTGGGTTCCGGTTTTCTTCAGGAGCTGTTTCAGGGATGTATGGACGTGGACGTCCCGGGCAAATCGGCTGGTGTCGTACACCACGACGAAGTCCGCCGGACGGGCCCGCAAGTCCGCCAACAGGTGCCGAAGCTCCGTCCGGTTCGCCGTCTTCGCGCTCTCCCCCTCTTCCCGGTAGACGGTCTCGACCGTCCAACCGTTGCGAGCGCAGTATTCTCGGCAGGTCTTTTCCTGGACGTCGAGGGACAGGTTGGAGACCTGCTCCTCGGAGGAAACGCGGGTGTAGATGACGGCTCTCATGGGATCGGTCTCCTCCTGTCTGACGAGACATCTCCAGGAATGTTGTTTCGCCTCTGTGGAGGCTTTATTCTATCATTTTTCGGGCTCTACCGGGGAAGTTTTCTGGTCACGGTAGATTTCGATCAGCAGTCGGGCCAAGCGGTAGGCGTCTTCGCGCCGCTCGGCGAGCTGGTGCTCGTCGGCCGGGGCGTCCGGCCCGAGGATCTCCCGGCATTGTTCGAGGGACAGCATCTATCGGGCTCGGTGCTCAGGTTGAAGGCGCCTTCTTCTTCTTTGTCTTCTTCCGGCGCGCGGGTTTGGTTGGACGGGTGCGGTAGCGCTTGAGGAATTGGTGGATCGCCGCGGGGGTGAGGGGGCCTCTCGGCCCCCGGAAGAGGGGTTCGGGTTCGGCCCAGAGGCGACTTTCGGTCAGCCAGGCGAGGAGCCAGGCTCCAAGGTCGGTCGGCAGGGTGGCGACCCAGGTGATGCCGCGGCGGTGGATCGCGAGCTGGACCTTGCTCTCGTTCATCGTGATCGCCGTGGCCTGGAGGGCGACGATTTCGGCGGCGCTCAGGCCGGCGGCGACGAGGGACAGGAGGGCTCCGTCGCGGAGTCCCGCGGCCCTGCCCCCATGCACGCGGCCGGGATCGACGCGAAGGAGAAGCTGGTGGGCGAGCCGGGGATCGAGGTGCATCAGGAGGGTTCCGGCTCGGCCTGGGGCGCGGATGCGGGGTTGTGGAAGGAGGTCTTGGTGCCGGACCAGTGGAGGTCGATCCTCCCGGTCTCGCCGTGGCGGTGCTTGGCGATGTGGATCTCGGCCAGGCCGCGCAGGGTCTCGTCGTCCGGGGTGTAGACCTCGGGCCGGTGGACGAAGGCGACCTGGTCGGCGTCTTGTTCGATGGCGCCGGATTCAGCCAGGTCTGCCAGTTTCGGACGCGGATCGCTCCGGCGGGTCAGCTCTCGGTTGAGCTGGGAGAGGACGATCATCACCACGCCCAGCTCGCCGGCCAGCTCTTTCAGGCGGCGGGTGATCAGGGCGACTTCCAGGCGGCGCTGCTCCATCCGGGCTCCGGCGGTGATGAGTTGCAGGTAGTCCACCACCAGGAGGGCAAGGTCGGGGTGCCGGGCCTTCAGCCACCAGGCCCGGGCTTCGAGGTCGTCCAGGACGAGGCCGGTGGTGTCGTCGAGGAACAGGGGCGCGGCGGTCATGCGGCGCGTCGCGTTGTAGATGTCCAGCCATTGGCGGTTGGACAGCCGGCCCGCGCGCGCCCGCCGGACGTGGATGTCGGCTTCGGCGGAGACGAGCTTCAGGCCCAGCTCGTCGGCTGTCATCTCCAGGGAGAAGACGCCGACGGGACGGTGCAGCGCGATGGTGACGTGGCGGGTGATGTCGAGGGCCAAGGAGGTTTTGCCCATCCCGGGCCTGCCGGCGATCACGTAGAGACCGCCGCGCAGGAGGCCGGGGCCAAGCCGGTCCCAGGCGGGATAGCCGGTGGTGAGGCCTTGCAGGGCGTCGGGATGGCCGTCTTCGATCGTCGTGAGCAGGCGGCTGAGGACGGCGCCCGCCGTTTCCCAGTGGACATGGGAGGCGCGCCCGCGCAGGTGATCGATGGTGGTGTGCAGGTCGGCGATCAGCTCGGTGACGGGGCGGGCGGTGGTGGTGGCGCCGAGGATGGTCTTCCGGGCGCCGACGATGAGGTCTCTGCGCAGGCATCTCTCGCGGATGATCTCGGCGTACTCGTCGAGCCGGCTGATGTCCGGCAGGTCGAGGTCGAGGGCTGCGAGGTAGGCCAAGCCTCCGATGGCGGTGAGGGTGCCGGCTTGGTCGAGGTGGGCCTGGAGGGTGAGGAGGTCGGGGGTGGCTCCCGCGTCGGTGATGTCGAGGAAGGCCTGGTAGAGCAGGCGGTGGTTCTCGAGGTACCAGTCGCGGGGTTCGAGGCGGGTCCTCACCCGGGTCAGGAGCTGGGGCTCCAGGAGCAGGGCTCCCAGGACGGCGCGTTCGGCTTCGGGGCTGTGGGGCATGGTGTTCTTGCGGTTCATCGCGGGGTCTTCCTGAGGCGGACGTCGCTGCCGCCGGTGCGGACGTGGAGGCCGGAGAGCCACCGCGAGAGGAGGGGCGGCGGCGTGGCGGCGGTGGGGTTGCGGAGCAGCTCGGGGAGGAGCTGGTTGGTGACGATGGTGGGAAGGCAGTTTTCGTCGCGGGTGCGGGTGATGAGGATCAGGCGCTCCATGTACCAGTCGGCGGCGGCGCCGGTGAGCGGCTCGTCGAAGACGAGGAGCGAGGTGACGAGGAGCGGGGCGATGACGTCTTCGGCGTTGGCGAGGTCGCGCTGGAGGCGCCGCGACAGCTCGGGGCCGGAGATCCAGTAGCCGCGGCGGCCGGTGCGCAGGTGCTCGGCCAGGAGGATGCTGGCTACGGCGGTCTTGCCGGTGCCGGTCGGACCCCAGAGGGCCACCCAGGTGGGGGTGCCGGTCCAGCGTTCGACGGGTGCGGGCCAGGGGCGCCGGAAGTGCGCGCTCCAGGTCTCGCGGGTGAGGCCGCGGAAGAGCTTGGGGACGCCTGCGTCGACTTCGGTGAAGGCGGTCAGGGCTGCCTGGGCGTCGCGGCAGGCGCAGCAGTGGCTGCCGGGGGCGGGAACGGTGCCGAAGGCGAGTTGTTCCTCGCCGCATTGGCTGCAGATCCAGGGGGTCATTGGTCACCTCCGGTGTCGGCAATGATGTCGAGGGCTTGTTGCCAGCGGGTTTCGTCGGCGCCTGCGGCGCGTAGGAGGTCTCTGCCGGTGCGGGCGTCGAGGGGTCGCGCCGGCTCGGGGCGTTCGGGGTGCGCTGCGCGCTCCATGACGACGCGGTGGACGTAGGCGGCGGGGTTGCGCTTGGTCGCGAGGCCGGACGCGATGAGCCGGCGGAGGATGTTGAGGAGCGGTTCGATGCCGCCCAGCATCCGGACCCAAAGGCCGATCTGGGCAGGGCTCGGGACGGGTATCCCGGCTTCTTCGAACAACAGGTGGGTGCGCAAGGTCGCGCTCTGAGGCCCCGCCAGGGGCCGGGGCGCGAGAGCGAAGCTCTCCTTGTCAGTTTCTTTTCTGGAGTCAGGGGGTAAGGGGGAGTTCAGGGGGTTT
>DIHE01000085.1:2610-2745 GCA_002420005.1 Holophagales bacterium UBA5704 | reverse complement strand
GGTGGTGACCGTCTTGTCCAGGTTCAGGGGATTGCCGATGACCATCACCCAGTCGCCGACGCGGGCGCTCTCGCTGTCGCCGAGCTCCAAATAGCGCAGGTCATGGCCGGCATCGATCTTGAGCAGCGCGATGTC
>DIHE01000085.1:1870-2394 GCA_002420005.1 Holophagales bacterium UBA5704 | reverse complement strand
ATCTTGAGCAGCGCGATGTCGGTCGCCGGGTCGGTCCCCTTGACCTCGGCCGTGAAGTCGCGGTCGCCGAGGTGCACCTTCACCTCGCTCGCCCCCTCGACGACGTGATAGTTGGTGACCACCAGGCCGTCGCGGCTGATCACGAAGCCGCTGCCGCCGGAATCGGAGCGGAAATCCTGCGGCTCCTCCTGCGGGCCGCCGGGCCGGCGGCCGCGCGGGCCGAAGAAGAATTCGAAGGGGTCCTGGCCGCCACCGCGCTGATCGCGCGCGCCCCCCTTCTCGATCGTCGCCGCCTGGATCGACACCACGGCGGGGTCCACCGCCTGGGCCAGATCCGCGAAGCTCGGGATGGCCGCGATGCCGGGTTTCGCGGCGGCGACCTGGGTCGCCGACAGCGGGGCTTGCGACTCCGCCATACCGGGCAAGGTCAACTGCAGGCCTCCGGCCAACACCATGCCGAAGACCACTGCGCCCAGGACCAACAAAAACGTGGCCAGGTGCCGTGTACGGGTCGTGCTCATGAC
>DIHE01000085.1:391-1611 GCA_002420005.1 Holophagales bacterium UBA5704 | reverse complement strand
TCGCCGGATTCCGTAGCAAACCCCCTGCCAGCCGGATTCCAGAGGATCGCCAAGTCGGAGCACCCGCCCCGGAGTGCCAAATTGGCGCCATTTGCGGGTCCAGGCCGGCTCGGACATGTCATTCCCACCCTCAAGTTGAAGCGATGCCCCCGGGTGTCCTATACTGCGAACAGCCAGCTTGCCCCGACCGGCGACCGGTCGGTACGGAGTGGGCATGTTCTGCCCACTCTTTTTGTTGTCAGGGCAGCCGGCGCTCTCGTGAACCAAGGGAGGACGATGGGAGAGGGCACCACGGGCGCCAGTCGGGCGACGACCGCCAGGACGGCCGGACAGAGGGCGGAGACGACCGCCGGCAAGACCTCGGGACGACTCGCCGATTTCCAGCCGGAGATCGAGCGGATCGCCGAGGCGTCCGGCTGTGAGCTCTGGCATGCCGAGGTGAAGGGTGGGGTGCTGCGTCTCTATCTCGACAAACCGGAGGGCGTGACGCTCTCGGATTGCGAGCACGTCTCCAAGTTGGTTTCGGCCTATCTCGACGTGGTGGATTTCGGCAAGAGCCGCTACGTCCTCGAAGTCTCCTCTCCCGGGCTCGACCGCCGGCTCCACCGGCTGCGCGACTTCGAGCGGTTCCTCGGCAGCATGGCGCGGGTGACCCTGGAGGACCCGGGAACGGGAGCCCGGAGGACGGTGACCGGCCGGCTCGCTGCGGTCGAGCGGGCGCCGGAGGAGGCCGGCGAGGCGGCTCCGGACGCAGTGGCCCGCGTGGTGGTGATCGAGGAGCCGAAAGGGGAACGCCTCGAAGTGGCCTTCCGCGACATCAAGCAGGCTCGGTTGGAGATCGAGCTGTAGACGGACGATACGGAGAAGGATGAAGAAGCCCATGCCTCAAGCACAGACGGCGGACGTGAACCTCAACGAGATCCTGCGCCAGGTCGCGCGTGAGAAGGACATCGATCTCGAACGCTGGATCGGAGCCCTGGAAGACGCCATGGCGTCGGCGGCCAAGAAGCAGCACCGCATCAAGGAGCCGGTGCGCGCACGCCTGGATCGCGAAACCGGGAAGTTCGAGGCCTTCATCGTCAAGAAGGTCGTCGAAGAGGTCGAGGACCCGCTCGCCGAATGGACGGTGGACGAGGCCCAGGACCACAAGCGGAATGCGCAGGTGGGCGACGAGGTCCACCTCCCCATCCCGACCGACGGCCTCGGCCGCATCGCCGCGC
>DIHE01000085.1:0-190 GCA_002420005.1 Holophagales bacterium UBA5704 | reverse complement strand
CGGCCTCGGCCGCATCGCCGCGCAATCGGCCAAGCAGGTGCTCTACCAGCGGGTGCGCGAGGCGGAGCGCGAGAACATCTACAACGAATACATCGACCGCGTCGGCGAGGTGGTGAACGGCACCGTCAAGCGCTTCGGGAGCGGCGATATCATCATCGACCTCGGCCGCACCGAGGCGATCGTCCCCCGC
>DIHE01000032.1:919-18381 GCA_002420005.1 Holophagales bacterium UBA5704 | reverse complement strand
CGCCCCTGCGGGGCTTGGCCATTTCTACCTCCCTGACCCGGGGCCGCCGCTGCGCTCTGGCCCCGGGCTACAGGCTGCCGGCCCCTCCGGGGCCTTTCCACGAGCGACCCGGATTGCCCTCGCCCCCTCACGCCCCACCCCCCAGGATCTCCGCCAGCAGGCCCTCCGTCTCCTTCTCCAGCGCCAGGATGTCGGCACGGATCTCTTCCAGGGTGCGCAGGGGCTGGGGCTTGTAGAAGTAGCGGGTGAAGCTGATCTCGTAGCCGGTCTTGACGCTCTCCGGGTCGTACCAGGCGTCCGGGGCGTGGGGGAGCACCTCGCGTTGCAGGAAGGCTTCGATGCCTCCCGCTTCCAGAAGGGGCACCTGCTCGGTGTCGCGCAGGTCGCCGTCCGGCTCGTATTCGACGACCTGCCGGGTGCCGTCGATGGGGAGGGCGAAGAGGCCGCGCACGGGATCGGGGCGGGTGCCTTTCTTGTGGATCTTGCGGATCACCGGCGGGGCCGACTCGTCGCGGCCGGCCGACTTCAGGAGCGCCTTGATCTCCTTCGGGGTGTAGGCGCGGCCGGGATCGATGCCGGCGATCCGCAGGGGGCGCTCGACCGTCACCTTGTGGTAGCCGAAGGCGGCGTTGGGGAAGATCTTCGACTGCGGCGTCTCCTCGAAGGCGAGGAAGGTGTCGCAGATGCGCCGGATGTCCTCTTCGGCTAGCTCGCAGTTCTTCTTGCCCATGTTCTTGCGCAGCGGCTTGAACCACTGCGTGGCGTCGATGAGCTGCACCTGGCCGCGGCGGTGGGCGGGCTTGCGGTTGGTGAGCACCCAGACGTAGGTGGCGATGCCGGTGTTGTAGAACAGGTTGAGGGGCAGGGCGACGATGGCTTCGAGCCAGTCGTTGCCGAGGATCCAGCGCCGGATGTTGCTCTCCCCCTGGCCGGCGTCGCCGGTGAACAGCGAAGAGCCGTTGTGCACCTCGGCGATGCGGCTGCCGAGGCGGGTGCCATGCTTCATCTTGGAGAGCAGGTTGGCGAGGAAGAGCATCTGGCCGTCGCTGGACCGGGTGAGCAGCGAGTATTCCGGGTCCCCGGCGTGCTCGATCAGGAAGCGCGGGTCCTTGATGCCTCCTTTGCCTCCCATGCGTTCGAGGTCGCCCTTCCAGCTCTTTCCGTACGGGGGATTGGAGAGCATGAAGTCGAACTCGCGGGAGGGGAAGGCGTCATTGGCGAGCGTCGAATGCTCGGGGCCGCCGATGATGTTGTCCGCGGCGTCGCCTTCGCCTTTGAGCAGGAGGTCGGCCTTACAGATGGCATAGGTCTCGGCGTTGATCTCCTGGCCGTAGAGATGGGTGGCCACCTGTTTGCCGTGCTGGGCGGCGAGGTCGCGCAGGGTCTCCTCGGCGACGGTCAACATGCCGCCGGTGCCGCAGGCGCCGTCATAGAGCAGGTAGGTGCCCGATTCGATCTCTCCCGCAATGGGGAGGAAGATCAACTGCGCCATGAGCTTGACCGCGTCGCGCGGCGTCCAGTGCTCGCCGGCTTCTTCGTTGTTGTCCTCGTTGAAGCGGCGGACGAGCTCTTCGAAGATGGTGCCCATGGCGTGGTTGTCCAGCCCGGGGTGCTTGACCGAGCCGTCGCCGTGGAGGACGGGGTTGGGGCTGAGGTTGATGTCCGGAGAGAGGAGCTTCTCGATCAGCGTTCCCAGCGCATCGGCCTTGGACAGGCGCGGGATCTGGTTGCGGAACTCAAAGCTCTCCAGGATGTCCTGGACGTTGGGGGAGAATCCGTCGAGCCAGGCTTCGAAGTCGGCCCGGAGCTGTTGCTGCCCGGTGCTCGCCCGGAGGCCCCGCAGGGTGAACCGCGAGGTGTTGTAGAACGCCTGCCCGGCCGCCTGCCGCAGCGCTTTGTCCTGGTGGACGATGCCCGCCTTGTCGAGCGTGGCCTTCAAGGCCAGCACGTCCTTCTGGGTTGGTTCCAGAAGGGAGTCGAGCCGGCGCAGGACGGTCATCGGAAGGATGACGTCGCGGTATTTGCCGCGGACGTAGAGATCGCGGAGCACGTCGTCCGCGATGCCCCAGATGAAGTTGGCGATCCAGTTGAGCTGCGCCTGTTCCATGCGCCCCGCCCCGTCGCTACACCTGTTGGTCGTCGGGGATCAGGAAGCGTTCGATGCGCTCGGCTTTGCCGGTCGTTTCGTCGATGTCGACCAGGGCGGCGGCGAGGCGGACGTCGCGCTTGGCGACTTCCAGGGAGTGCGGGGTCTGCAGGAGGAAGCGCTTGAGGGCCTTGTCGGCGCGCATGCCGATGACCGATTCGTAGGGGCCGGTCATGCCGACGTCGGTGAGCAGCGCCGTGCCGCCGGGGAGGATGCGCTCGTCCGCCGTGGGGACGTGGGTGTGGGTGCCGATCACCGCGCTGACGCGGCCGTCGAGGTAGAAGCCCATCGCCTGCTTCTCGCTCGTCGCCTCGGCGTGGAAGTCGACGAAGACCACCTTGATCTTGTTGCGGTCGAGCCGGCCGAGGAGAAGGTCGGCGCCGGTGAAGGGGGAGTCGAGGTTGCTCATGAAGACCCGGCCCTCCAGGTTCAGCACCGCCACCGGGACACCACCCGCGGTCTCGCCGACGTACAGCCCCTTGCCGGGATTGCCCGCCGGATAGTTGGCCGGGCGCAGCAGGCGCGGATCGCGGTCCAGGAGCTCCATCCCTTCCTTCTTGTCCCACACGTGGTTGCCGGAGGTGAAGCAGTCGATGGGCAGATCGTCCAGCTCGTGCATCACCTCGGGGGTGACGCCGTAACCGCCGGCTGCGTTCTCGACGTTGACCACCACGAAGTCGGTGCGGTGCTGGTCGACCAGGCGGGGGAGAAGCCGTTGCACCGCCCGCCGGCCGGGCTTGCCGATGAGGTCACCGACGAAGAGCAGCCTCACCGGGCATACTCCACCGAGCGGGTCTCGCGGATCACCGTCACTTTGATCTGGCCGGGATAGGTCAGCTCCTGCTCGATCTTCTTCGCGATGTCCTTGCACAGCCAGAGGGCGTGCTCGTCGGAGATCTTGCCGCTGTCGACGATGATGCGGATCTCGCGGCCGGCCTGGATGGCGAAGGTCTTCTGCACGCCTTTGAAGCCGGAGGCGATCTCTTCCAGCTTTTCCAGACGCTTGACGTAGGTCTCCAGAATCTCGCGCCGGGCACCGGGCCGGGCGGCCGAGAGGGCGTCGGAGGCGGTGACCAGCACCGCCTCCACCGTCTGCGGATCGTAGTCGCCGTGATGGCAGGCCATGGCGTGGACCACGTCCTCGGACTCTCCATACTTGCGGAGCAGGTCGATGCCGATCTGGAGGTGGGTGCCGTCCATCTCGCGGTCGATCGCCTTGCCGATGTCGTGCACCAGACCGGCCCGGCGGGCCACCTGGACATTGGCCTTGAGCTCGGCGGCCATGGTGCCGGCGAGGAAGGCGACCTCTTTGCTGTGCTGGAGGACGTTCTGGCCGTAGGAGGTGCGGTAGCGCAGGCGGCCGAGGAGGCGTACCAGCTCCGGATGCATGCCGGGAATGCCCAGCTCGAGAAGCGCCGCTTCGCCTTCCTGCAGGATCTTCTGCTCGAACTCGGCCTTGACCTTCTCGACGATCTCCTCGATGCGCGCCGGATGGATGCGGCCGTCGACGATGAGCCGTTCGAGCGCCACGCGGGCCACCTCGCGGCGGTAGGGATCGAAGCCGGAGAGGATCACCGCCTCGGGGGTGTCGTCGACGATCAGGTCGACTCCGGTGGCGGTCTCCAGGGCGCGGATGTTGCGCCCCTCGCGGCCGATGATGCGGCCCTTCATCTCATCGTTGGGCAGCATGACCACGGAGACCGTGGTCTCGGAGACGTAGTCGGAGGCGGAGCGCTGCACGGCCATGCCGATGATGCGCTGCGCCTGCTTGTGGGCGGTCTCGCGGGCCTCGTCCTCCAGCCGCTTGACGATGTGGGCGGCCTCGATGCGGGCCTCGTCCTCGAGCACGCGGATCAGCTCGTCGCGCGCCTGCTGGGCGGTCAGCCCGGCGATCTGCTCGAGCTTCGAGCGCTCCTCGCCGATCATCTGCTCCAGCTCGGTCTCCCGCTTCTCCAAACCGCGCTCGCGGCCGGTCAGGGAGCGCTCCAGCTGATTCAGGTCCTTGTCGCGGCGGGCGAGGTCCTCCCCCTTCTTGTCGAGGTTGTCCTCTTTCTGGGTGAGGCGCCGCTCGAGCGTTTCGAGCTCGGCGCGCCGCTTGCGTGAAGCGGCTTCGAACTCGGTGCGCGCCTGCAGGAGCTTCTCCTTGGCGGCGACGTCGGTCTCGCGCAGCCGGGTCTCGCCTTGGCGGCGAGCCTCCTCGACGATCTTTTCAGCCTCGCGGCGGGCCTCGTCGAGACGGCGGTGCGCCTCCTTCCGGAGGCCTCGCCACCAGACGAGAGGAACGACGACCGCGGCGAAGACGATGGCCACGGCCAGAATCAGAATCTCGGTGCTCACCAGATGTCCCCTGCTCTTCCCAAACAGTCCGGGGGACCGGCGGATCCGGGAAAGGTTCCTCTCTCCCCAGAGAGGAATAAACGCATCCCCCACGCAGCCCGTGCGGGCCCTAGCGTTTAGAACCTGAACGCGCCAGGTGGGTGTCCGCTCCGTGAGCCATCAGCGTCCTCGTCAAAGCGAGGCAGGCACAGTCCCACGAGTGAAAGACTCCCGAGGTGTGAGAGTTGGTTCTACAATCGTGGCACCCGGCACGGACCACGCGGGGGATGCGAAGCGTACGTTCATATGTCTCCAGCCGGCGGTGCGGCATCGGGCTCGTTCAACCACCGAGAGCCCGGTTTAATTCCTCGGCCAGCTCCGCCACCTTCTCCCGAATCTCGACCCGTTCCCCTTCCTGTTGTTTCTGAATACGGAACAGTTCGTCTGCCATGTTGAGTGCCGCCAGGATCGCAATCCGAGACGTATCGCTCGTGTTCGCGTGCGCGGCCACCTCCCGCATTTTGCGGTCGACGAGGTCGGCCAAGCTCTGGAAGTACCCAGTGTCGTCGCTTCCACGGACGTGGTACACCGCGCCGAAAATCTCAACCGCTGTGGTGGTTGGTGGCATGGCGTCCAAGTCCGGGCATTCGTTCGCCATCGCCAGCAAGTCACGTCAGGCCAGCGGTTTGGCGAGCCCCACTATACCACACGTGGCCGCTGTACAATGCGCGTCGTGTCCGTCTGGCCGATCGTCCGCCCTCTGCTCTTCCGCCTCGACCCGGAGACCGCCCACGGCGTTGCCATGGCGGCGCTGCGCGCGGTCCAGGCGGTGCCGCCCCTGGCCGCCCGGCTGCGCCGCGGCTTCCTGGCCGATGCGCCGGCCCTGCGCCAGATGCTGTTCGGCCGCGAGGTTCTCAACCCGGTCGGTCTTGCCGCCGGCTTCGACAAGGACGCGGTGGCGGTGCGCGGCCTGGCCGCCCTCGGCTTCGGCTGCATCGAGATCGGCACGGTGACCCCCAAGCCGCAGGCCGGCAATCCGCGCCCCCGGCTGTTCCGCCACCCGGCCGCCGAGAGCGTGCAGAATGCCATGGGGTTCAACAACGCCGGCCTGGACGCCGTGCGCGCGCGGCTTCTCCGGCTGCGTCCCTCCCCGGTTCCGCTCGGGGTCAACATCGGGAAGAACAAGGCCACTCCGGCGGAGAGCGCGGTGGCCGACTACGAGCTGCTCGTGCGCGCATTCGCGGATCTCTGCGATTACCTCGTGGTGAACATCTCGTCGCCGAATACGCCGGGGCTCCGCGATCTGCAGAACGAGGGCTTCCTGCGCGCCGTGCTGCACAGGGCCACCGGCATCACCGGCCGGCCGATCCTGGTGAAGATCGCGCCGGACCTGGAGGAGGGCGACGCCGTCCGCCTCGCGGAGGTGGCGGTCGACGCGGGAGCGGCCGGAGTGGTCGCCACCAACACCACCAATGACTACTCTCTCCTGCCGGGGGCGAAGGACTTCGGCGGGCTGTCCGGGGCGGTGTTGCGGGAGAAGAGCTTCCGGATCTTCGACGCGGTGGCCCGCCGGCTGTACGGCCGGGCCCTCCTGGTGAGCGTCGGCGGCATCGGCACGGGCGCCGAGGCCTACCGCCGCCTGCAAGCCGGTGCCTCGCTGGTGCAGGTGTATTCGGCTCTCGTTTACGCCGGGCCGGGCCTCGCCCGGCGGATCAACGAGGAGCTTCTCCAGCTGATGGAGCGCGATGGCGCCAAGACGATCACCGAGGTGATCGGCGCAGGGCGGGGGAAGTAAGGTAAGTCCAAGGACCATAAAGACAACAAGGACTTCAAGGACGCCACCCTCCCGAGGGGGGCGGGGGTGTCCTTGAAGTCCTTGGCGACCTTGAGGTCCTTGGACTTACCCTACCCTAGATCTCCCCCAGCTCTTCCAGGTGCTCGACCAGGCGCTCGACCCGGCCGCGGATCTCTTCGCGCTCTTCGGCCCAGGCCTCGGCGGCCTCGGTGGGCGTGGCGGTGAGGCGCTCTTCCAGGTCCTCGATCTGCGCACGCAGGGCGGCGTTCTCTTCGCGCAGGGCGCGGATGCGGCCGGCTGCGGCGTGAACCTTGTCCTCCAGGGTCCGCAGCCAGGTGATCTCGTGGGCGCTCTTCTCGTCCATCACCGTCGTCTCCGTCCGGGCCATCAAACACTCCATCCAAAGCGGCGGGAGAGCTCGGCGGTCAAGGCGCTCTGGCGCTCGTTGACCTCCTCTTGCGTCAAGGAGCGCTCCCGCGAGTTGTACAGGAAGGTGATCGTCGTGTTCACCGCCCCCTCCGGCACGCCCGTGCCGCGGTAGCGGTCCTTGAGGCTCCAGGCTTGGAGGTCCGGCGGCGCCTGGTCGGCGATCCCGCGGTCGATCTCGGCCCAGGGCGTCGTGAGCGCATGGGTCAAGGTGAAGTCGGCGTCGATCCCCGGGAACCGCGAGGGGAGATCGACCCGGAGGTCCTGGTCGCCGCCGGCCAGGCCGTCGAGCGCGATCTCGGCGACGAAGAGCGGATACCCCTCTTCCTCTTCGACACGGCCGAAGTAGCCGACCAGCTCGCCTGCCGGCGAACGGTCGAGCCGCACCAGCTCCGCGGTGTTGCCGTCGAGCAGCCCGGGCAGCGAGGCCGGCCGGGCTGCCAGGCGGAGGCCCAGCTCTTCGGCGAGCCCGTCCACCGCACCCTTGAGGTCGAAGAGGTCGAGCTCGGTCTCGCGCTGCCAGGGGAACCCGGCACGGCCGCCGCAGACGAGCCCCACCTGCTCGGGCTGCACCGGCAGCTCGTTCGGTGCGGCGGGGGGGAAGAAGGCGCGGCCGATCTCGAACAGGCGCACCACCGGCACGCCGCGGCGCTGGTTGAAGCGGGCGCTCTCCACCAGGTTGGGAACCAGGGAGCGGCGCAGCACCGCGTAGGCCTCCGACAGCGGATTCGCCAGCTCCTGCGGCGCGGTCCCCGGTTGCAGGCTGGGGAAGCGCGCGTCGGCGGCGCGGCTCTGGAAGGCGAAGTGGACCGCCTCGGCATAGCCGCAGGTGGCCAGGAAATCGCGCACCCGCTCGCGCAGGGCCTGCTGCGGCGTCCGCGGGCCGTCCGAGCCGTCGATCCCCGGCAGGGCGGCGGGAATCGGATCGAGGCCATGGACGCGCAGCACCTCTTCATAGAGGTCCTGGGGATAGACCGCGTGCGGCGCCTGGTGGCGGGTCTGGAAATCGTAATACCGCCAGGAGGGGACGGTGACGTCCCAGGCGGTTTGTGCCGGGGCGCCCGGATCACCGGCCGGCGTCAGGGTGAAGCCGAGGCCGGTGAGCCAGCGCTCCACGTCGCCGGCCGGGATCTCGGTGCCGGCGAAGCCGTTCAGCTTCGCAAGCTCCAGCCGGCCGCGCGGCGGCCAGGCAGGGGCCTGGATGCCGCGGACGTCGAGGGCTCCGGCGAGCACGGTGCCTCCGGCCAGCTCGGCGAGCAGCGCGGCGGCGCGGGTGACCGCCCGTTCGCAGGCCTCGACGTCGGCGCCGCGCTCGAAGCGGTGGCTGGCGTCGGTGTGCAGGCCGAGCTTCTTCGCGGCGATGCGCACCGCCTTGCGGTGGAAGTGGGCGCCTTCGATCAGCACGTCGCGGGTGCGGTCGGTCACCTCGGAGTCGAGGCCTCCCATGACGCCGGCGAGCCCCACCGGCCGCTCGTCGTCGGCGATCACCAGCATCTGCTCGTCGAGCGCCCGGTCGACGCCGTCGAGCGTGGTCAGGCGCTCGCCGCGGCGCGCCAAGCGCACGTGGAGCTTCCTGCCGGCCAGACGGTCCAGGTCGTAGGCGTGGAGCGGCTGGCCCATCTCCCAGAGGATGAAGTTGGTCACGTCCACCACGTTGCTGATCGGCCGCAAGCCGATCGACAGGAGACGGTCGCGCAGCCAGGCCGGGCTCGGCCCCACCCGGACGCCGCGCACCACCCGGGCCACGAAGCGGGGACAGTAGATCTCTTCTTCGATCTCGACGGCGGCGGCGTCCGCGGAGCGCTCGGCCGCCTCCGCCGGAGCGATCTCCGGGAGGCGCAGCGGCCGGTCGTAGAGGACGGCGATCTCGCGCGCCAGGCCGAGATGGTTCATGCAGTCGGGGCGGTTGGTGGTGACCTCGACGTCGAGGAGGACGTCATCACCCTTCTCCTCGATCCCTTCCACGGCATGGCCGGCCGCGGTCAGGCGGCCGGCGAGCGCGCGGACGTCGTCCGGCAGGTCCACGTAGGCGGCGAGCCAGCTGCGGGAGAACAGCATCAGCCGTGCACCTGGCGCAGGAGGCGCTCGTCGTTGTCGAACAGAAGCCGGATGTTCGCGATGCCGTAACGGTTCATCGCCACGCGGTCCACCCCCATGCCGAACGCATAGCCCGAATAGCGGTCGGGATCGATGCCACACTCGTCGAGGACGCGCGGATCGACCATGCCGCAGCCGAGGATCTCCATCCAGCCGGTGCCGGAGCAGACCGCGCATCCTTGGCCCTTGCAGCTCTGGCAGGTGACGTCCACCTCCGCCGACGGCTCGGTGAACGGGAAGAAGCTGGGGCGCAGGCGGATCTCCACGTCGGGCGCGAAGAGGCGCCGCAGGAACGCGAGGAGGGTCCCCTTGAGATGCCCCACGGTCAACCCTTCCGCCACCGCGAGCCCTTCCACCTGGTGGAACATGGGCGAGTGGCGCAGGTCGTTGTCATTGCGGAACACCCGGCCCGGGCAGATGACGCGGATCGGCGGCTTGCGCGCCAGCATCGTGCGGATCTGCACCGGCGAGGTGTGGGTGCGCAGCAGGAAGCCGCTCTTCAGGAACAGCGTGTCCTGGGTGTCGCGCGCCGGGTGGTCCTGCGGAAAGTTCAGCGCTTCGAAGTTGTGGTAGTCGGTCTCCACCTCGGGACCTTCCGCCACGCTGTAGCCCAGCTCGGCGAAGATCCGCTCCATCTCGCGGTTCACCCGGGTGATGGGATGCAGGGAGCCGACGAGAGGGCGGCGGCCGGGGAGGGTGACGTCGACCGCGGCGCTGCGCTTCACCGCCTCGCGCTCGCGCTCGGTCAACACCGCATCGAGCTCGGCTAGCCGGCCCTCCACACGCTCCTTGAGCGTATTGACCGCCTGGCCCCAGGCGCGGCGGTCGGCGGCGGGAACCTCTCCGGTGCGCGCCAGGAGGGTGCGGACGATCCCCTGCTTGCGCCCGACCCAGCGCAGGCGGAGATCCTCCCAGGCGGCGCGATCCGCGACCCGGGAGGACTCTTCCTCGAAGCGTCCGGCGAGGGCTCCCGCCTCGGCGAGGCCGGCGGTCTCCGCCTGGTCCATCAAGCCTCCGCGGGGGCCGCCTTCAGCTTGCCGGCCGCCTCCAGCGCCTGCTTCGCCGCCGCGGCGATCTTGCCGAAGCCTTCGGCGTCGCGCACGGCGATGTCGGCCAGGACCTTGCGGTCCAGGGGCGAGCCGGCCTCCTTGAGGCCGTTGATGAGCTGGCTGTAGTTGAGACCGTGGAGGTGGGCCGCCGCATTGATGCGCACGATCCACAGGCTGCGCAGCTGGCGCTTCTTCTGCTTGCGGTCGCGGTAGGCGAAATTGCCGGCGCGGTCGACCGCCTGCTTGGCGATGCGGTGGCCCTTGGACCGCATGCCGTAGAAGCCGCTGGCGAGACTCAGAATCTTCTTGCGTCGCTGGACGCGCTTGTTGCCACGTTTGACACGTGCCATGGAACGAACCTCGTTTCTGCCGCCGCACACGGCGGCGAGCGGTCAGGCCCGGAGAGGCTCCTCGGGGAGCACCGGCCCACTTGGGCCGGCCGGGCCACGGCTCCGGTGGACAGGTTCTCCCACCGGCGGCCGATCGGTTGAGCGTGAAATACGGCGATCCCTACTGGTGCAACATGTCGCTGATGGTGCTCGCGAACGCGGGCGAGACCAGAGTGGACTTGCGCAGATTGCGCTTCCGCTTCGTGGTCTTCTTGGTCAGGATGTGGCTGTGGTTCGCATGGTGGCGAGTCACTTTGCCGGTCGCCGTGACCTTGAAACGTTTCGCGGCCCCTTTGTGCGTCTTCTGCTTGGGCAAGGGCCTTCTCCTTCCTGCTGCTCAGTTCAAACAAGCGGTTCAAACAACGACACCCCCCCGGCAGAGCCCGCGGGCTCGGCGGTGGGGGAGCGATACGGTGCCGGGCGGTGTCGTCCGGCGGGTGCGGCGGCGGCTTCTCAGGAAGCCGGGTGATCCGCCTTGTCCTTGGGCTTGGCCGCGTGGCGCGGCGGGCCGAAGATGACATGCATCCGGTTGCCCGCCATTTCGGGGGAGGATTCTAGCACTGCCCGCTCCCCCAAGTCTTGCGCCAGTCTCTGCATCAGCTTGTGGCCGAGGTCCTGGCGCGCCATTTCACGGCCGCGGAACTGGACGGTGGCCTTGACCTTGTCGCCCTCTTCGAGGAAACGCAAGGCGTTCTTCAGCTTGAAGTCATAGTCGTGCTCGTCGATGTTGGGACGGAACTTGACTTCCTTGACATGGATGATCTTCTGCTTCTTCTTGGACTCGTGGGCCTTCTTCTTCTGCTGATAGAGGAATTTGCCGAAGTCCATGATGCGGCAGACGGGCGGCTTGGCCTGCGGTGCCACCTCTACGAGGTCGAGCGCCTGTTCCTGTGCGCGGCGCAAGGCTTCCTCGACGGGGACGATCCCGGCCTGCGAGCCGTCCGACTCGACGAGGCGCACCTCGCGCACCCGGATGCGTTCGTTGATACGGGCCGTCTTGTCGATACTCAGCTCACCCCCTGGGAGCGGCCGAGCCACACCTGCGGCTCGGCTGGGTCATTCACTGCGTCTGCGGCGATCGCCACAAAAGATGGAAGAGGCATTGTACGCGGGCTGAGGCCCGCCGGGTAGGGGCTCACGAGCGGAGGGATTGGTAGGCGCTAGCGGATTCGAACCGCTGACCTCTACCGTGTGAAGGTAGCGCTCTAACCAGCTGAGCTAAGCGCCTGATCATCGAAGCCGGAAACCCTTGGACGAAGGAACCTGCCCGTATCTTTGCTGCAACAAGTTCAGTCTCCAGGCTCGTTGAGGAAACGTCCGTCACTCTCGAATCGAACAGGGTCAGCGGCCCGCACGACCGGTTCTGGTAGGCCCGAGCGGATTCGAACCGCTGACCTCTACGATGTCAACGTAGCGCTCTAACCAACTGAGCTACGGGCCTCCGATTGTCAACCGTCCTGCCGACCACCACCCGACCTCCCCTCGGCCGTGCCAAGGGGAGGCAGAGAGTAGCAGAGGGATGGGGAGGTGTCAACTTGTCTTTCCCACCACGAACGCCGTGGTGCTGGAGTGGCTCCCTCCCTTGGCGTCGACCAGGGTGACCTGCAGGCGGTACTCGCCCGGCGGCAGCGCCGGGGGCTTGAAGCTGGCCTTCAAGCGCATCGGCGAGCCGGCCTCGGCCCCCAGGAGCTTCAGGGCACCGCCGGGAACCTCCTTGCCGTCGGCCGCCAGCACCTTGGCCTGCGCTTTGACGTCCCCCTTTTCGAGGTTGTACGCCACCAGCGACACCGGGACGTCCTGCCCGGCCGCGAGCGCCGCCTTGGCCGCCGGGATGTACGGCTGTTGGTCCTGCATGAAGGGGTAGGGCACCTGTGCCTCCCCATCGCGGGTCCCCTTGATGATCAACCACTTGCCCGGGGTCTCCGGGAAGAAGGCCGGAAGCACGAACGGCCCCGCCTCGGCAAAGGATGGCACTCGCACCGGAACCACCCGCATGCTCGACGCTCCGGTCGCTCCGTTGCGGACCATCACCCGGATGGAGTAGTCGCCCGGATACAGATCGACGTGACCGAAGAACTTGAGGCCGCTCTGCCGAAGTTGCGCTCCCGCCTTGGCAATGTCGAGGCCAAGGCTCTGCGCGACGAAGTCATGTACCGCACCGCCAGAGTCCATGGCGTAGATGTAGATGTCGGCCGGGAGGGCCGTCCCTGTCGTGTCGGCCAGCAGGGAGGGGCCGTCGATCTCAAGAAAAATGGGAACATAGGCCTTGTCGCCCGCCACCTGGAAGGGGGCCGCCAGGACCGACATCTTGACCGAGCCCGACTCTTCGCCGCTCACCATCTGTGAGGCGGCGTCCATCATCTTCTCGATCGGATTCTGGGCGGTGTATGGCTTCGGCGCGTAGTAGCCCGGCCGGCTGACCACCCGGGTGCCACGCGGCTGGCCCTTCACCTCCACCTTGAGGCGGCGGTAGGAGCCGTCCCACTTGAGACCCTCGGGCTGGAAGGAAAGGACGTAGGTGACGCTGGTGCGCTCGAGCAGCTCGCCCATCGCACCGGCCAGGTTGTTGGTGTTCTCGAACAGCTCGCCGCCGGTGCCCTTGGCGATCTGCAACAGCGAGTCCTTGCCGCTCCCGACACGGGAGTTCCCGAGGTCGCTCTTGACGCGCAGGCCGCCGATGTCCACCGCCTGGATGGTGCAGTCGGCGCGGCGGAACTCGTCCAGCATCTTCTCGATCTGGTTCAGACTTTTGGTGTCGCCCATCCGCAGCTCGGAGTCGACGTTGTAGATCTCCCCTGAGATGGCGCTCTCGGCCTGCGCCTGTTGCACCGCGGTGTCCTGGCTTCCCTGCAGCAGCTCGGAGTTGAAGCCTTCCGAGAGATAGACCACGTACTTGCGCCCGTCCACCGCGGCCATCATGCGGGCGAGGGCGGCGATGGACTGGGTGAAGGCGGCGATGTTCGCCTTCTGGGCCGAAGCGTCTGCGCGCTGCGACTCGGCGAAGAGCTGCTCCATGTTCTCGATCACCGCCTCCTGGTTGGCCTCCTTGACCTCCTTCTGGGCGGGCATGCCCTGCGCGCGGGTGCTGCCTGCGAGCGCGTCGGTGACCAGCAGGCGCAGGGGGTCCGGCGTGCGGTCGGACAGCTCGGGAAGGCCGAGGGTCTCGATCGCCGCCGCGATCTGCCGGCGGTCGGAGGTGAAGCCGAGGGCGATCTGCGGACCTTTGTTGTTGTAGGTCGCCACCGCCACCAGGTCGCTCGGGTGCAGCGAGCCGACCATCTCCTGGGCCGCCTTGCGCGCCTGGAAGATCGCCTTGGGATCGGAGAACGCGAGGTCGAACAGCACCAGGAAGTGGCGGCGGCCGGTGAGCGGCACCGCCTCCTGGCCCGGTGCCGCGGGCGCGGCTTCCGTGGTGGTCAGGTCGAGCACCTCGAAGCCGGTGATCGGCACCTTCTTGCGGCCGTCCGTGACCTCGAAGTCGTTGACGGTCAAGCCGCGCACCGGCTGGCCGTCGCGCACCACCTGCACCGGCACCTCGACGACCACCACTTGGGTGGTTTCGGTGAACGTTTGGGCGGCTGCCGGGATCGCCGGGACGGCGATTCCCAGAACCAGGCCGGCGGCCAGACCGGCGGCCAGAGCGCCGGGCCGCCAGGGATTTGTGCATGTTCTCATGGTGTCCCCTTTTCCGAGGTTCTTGCTGCGACGGGGTGTCCGTCCTCCGCGATCGTGAATGGTGTGGAGCTGGTGCGCACGGCTCCGGCGCCATCGGTCAGCGTCACCTGCAAGGTGTAGACGCCGGGCGGCAAGCGGGGAGGATCATACGCCGCCACCAGCCAATGCGGCGGTCCCGCCTGCTGCTCCTGGAGATCGAAGCGCCCGCCGCTCCTCTCCTGCCCGGCGGCGTCGACCACCCGGGTGCGCACCCGCACGGCACCGGCGCCGAGGTTGTACACCGCGAGCGTCAGGCGTACGGGCGAGCCCGGGACCAGCACCGGCCGCGACGCCGGAAGGTAGGGCTGGTCGCCGACGAAGAACGGGTAGGGCACCTCCCGCTCTCCCGGCCGCGGCGCCGCGCGCACCAGGAGCCCCCGGCCGGGGGCTTCGGGGAAGAAAGGCGGCAGGAGCACCGGCCCTTCTTCGGCGAACGTGGGCACCGTGAGCTCCCGCGTGCCCAGGGTGGTGGCCCCGGTGGCGCCGTTGCGCACCAGGGAACGCAGCCGGTACTCCCCGGGCGGCAGGTCGAGGTGGGCGACCAGCTTGAGCCCCCCTTGCTCCAGCACCTGCCGCACCTTGGCCATGTCGAGCCCGACGGTCTGGGCGATCCAGCCATGCACCGCTCCCTGCCGGTCGAGGGCATAGATGAAGATCTCCGCCGGCAGCGTTCCCGTGGGAAGGTCGGCGAGCAGCGACGGGCCGTCGATCTCCAGGACCACCGGCACGTACGCCTCCCCTCCTTCGACGCGGAAGGGCGCGGCCAGGAGCGACGTGCGGATCGGTCCCCCCTCCTCGCCGCCGAGCAGCCGGCTGGCGGCCTCGGTCATCTTTTCCACAGCGCTCCGCGCGGAGTACGGCTTGGGGGCATACCAGCCCGGACGGTGCACCACCCGCGTGCCGCGCGGCTGGTTCTTCACCTCCACCCGCAGCTTGTGGAAGGTCTCCGGCTCCCCGACTGCCTCCGGCTGGAACGACAGCACGTAGGAGACGCCGGTGCGGCGCAGCATCTGCTGCATGGCGCCGCCGAGGTCGTTGGTCTTTTCATACAGCTCACCGCCGGTGCCTTTGGCGAAGTTGAGCAGCACGTCCTGGCCGGGGGACCGGGTGCCTCCGAGGGTGCCCTGGCCGCGCAACCCGGCGATGTCCACCGCCTGCACCACACAGTCGGCGCGGCGCAGCTCCTCCAGCATCCGTTCGACCGCATTGAGGCTCGTGGTGTCACCGTAGAGGCTCCCCGAGTGGACCTCCCAGATCTGGCCGGCCATCGCCCTCTCGGCCTGGTCCCGCCGGTCGCCGTCGTTCAGGCTCCCCTGGAGCAGTGCCGGATCGAAGCCCTCCGACAGAAAGAGCACGTTCTTGCGTCCGTTGACCCCGCCCAGGACCCGGGCGAAGTCCGCCATGTTCTCGCCCAGGCTGCGCACCGCGAGGCGCAGGTCCCGGGTGCGCGCCTCCTCGGACAGGGCGGCGATCCGCTCGAGGGTCTCCGCGGCCTCGGCGTCGCCGAGATCCTGCAGGCCTCCTCCTCCGCCTTCGGCCCGGCCGATGACGAGGTTGTCCGTCCCGGCCTCCACCAGGGCCAGGCGGAGGGGATCGGCCGGCTTGGCGTCGAGGAGGTCCGGCAGGCCGAGGGTACGGATCGCCGCCGCGATCTGCACCCGGTCGGCGGTGAAGCCCAGAATCATCTTCGGCCCCTGGCGCACCGACCAGGTCCCCACCGCGACCAGATCGGTCGGATGGAGCGTTTCGACCATGCCGGCGACCGCCCGGCGGGCCTGGATGAGCGCCTTGGTGTCCGAAAACGTCAAGTCGAACAGAATCAGGAAATGCCGCCGCGCAGAGTCCGGCAGCTCCCCCCGCGCCACGGCGTCCTGCCCCAGGACGGCCAGGTCCACCGCCTCGAAACCGGTGAGGGTCTGCTTCTCGCGGCCGTCGTAGATCTCGAAATCCGCCGCGGTCAGCCCGCGCACCGGCTCGCCGTCGCGGGTCACCTGGACGGGGACCTCCACGACGACCACCTGCGTGCTGTCGACGAACGTCTGGGCCGCCGCACCAACCGCTCCCGCGAGCAGGAGCGCCATCGCCAACCATGTCCTCATGATGCCTCCCTGGCCGCCTCCATCCGGGGTGTCCTCCCTTCTGGACATCCGCCCATGCCGGACGTCCTCGTCAAGGGACGAGAGAGTTTGTTCATACCGCGCTCCAGGGAAGCGAAGCAAGGGGTGTGCCGGCGGCCACCGGCCCGGGCACCGCGGCCAGCCATCCCTTGAGGTATTCGCCCTGGGGATGGGTGATCGCCACCGGATGGTCCGGCGCCGCGGCGAGCGGTTGCAGGAGGGCCACGCGCACGCCGGCTTCGACGGCCGCGGCGAAAAAGATCTGGCGGAACAGCTTGGTGTCCACCGCACCGCTACAACTGAACGTCAGCAGGAAGCCGCCGGTTGCCACCCGCTGCAGGGCCAGGCGGTTCAGATCTTTGTAAGCGCGGGCCGCCGCGTCGAGGTCCGGCCGCTTGCGCACCAGCGGCGGCGGATCGCAGATCACCAGGCCGTAGCGCGCGGTGCGCTCCCGCAGGTCCTGGAAGACGTTCGCCCGCACCCATGCGACGCGGCCGGTGTCGAGGCCGTTCCTTTGAACCTGGCCGAGCGCCCGCTCTTCGAGCCGGGGGGACGACTCGACATGGACCACCCGGGTGGCGCCGCCGCGCAGGGCATAGACCCCGAACGCCCCGGAGTGGGCGAACAGGTCCAGCACCTCGCGCCCGCCGGCCAGCTTTTCGGCGAGCCGGCGGTTCTCACGCTGATCGCAATAGAACCCGGTCTTCTGGCCGCCGAACAGCTCCGCGGTGAACGCCAGCCCGGACTCGGTGAACAGGGCCTCCTCCGGCGCCTCGCCCGCGATCCGTTCCTCCCCTTCATAAGGAAGCCGCTCGGCCCGGCGCGCCGGCACGCCGTTCGCCTGGACGACGGCGGCGCCCGGCACCAGCTCCTGGAGCGCCGCATAGGCCTCGCCGCGGACGGCTTCCAGGCCGGCGACCGTGATCTGGGAGACCAGGACGTCGCCGAAGCGGTCCACCGTCCAGCCCGGCACCCCGTCTCCCTCGGCATTGAGCAGCCGGTAGCCGGTGGTGTCCGCGGGCACCACCGCCCGGCGCAGCGCCGCGGCTTCGGCGAGGCGGGAGGCGAAGAAGCTACGGTCGGGGCGTCCGGCTCCCAGAAGGCGGATGCGGATCTGCGACGCCGGGCTGTGGAAGCCGAATCCCAGGGGCTCGCCACCGGCGGTGAAGACGCACGCGAGAGGCGCGTCCTCCGGCCCCTCCTGGCGGCCGACCGCCCCGGAGAAGACCCACGGATGCCCCTCGCGCACCGCCTTGTCCCGTCCGGGGCGCAACCAGATGCGGATCTCTGCGGGGATCTGGCGGTGCGAATCGGTCGGTGTCATGGGCGGGATGATAGCCCCTTCCCGTGCCCTGCACGGCAAGCCCGGCTGATCTCTCTGCGCCCCAGGACCGGACGGTCACCCCCCAGAGC
>DIHE01000032.1:0-672 GCA_002420005.1 Holophagales bacterium UBA5704 | reverse complement strand
CACCCCCCAGAGCCGGATGGTCATGCCCCAGGACCGGATGGTCACGCCCCAGAGCCGGACGGTCACCCCCCAGAGCCGGACGGTCACGCCTCAGAGCCGGATGGTCACCCCCCAGAGTCGGATGGTCACGCCCCAGGACCGGATGGTCACGCCCCAGAGTCGGACGGTCAACTCCCAGAGTCGGATGGTGGAGCCCCAGAGCCGGACGGTCACGCCCCAGGACCGGACGGTGGAGCCCCAGGGCCGGGGGGTGGCGCCCGAAGGTCGGACGGTGGCCTACCCCTCCCCCTTCATCTCCATCCCGCGCCGCATCACGCCGGCCATGTCGAACCGGAGCCCGCGGTCGCGCTGGGCTTCGTCGAGGAAATTGCGCACCGCCTCCGCCATGTAGGCGTTGACCACCTTGAAGGAGCAGACGTGCTCCAGGAAGGTGAGGGCCTTGAGCGGCTCCTCGGCGTTGACGTTGTTCAGGTAGACCTGCCGGCGGAACTCCACCGCCAGGTCCTTGGCGACCAGATGGGCGTCCTGGAGCTTCTTCATGCGGACCAGCATGTGCGTCTGATCGACCCCGGCCACGGCGGCCACGTACTCGAGCCGGATGGCGCGGAAGCCCGCCCGCACCTCGGCGAACACCTTCTCGGCCTCCTCGTAGCGCTTCTGCTTCGCCAGGAT
>DIHE01000144.1:3097-3281 GCA_002420005.1 Holophagales bacterium UBA5704 | reverse complement strand
CTGGTGGACAAGAAGATCGAGGATGCGCGCATCGTCTTCTCCGGAGCCGGTGCCGCGGCGCTCTCCTGCGCCCGGCTCTACATGCAGCTCGGCGCCCGGCGCGAGAACCTGCTGGTCTGCGACAGCCGCGGCGTCCTCCATGAGGAGCGCCAGGGGCTGGACGAGAACAAGACCGAGTTCGTGC
>DIHE01000144.1:0-2907 GCA_002420005.1 Holophagales bacterium UBA5704 | reverse complement strand
CGAGAACAAGACCGAGTTCGTGCGCAAGACCGACGCCCGGACGCTCGCCGAAGCCCTGGTGGGGGCCGACGTCTTCATCGGCCTCTCGGTGGCGAACCTGGTGACCCAGGACATGGTCCGTTCCATGGCGCGCGATCCGATCGTCTTCGCGATGGCGAACCCGGACCCCGAGATCACCTATGACGATGCGCGCGCCGCCCGTCCGGACGCCATCGCGGCCACCGGCCGCAGCGACTATCCGAACCAGGTGAACAACGTGCTCGGCTTTCCGTTCATCTTCCGCGGTGCGCTCGACGTGCGGGCCACCGACATCAACGACGAGATGCAGCTCGCCGCGGTGCACGCCCTGGCCACCCTCGCCCGGGAGGACGTGCCGGACGGGGTGCTCAAGGCCTATGGCCTGGACCACCTCTCCTTCGGGCGGGAGTACCTGATCCCCAAGCCGATCGACTACCGCGTCCTCCTGCGCGTGCCGCCGGCCGTGGCCCGCGCCGCCATGGAGACCGGCGTGGCCCGCGAGCCCATCGCCGATTTCGAGGTCTACCGCCGCCGCCTGGAGACGCTCATCTCGCGCCGCCTGGAGCTGATGCACGGCGTGCTCGACCGGGCGCGCAAGGACCCCAAGCGGATCGTCTTCCCCGAAGGCGAGCACGACAAGGCGCTGCGCGCCGCCAAGATCCTGGTCGACGAAGGGATCGCCCATCCCATCCTGCTCGCCCGTCCCGCCGTCATCGCGGCGCGCCTGCGCGAGCTGGAGCTGCCGGTGGACAAGCTGACCCTCCTCGACGTGGACGCTGCGGACCAGCGGGAGCTCTATGCCCGCCGGCTGCACGAGATGCGCCGCCGCGACGGCGTCACCCTGGGCGATGCGCGCAAGCTGGTGCGCGACCGCAACTACTTCGGCACCCTGATGCTCCAGGCGGGCGATGCAGACGGCCTCATCGCCGGCCTCACCCAGCACTACCCGGAGACCATCCGGCCGGCCCTCCAGGTGATCGGCACCCGGCCCGGTGTGCGGCGCGTCTCCGGCGCCTACATCCTCCTCGTCGGAGGGCGCCTCCTCTTCCTCGCCGACACCACGGTCAACATCGACCCGACGCCGGAAGAGCTGGCGGAGATCGCTCTGCTCACCGTGGACCTCGCCCGCCGTTTCGGGGTGGTCCCGCGGGTGGCCATGCTCTCGTTCTCCAATTTCGGCTCCAACACCCACCCGGCCGCCCGCAAGGTCCGCCGCGCCACCGAGATCGTCCACGCCCAGGAGCCGGCCCTGGAGATCGACGGCGAGATGCAGGCCGACACCGCGGTCTTCGAAGGCATCCTGAACGAGAGCTACCCGTGGAGCCGCCTCAAGGAACCGGCCAACGTCCTCATCTTCCCCGAGCTGCAATCGGCCAACATCGCCTACAAGCTGATCTGGCGCCTCGCCAACGCCGAGGCGGTCGGCCCCATTCTGCTGGGCATGGGCCAACCGGTGCACGTCCTGCAGAGCGGGCTGGAGGTGAGCGACATCGTCAACATGGCGGCCCTCTGTGTGGTGGACGCCCAGGAGCTGGCGCGCCGCCGGAGGATGGCTCCGGCGGAGGCGGAGGAACCGGCCGGGGTCGTAGTAGAATGAAGGTCCGGGCGGTGTTTCGCGCGTTGCCGGGCCGCCGCCCGACTTCATCCCAGCCAGCAAGGAGGTCCATGCTCATGAAGCGCATCGTGTCCCTCGGTCTCTGTGTCGCCCTGGTCGTCGTGGCGACCTCGGTGGCGTTCGCCGCTGCCGACAAAGGCAGCAAGCCGCGTCTCGCGGTCCTCGAATTCAAGAACAAGGCCGACAACCAGTGGTGGTACAGCGGGGGCGCCGAGGCGGCTCAGGACGTCTTCGTGACCGAGCTGGTGAAGAGCGGCAAGTACCGCGTCGTCGAGCGCGAGCAGCTCGAAGCCCTGATGCGGGAGAAGAACCTGACCCTCTCGGGTGATGTCGATCCCTCCACCGCGGTGCGGGTCGGCAAGCTCCTGGGCGTCAACTATCTGCTCACCGGTGCCGTCACCGAGTACGGCAACACGGACGTGGGCGGCGGCGGCTTCGGCGTCTCCGCCGGCAAGCGCAAGTTCGTGGCGGCGATGAACGCCCGCCTGATCGACACCAGCACCGGCGAGATCGTCTGGGCCGACGAAGCCCGCGCCGAGGAGGCGAGCATCAAGGTCTCCGTCTTCGGCGTCGGCGGCGGCGTCGACGACAACCGCATGTTCGACAAGGTCCTGAAGCCGGTCATCCAGCAGCTCACCGCCAGCCTCAAGGCGGCCGACCTCTAAACCCCGCAACCCCACCCCGTGTTTCCTCCCAAGACCCGGCTGCGGCCGGGTCTTGCCGTTGGTGCGGCGCGCGGCGCTTTCTCGGGCATTGGCCACGGAGGGGGAGGGCAGCGCCTTCTCCGGCTTTCGTTCGTCGAGGCCTGAACCTACTCTCAGCGTCAAGCGGCTGCGACTTGGACCTGCTCGCGGAGACGAGCGTCAGCGCCCGGCGAGGGAACCTGCCGGTGATGGCAAGAGCGTTGCGCCCTGTTGACCTGATGCTGGCGGAAGACCTCCTTGAGCAGCTCCGCCAAGAAGCGGAGAGCCGCCGGATGGACCTGTCGGAACTGGTCGGCTTCTTGCTGTCGCAGGATCGGGGCGTCAAGCGCGACGTCCGGCTCGCCGCTGAGCGAATCCGCGAGCTTCGCAAAGCTGCCGGGCCGATGTCCGACAGCACGCCCATCATCCGCGAATCGCGAGACCGCGGATGGTGACCCGGGTCCTCGATACCAGTGTCGCTGTCAAGTGGTTCGCGCCCAACGCGAGTACCCCTTGGAGATCGTGGCCTACGTCGTGGTCTCGAGCCACTACCACCTCCTCCTGCGGGTGGACCACGCCAAGCAGCTCTCG
>DIHE01000080.1:1283-31613 GCA_002420005.1 Holophagales bacterium UBA5704 | reverse complement strand
GCCGCCCCCCCCGCCGCCGCCGCAGGACCCCGTCGAGGTCGATCCCCTGGCCTCCTCCGACCTGCAGGTGGTCAACCAGGAGCTGCAGCGCCGCGGCTTCAGCCCGGACGTGTACTTCAACTATGACGAGAGCAGCCTGTCGGACGACGCGCGCGGCAAGCTGGCGCGCAATGCCGACCTGCTCAAGAGCACGCAGCTCCTCGTCACCATCGAAGGTCACGCCGACGAGCGGGGCACCAACGAGTACAACCTGGCCCTCGGCGACCGCCGGGCCAACGCCGTGCGGGACTACCTGGCCTCCCTCGGTGTCGGCGCGGATCGCCTGCGCACCCTGAGCTATGGCGAAGAACGCCCGGTGTGCACCGAGGTCGACGAGAGCTGCTGGTCGCAGAACCGCCGCGGCCACATGGTGATCACCGGCCGGGCCAACGCCGGCTGAGCGGATGCCCGGCATGCACCGAATCCCCCACCTTCTCTGCACCGGATGCCTCGCGGTGGCCCTCACCACCGCGGGGTGTGTCAGCACGCAGGACATCGAAGGCCTGCAGTCGCAGCTCTCCGACATCCAGCGCCAGATGCTCCAGTTGCAAAAGCAGGCCCCGAGCAAGCAGGAGGTGGAGGATCTGGGGACCTCGGTCGGCCAGCAGATGAGCTCCCTGCTCAAGACCGAGGCCGACATGCAGGTGAAGCTGCAGGACCTGTCGAGCCAGATCGACGAGCTGCAGGCCAAGCTCGAAGACACCAACTACCGCCTCGCCCAGCTTTCGCAGCAGATCGCCGCCACCAACCAGGAGCTCAAGGCGTTCCGCACGCAGCCTCCCCCGATGGCGCCGGCCACGGCTCCCGACGGCTCGCCGCTCGGGGGAGATCCGGGCGCCGCGGCTCCCCCGGTGGCGCGGCCCGCCGGCCCGGCGGCGGACCCGCAGAGCCTCTACAACGCCGCCTACAACGACTACCTGCGCGGGAAATACGACCTCGCCTTCCAGGGGTTCGACGAGTACCTCAAGAACTTCCCCGGCACCGACCTGGCCGACAATGCCACCTACTGGATCGGCGAGTGTTTCTATCGGCAGCGCCGCTACCGCCAGGCGGTCGACCAGTTCGAAGCCGTGCTCTCCCGCTATCCGCGCAGCGACAAGTCGGCGAGCGCCCTGCTCAAGAAAGGCTACGCGCTGATCGAGCTGGGCGACCGCACGCAGGGGGTCACCCAGTTGCGCCAGGTGGTCCGCCAGTACCCCACGAGCGACGAGGCCAACCTCGCCCGCCAGCGGCTGCGGGAGCTCGGGGTTGACGCCGGTTAGGCGGGAATGCTATAAAGTTGCGCCGCACAAGTGTGCGGCGCGTTCATCATTGACGACTTCGAGAGTGAGATCGACAGGTTATGGCCAATACCAAGTCCGCTGAGAAGAGAAACCGGCAGAGCGTGGAGCGCAATACGCGCAACCGGGCGAACCGCTCGCGCCTGAAGACCGCCGTCAAGAAGCTGCGCACGGCCGTGGCGAGCGGTGATGCCGCTCTCGCCAAGGAGCTCCTGCCAGGGACCCTCTCGGTCATCGACAAGATCGCGCAGAAGGGCGTCATCCACGACAACGCCGCCGCGCGCACCAAGTCCCGCCTGGCCAGCCAGGTCGCGGCTCTGTAAGCACGCCCCCTCCCGCCGTCTTGCCGCACTCTGGAGGGGCAGGTCTTGGACCTGCCCCCTGCGGCGCTCCATTTCTTCGGCTTAGAGCAAGATCAACGCGACACCGGCCACCATCAGCGCCACGGCGGCCAGCTTGCGGGCGGTGATGCCTTCTCGAAACACCAGGTAGCCGAGGGCCACCGCCATCCCGTTGCCGATCCCCCGCTTCAGGGTCTCGACGAGGCTCACCCAGACCTTCTGAATGGCGAGAAGCTGGAGGGCCAAAGCGATGGCGCTCATCGCCACGCCCATCAGGAGGAGGAGGGGCGCCTTGCGCACGTCGGCCAGCTCGCCGAGGCGGCGCTGGACCAGCAAGGCCAGGGCCACCGCGCCACCGACGCCCAGGTTGAGCACCAGGCCATGAAAGGGACCGCTGGCGCCATCCAGCGCCCAACGATCCAGCGGCACGGTGAGGGACCAGAAGAACGCCACCGCGAGCATCCAGAGGGCGCTACGCTCGCGGTCGCCCTTCCATGCCCGCCACGCCGCGGTGACGGTGAGCGGCCCGTCCGCCGGCAGGCCGAGAGCGAAGGCTCCGGCGACGACCAGCACGATGCCGAGTCCCTGGAGCAGCGAAGGCTGCTGGCCGAGCATCGGGATGGCGAGGAGGGCGGTGAACACCGGGGTCAGCGACAAGAGCGGGATCGCCAGGCTGAGCGCCGCGCCGCGCAGGGCACGGAAGAAGGCGAGGTTCGCCGCCACGTTGAGCGCCACCGACGCGAGCGCCGGAGCCCAGTAGGCCGGCTGGATCCGCGGCATGCCGTCGATGGCCGTCCAGAGCGCGAACAGCGGCGCCGTGGCCGCGGTCAGCAGGACCAGCAGCGGCATCGGACGAATCCTGCCGGCCAGGAGCTTGCGCGTGAGATCACAGAAGCCCCAGGCGAGGCTGCAGGCGAGAACGAGGACGAGAGATCCGAGGGAGGCGGTCATCGGCAGGGGCATCATACCCCGGCTCTCCCGGGCCGGGCCGTCCTGCGTATATCATCCCCCTGATCAACGAGCGCCCCATGATGATGCACGACTCCGGCCTCCGCCGCTTCCTCCCTTCCGACCGCGGCCTCCGCCTCTTCCTGGCGGTCCTGCTCGTCGGCCTCTGCTCCCGTCCCCTCTTCGCCCAGGAACCGCCGCCGGCCGTGGCATCTCCGGAGCCCGACCCGGCGATCTACGAAGGCGCGGAGATCCGCGAGATCCACGTCCTCAACAAGAGCCTGTTCGATCCCACGAAGCCGGGCGAGGACAAAGCCCTGTTCCGCCTGGCGAACCGGCTGCACCGCACCACCCGGCCGGGGGTGATCCGGCAGCAGATCCTGCTCCAGCCGGGCCAGCCCTTCACGGTGCAGGCCCTGGAGGAGTCCGAACGCATCCTGCGCCGCAACTCCTACCTCTATGAAGCAGAGATCCGGCCCGTGCCGGTGGGAGACGGCCGGGTCGACGTCGAGATCGAGACCCGCGACGTCTGGACCTTGCGCGCCGGCGCCACCTTCAGCCGGGCCGGCAGCGAGAACATGTACGGCTTCAACCTGGAAGACACGAACTTCCTCGGCACGGGCAAGGAGGTCACCCTGCTGCGGGTCGCCGGCCTCGACCGGACCTCCAACGTCGTGCGTTTCCGCGATCCCAATCTCGGCGGCAGCCGGACACGGCTCGAGCTCTCCTATGCCGACAACACCGACGGGTGGCGCAAGCGGGTGGAGCTCGAGAGCCCCTTCTACTCTCTCGACACGCGCCGGGCCGCCGGGCTGCGGTTCATGTTCGACCGCCGGGTGGAGCCGTTCTACGACGAGGGCTTCAAGTTCCAGGAGTACACCCGTGCCCAGGAATTCGCCGAGGCCTATCTCGGCTTTTCACGCGGAGCCACCGGGGACGGCACCCACCGCTGGAAGGTCGGTTACACCTGGGACAACCAGGAGTTCGGCCCCTTCGGAGGGCTCGACTCCGATTCGATCATCCCCAAGGACCGGCGGCTGTCCTATCTCTGGCTCGGCTACGAGTATGTCGAGAACGGCTTCGTCACCGAGAGAGGCCTCGACCGCCTGCAGACGACCGAGGACCTGAATCTCGGCACCCAGTTCCACTGGCGGCTGGGCTATTCCTCGACCACTCTGTATGCGGACGTCTCGCGCCTGCTCTTCGACTCCGCGTGGACCACCGGCTGGCGCCCCACGCCGCGGCAGCTTCTGCTCGTGACCGCGCGCGGCGCGACACGCTGGAACGAAGAGGCCGAAAACCTTCAGGTGGGAGGGACGCTGCGCTATTACGCCCGGAACTTCCGCGAGAACGTCTTCTTCGTCGGCCTGAACGCCGACCTGGTGGACAACGCAGACATCGAGAACCAGCTCCTCCTCGGCGGCGACACCGGGCTGCGCGGCTACCCCATCCGCTTCCAGGCCGGAGACCGCCGCTGGCTCGCCACCATGGAGCAGAGGTTCTTCAGCAGCCGGGAATTCTTCCACCTCCTCCACTTCGGCGCCGCCGTCTTCGCCGACATCGGCCGCGCTTGGTACAACGATCCGCCGCGCGGCCTGACGGTCGAGAAAGACACCCTGCGCGACGTCGGCCTCGGCCTGCGCATCGGCTCCAGCCGCTCCTCCAAGGCCGCCATGGTGCACGTCGACGTGGCCTTCCCGCTGGACGGCCCCGACACCATCAAGAGCGTGCAGTGGCTGGTGTCGTCGAGCGAGACGTTCTGAGAAGGGACACCAAGGACGGCAAGGGCACCAAGGACAAAGTCCCCTGCGTCCTTGCCGACCTTGTCGTCCTGATGGTCCTTGGCCTCAGCTCCGCGCCAGCCGGAACATCGCCAGCAGCACCAGCGACGCGCTGAGCAACGTGCCCACGGCGGCGGCGAGCGCCGTACGGCCGCAGAGGCGGTGGAGCGCCGCCCGGCGCCCCGGCTGCCAGCGGCCCTTGCCCGGATCGAGCCGCCGCGCCAATCCCCAAGCCGCGATCCCGGCCAGCAGCATCACCAGGACGATCGACTCATGGACGCGCAGCGTCACCACCGCCGACCGCGGCCAGGTGTCGAGGCTCTCCCGTCCCAGCACCAGCGCCTTGAGGACGTAGGTGACCAGAAAGAAGCCGATCAGCCGCAGCGAGATGCGGATCGCCCGCGCGTGCTCCACGAGGTCCCCGCGGCGGGCGAGCCACCCGCCGCGCAGGCCGAAAGCGACGGCGCCGAAGACGACGAGCCAGGTGAAGCTCCAGTAGACCAGGGATGCAGCTGTAACCATCTTGCGGTTCCTTCTCCCTTCCTCGGCGGGCCATCCTGCACCTCTCCAGCTCGGGGGCCGGGCGTAGTCTACTGCGTCTACGCCGCGCCGATGGACCCTTTGGTCAGGAAAGCTCGCGTATAGACATTGGATCGGCCGGTCCCCAGGAGTGTGCCCGAAGGGCCAGGAGGTGTCCATCGCTCCTCAACCATTCCCGAGAAGACGGGGTCCAAAGAGCCAGGGAGATGGATGATGAAGGCGGGCATCTGCAACGAGCTGCGTCTGGAGTCTCCAGGACCCGGGGGAGGCCCGTGAGCCACGAAGGACAAAGCTACGACGTCTTCCTGAGCTACAACTCCCGCGACCGGGAAGAGGTGGCGAAGATCGCGGCCTTTCTGCGGAAGAGAGGTCTGAGGGTCTTCTTCGCCATCGAGTCGCTCGCCGGAGGCGACTCATGGTTGAGAGCGGTTGCACAGGCGATCACATCGTGTCAGGCGGTCGTAGTCGTCCAGGGTCGGGAGAGGCTAAGCAAGTGGCAGCAAAAGGAAGTCGATCTCGCCCTGGTCCACCAGACCGAGAAGAAGCCAGGTCTCAAGATCATCCCGGTTCTTCTGCCTGGGGCCGATCCCGCTCTGGATTTTGTGTTGATCAATCATCGGATCGAGCTCGAGCCAGGCTTCGATGTGAGCTTGACATCTCTCGAGCGCCTTGCTGCGGCTCTCGGCAGCGCTGGTGTCCTGGCAGATCTCCCTCCCCAGGAGAGTGCCCCAGCCATTTCGCCCTACCGGGGCCTGCTCCCCTTCCGCGAGGAAGACTCCTCTTTCTACTTCGGCCGCGAGTCGTTCGTCCGATCACTCCGTGAAACCGTAGAAGCAAACAGTTTGACGGCCCTGGTCGGCCCGTCAGGAAGCGGGAAGTCCTCTCTCGTCCATGCCGGCCTGTTTCCGGATCTTCGAAGATCCGGAGCACCAGGCACCTGGCAGGCCGTCTCGATCCGGCCGGGCCCTCACCCAATCTCCTCACTTTCCTTGGGCCTCACGCGTCTTTTGAGGCCGGACACCCCCCCGCTATCTCAAGAGGGCACGGCCGCTCACCTGGCAGAGGCCCTCCTGCACGGGGAAGAAACTCTCGAATCGCTCTCGGTGAAGGCGCTTCGCGATGCTGGCCAGCCGGCAGGCAAGCTCTTGCTCGTCGTCGATCAGTGGGAGGAGCTCTATACGCTGGACCACGAGGATGAAGACGAGAGAGACAGGTTCCTCGCCGAGATCCTCGCCGCGACCAAGAGCAGCTCGATCTCCGTCCTACTTCTGTTTCGGGGTGACTTCTACGGCCGGGTCATGGAGCATCCGGAGCTCCGCCGCCGCCTGAAGGGAGATTGCCTGATCTCCCTCCCCGACATGAGCCTGGCTGATCTGCGCAGGGCGGTGGAGGAGCCTGCCCGTAAGGTGGGCCTGTCGTTCGAAGACGGGCTCGTCGATGACATTCTGCAGGATCTCGAACGACAGCCTGGGCAGCTCCCACTCCTGGAGTTTGTGCTGGCCCAGCTCTGGAGCGAAAGGGATTCAGGTAACCAGAAATTTCTTCACTCTTCTTATGCCGCCATGGGTCGGCTGAGGGGGGCACTGGCGCGGAAGGCAGACGAGATCACACGTGCGCTCCCGGAAGCGGAAGTCCGGCGCCTGTTTCTTCGCCTCGTCCGGGTCGAGGAGGATGCGCCGGTGACACGCCGGCGTGCGCGCTGCGAGGATCTCGATCAGCCGACTCTCAAGATTGCGTCCAGATTCATTGACGACAGGCTCCTCGTCTCCGGGTGGGATGCCAAGACCGGCGAGGAGATCGTCGAGGTTGCTCATGAGGCGCTCCTTCATCACTGGCGCCGTCTCGGCGCCTGGTTGAAGGAACACCGGGCGTTTCTGCTCTGGCGTGAGCAGCTTGAGCACGACGCGACGGAGTGGATCGACAACGGCCAGCAGAAAACCTTCCTTCTCACGGCCGGCCCCTTACAAATGGCAGAGATCTGGCTGGCCAAGCACGCCGAGGATCTGTCGCCGGAAGCACAGGGGTACATCCGTCTGGGAGTGGAAAAGAAACGGCGCGATGAGCGGCGCAGGCGGTTGCGCCGTTCTGCCGTGGCCGCTCTGGTGCTCGCTTCTCTCGGCCTCGGGGGCTTGGTCCTCTACTTCAAAGCAGGCAAGGATTCCGCGCGTTCCGCAGCCCTCGCGGCGGAGGCCGAACGCCTGGGGGACCGCAAGCTCGATCTCGCACTCCTCCTGGCTGTCCAGGCAGGCAAAACCAAGCTCACCACCCAGGCTCTGGGAGCGACGCTCTCCCTGACCGCGGGAAATCCCGCACTGCGGCATTTCCTTCGTCGCCCCGAGCCTCCGGCTCAGAAGGGTTCGGCACATGGGCCAAGGGCGGAAGAGATTCTTGCCACAGCCTTCGGCGGCGGCCTGATCGCCGCCGGAGGAATCGGCAAGGTCTATCTCTGGGACGCGCAGAACGGCACTCTCCAGGGTGCTCCGCTCGACACGGGTGAGCCCTCGCAGGTGGTGAGCCTGGCCTTCAGCCCGGACGGTTCGCTCCTGGCGTCGGGCAGCGAGACCGGGGGGTTGATCCGCTTGTGGAACCTCCACAAAAAGACCGAGCTTGATCCAATTCCTACGGACGGTTCCACTCAAAACCTGACCTTCGACTCCCGAGGAGAGCGTCTGGCCTGGAGAACGCCTTCGAGGATACACCTCTGGGACCTGCGGCGCGGAGCCGAAATCGGGCACATCCCGCGGGAGACCTCTGCAAAGGAAAGCTCAAACTGGTTTTCCGATTTGTCGTTCAGTCCCTCCGGCGAGATGGCGTGGACGACGGCAACCGGCCACGTCAATCTGTGGGAACCGGGAAGGGCGCCACAGCCCCTGGCGGAGGCGGGAGGCTCCGTCCTGGGCGTGGCCTTTGCTCCCGACGGAGCGCTCCTGTCGGCGGGAAGCTCCTTCCATCGGTGGGATCCCGGAAGTGGCGCTGCGCTCCGGGAGCCATGCAGCCTGTTGGCCGCCCCCAAAGACGAGGTCATCTCCGTGGCCTTCAGCCCGGATCGGAGCTTCCTCGCATCGGGCCATCTCGACCGCAAGATCCGGGTCTGGGACGTCTCGAAAGAAGGATGCCCCCTCACCGCCACATTGTCAGGCCACTCCGGACTCATCTGGACCATCGCGTTCGGCCCGGACACGCCAGGAAAGCGGCTGTCTCTGGTCTCCGGCGGTGAAGAGGGAGATCTCATTCTCTGGGAGCTCACCCCTCTGACTCCGACGTTTTCGATCCCTTTGGGGAAGCGCTCACCGAGAGGCGTCACCACGCTCGCGGTCAGCCCGGATGGAGCCCTCGTCGCCGTAGGGGACTCCTTGGGGCAGGTCACTCTATACGACGGACAGAACGGGAAAAAAAGGCTCGACAGTCAAACGTCGAGAAATCAGAAATCCATCTATTGCATGGCTTTCAGCGCAGATGGCCGCACACTGGCAACCGGTGGACCGGAAGGGCACGTCCTCCTCTGGGACGTCGGTTCGCACAAGCTGCGAGTCAGCAGCCTCCTGAGAACCGAGGGTGGAGCGGACCCCATCCGCAGCCTGGCCTTCAGTCGGGACGACGCCTGGGTTGCCGCCGGCACCAAGTCCGGCCGACTGCTCGCCTGGCAGCCAGCTGTCAGCAACACACCGGTCCTTTCCCCGCAGAAACTCCCGGACGGCCCGGTCCTCGCCCTCACGTTTCTCACGGAGACCAGGACATTCCCGTGGATGAACGCGCTTCCCGGGAAAAGGGAGGAAGCTCTCGTAGCGGCATCTGGCGGCAACTTGACCCTGTGGGATCTGGAGAAGAAGAGAATCCTCGGGACCGTCGAAGACGCCCATTCGCAAGCGATCACCAGCCTGGCCGCCCGACCGGACGGACTCCTGGCCTCAGGAAGCCTGGATCGCAACGTGCGGCTCTGGCGACTCAGACAGAGCCTGAAAGCCGAGGACACTCTGTTCCTCGGCTGGAGGGTCACGGACCTCGATCTCAGCCCACATGGCGATCGGCTCGCAGCGGCAGGTGATGACGGGACGAGCAGCGGCGTCGTGCTCTGGGATCTGAAAACCCGCATTCCGATCGGTCAGGGCTTCCAGGTTCCCGGTGCGCTCCGCCGGGTCGCCTTCGACCCCACCGGCGAATCCCTGTACCTGGCTGGAAAAGCCGTCTCGGCCTGGTGGGATCTGCGGCCAGAGACCTGGTCGCGGCGGGCCTGCGACATGGTGCGCAGAACGCTTTCTCCACTTGAAAAGGATCTCTACTCGCTGTCCGCGCAGCAAGCAGAGGCGTGCGCCTCTCCTTGATACGCGAAATCAAATAAGCTTGACGCCCCGGATCAGTGGTGGTAACCTGGTTGTGCTCCATTGTTTTTTTTCTTCTCTCTTGTCGTCGATCGGCTGCACCCGGTTTGCCGTGAGGTCCGGCCTGTCACGGAGCAATTGAGTCCTGCGCGAAGCAGGGATCGACCGACGAAAAGGGAGAACGTATGCACAAGACGACCATTCAGAAAAGCTGCATCGACGTTCCGCAGCAAGACCGTCTGCTGGCCCGGGTCCTGGCAGAGGACTTGCGGCAGATCGGCGGACGCGACCTGGGGGGACCTTTTGCCTCCCTGGTCACAGGCGAGGTCCGGCGAGACTGGAGCGATCCCGAATTCGAGGGGTCCCCGAGCGTCTGATCCTCTTCGCCGAGCACGCCATGAAGAGGATCTTGATTCTCACCGAGCTGGGCGACGCCCACGCCTACGCCGTGGCAGAGGCTGTCACGCGCAAGGGTGGGGCCGTCACGCTGTGGCACACCGCGGATTTCCCACACTGTGCGGACGAGACCGTTCTCTTCGAAGAGGGACGGTGGCACGTCCGGGTACGTGGCCCGGCCCTGGAGCTGGAGGATTTTCGCTTCGACACCGTCTGGCACCGCCGCCCGACGCTCGGGCTGACCGGCGACAAGCTCCATCCGGCGGATCGCGAATTTGCGCTGCGTGAATGCCGCCTCTTCCGTAGCTCCCTCTTCGGACTGATCGCACCGGATGCCTTCTGGGTGAATCCTCCGGAAGCCGTCGCCCGCGCCAGCCGCAAGCCCCTCCAGCACCAGGTCGCCCATGAGGTCGGCATGGCGACTCCGGACACGGCGTACACCAATGATCCCGACGTCATCCGTGCTTTTCTGAGCCGCCGCGGTGGCCAGGTCGTCTACAAACCTCTGCACGGGGTCTCATGGCGCAACGGAGACGCGCGCTGGACCCCCTACACCAACGTCCTGACAGAGGAGGCCCTGGTCGCCGATCACCTCTTGCGGGCGGCCCCAGGGATCTATCAGGAGCTCCTGTTCAAGGACTACGAACTCCGGGTGACCGTGTTGGGCCACCACGTGCTTGCCGCCCGCATCCTGTCTCAGGAGACTCAAAATGGCCGCGTCGACTGGAGGCGCTCCTACCACGAGCTCCGCATCGAGCCCTTCACCTTGCCTCCAGAGCTGGCTCAGCAATGCCGCGAGCTCTTGAAGCGACTCGGCCTCGTCTTCGGCTGCGTCGACTTCGTAGTCACTACGGATGGCCGGGCTGTCTTTCTCGAGGTCAACGAGAGCGGTCAGTTCCTCTTCGTCGAGCGTTACGCCGAAATCCCGCTTCTGGACGCCTTCGCCGAGCTGCTACTTCAGGGCCGGCCTGAATTCCTCTGGCAAGAGGGAGAGCACAACATCCGCTACTCTGAGGACCTGGTAGAGGCCGTCCGCCAGATGGACGAAACCCGCGAGCAGCTCCACTTGCCTTCTCCAGACCGATCCATTCGCGAAGACGTCTGGCGGAACGAGGAATCGTTCACAGCACCCGTGTGAGCCACTGCACTTGATGAATTCTCATGAACTGATAAACTACCAACCAGGCGCCTTTCTTGAGAGGACTGAAGAATGCACAGAAAGTCATGGCGCGAGGAGAGCGCCGGGAGAGAGCAGCAGCGGGTCCTGGCACGCGTTCTCGCGGAAGACTTGCGCCGCGTACACGTCCAAGGTGGCGAATCCCTGCAGATTCCCTGCGCCGTTACAGCTCCGCCGCCGGGTTGGGATACCAGCGGCGATCCCGAGAACGACCTTTGACAGGAGGCAGGATCATGAAGAGCATGTCGCGAAACCTGCTCGCGCTGCTGTTCCTTCTCTTCGGTTGCGGCGGCGATCTGAAGGCCGACCTTGCCACGAAGGACCTGCCACAGGATTGGCTCGGTGCCTGGCAGGACAAGGAGTCCGTCCTGAACATCCAGGCCGATCGCATCTTGGAGCACGACGGCAGGACGCTCAGCGTACGCGGTTTGATCCGCTGCGAAGGCAGTGACCTCATCCTGCGCAACCTGGGAATGCCGGAGCGCTGGACGGTCGAGCACACGGGATCGACTTTGCGCGTCACAACCACCAAAGACAACGCCGCCACCGTCCGGACTTACCGGCGTTTGCGGCGGATCCCGAAGCAGGTGCGCCTGGAGCCACTTGACCTGCCCCGCTCCCGCCCCCTCCGTTTCGACAGGGTCAACGCAATCCAGGCCGAGATCGCGAAAAGGTTCCAGGAAGAGCAAACCGTTCTGCAGGGCTCCGACCCCTCGGCTCGGCTCGCGCAGTTCAAGCCGATCCGGGAGAAGAACCTCCGGTTTCTGCAGGACCTCATGAGAGAGGTCGGATGGATCGACCTGGAACGATTCGGTGCCAAGACGTCGGTTCAGGCGGCCTTGATGGCCAAGCACACCGATGATCTACGGCTGTTGATGACCATCCTGCCACACGCCGAGGACGATTTCCGGAAAGCCGGCAAAGCACGAACGTACGCCATTCTGTACGATGCTCTACAACTGGATCTCGGCCGCAAGCAGCGATACGGCACCCAGGTTCAGGAAGATCCGGAGGGCCGGCCGTATTACCTGCCCCTGGAAGACCCGGATCGGGTCGACGTGTACCTCCAGGAGCTGGGGTTACCGCCTCTTGCCACCTACGGGACGCAGATCAGCCAAGCGGTCTTTTCGGGCAAACCGATCGAGCTCCGCCCGGAAGACGGCCCTTGACACGCTGAACCGAGCCAGGCCGGGCGCCCGGCCTGGTTCCCCCTACCGCCCGACGTACAGATCGATCACTTCCTCGATCGCCCGCCGGCAGACGTGGCAGAAGGGGACCTCGTCGCGGGTGAACATGATGCAGTCGGCCTGCGGGCGGTAGTAGCCCTGGGCGGCATAGTTCGCCCCTTCGAAGGCACCGACCTTGCCGGCCCAGGTCTCGGAGCCCAGCAGCTTCGTGTCTGCGATCCGCTTCTCGATGAACAGGGCATCCATCTCGTCTTCCGATCGATTCTGGGCCCGGATCTCGCGGCGGCGCTTCTGGAACGTGGCGGAGTCCTCCTCGAAGGCAGTCTTGGACCAGGGGGTCGGCAGTGGTGTATCCGCGGCGACCAGGTCGCGCCATTTGAGCGCCTCGCGTTCCGGATGCACGGTGACGTTGCGCTCCCAGGGCTCGACGGGCTCGGCCGCCGGCTCGTAGGCCACCTCCGAGGTGTAGTACTCGTCCGCCAGACCCGCGAAGTGATGGCCGAGCTCGTGGATGAAGACGTACGGCGCCCACAGGCTGTCCGCCGCCACCGTCGAGTACTGGCCGAAGATCCCGCCTCCTCCATAGGTGCGGCTGTTGGTCAGGATCTCGATGAATTCATACGGCGCAAAGGAGGCCACGTCGCGCAGGGCTCGATTCTCGAAGGTCAGGATGTAGCGCTCGGAGCCGAAGGCGTCGTAGGTCGCTCCGACCGGCGAGCGGCGATGCACGCCGGTCGACGGCCGCGAGATGCCGGACTCCTGGGCCGGCGGGCAGAGCCCCCAGACGTTGAAGTCTCTGCGCCGCTCCTTGAACGGTGACGTGTTGAACAGGATCTCCACCAGGCGCCTGGCATCCCGCTCGAACTTGCCCCGCTCCGCAGCGGTGTAGCCATCCCCCAGGATCAGGAAATCGACCTTCTCGGCGGAGGGGCCGTTGTGCTCGATCTTCAGCAGCTCTCCCGGCGAAGGCGGCAGCGACGGGTCGATGGCCGGATCGGCCGGATCGACCAGCAGCGACCAGACTTCGCGGAAGGCATTCTCGGCATCCCGCTTCTTGACCACCACCTGGACCGGCCCGGCCGGTAGTGGGAACCGCAGCGATTCATGGAACGTCCGCCAGACCGCGTTGGCCTCCGCCGTCGTCTCCCACTCGCCGTAGACCGAGGCGAAGCCGCGCGAGTAGACGACCCGGTTCGTCTTGCGGTCGAGCACCTCGAAGAGGTACTTGCCCAGGTTCGTGTCGTCCACGGCACGCGCCGGATTCCCCGGCCAGGCCGTCGGCTCCAGGACCAGCCGGTCAAGGCTGAAGTGCTCCTCGGTGGCGGTGCCGGTATGGTGGACATCGACCCGCAGGGTGCGAGGCACAGCGGAGGGAGGGGACGCGGCGGGGGCGGCCAGCAGGGCGGCGGCGAGGAGAGTGGCGATCATGGGTAGATCCTTTCACGTTTTCCGGCGGTTTCGCGCGGCCGGGGACGGCTGGATCGGCTCCGCGAAGAGTCAGGTGCGCGGCGGCGCGGCGAGCGTCGCGAAGGCGGCGGGCAGGGTGTCGAGCAGATCGCCCGCGGCCAGGGCCGGCTCGCCTTGGCGGGCGGCGGCGAGGTCTCCGGCCAGGCCGTGCAGGTAGACGGCCAGGAGCACGGCGTCCACAATCTCCAAGGCGAGGGCCTCGCGCTGCGCCAGGAGGCCGGCGAGGAGGCCGGTGAGGACGTCTCCGCTTCCCCCGGTCGCCATCCCGGGGTTGCCGGTGGGATTGATCCAGACGTCGTTCTCCGGTGTGGCGATCAGGGTGAGGTGTCCTTTCAGGACGACGATCGCTCCGGTCTCCGCGGCGGCGCGCCGGGCGGCGGCGAGGCGGTCGGCCTGGATCTCGGCAGAGGTGAGGCCCAGGAGCCGGCCGAGCTCTCCGGGGTGCGGGGTCAGGACGGTGGGCGCGGTGCGCCGCTTCAGGTCTCCGGCGCAGCCGGCGAAGGCGTTCAGGGCGTCCGCATCGGCCACCACGGGCAGCGGAGCCTCCAGGACGAGGCGGCGCAGGACGGCGGCGGTCGAAAGCTCCTGGCCCACGCCGGGTCCCACCGCGAGGACGTCCTTGCCTTGCGCGGCGTCCAGGATCTTGTCCACCGCAGCGACCGAAAGCTGGCCGGCGCTCCCGGCGGGAAGGCCCAGGGTCATCGACTCCAGCGAGCCCAAGTCCACCGTGGGAAGGAT
The DNA here is from genome assembly GCA_002420005.1 of Holophagales bacterium UBA5704. Taxonomy (GTDB): domain Bacteria; phylum Acidobacteriota; class Thermoanaerobaculia; order Multivoradales; family UBA5704; genus UBA5704. The sequence continues at coordinate 17,400 of DIHE01000080.1, read as the reverse complement.
CGGCGCGGGGACTCCGACGGTCACCAGACCGGCTCCGGCGCGCACGGCGGCGCGCGCGGCGAGGATCGCGGCTCCGGCCTTGCCCGGCGAGCCGGCGACCAGGAGGACGTGGCCGTAGTCCCCCTTGTGGCCGCTGCGGTCGCGCGGCGGCAGGAGGCCGGACAGCTCCTCCCCCACCAGGAGATGCAGACGGCCCGCCGGCTCCTCCACCTCGTCAACGAGGCGCAGCGGAAGGCCCAGGTCCGCGATCGCCAGCTCCCCCACCGCGTCGGCGGCCGGCGGCAGGACGTGGGCGATCTTCGGCGCCGCGAAGGTGACGGTGAGGTCGGCCTGCACACAGGGGCCGATCGGTGCGGCGCGGCTCGCATCGAGACCGCTCGGCAGGTCGACCGCCACACGCGGGAAGGGCAGCTCGTTCATCCCTTCGACGACGGCGGCGAACACGCCTTCCAGCGCGCGGCTCAGACCGGTCCCGAAGAGCGCGTCGAGGGCGAGATCGTAGCCCCGCGCCGCCTCCAGGGCCGCGGCGGCGTCCTCGGCGGTGCGCACCTCGTCGATCGCCAGCCCCATGCGGCGGCAGACGGCGAGCTGGAGCCCCGCATCTCCGGCCGGCTCCCCTTTGCCGGCGGTGACCAGGAAGATGCGCACCTCCCAGCCGCGCACCGCGAGATGGCGCGCGATGGCGAAGCCGTCGCCGCCGTTGTTGCCGGGGCCACAGAAGACGGCGGCGGAGGCCGCCTCGCCGATCGGCCCCTCGGCTTCGCCGATCGCATCCACCACCCCCAGGGCCGCGTTCTCCATCAGCACCAGGCTCGGCAAACCGAGCCCTTCGATGCCCGCACGGTCGACGGCACGCATGGCTTCCGCAGTCAGAACTCTCATCCGAGGCTCCAGGTGGCCAGCAAGGCCCGGGTGCGCGGACAGCCGAGATCCCCTTCCCCGGCCATCCGCAATGCGAGGCGGCGCAGATCCTCCGGCGTGTCCACGTCGGAGGCCTGCGGCAGCAAGTCGAGCCGCAAGCCCAGCTCGCGGCAGCGGGCGACGGTCTCCGGAAACACCTGCGCGGTGCTCCAGGCGATCTCCGCGAACAGCCGCGGATGCACCGCCGCCGCGCGCAGGGCGATCAAGTAATAGCCGCCGTCCTCGGCCGGACCCAGGACGACGTCGGCCCCCGCTTCCAGCCGCGCGAAGGCATCATGGACGACCGCGAGCGGCAGCGCGGGGTGATCGCTGCCCAGCGCCGCCACACACGCCGCCTCGGCTCCGGCCGCGGCGAGGGCGCGATGGAGCCGCTCGCCGAGATCGGCCCCCTCCTGGCGCAGGCCGGGGAACAGACCTTCCGGCACCGCTTCGTCTGGATCGAGCGCCCAGGCGAGCCGCAGGTCGAAGGAGCCTTCCCGCAGGCGGTCCAGAAGGTCGTCGAGAAAAGCCTGGTGCAACGCCGCCGCCTGCTCCGGGGTCAGCGCGCCGATGAGCCGCGTCTTCACCCGGCCGGCGCGGGCGGGTTTGGTGAACAGCAGGAGGCGGCGGGCGCTCAGTTGGCGAGCCGGTTCCAAAAGCGGTTCCAGAACTCGGGATCGGAGATCTGCGGGTCCCCGAAGCGCAGCCCGGTGTCCTGCGTGGAGACGATCTGCCCGGTGACGGCGTCGCGGGTGTACATCATGATCGACGGGCGCTCGTCTTCCGCCAAGGCGAACTCGGCATTGTGCTCGTCGAGCCGCTCGGCGAGCGGCCCGCGGATGCGGACACCGACGTCTGCCTTGCCGTTGATCTCGTCGGCGGTGTAGAGGTATTGCTGCCGCCCGCCGCCGTTGTACCAGCCTTCGAAATCGAAGCCGAACGCGGCGAGGCCGGCATAGAGCCCCTTGCCGTCCATGTCCTCGAACGGCAGCTCGTCCTCGGTGTCCAGGAGATCGCCCTCGTCGAGCGGCTCGGAAAGGAAGGCCTGGCAGTCGAAATAGCGCCGCAGCACCTCGCCGGCCTGCACGGCCAGGAAGGAGAAGCTGCCGCTCGTCGTCTCCGCGCCACAGCCGACGATCAGCGCTCCGGTCTCGCGCGACAGCTCGACGAGGAAATCGGCACCGGTCATCGACATCAGGAAGGAGGAATCGAGGACGTAGGACTTGCCCTCGTGCTCGCCCCCGACGATGGGATGCCCGTCCGGCGTCGGATCGAGATCCAGATCGTCCAGGTTGTCGACCGGCCCCCGGTCGATGAAGCTCCCCGTTCGCTCCACGAGCAGGGGAAAGAACTCCGCCCACGGCAGATCGGCGGCGACGATTCCGAAGTGCATACCCATCTTTCGAGCCTATGCCCCCGGCCGGAGCACGTCAAGACCGGCCACTCCCCCAACCGCCGCAGCCTTCACGGTAGGATGCCGTCCTCATGCCTTCGGCCATGAGGCGCTTCGGGGCTCGCCGGTCTGTAACAGCTCCTCGCCGCCTACGCTCCGGAAGAGGACCGGCTCGACCGGGGGGCGGCGGCGGCATGGGCGCGGCCTATCTCGCCACCCGCGAGGGCGAAGGCTTCGAGCAGCAGGTCGCCCCAAGCTGATCAAGCGGGGGGATGGACACCGACGGCATCATCCGCCGCTATCCTCCATGAACGGCGCATCCTGGCCGGTCTCGCCCACCCGCACATCGCCCGCCTGTTCGACGGCGGCTCCACGCCGGACGGGCGTCCCTGGTTCGCCATGGAGCACGTGGCCGGCGCGCCGGTCACCGCCTTCGCCGCCGACCGCGGGCTCGACGTCGAAGCCACGGCTCCGGCTCCGGAGGAAATCGCCTTCGCCACCGCCGCGAATCGCGTCATCGAGGATGGGACTACGGCCCGGGAGGCTCTCGGAGCCTCCCGGGCCGGCCGTTTTCACAAGTCTTTCAAGGGTGCAGCGCCATCCCACACCTCGAGAAACGTCCGCAAAAACCGTTGGCCAAGGCTCAATCGGCAATCCACGACGGAGAAACCACACTTCGTCAGGGGCTTTGCGCGGCCGTCGGTCGTCAGCTCCACAGGCGCAAAGAGAACCGCATCGTCGATGATGATCAGGTTCATGGTGCGGGGTATCGAATACAAGCGAAAGTGACAGGCGGGATCGAGGCCACGGTTCGCCAGCGCGGCCCCGGCATTCCGCAGCGAACGGCGGATCTGGTCGGGTAGATCATCGTCCGCGTGGGCCGCCCGCAGGATGTCTCCCCGCGACTCCGGATCCAGAAACAGGCATCGGAAATCGAAGCCGTCGGCCAGGCGCCGCGGCAAATCGTCCAGGAAGTCGCGATGTTCCTTGTCGAACATCTTCCGGTTCTTGCGACCAAAGACCAGAATCCGTCGCGTCGCCTGCTCGAAGAGGATGCTGTAAAGAACATGGCTCTCGAAGCCCTCTTCGAAGTGGACGACCCGCCCTGGGTGAGGCTCCCCCAGGCCACGATGCGAGAAAACCTCGATCACTCCAGGCAGCGTCTCCTCCATCTCGTCGATCGAGACTCTCTCAATCTCCGCGAGCTGCTTCGCGAGCTCCGGCCAGTTGTGCCGGAGAGATCTGGCGAGAACGTCTTCGGAAATCCGCGCATCTCCAAGCTCTGCGCTCAAACTGCGGAGGAGGTGAAGCATGTCGCTTTCGACAAGCCGAACCGCCTGGAACTGGGAGAGCGGGCTGCCGGCCAGATCCTCCGGCTGCAGGCCAAAGAGCAATGGGATCACCTTGGCGTCCGCCAGATGCTTGGCCAGCGCGCCTGCTTCGAAGTGAATCCAAGGCGCCCGCCGATTCTCGTGCGTCAGGCAGATCAAACCGATCCTGGTTTCTGCAAGAACGTCGCCCAGTACCCGCCCCCATGCCCTCCCGGCTTCGATGTCCCGGTCGGAGACCCAGATATCCTCCCGCCGGATCGAATGGATGACGAAGGGGAGCCATTCCTGCAGGGCGAGGGCCAGCCTCCGGCTGCGTTCACCGGACCAGCTCACAAATATTCGCATGGCTCCTCGAAGCTCAGGTCCCCCGGCCTTCGAGCAGGGACACGCCCGTCATGTCCGTAGGCTTTTCCAGGCCGAGAAGGTCCAGGACGGTCGGTGCCACGTCTGCCAGAATGCCCCGCCGCAGCGTTCCTCGGAAGGCTCCCGGGGGGGGAACCCAGACGATCTGCACCGGATTGAGCGTGTGGGCCGTGAAGGGCGCGCCGTTCTCGTCGCGCAGCTTTTCGGCGTTGCCATGGTCGCTGGTGACCAGCGCCGTACCGCCAGCGCGCGAGACCGCGGCGAGCACCTCGCCGACACAGCGGTCCACGATCTCGACGGCTTGGACGGTGGCCGGAATGTCGGCGGTGTGGCCCACCATGTCGGGGTTTGCATAGTTGACCAGAACAAAGTCATGGTGCGCGGCTTCGAACCGCTCGATCAGTTGCCGGGTCACCTCGACGGCACTCATCTCCGGAGCGAGGTCATAGGTCGCCACCTTTGGAGAAGGGATCAGGCAACGCTCCTCACCTTCCACCGGCTCTTCCTTCCCGCCGTTGAAAAAATAGGTGACATGGGCATACTTCTCGGTCTCGGCGATCCGGAGCTGCGTACATCCTGCTTGAGCCAGAACGTCCGCCAGGAGGTTCTCATGGTGCTGCGGAGGAAACGCAACGGGATTGGCCACCACATCGCCATATTGGGTCATCGTGACGAGGCGGTCAGCGGGCAGAGGCGCCCGCGCGAAGGGGGCGAACGTAGCCGCCGTCAACGCAGCCGTCAACTGCCGGGTCCGATCCGCACGGAAGTTGAAGAAGATCGCGCCGTCCGCCGGCTCGAATCCGCGATAGCCGGCGATCACCACCGGAGCGATGAACTCGTCCGTGACTCCGGATCGGTAGGCCTCGTCCATGGTGCTCAGCGGATCGCCGGCCGGAGCGCCTTCTCCCAGGACGATCGCGCGCCAGGCCTTCTCCGTCCGTTCCCAGCGCTTGTCCCGGTCCATGGCGAAGTAACGCCCGGAAATCGTCGCGATGACACCGGCGGACAATCGTTCCAGGTGGGCCTGCACGGCTTCGACGTAGGCGCGTCCCCCGGTCGGCGAGGTGTCGCGGCCGTCGGTCATGCAATGGACCACCACAGGCAGACCGGCGCCGGCGGCGAGGTCGATGAGGGCATGCAGGTGGTCGATGTGACTATGAACCCCGCCATCCGAGCACAGGCCCAGGAGATGCAGGCGTCCACCGGCACGGCCGGTCTCCCCGATCAGACGGGTGAAAGCGGGGTTGTGCGCGAAGCTTCCCTCGCGGATCGCCTTTGAAATGCGAGTAATGTCCTGGTACACCACGCGGCCGGCCCCGAGATTCAAATGGCCGACCTCGGAGTTACCCATCTGCCCGGCCGGAAGGCCGACAACCTCTCCCGAGCAGTCCAGGAGGTTCCACGGGCACTCCCTCAGCAGTCGGTCGTTCACCGGTGTCCGGGCCAAGGTGACCGCATTACCTGGATCGGCGAGGCCGTCCCGCTCGCTGTCGGCAAAGCCCCAACCGTCGCGAATGATCAAGACGACAGGCTTGTAGGCAGAATTGCGCATGCACGGCTCTCCCTTGAAGCGGGAGGACGATACCACATGCGGTTGCCCCGCAGGCGCCGGGCTCGCACGGGAGCGGCCGGCTGCGCTAGAGTGCTCATGGGGAACAGGCCGCGTGGTCTGGATGTTCTTGTGGGAGACTCCCGGAAGGCGTAGGGCCTTCGCGGTGGTCGTGGAGAGAGTCGCATGAGATCCTGGGTCGGTTGGCTGCTGGTGGCGGGCCTCGCGCTCGCCGGATGTGGAGGCGGTGAAGATCGCGCGGCGGCCGGGCCGCGCGGCACGGGAGAGAAAGGCGGACCCCGCGGTGCGGGGGGTCCTGGGGCGCCCGGACCCGAGACGTTGCCGGTGCGCGACGTCCAGGTGGCGCGCGCCACCGAGGAGACGCTCGCCCGCACCGTCCAGGTGACCGGCACCCTCGCCGCCGATGAGCAGGCGGACCTCGGCCCCAAGCTCGCCGGGCGCCTCGCCTCGCTCTCCGTCGACCTGGGCGACCGGGTGGTGCGCGGCCAGGTGATCGCCCGCCTCCTCCCCACCGACTACGAGCTGCGCCTCGTGCAGGCGGAGAACCTGCTCGAACAGGCGCGCGCCGGCCTCGGCCTCGCCCCGGGTGCGAGCCCGGTGGTCGATCCGCGCGAGACCGCCATCGTCAAGCAGGCCGCCGCCACCCTCCAGCAGGCACGTTTGAACCGCGACCGCATGGAGAGCCTGTTCGCCCAGCAGCTCATCCCGCAGCAGGACCTGGATGCCGCCGTGGCCGCGTTCGGCGTCGCCGAGGCGCGCCACCAGCAGGCGATCGAGGATGCCCGCACCCGTCAGGCCGTGCTCGGCCAGCGCATGTCGGAGCTCGAGATCGCCCGCCAGCAGCTGTCCGATACCGCGCTGCGCGCCCCGTTCGACGGCGTCATCCGCGAGCGCTTCGTCAGCCCGGGCGCCTACCTGGCGGTGGGCGAACCGGTGGTCTCCCTCGTCCGCGTGCACCCGCTGCGCCTGCGCCTCGCCGTCCCGGAGCGCGACGCCGCGGCGATCCGGGATGGCCAGGAGGTGCGGGTGACCGTGGAGGGAGATCCGGAGGTCTACACCGGCCGGGTGGCGCGGATCAGCCCCTCGATCCAGGAGGAGAACCGGACGTTGCAGATCGAGGCGGAGGTGCCGAATCCCGGCGCCCGCCTGCGCCCGGGCGCCTTTGCCGAGGCCGCGATCGTCACCCGGTCGGCCGAGCCGGCCGTGGTCGTCCCCGCCAACGCCATCGTACGCTTCGCCGGCATCGAGAAAGTCATGAGCGTCGCGGACGGCAAGGCGGTCGAAAAGAAGGTGCGCACCGGCCGCCGCGCCGGCGACCGCGTCGAGATCGTAGACGGCATCGCCGCCGGAGACCCCGTGGTGCTGAGCCCGGGGAACCTCGTGGGCGGCCAGCGCGTGAAGGTCGCGCCTTAACCCTCGCAGCGAAGTCAGGTCCCCATGCAGAAGCTCGCCGAGATCTGTATCCGCCGGCCGGTGTTCGCGGCCATGATCATCCTCGCCCTGGTCGTCGTCGGCGCCGCCAGCTATGGCCGCCTCGGCGTGGACCGCTTCCCCTCGGTCGACCTGCCGACGGTCTCCATCCGCACCTCCCTGCCCGGCGCCTCGACGGAGGAGATGGAGACCCAGGTCTCCCAGGTCATCGAAGAGACCGTCAACACCGTCGAGGGCATCCAGGAGCTGCGCTCCATCTCCTCCGCCGGCAACTCGTTCGTCATCGCCACGTTCGACCTGGAACGGGACATCGACGTGGCGGCGCAGGACATCCGCGACCGGATCGCCTCGGTGGTGCGCGAGCTGCCGGACGACACCTTGCCACCGGTGGTGGCGAAGTTCAACAACGACAGCTCGCCGGTGCTCACCGTGGCGCTCTCCGGCAACCGCGACCTGCGCGAGCTCACCGAGATCGCCGACAAGGTCGTCAAGGTGCAGGTGGAACGCGCGTCCGGCGTCGGCGAGGTGCGGCTGGTGGGCGGCCTCGAACGGGCGATCAACATCTGGGTCGATCCCGCCCGCCTGGAGGCCTACCAGATCCCGATCACCGCCGTACGCGACGCGCTGGTGCGCCAGAACACCGACGTACCCGGCGGCAACGTGACCGACGCGAACCGCGAGATGACCCTACGCACCATGGGCCGCTTCACCGAGGCGAAAGACTTCAACGACCTCGTGGTGCGCTCGGTGGGCGGCCAGCCGGTGCGCATCCGCGACCTGGGCAACGCGGAAGACGGCACCAAGGAGCAGCGCTCGGTGGCGCGGTTGAACGGCGTCCCCACCGTCACCCTGGAAGTGCGGCGGCAGTCCGGCGCCAACACCGTCGAGGTCATCGAAGCGGCCAAGCAGGCGCTCGAGCGCATCCGGCCGCAGCTCCCGGGCGATCTGGATCTGCAGATCACCCGCGACCAGTCGACCTACATCTATGCTGCGCTGCGCGAGATCAACGTCCACCTGATCCTGGGCAGCATCCTGGCTTCCCTCGTGGTGCTCGCCTTCATGCGCAGCTGGCGTTCCACGGTGATCGCCGCGGTGGCCATTCCGGCCTCGGTCATCGCCACCTTCGGGATGATGGCGGCGCTCGACTTCACGCTCAACAGCGTCACCATGCTCGCCCTCGTGCTGATGGTCGGCGTGGTCATCGACGACGCCATCGTGGTGCTGGAGAACATCTTCCGCTTCATCGAGGAGAAGCAGGTGAGCACCTTCGAGGCGGCGCGGGCGGCCACCGCCGAGATCGCCCTGCCGGTCCTCGCCACCACCTTCTCCCTGGTGGTCATCTTCGTGCCGGTGTCCTTCATGTCGAGCATCTCCGGCCGCTTCCTCTACCAGTTCGGCCTGACCGCGGCGGCGGCGGTGCTCGTCTCGCTGCTGGTCTCCTTCACCCTGACCCCGATGATGAGCGCCCGCCTGCTGCGCCACGAGGACGCGATCGGACACGGCGCCGCGGGTGAGGCGAAGTCGCGCCAGGGCTTCTATGCCCGCATCGACGCCGCCTATACGCGGATGCTGCGCTTCACCCTGCGGCACCGCTTCGCCGCCGCGCTGGTCTGCCTCGGCGTCATCGTCGCCTCGATCCCTCTCTACCGCCTGGTGAAGATGGAGTACATCCCGAGCGACGTGGACGAATCGGAGTTCGACGTCAACGTCAACGCCCCCGAAGGGACGAGCCTGGCGGCGATGGACGAAGCCATGCGCGCCGTCGAAGCCGAGCTGCGCCAGGTGCGCGGCGTGCGCACCGTGCTCGCCACAGCCGGCGGCGGCTTCCTCGGCGGCGTCAACCAGGGGAGCGCCTTCGTGCGCATCGCGCCCCACGAGGAGCGCAAATTCTCCTTCGCCCGCCTGGGCAAGAGCCTCTTGCGGCTGCGGCCGTTCGACGCCTTCCGCGGCAACTACACCCAGCGCGACGTGATGAACGAGGTGCGCGGACGGCTGCGCAAATACAAGGACCTGCGCTCTTCGGTGCGCAACATCCAGTCGTTCAACATCGGCGGCGGCAACGCCGACATCGACTTTTCGCTGCGCGGCCCGGACCTGCTGCAGCTCTCGGCCTACGCCACACGCCTGCGCGACATGACCCAGAGCGGCGAGATCGAAGGGATCGTCGACGCCGACACCACCCTGCGGCTCGACAAGCCCGAGCTGCGGGTGACGGTGGACCGCGCCCGGGCCGCCGACCTCGGGGTCCAGATGTCCGACGTGGCCACGGCCTTGCGCCTGATGGTGGGCGGCGACCAGGAGGTCTCGCGCTTCTACGACCCGGAGATCAACGACGACTACGACGTCCAGCTCCGCCTCACCGAGGGGACCCGCAACAATGCCGACGAGGTCACCCGGCTCTACGTGCCGCGCGCCGATGGCACCCTCGTGCGCCTGGACAACCTGGTCGAGCTGCGCGAAGAGACGACCTCCTCGCGCATCGACCGCCTCGACCGCCAGCGCCAGGTGAGCGTACGCGCCGGCGTCGCGCCCGGCTACGCGCTCGCCGACCGCCTGGAGGCGCTCCAGAAGGCGGCGACGGAGCTGAACATGCCGTCCACCTACTCCACCGGCATCGGCGGACGCGGACGCGAGCTCGCCCGCACCTACCGCGAGTTTCTCTTCGCGCTGCTCCTCTCGGTCATCTTCATGTACATGATCCTCGCGTCGCAGTTCGAGAGCGTGGTCCATCCGCTGACCATCCTGATCTCGCTACCTCTGTCGGTCCCCTTCGCCCTGCTCTCCCTGTGGGCGACCGGCAACACGCTCAACCTCTATTCCGCGCTCGGCGTGCTCGTCCTCTTCGGCGTGGTCAAGAAGAACTCGATCCTGCAGATCGACCACATGAACAACCTGCGCCGGCAAGGTATGGACCGCGCCACCGCCATCCTGCAGGGCAACCGCGACCGCCTGCGGCCGATCCTGATGACCACCCTGGCCCTGGTCGCCGGCATGCTGCCGCTCGCCGCCGGCACCGGCCCCGGCTCGGAAGAGCGCCGCGCCATCGCCGTCGTGGTGATCGGCGGCCAGACGCTGTCGCTGCTCCTGACCCTCCTCGCAACGCCCGTCTTCTATTCGATCTTCGACGACGTGCGGGGCGTGGCGAGCGTCAAGGAAGCACTGCGCAAGCTGTTCAAGCCGGCCCCCGAAGAGCTGCGTCCGGCCGCCTGAGGGGGCGGGAGGAAGGGTCGCAACGGCGCTCGGGCAAGCTCAGAACAGCTCGTCTGCCGAACGCGGTCGCCCGGCCGGGCAGCTGCACCGCGCCCTCAGAGGCTCCAGGAGCTCTCAGCGCGTAGAGGGGCGGTTTTTCGTCCATTCCCGTATTCTACCCGCCCGTCACCCGAACCGCGACCGGTCGACGACCAGCCGCTGGTGGGTTCCTGTGCTGATGATGCCGGACGGAGCTTCGATCTCGATGTCGAAGCGGAGGAGGCGGCGCTGGGTGATCTTGGTCAGGTGGATGCGGATCACCACGTCCTCGCCGGCGCGGGCGCTGCCGACGTGAGTGACGTCGACGTGGGTGCCGACGGTGGTCTGGCCCTCCGCCAGGAACGGCTGGACCGCGGCGAGGCAGGTGTCCTCCATCAAGCCGATCATGCGGGAGGTGGCGAGAATGCCGTCGATGTGCGGCGGGCGCATCTCCGCGGTGACGCGGAAGGTTTCCTGGTGGGTGAGGCCGGCGGCGAGCATGGTGGCGCGGGAGATTACCATGGTGCGGGTCAGCGGCGGGTTTCAGGAGGGATGGGCTCCGAGGCCTTCGACCTTCTCGTAGAGGACGAAGAGGTCAGCCCGCGGTCCCACCGTGCCGACCAGCTCCCGGCCCAACCGCTCGCCGGTCACGACGCGATAGCCGCCCTGGACGAGGCGAAACGGCGGGAGCTCATCGACCAGGCAGGCCAGCAGGCGGGGCGGGCCGGGCCAGGGTCGCACCAGGGTCGCGTCGGCGTGGTCCTCTGGGCAGAGGAGGCCCGCGGCGGCGAGCCGGTCGAGCGGCTCCGTTTCGGCGAGATAGGCGTGGACTTCCGGATTGGCCAGGAAGCCGACCCCATGCGCAAGACGCATCGCCGTATCGACCGCGAAGACCGCGTCCGGTTTCAGTGCTTCGAGGACCGCCTCCCGGGGAGCCAGAAGCTCGCGCACGACGAGCCGGCCCTGGGCGGGAAAGCTCAGCGGGACCACGCGCACCAGCCGGTGCCAGACGGGGCCGGCCGCCGCGCGGATCAGGCGTTCCCTTCGCAGCACCTTGCGGTCCTTCAGGAGCCTTTGCAAGCGCTCTTCCGCGCTGAGAAATCTCCGGGTGTCAGGCATCGAGCCGCTCCAGAAAGGCGCTCAGCCGAGCCAGCCCGGCCTCGACCTGGTGCCGCAGGAGCGCATAGCCTTCGGCCCCGGCATCGGAGAACGTCGGATCTCTCTGCAGCGAGAAGGTCTCAAACCCGAAAAGCCCCGACGAGCCGACCAGCACGCCGGAGCCCCCGACCGGGCTCCGGCGCAGCGCGGCCAGGACACGAAGGGCAGTCTCTCGATCTGTCACGCCCTGATTGTAGCGAGGCACCGCGAGAGGTGCCAGGCGATTTTTCCAACGGCTGGCACCTTCGGGGGGAACCGGATGGTCACGCCCCAGAGTCGGATGGTGGCCCCCCAGAACCGGACGGTCACCCCCCAGAGCCGGATGGTGGCCCCCCAGAACCGGATGGTCACGCCCCAGAGTCGGATGGTGAACCCCCGGAACCGGACGGTCACGCCCCAGAGTCGGATGGTGGCCCCCCGGAACCGGATGGTCACGCCCCAGAGCCGGATGGTGGCCACCCAGAACCGGATGGTCACGCCCCAGAGCCGGATGGTGGCCCCCCAGAACCGGATGGTCACGCCCCAGAGCCGGATGGTGACCCCCCAGAACCGGATGGTCACGCCCCAGAGTCGGATGGTGGCCCCCCGGAACCGGGGGGTCACGCCCCAGAGCCGGATGGCGGCCCCCTGGAACCGGATGGTCACGCCCCAGAGTCGGATGGTGACCCCCCGGAACCGGACGGTCACGCCCCAGAGCCGGATGGTGGCCACCCAGAACCGGATGGTCACGCCCCAGAGTCAGATGGTGACCCCCCGGAACCGGGGGGTGGCGCCCCAGATGGCGGCATCGAGCAGGACCGCGACGGGCAGAGGGGGCACCAGGCAGGGGTCCTCGATCCGTGAGGCGGGATCGACTGGAAGGAGAGAACCGCCAACGGCAGGATGCTTGGAGCACACGCCGCGATGCGCCCGTGTGGCGCGAAAGGTCTCCCGGAGGCTACCGCGTCACGGCAGTTGCCACCCCCCCCTGCGGCGGCCGGACCCCCGGCAGCACGCGGCCGTCGAGGCCGGCCAGGCCGGGATCGTCCAAGGAGGCGCCGAGGAGGACGGCGGCGGTGGGATAGATGTCGACCAGGCGGGCTCCGGGGAGGGTGTTGCTCTCGAGGACTCCGGCGCCGTTGACCACCAGGGGGGTGAGCATCGCTTCGCGTTCGAGATTGCCGTGATCCCCCTGCTGGCCGCGCAGAAAGGTCCAGCCCAGGCGGGAGGTGACCGTCAGGTCGCCGGTGAAACGCTGCGGATGGAACGCTTTTTCAACCAGGGGCACGGCGGCGGGATAGCGGCTTTCACGGGTTTTTTCGAGCCAGGTGTCGACGTCGAAAAAGCCGGCTTCGGTGAGCGAGGCGTGGCGTGAGACGAGCGCGGCGACCGCCGGCTCGGCGAGATAGCCCAGGGGATCCGCGGTGGCGCCGTCGGGGACGACGTAGGCCCAGCGGCGGCTCTTGCCTTCGCCGCGCTCGATCACCCGGGCGATGCGTCCATCCGAGGCCCGCAGCTCGACCTCGCGCGGGGCCACCAGGCGCAGGACCTGGCTCACGCCGGGATGCTCGGCGAGGTCCCGTGCCAGCTCCTCGACATCGGGCCGGCGGTGCGCCTTTCGGGCCTCGCCCAGGACCACTTCGGTGCCGTCCAGCCAACCGCCCGAGGGGCTGCGCAGGTAGACCTGGGTGACGTTCGAGCCGCCGGAGACGAGGATGACGTCGGGCCAGCGCGTCCAGAGCGAGCCCAGCCGCTCGCGCAGGACGACCTGGGTGACGGTCGAGGCATCGAAGGTGATGAGGTCCCGCTTCTGGAAGAAGTCCGCCAGGTCGAGAAACCGGCCGGACGGGGCCATGCCGTGGTCTCCGAACAGAAAGATGGCCGTCTCGTCGAGCACGGAACGGCCCGACGGTGTTTTCTCCCTGCGCAGGGTTTCGACGATCTCGCCGATCAGTCCGTCGGTCGCCGCCAGGGCGCGGCGCACCTGGGGAGACGCCGGCCCGTGAAAGTGCCCTTTGAGATCAACCTCGTTGAACACGACGAGGGAAACCTGCGGCACGCCTTCCTGGCGGATGTGCGCAAGGAGCTCTTCGACCGGCCGGCGGTCGCCACTCCCCACCTCGCCGGCGCCGAGGACCTCCAACGCCGCGGCGCGGGCGATCGCCGAGGTGGTCAGGATGGTCCCCGTGCCATCCCAGCGGCCTTCGAACACCGTGACGGCGGACAGCCCGCTGCGACTGGCCGCCTTGAGGAGATTGGGGAGGGGCCAGTTCCAGGTGTCCGGCTCGGTGAGATAGCGCACGACGCGCCGGTCTTCGCGGTCGAAGGCATGCACCGCGCCGGGGGCGGGAAGGTCGTCCAGCTCCACCCAACGGCCGCAGAGAAGCTCCGGCACCGAGGGCGCCGTGGCGGACGGGAAGGTGGAAACCGCCCGGGTGCGCAAGGTGGGGCGCTCGGCGAAGAGACGCTCCAGGTTCGGCAGCTCGTGCGCCGCCAGGGCTTCTTCGAAAGGCCCCACCGGCAGCCCGTCGATCATCAGCAGAAGGACGTGCCGTTCCCCCGGATGGAGCGCCGGCAGCGGCGCCAGGAGCGGGGCGGGATCGGACGCCGGCGGAGTGGCTCCTGCATCGGGGGGAAGGGTGGCGAAGAGGCCCATGGCGAGAAGGGCGGCGGACGTGAGCGACAACATCTCCTCCATCTCCCCTTCTCCCCTACTCGATCGTCACGTCGAGCTCCGTCACCTTGCCGAAGTCGGTGAGCGGCCGGTCGCGCCCTTCCGCGGGACCGACGACGACGAGGGAGAACTCCTCCGGGCGCAGATGGCGCACCGCGGCGGCGCGGACCTGGTCGAGGGTGACGGCTTCGATGCCCGCCCGGTACTGCGCGAGGCGGTCGAGAGGGTAGCCGAAGAGCTCGAAGGTGAGCAGCTCCCCCAGCACCTCCCGCTTGGAGTCCACGTTGAAGATGAAGGAGCCGAGGAGCCCCTGCTTCGCCTTCTCCACCTCCTCGGCGGTGGGCGGCCGGGTGTGCAGGCCGCGGGCCTCGTCGAGCAGCGCCTGGAGGCCGGCGCCGGTGGTGGCGGTCTTGGTGCTGGCGTACAGATAGGCGATGCCGGGGTGGTCCCAGTCGTCCAACACCCGGCCGTCCACGGAGTAGGCCAACCCTTTGCGGGTGCGCACCTCGTTGATCAGCCGCGAGGCGAACGATCCCGAGAGGACCTGATTGAGAACCTCGACGGCGTAGTAGTCCGGGTCGTCGCTGCGGATGCCCAGATGGCCGATCATCAGGTTGGACTGGGCGATGTCGTCCTTGCGCACCCAGAACACGCCCGGGTTCGGCGCCGTGCGATAAGGGATCTCCGGGGCGGCGGCCTGCGCTCCGCGCGGCCAGTCGCCGAAGGCTTCACGCAGGAGGCGCAGGGCCTCGTCGCGCCGGAAGTCGCCGGCCAGGCCGAGGACGATCTGCTGCGGCTGGAACGTCCGGCCGTGCCACGCGACCAGGTCCTCCCGGCCCAGGGCGCGCAGGCCGGCCAGGGTGGGGACCGCGGCGTAGGGGGAGTCGGCCCCATAGAGGGCTTTGCGGAACTCGCGAAACAGGATGTCGTCGGGCTCGTCGTTCTGGCGGGTGACCTCGGAGATGGCCTGGGTGCGCGCCACCTCCAGGCGGGCGCCGTCGAACGCCGGGCGGCGCAGCACGTCGGCATAGACGCGCAAGGCGTCCGGAAAGTCCTGGGCGAGAGAGCTCAGGGTGATCCGAACGAGGTCCTCCTGGGCCGTGGCTTCGATGGCGGCGGCGCGGTTTTCGAGCCAGAGGTCGAGCGCATCGCCGGTCATCTGCCCGGTGCCTCCGGCGCGCAGCACGGTGGCGGCGAGATCGGCGAGGCCCGCACGACCCGGCGGATCGAGCCGGGTGCCGCCGCGCACCAGGGCGGTGGCTTCGACCAGCGGCAGCTCGTGATCCTCCAGGAGCATCACGACGAGGCCGTTGTCGAGGACGACGCGCTCGGGGCGGGCGATCTCGAAGGGAGGCAGCGGCGGATAACGCAGATCGCCGACCCGCGCGGCCTGCGCCGCGGCCAGGCCGGGGAGGGAGAGGGTGAGCAGCAACAGGAGGCCCCGGGTCTTCATCAGCTCTTCTCCTTCTCGGCGGCTTCGTCAGCCGGCGCAGCCGGTGGGGTGGTGACGATCTGGGCCGAGGTCCGGTTGGACGCCCGGAACGCTGCGCCCGCGACGCGGCGGATGTCGGCCGTGGTGACCCGGTCGTAGCGATCGACGGCGCGGAACAGCTCGCGCCAGTCGCCATGGAGACGGTGGGTGTCCGCCAGGCCGATGGCGAGGCCGAGGTTGCTGCGCAGGCTGCGCAGGAGGCTCGCCTTGGCACGGGCTTTGAACCGGGCGAGCTCTTCGGCGGTCACGTCCTCGCGGCGCAGCCGGTCGAGCTCGGCGCGCAGGGCGGCCTGTACCTGCTCGTTGGTCGCGCCGACGGCGGGCACCGCGAGGACCGCCCACAGGTTCGGGTATTTCTCGCCCGGAAAGTCGGTGATCGATTCCACCTCCACGGCGATCTTCTGGTCGCGCACCAGGGAGCGGTAGAGGCGCGAGGTGCGGCCATTCGTCAAGACGTCGTCGATCGCCTCCCAGACCGCCTGGTCGGGATGGGTGCCGGCCGGTTTGTGGTAGGCCTCCAGGATCATGGGCTGGGCGGAGTCTTCGAGGATCACCGTCTTTTCCGCCCGCTGGGGCGGCTCCACCGTGCGCAGCGGCG
>DIHE01000080.1:856-1029 GCA_002420005.1 Holophagales bacterium UBA5704 | reverse complement strand
TTTTCCAGCAGCGGGATGAGCGTCTTCGCCTGCACGTCGCCGACGATCGCGGTGGTCAGGTTGGAGGGCGCGTACCAGGTCTGGAAGAAGGCTTCGGCGTCGGTGATGGTGATCGACTGGAGATCGCTCATGTAGCCGACGCCGGGTTGTTTGTAGGGATGGGCGTCGAAGGC
>DIHE01000080.1:372-581 GCA_002420005.1 Holophagales bacterium UBA5704 | reverse complement strand
CGTTGCCGGCGCTCCTCCTGCACCACGTCGCGCTCTTCGTAGAACTCGCGGAACACCGGATGGCCGAAGCGCTCGGATTCGAGAAAGGCGAAGAGCTCGATCTTGTTGGCGGGCAGCGAGTAGTAATAGAGCGTGGCGTCGGCGAGGGTGGTGGCGTTGAGGTCCGCGCCCCCTTCACGGGTGAAGACGTCGTCGAATTCCCCCTGGAC
>DIHE01000080.1:0-143 GCA_002420005.1 Holophagales bacterium UBA5704 | reverse complement strand
CCCCCTGGACGACGAAGGCGGCGGCCTCCTGCTGGCGCTGGCGGAAGGTGGCGAGAAGGGTCTCGAGCTTCTGCGCGTCCGGTCTGGGGGCCAGGCGCTCGGCCTGCCAGGCCTGGTAGGCGGCTTCGAGCGCCGCGAGCACC
>DIHE01000179.1 GCA_002420005.1 Holophagales bacterium UBA5704 | reverse complement strand
ACGGCCCCCTCGTCCTTCCCCGGCACGGCCAACCCGGCCTATGCCATCAGTGCGAAAGGAAGCGCCGTCGGCACCACCTACACCATCTTCCGCGTCCGCAACATCACCACAGCCAACCCCACCCTCACCTCGCTCACCATCAATGCCGAGACCTTCTATGCCTATCCGCCGGATGCCCTCCAACGTGGCACCGGCGCCGGCCTGATCGAAACCGGGGAGACGCGCATTCTGAACGTCTCCGGTGTAGGAGATTCCCTCTGGGCCGGCCAGTCGACCGAGTGCACCGTCGGCCCGAGCCCCAACGAGGCGTGCGTCCGGGTGTTCCGCATCAACGTCGGGCAGAACAGCAGCGGCGCCATGACCGCCACCCTAGCCCAGCAAGTCACCTTCGGGGGCGGACGGGACAAGTACTTCTTCATGCCGGCCGTCGCCGCCAACGATGCGCAGCGGACGGTGGTCGTCTTTCTTCGGAGTCATGCCGGCATCTTCGTTGAACCCGCCTGGACGGCCAAGGCCGCAGCCTCTTCGTCGTATCCCGCTGCCATACCCTTGAATTCCGGCAACTGCACACTCGGTTACCCCCCGGCGCGCGTGGGCGACTTCCTCGGCGCACAGGTCGATCCGACGAATGGCACAACCTTCTGGATCACCGGTGAGCACCCGGTCTACTGGCCACTCGGTACCCAACAGCGATGTGTCTGGGCAACCACGGTCGCGAACGTCAATTGAACCTCGCGAGCCTTGAGCCTCCAAACAGGCTCAGGGCACAGCCAGGCCGCTTCAAGGCTTCAGCTCGACGAGCTCGTCGAGGGGTAGATTGTGGATGAAGGCTATCATTTCAAGGAGCAGGTCGTCCACTTCGCGGGAGCAAGGTACGGCGAACCGCGTGCCAGCCACGATTGTGTTTTGCCGCTTTCCTCGGCCGAACCACGTGAACGACTCTTCGGGTCTGGGAACCCAAATGCTCTTGCAGTTCCCGACCTGCTGCCCGACCTCGTGCTCTACGAGAGCTGCAGTCAACCGGTCAAAGCTCTCGGGGAGTGACTGAGAACGGAGAAACAGTATGCCCTCCACGCCATTGAGCCTGTCTCTGATCGTCTCGACCGCCAATCCGTCCCTGAAGACGAGCACCTCTTGCTCATCAAAACCGTGCGCATGGTCGAACCGGTAGTAGTGCCGCAGCAGGAACGACTGCGGCGAGGGTGGCTCGGCTTCCTCCGCTGCCAGCGGGCCGGCCACCGCGAGCCCCAGGGCGACCCACAACAGCCCCATCGTCTTGAGCTTCTGGCGCATGCGCTTCTCCTCCCGGGTGTTTCCCTTGGGAAGAGATTAAACGATGCCTCCCCGGTGGGCAAGGCCGGAGCTGGATCTCTCGCAGGAGACTCACTCCTTTCGGCGGCGAGAGCCGCCGCCTTGCCGGGCCTTCGGCCCATTTCTTTTGAAGGCCGGCGAGACGCCAGCGCTCCCAGGGGGCGCAGGCGGGGCTCTCGAGGCCACCCGGCAACAGGGCGGAGACGCCCCAGTCGGCTGGCACGTCCGGGCCGTCGCTCGCGGACACCCTGGGGCTCGAAGCCTCCCTGGGGCGGGCCGCGCATCCAGGTCAGCCGCGACGCATTCCTCCCCACCCAAGACAGGTTCCAGGGAATAGAGCAGGCTCAATCGCCTCCAACCTTGAAGAAGACATCGTGCATGGCATAGGGGACAAGACGAGAGCCGAGGCGCCCCGCCATTCGCTTCAAATATGTTCCCTGGAAGGGATGCAGGTTCCCGTTGCCATCCACCTCATGGCTCCGCAGGAAAGTCAGGCCGATCGCTACAATCTCGTAGGCTCCAAGAGGAAAGATCTCGCGCCGTTGGGATACACCATCGTGATTTCTATCGACCCACAACCGGAGGTGTCCCCAAATCAGGTCCTCATTCGAGATCGCACCGTCAGAGTTACCTCCATAGGAGAGGTCGTCATAGACCTGCAAGGCTGCAAATCCGTTGGCAGCGGTCTCGCCGGACGGAAGAAGGGTGCCCTGGCCGAACAGCTCGCGCCCTCCATCCACTGTGCGATTCCGATTGAGATCCAGCCACAGGAACCCCTCCTCCGTCCAAGCGCATGTCCACGCTGCGAGCTCGGCAGCACCGTCACCGTTGAGATCGAAGGAGACAGGTGAGAACAGGTCGGTGGTTTGAACACCATCACCGTTGAGATCTAACACGAGGGGGCTCGTGGGGCACGCTGATGCTGTGCCGGCAGAGAACACACAGAGCACTGAAACAACGATCGCTTTCGAGATCTGCATTTCAACTCCTAAATGGGTGGGCAACCGGCCCCACCTGCTCCACCGCCCTGCTCGGCGGGTGTCGACCACCGCTGACCCGCCACCACGCAATCGGAAGAACCAACCGACCGGGTCCCGCCCGAGGGGCGGCCTCCCATGATACGGCCGATGCAGGCAGAGGAGTAGTTGTCCGCTAAACCGAGGACGTGTCCCAGTTCGTGTGCCAGAGTGTCAGAATGGATGCAATCGACGCCGTTTCCTTGCCGTTCCCAGATCTCGATATCGGCGCCTACGACCTTATTCCCAGGCGCCTGAAGCGTAAACGTCGTCCGTCCGCAACTGCCCGAGGCGAGAGTCGAGGTGCCAGGATGGAAGGTTACGCTGACCGACACTCCGCCTGATCCGCCTGCCGACATGCTTGGGAAACTGCTGCCATAGCCCGAGCAGCCATCGGACCAGTATCCGATGGCCGTGTTGATCTCGGAGCTGCTCACGCCCGAGATATTGAGCTCGTCACCACTCGACACTCCATTACTGTTGGCTTGGGAGCATTCATCTCCACCAACCGGGAGTGCACTCAGAGAGACGAGGATTGCCAGAGCATAGCGGCCAACTGCTCGCCTACTGCGCATGATCAGCCCGAGGGTTGGAGGGCCGTTGTGGTTCGTTCGACAGCTTCCAGCGCAAAAGATCTTCCAAGCTTTCGAGACTCCCGGCCGCAGCCACATCTCTGTCCGCCTTCAGAGGTTCCGGGATGATGAGCCGGCCATCAGAGGACTGGAAGAAGATCTCCGGACTTCGAGGATAGACAAGGGTCCCTGCCGCATCGAGCGGCGGATCGTAGATGAACACCAGCACCTGGTCTCCTCGCTTCGGCTGATACATCCCCGCACCACCACCACAGAAAGTCGCCCCTCCGGCTTTGAAACGGGCGAAGGAATATGGGATCAGCAAGCCGTCCCTGGCCACCAGATCCGAAGCTCTGAGCTCCTCCTTCACACTCACCAGGAGCAGCGAGGAGGGAAGACCGGAGAAGAAGCCGGGGGAAATTTCCTCCACCCGTCCGCTGTAGATGGCGAGAGCCTGCTCGGTGAGGTCAGAAAACGACCGATTTGGCTTGGGGTCGATCCTGTCTTCATCGCCAGCTGAGAGGACGATCGGACAGTCCAAGTCAGATTCCCCCGCTCCACGGTTCCTCTGTTCCGCCCGGAGCCGCTCACTCTCGGCCATGAATCGGCGGAGCTTGCTCTGGTCGGCCTCCACGAAGAGCGGCCACCGGAGGTCGCCGGGCTCCGAAGCCGCAGCCTCTTGTGCCGAAACCCAGACCGGGGCAACCCGAGGGCCCGCCTTCAGGTAGATCAGGCCGGGCGCACCGGGGCCGGCAGCGGTCAAGCCCGCCGAGCCAAGAATCGACAGCCATAAACCAAAAGAACTTGCCCTAATAGTCTTAAACATGGACTAGAGTAAAGCATGCAAGCCGGCCGACGTCAAGGCGGAACTTCCTGCAGAGCGAATTGGAGACACAGAAGGAGGGCGGCGACGCTTCAAGGGCGCAGCGGGTGGCTGGGGCGAGCTCGGCCGGCGGCCAGGCCTAGAGCCGATCCTGCCCGACAACCACGCCTCCCAGCGCCTCGCCGGGCGCCTCGGCATGCGGCAGGAAGGCCGCACAGCCGAGACCGGCGTGGACCTTTTCATCTTCGGGATCGACCGGCCCCAGAGCTGCCGGTGAGCGGCCGATCCGGGGGCAACGGGGGCTGTAAGGCGGCGGGAGCCGTTGCACCCGAGGGTGCAGGCACTCCTACCGTGGGTGCAGTCG
>DIHE01000071.1:1921-43731 GCA_002420005.1 Holophagales bacterium UBA5704 | reverse complement strand
TAGGTGAGCACCGCGGCCTCGGGGGGGACCGGTGCTGCGGCGGGAGCCGTAGGCGGCGGGGCCGCGGAGGGTGCGGGGGGCGGTGGGCTCTCGACCGCGGGGGGCGGGACGGCGGCGGTCTGCTCCGGCTCCGCCGGCACCTCGGCCGGTGCGGGCTCCTCGGGGGCTTCGGCCACCTCTGCCGGAGGGGCGGAGACCGGCGCCGGCTCCACGGCGGAGGGCGGCGCCTGGGCGACCTTCACCGTGGGTGGGGCCGCCGGGGGTTCCGCCGGGGCCTGCATCGGGATCAGCGAGATGCCGATGCCGATGCCCAGGCCGAGGACCAGGCAGGCGGCGATCACCACCAGGAGGGTCCGGCCGGAGCGCCGTGGACGCACCCGCAGGGCGGGGATCACCGGCACCTGACGCCAGCGCTGCTCGCGCGCCGCCGCATCCTGCTTCGCCGCCTCCTGGCGCGCCCGCTTCAGGGCTTCATCGATCAGGCTCATCCGCTCCATCCCTCCAGCTCGCGGATCGCCCGCCGGACGTGCCCCCAGGTGAGCAGGTCGTCGCCGGTCACGTAGCCGCAGAGCAGCGTCTTGTCGCACACTGCGTTGACCAGCCGGGGGATGCCGCGCGAGTAGCGGTAGATGGCGCCGAGCGCCCAGCGGTTGAATTCCGGCGCGCCGTTCGCCCCGGCCACGTGCAGGCGGTGCTCGATGTAGTGCTCCATCTCGGCGCGGGAGAGAGGCCCCAGGTGGTAGCGCACGGTGATCCGCTGGCGGAGCTGGCGCAGGCGCGTCGCATCCAGCTTCTCGCGCAGCTCGGGCTGGCCGAGCAGGACGATCTGCAGCAGCTTGCGCTGGTCGGTCTCCAGGTTCGAGAGCAGGCGGACCTCTTCAAGCACGTCGAAGTCGAGATCCTGCGCCTCGTCGATGAACAGCACGACGTCGTGGCCATGCACCAGCTCGTCGAGCAGGAACTGGTTGAGCACTTGCAGGCAGTCCACCTTGTCGGCCGGCGCGGGCAGGCCGAGCTCGGTGAGGATCGAGCGCAGGAGCTGGGTGGCCGACAGGCACGGATTCAGGATCAGCGCCGTCCGCACCTCGGGTCCCAGCTCTTCCAGGACGGCGCGGCAGACGGTCGTCTTGCCGGCGCCCACCTCGCCGGTCACCTGGATGAAGCCCTTGCGTTCGCGGATGCCGAACAGGAGGTGGTTGAACGCCTCCCGGTGCCGGTCGCTGAAGTAGAGGAAGCGCGGGTCCGGCGTGATGTTGAACGGGGGCTCGCGGAAGCCGTAGAAGTCGTGGTACATGGCCCTGGCCTGCCGGAAGACGGTATCACCCTTGGCGCCCGGGGGGACGGTATACACTACCCTGCCATGAGCGAGACTCTCGTCCAAATCGGCCGCTCCGCGGCCGTTCCCACCGGCCGCCGCGAAGGGCGGCCCGAGTGGTTGCGGGTGCGCCTGGCGACGCCCGCGGCGTATCACAAGGTGCGGCAGCTGGTGGACCGCCTGAACCTCCACACGGTCTGCCAGGAGGCGCACTGTCCGAACATCTACGAATGCTGGGGCACGCACGGCACCGCCACCTTCATGATCCTGGGCGACGTGTGCACCCGCCGCTGCGGCTTCTGCGCCGTCACCTCCGGCCGGCCGCAGACCGGCGTCGATCCCGAGGAGCCCGCGCACGTGGCGGAGGCGGTCTCGGTGATGGGCCTCCAGCACGCGGTGATCACCTCGGTCGACCGCGACGACCTGCCGGACGGTGGCGCCCGCCACTTCGCCCAGGTGATCGAGGCGATCCACCGGGCGAGCCCGAAGGCGGCGGTGGAGGTGCTGACCCCCGACTTCCGCGGTGTGCCGGACGCGCTCGACCTCGTCCTCGGCGCGCGGCCCGAGGTCTTTTCGCACAACATGGAGACCGTCCCCCGCATGTACCGCCGGGCGCGCCCCGGCAGCCGCTACGACCGCAGCCTGGGTCTCCTCGCCGAAGCTGCGAGGCGGCGCGACGAAGGCGCCTACGCCGGACGGATCAAGACCGGCATCATGGTCGGCATCGGCGAGACCCCGGCCGAGGTCGAGACGACGCTCGGCGACATCCGCAGCGCGGGCGTCGAGATCCTGACCATCGGCCAGTACCTGCAACCGACCCCCAAGCACCTGCCGGTCGACCGCTGGGTGCACCCCGACGAGTTCGCGGCCTACCGCGCCAAGGCCCTGAGCCTCGGCTTCGCCCACTGCGAGTCCGGGCCGCTGGTGCGCAGCAGCTACCACGCCCACGAGCACGTGCAGCCGGCCGTGGCCTGAGCGTGGCTGCGCCGACCGCAGCCACGGCCGGGCCGTCCAGCCGGCCGCTTCCCGCAAGGGCGCGATCCCTGGTTCTCGCGCTGGACAGCCACGGGGGGCCGGTGGTACCTTGATCGTCAGGACACAACCCCTGAATGCGTAAATTCCTACGGTTTGCCGCCGGCCTGTTACCGCCTTTCCGGAAGCGCGCGAAGAACCCGTGTCCGCCCCGGCAGGAGCTGGAGGCTTTTGTGCGGGGGCTTCTGGAAGGGGACGCGGCCTTGCACGTTTTGCGGCACCTGCTGCCGGGTTGCCCGGCCTGCCAGGAGATCACGTCGGCGCTCTGGTGGGCGGGAGAAGGGCGGAGGGTGCGCGGCGGGCCGGTGGCGCTGGAGGAGCCGGCGGTCGACCGGGTGCTGGCGAAGGTGCGGGGGTTGCACGCCGGCCTCGAACGCGAGCGCGCGGCGGCGCGGCCGGTCTGCGCAGAGCTGGCCCGGTGTCGGGTGACCACCTGGGGGGTCCGATTGCAGGGGGTGCCGCGGACCTGGGGCTTCTGTGAGCTGCTTCTCGCGGAGAGCGGAGCGTCACGGGACGCCGCGCCGGACCTCTCCGCCGCCTTCGCCCTCCTCGCAGTGGAGGTGGCGGCCGAGGTCCCGGCCGCCTTGCATCCGCCCGGTTTCGTCGCCGATCTCGCGGCCCGGGCCTGGATCGGGCTGTCCGCGTCGCGTCGTGCGCAGGGGGACCTGGACGGCGCCGAGGCGGCGCTCCAGGAGGCGGAGACCGAGCTGGCGCGCGGGTCCGGCGAGCGGCCGGAGCGCGCGCGTCTCTCCGCCGCCTGGGCGGCGTTGCGCTGCGGCCAGGGCCGCCATGGCGAAGCCGAGCGGTGGCAAGGCCGCGCGCTGGTGGTCTACCGCCGCCTGGGCCAGGCGGACCTCCTCGGCCGCGGCTTCGTGCAGCTGGGAGCCGTCCGCGCCCGGGCGGGAAACCTCGCGGGCGCCGCGGTCGCCCTGCGCCAGGGGCTGGCGCTGGCCGACGCCGTCCGCGATCCGGAGACCGCCTGCGCCGCGCTTTACGTCCTCGACGGGCTGGGCGCGGCGCTGACCAGCCACAGCCCGGCGGCGATCGCGGCGAATCCGGCACCTTCGACCCAGCCGAACCGTTCGCCGAGGAAGGCCGCCGCGAGCACCGCCGCCACCAGTGGTTGCAGCGTGGTGTAGGCCGCCACCAGGGCCGGCGAGGAGCGGCGCACCGCCCAGGTGCTCGCGGCGTAGCCGAAGACGGTGGGGAGCAGCACGATGTAGGCGAGCCCCCACCAAGCGCTGGCCGGCACCTGTGCGACGTCCAGGGAGACCAGGGACGGGACGCCCAACAGCAGCACACCGCCGCCGCCGAACACGAAGGACCAGGCGATCACCGTCCGCCAGGGCAGGCGCTGCAGCAGGGGGCGCTGCAGGACGAGAAACAGCGCGTAGCACAGGCAGTTGCCCAGGATCATCAGGTTGCCGATGGCCATCGGACGGTCGGCCGCGAAGCGCAGCGGATTGGCGAGCAGCAGGGCGCCGCCGACCGACAGGAGGATGCCGAGGACCCGCCGCGGGGCCAGCCGCTCGATCCCCAGGAGCGCCGCGGCGGCCGCCGCGAAGACCGGCAGCGACGGCATCAGGATCGAGGCGTTGATCGCGGTGGTGAACCGCAGCCCGTTGATGAACAGGATCTGGTTGGCGAAGACGCCGAGCCCGCCGAGGAGCACGAGGAGAGGCAGGTCGCGCCGCCCCGGGAGCACCCGGTCGTGCCGCCAGGCGAGGAGCACCAGGAGAGGTGTCGCGAGCCCGACCCGCAGGCCGGCCAGGGCGAGGGGGGGCAGGTGCGCCAGGACCGCCTTGGCCACCACGTGGAACCCCCCGAACGCGGTCTGCACCAGCAGCAGGGTGAGATGGACCCGCAGCTCCGTGGCCGGGGGTGCGGGAGGGGGGATGGAGGGAGAGACCGGGCCGTTGGCGCGCATGAAGGCGGACAGGATATGCCGATTTGCGCCGTCTCCCCGCACCCGCTAGAATCCGGGCGTCGCCCCCGGGTCCGCCCCGCCGGTGATTCCCCAGACGAGAGAGGCCCCAGATGACCGCAACGACCACGGAAGTCATCATCCGTCCGCTCGATGAGCTCGACATCAGCGCCATCGTACGGATCGACGAACAGATCGGCGGTTCCTACCGTCCCGACGTGTGGGAGCGCCGGATCGGCTATTACCTGCGGCGCGACCCGGAGACCTCGGTCGTCGCCGAGCTGGACGGTCGCGTCGTCGGCTTCATGCTCGGCGAGGTCCGTTCCGGCGAGTTCGGCCTCGAAGAGCCCACCGGATGGGTCGAGGTCCTCGGCGTCGACCCGGACTGCCGGGGCCGCGCCGTCGGACGCCGGATGGGTGAGGCCATCCTGCAGCATTTCAAGGAGCGGGGTGCCCGCAGCGTGCGCACCCTGGTCGACGAAGAGCAAACGGAGCTGAGCGGTTTCTTCAGCTCCCTCGGATTCGAACCGTCGAGCGTCCGGGCGTTCGTCCGCCCGGTCTGAGAGAGGAAGAGAAGAGAGATGAGCGTCAGGTCCACGACTCTGCCGAAGCCCTTTCACCAGGCGGTGGTCCGCTGGCAGGAGACCTTCCTGCCGGACTATGACCTGCTGCAGGAGAATTGGGAGAAGTTCTTCCCGACCGAGCGCAAGTTCGAGCTCTGCGCCTACCGCCAGACGGGAATGTGCACCGAGATCGAGTGCGGCGAGATGAAGGGGAAGCCCAAGTTCAACCGCGCCTCCGACATGCAGCCGGAGCAGGCGCATCACCTGTTCGGCGCCATCCGCGCCCAGGCCTCGACCGAGTTCGGCTCGATCCAGCAGCACCGCCTCACCCTCGCCCGCGCGCAGGAGGAGGAGGAGCAGTTCTGGATCCTCCGCATGATGGCCGAGGAGCTGCGCCATGGCTACCAGATGCTCCACCTGCTGGTCGAGGACGACTGGTCCTCCGTCTCGAAGGAGAGCAGCGCCGACCTCGTCGAAGGCATCCTGTCCATGAACACCGGCTCCCACCTGCTGGGAGCGTTCAACGTCGATTTCGACTCCTTCATCGACAACGTCGTCTTCTGCGGCCTGATCGACCGGGTCGGCAAGTACCAGCTCGCCATGCAGAAGGTGAGCGCGTACCAGCCGATGGCGGAGAGCATGCCGGAGATGCTGCGCGAGGAGGCGTTCCACCTCGCCGCGGGTGTCGTGCCGATGCGCCGGTGGGTCACCGCGGCGGCGAAGGGGGGCACGTTCGTCACCATGGTCGACCTGCAGAAGGCGATCAACAAGTGGATTCCGCGTGCGCTGGAGATGTTCGGCGACGAGCGCGGCGGCGGCACGAACGTGCGCTACGGCTTGAAGCCGATGAAGAACGCCGAGGCCCAGAAGCAGTATTACGAGGAGGTCGCGAAGCTGGTGCGGGACCTGAACCTGCGCTACCTGCGGGCGCGGGCGGAGAAGCTGAGCCACGGTGAATCCGAGGCGGCCCTCGACCGTATCCTGCAGGGCGAGGTGGTCGAAGGCGTGCGCCGCGAGGACCTGCTGCACATGCCGCATCCGGAGTTCTTCCGGCGGCGCGGCGTCCCGGCCTTCCGGATGGTCGGCGCGGAGGGCGAGGTGTTCACCGATCTGGCGGCGTTTCGCCAGCATCTGGTGCGCTCGCTGCCCGACTCGTACCGGGCGAGCCGCGACTTCCGCGAGTATCAAGAGGCATTGACCCAGGTGGTCGAAGGCACCCTCCAGGCGGAGGAAGCCGCCGGAAAGATGCCGAGCCTGCGCCGGGTGGGAGGGGCCTGCCCCTGCTCCAAGTCGGTGCGCTGGGTGGTGGACGAACCGGCGGTCTCGGCCGCCTGAACCGGAACCGACTGACAAGACGCCGCGACGGCGAGCCCGGGGCAAGAGATGAGCGTGTTCAATCACCTGCTGGTCACCACCTTGCCCCTCGTGCCGAAAGCGATCGTCGGCCGGGTGGCTTCCCGTTACGTTGCCGGTGCGACGCTGGACGACGCCGTCGCGACCGTCCAGGCTCTCAACGCCCAGGGCGCCATGGCGACCCTCGACGTCCTGGGCGAAGAGGTGCACGAGCGTTCGAAGGCCGAGGCCGCGGTGGCGGAGTACCTCCGTGCGCTCGCCACCATCACCGCGCAGAAGCTCGACTCCAACGTCTCCATCAAACCGACCCTCCTGGGGCTCAAGATCGACGAAGGCTTCGGCCGCGACTGCATCGAGAAGGTGGTCGCCGCGGCCAAGGAGCACGGCATCTTCGTGCGCATCGACATGGAGGACCGCTCGACGACCGACGCGACGCTGCGCATCTACAAGGAGCTGCAGGCGCGCTACGGCAACGTCGGCGTCGTCCTCCAGGCCTACATGCGGCGCACCCTGCGCGACATCGAAGAGCTGCCGGCCGAGGGGGCCAACGTGCGCCTCTGCAAAGGGATCTACGTCGAGCCGCGGACGGTGGCGTGGAAGGGCTTTGACACGATCCGGGCGAATTTCGTCGATGCCCTGGAGAAGCTGATCGTCCGCGGCGTCTACCCGGCCATCGCCACCCACGACGAATACCTCGCCTGCCGCGCCGTGGCGCTGGCCGACAAGCACCGGCTTCCGCGCGAAGGGTACGAGTTCCAGATGCTCTATGGCGTGGACGACGAGCTGCGCCGCATCCTGCTCGCCGGGGGGCACCGTCTGCGGGTCTACGTCCCCTATGGCCGGGACTGGTATCCGTACTCCATGCGCCGGCTGCGGGAGAACCCCGAGGTGGCGCGCCATGTGCTGCGCGCCCTGCTCGCCGGGAGGCGGTCGCCATGAGCCTGAGAGGGGACCGCTCCGCGCGCGACACGACGCCGTCCCGCGGCTCGGCGACGGATGAGCTCCCCCTGTCGCAGGAGAGCGGGCTCACCCAGACCTACAAGAGTGCGACGCGGGAGCGCGACCCGGATGCCCTCGAGGTGACCGGTGTGGAGGCCGATGTCATCCTCATCGCGCATCCCGACGGGCAGCGCCTTGGCTCGCGCTACCGGCTCTCCCCCGGCACGACGCTCGAAGTGGGACGGTCCTCGTCGGTGCGGATCAGTCTCCCCGAGGTGATGTCGCTCTCCCGCAAGCATGCCAAGCTGCGCTACGCCGGCCCCTCGGTCACCATCGAGGACCTGGGGAGCACCA
Organism: Holophagales bacterium UBA5704; assembly: GCA_002420005.1. Classification (GTDB taxonomy): domain Bacteria; phylum Acidobacteriota; class Thermoanaerobaculia; order Multivoradales; family UBA5704; genus UBA5704. The sequence goes on along the minus strand of DIHE01000071.1, from coordinate 36,251 downwards.
ATGGCACCTACGTGAACGGCCAGGCGATCCAAGGCCGCCAGGTGCTGCGCAGCGGCGACCGGTTCCAGACCGCCGCGGTGCATTTCAAATTTCTCCACGAGCAGGACGTCGAGAACGCCTATCACCTGGCGATCTACGAGCTGGTGGCGAAAGACGGCCTCACCGAGACCTTCAACAAGCGCAAGTACGAGGAGGAGGTGCTGCGCGAGCTCGCCCGCTCTTTGCGCCACCGCCGCCCCCTCTCGCTGATCATCTTCGACCTCGACGAGTTCAAACAGATCAACGACACCTACGGCCACCTCTGCGGCGACTTCGTCCTCAAGCAGATCGCCGCGACGGCGAAGGAGCTGGTGCGTCCCGAGCAGGTGCTCGCCCGTGTGGGGGGCGACGAATTCGTGATCCTGGCGCCCGAGACGGGTGCCGAGGGTGCGCAGGCGTTGGCGGAGAAGCTCCGGGACCGCGTCCTGGAGCTCGACCATCGCTATGGCGAGGTGCAGATCTCGGTCTCCTGCTCCTTCGGCGTCGCCGAGCTGGGCGAGGGGATGTCGAGCCCGCAGGACCTTTACCAGGCCGCCGATTCCGCCCTCCTCCAGGCCAAGCGGGAGGGCAGGAACCGGGTGGGCGTCTACCGGAGCTGAGGGCTCAGCTCAGCAGGTGCCGGCGGATGAACTCCATCAGCACGGCCCGCAGGTAGTCGGAGTTGACCTTTTTCTGGAAGCCGTGCCCTTCGTCCTTGCCGACGACGTACCAGACCGGCGCGCCGTTCTTCTCGACCGCGGCGACGATCTGGTCGGATTCGGACAGCGGCACGCGCGGATCGTTCGCGCCCTGGGCCACCAGCAACGGCCGGCGGATCTTGTCGGAGTGGCGCGCCGGGGAGATCGACTCGAGGAAGGCCCGCATCTCGGGGATGCGCTCGTCGCCGTACTCGACGCGCCGCTGGTCCCGCCGGTAGGCGCTGGTGTTCTCCAGGAAGGTGACGAAGTTGCTGATGCCCACCGTGTCGTAGGCGCAGCGCAGGCGGTCGCCGTAGTGGACCAGCGAGGCGAGCACCACGTAGCCGCCGTAGGAGCCGCCGCCGATCATCACGCGCGAGGCGTCGAGGTCCGGCTGGGTCGCGATCCAGTCGAGCAAGGCACCGATGTCCTTGATCGAATCCTCCCGCTTCTTCCAGTCGTCCAATCGCAGGTAGGTCTTGCCGTAGCCCGCGGAGCCGCGGATGTTGGGTACGAGGATCGCGATGCCCAGCTCCGTGGAGAGGTAGTTCATGCTGCCCAGAAAGCCCGGCAAGGCCTGGGCTTCCGGCCCGCCGTGGACGTCGATGAAGACCGGCCGCGGCCCGGAGAACCGGTTCTTGTCCGGCCGGTAGACGAACGCCGGGATGGTGCGCCGCACGCCCGGAGCGGTCTCGTCGAACGTCGGATAGCGCACCAGCTCCGGGACCGGGAACGTCTCCGGATTCAGCCCGCCCACCTCGCTTTCGGTCCAGCGCTCCAGCTTGCGGGTCGCCGGGTCATAGCTGTAGATGTCGGAGGGGGAGCGCGCCCAGCTCAGCGAGAAGGCGATCTCGTGCGAGCCGGGGCGAAAGCCCAGGGCGCCGCCGACGGCGGGAGGTAGCTCGGGGGAGGGCAGCGCGGCCCCGGTCTTCAGGTCCAGCAGGTGAAGCTTGCTGAAGCCGTCCTCATTGGTCCCGAAGGCGAGCACCGCGCCGTCGTCCGAGAGGTCGAAGCCCTCCACGTCCCAGGGAATGTCGCCGGAGAGGACGGCCTGGACGCTGTTGTCCAGCCCGAGCCGGACGAGGCGCAGGACCTCGGCGTCGCGATCCGTGGCGGTGAAGACGGAGCGGCCATCGGGGGCCCAGAGGCCTCCCTGGTAGGAGATCGTTGCGTCGGTCTTCTGCGCCGGACGCGGGGTGATCGCCTGCACGGCACCGGTGGCCAGCTCGGCCACGTGCAGATAGGTCTCGTTGGCGGAGATGTCTTCCTGGAGCAGCAGCCGCCGGTTGTCCGGGCTCCAGTCGAGCGGCGCCCAGCCGCCCTGGAGGTCGGCGACCCGGCGCTCGCTGCCCGGGGTGTCCGGATCGACCACCCAGAGGTCGAAGTCGGTCCCGTTGCGGGCATTGCTCGCCCAGGCGAGGAGCTTGCCGTCGTGCGACCAGACGGGGGAGGAGTTCCGGCTCTTCCCGTCGGTCAGGCGCCGCGAGGAGCCGGTGGTGCGGTCGAGGAGGTAGAGCTGGTAGTTCTCGGCGCCTCCGGCGTTCAGCGAGAATGCGACCTGGGACGGATGCCCCGGCCGGGCCGAGACCTCGGCCACCGGTTCGTTGAAGAAGGTGAGCTGCCGGCGGGCGCCCAGCGGCATCCCGACCTCGTGGAGCTGGACACTCTGCGCGAAACGGGTGCGGATGTACAGCTTCCGTTCGGTGGGATGCCAGTCCGCCAGCGAGGCGGTGCGCAGGTTCTCGTAGGGGAAGAGATCGGCCGCCCGTTCCTTGGGGATGGGGGGCACGTTCTTGACGGCGATGCTCGCCGGGACGGTCACCATCTCCGGTGCCGCCTCCTGCGCCCGGGTGGTGGAGGCGCCGGCCGAGGCGAGCAGAACGCCCGCCGACATCCAAACAGACAGTCTCTTGGTCATCTCGCTCTCCGAAGGTTGGCGAAAGCTGGCTAGAATGCCCCCATGGGGCTCCCGATCTTCTACAGTTGCGACCGCTGTCCCGCCTATTGCTGTTCCTACCCGCGCATCCCGGTGAAACCGGCCGACGTCCGGCGTCTGGCGAAACACTTCGGGCTCAGTACGGAGGCCGCCGCGCGGAAGTTTACCAAGGCCGGCTCGGAGGAGGGGGAAATCATCCTGCGCCAGGCGCCGGACCCGGTCTATGGCACCGCCTGCCGTTTCCTGGGCCGCGAGACGCGCCGCTGCACCATCTATGAAGCGCGGCCCGGCATCTGCCGCGAATTTCCCGGCTGCGCCCGTTGCGGTTACTACGACTTCCTGGCTTTCGAGCGCCGCGCCCAGGGGGACCCGGAGCACGTGCCGGAGACCTGGCACGGGAAGAAGCCTTGACGTCCCCCGGCATGCGGGAACAAGATGCCGCGTGCTACGCGAGCTTCATATCCGCAACCTGGCCGTCCTGGCCGAGGCCTCGGTCACGTTCGGGCCCGGTCTGAACATCCTGTCCGGCGAGACCGGCGCCGGCAAATCGATCGTCGTCGACTCCCTTTCCCTCCTGGCCGGCGCCCGGGCCAGTACCGAGATGATCCGCAGCGGCGCCGAGGCGCTCACGGTGAGCGGCGTGTTCGAGCCCGCCGGCTCGCTCTGGCTCCGCGTCCTCGAAGAGGCCGGGCTGGAGGCGGAGGGCTCCGAGGTGCTCATCCGCCGCGAGATCGCGCGCAGCGGGCGCAACCGGGTGTTCGTCAATGACCAGCCGACGACCCTGCGGCTGCTCGCCGACCTCGCGCCGTTCCTGCTGCGCATCCATGGCCAGCGCGACGAGCTGGGGCTCATCGAGCCCGAGCTGCAGCGCGGCCTGGTCGACAGGAGCGGCGGCCCGGAAGGCGAGGCCCTCCTGGCGCAGACCGCCACCGCCTTCGACCAGCACGCCCGCCTCGCCGAGAGGCTCGAACGGCTCACCGGCGACGACCGGGCGCGCCGCGAGCGGCTCGACCTGCTGCGCTTCCAGGCCGCCGAGATCGATGCGGCCAAGCTGCGCGCCGGGGAAGAGGTGGAGCTGCGCGCCGAGCGCGAGGTGCTGCGCCATGCCGAAGCCATCGTGCGCGCCCTCGGCACCTGCTTCTCCTTGCTCTCCGAAGAGGAAGGCTCCGCCCTGGAGCGGATCGGCAAGAGCCGTGACCTGCTGGCCGACGTGGAGGAGTGGGAGCCGCAGGCGGCGGCCTGGGGCGCCGAGGTGGAGGAGATCCGCATCCGCGTCGGCGAGCTGGCCGCCGCGCTCAGCCATCGGCTCGACGGTCTGGAAGCCGATCCGGCCCGCCTCGATCAGATCGAGGAGCGCCTCGCCCTTCTCGAACGGCTCTGCCGCAAGCACGGCGGCACCACCGGCGAGGTGCTCGCCCGGCGCCGGGAGATCGAGGCCGAGCTGGCCGAGCTGGACGGCGACGCCCAGAACCGTGAGGAGCTGGAGGCCAGGGTCGCCGCGGCTCTGGAGGAGGTTCGCACCGCCGCGCTGGCGTTGTCCCGCAAGCGGGAGGAGTGGGGGAAGGACCTGGTCGAGCGGGTCGGGCGCGAGCTGGGCGACCTGGGCCTCGGCCGTGCCCGGCTTTCGGTGAGCCTGGAGCGCCGCCGCCGCGCCGACAGCCCGCTCGTGCTGGACGGCGAGGCGATCGACTTCGGCCGCGAAGGGATCGACCAGGTCGTCCTCCTCTTCGCTCCCAATCCGGGCGAAGAGCCGCGTCCGCTCGCCCGCATCGCCTCCGGCGGTGAGCTGTCGCGCATCCACCTCGCCTTGCAGCTCGCCACCCGCGCCGAGGAAGCGCGGCCGACCCTGGTGTTCGACGAGGTGGACACCGGCATCAGCGGCGCCGAGGCGGCCGCCCTCGGCGGCAAGCTGCAGCGCCTCGTCTGGACCGGCGCCAAGGCTCCGCAGGGGCAGATCTTCGCGGTCACCCACCTGCCGCAGGTGGCCTCGTACGCGGACCTCCACTTCAAGGTCAGCAAGCGGGTCGAAGGGGACCGCACCAGCGTCCGCGTCGAGGAGCTGGACGCCGACAGCCGTGCCGAGGAGGTGGCCCGCATGCTCGCCGGCTCGAAGGTCACCAAGCTCTCCCTCTCCCACGCCCGCGAGTTGATCGCCGGCGCGGCGAAAGCCCGCAAGGGGTGAAGGGCGCGCGCAGGGTTTCTCGTCAGAGCCGGAGGACGGTGACCGTGCACCCGTCCTGTTCCCGTTCTTCCGTGGAGCAGCGGTCGGGCAGAGGGCTTGCGGTCGTGCGCGCATCGAACAGGATCAGGGTGCCCCGGTCGAGGCCCAGCCGTCGCAGATAGGCCGTGAGCTGTCGCAGCCCCTTGGCCAGGGGGTCGGCCTGGCGGTCTCTCCAGACCTTGATCTCCAAGGCCCACCTCTCCACTCCGGCCGGCGAAGGCCAGCGGACGCAGAGATCGATCCGCCCGCTTCCCACGGCGAGCTCGCGGTCGATGAAGCCTCCGCCGTTGACGACCTTGTGCAGATACGCCATGAAGACGAGCTGAGCCGCCGCTTCCGAGTACGGGGCGCGTTCCAGGAAGGCCTCGGCGTTCTCGCACCAGAATTCCTGGAAGCCCCGCAGGAGGAGATCGAAGCGGAGCCGGCCTTCGGAGCTGACATAGTCGGCGCGGGAGAAGGCCATGGACAGCTCCATGATCCAGGTCAGTGCCCGCGGGATGACCTCGCGATAGATCGGGTTGGCGATCTCCAGGCCGCGGGGACCCGACGCCACAAGGCCGAGATCGAGCACGAACTGGATGTCGTCCGCCAAGCTTTCGGGAGGAAGGAGCTCTCCGCCGAGAATCGGCTCGATGACCCGCCGCACCCGGGTTTCGCGCAGCCGGTCGATCAGCGAATCGAGGTGCGTGTCGCGCCGCTGGATGAGGACTTCCTTCGCAGCTTCGATCACGGCCTTCGTCACCGGCTGCGCCGGGTCGGGTGCGATGCGCTCGACGGCTTGCCGCGCAAGGGCGTTGACCAGCCACGGCTGGCCGCGGGTCAGCTCCCAGGCGAGCGCCAGCGCTTCCGGCGTGAAGACCTGGCCGGTGTCCGCCGTGTGCTGGGAGTAGAGCTCCGCGACCTCCGCGGCGGTGAAGTTCGCGAGACGGATCGACTCCACCTTCACGTTGAAAGGCGACGACGTGCCCAGGCTCCGGGAATCCGGACGCGCCTGGAGGCGATAGTCCCGGACATCGCGCAAGCCGATCAGTGCCACGGAGTGGGGAGAGCCTCCAGGCCGGGCGTTGTATCCGCTGCGGAGCTGCCGCAGCACCGAGATCAGCGCATCGCCGGAGAGAGCGTCGATCTCGTCCAGGAACAGGACGATCGGGCGTGGAGACCGGCTCGCCCAGCGCGCAAGGAGGTCATAGAGGCGGCTCTCCGAAGGGATCGTCGCGTCCGGTGCAGGGGGGCGAAGCTCGGGAGGGAGGCTGCTCTCCGCCCGCTCTTGCAGCATCCAGAGGACGGCGCCGATGCTTCTCTCGGAGTCCGGCTCCAGCTTCTGCCCGGTCTCGCAGCTCGACAGGAGCGCCGTGTAGGAACCGCCGGCCGTGAGGGTCCGTGCCAGAGCCTGGAAACAGGTCGTCTTGCCCGACTGCCGGGGAGCGTGGACGACGAAGTAGAGCCCCTGCTCGATGAGGTCCCGGACAGCCGGAATGCGCCTCTCAGGCGCAATCATGTAGTGCTCGTGCGGGCGGCAGGGGCCGGCGGTGTTGAAGTGTCTGGGCATTGAAGGTCGGCGAGCCGCGCGGAGGTCACAGGCGGCGGGTCTCCTCGAATCTAGCATGGTCCCGGGAGCGCGTGACATCATGGCTCTATGAAGCACATCATCGGAATCGACTGCGCGGTTGACGACGCGAACATCGGCTTGGCGCTTGGAACCTTCGACGGCGAGTGCCTCCAGGTTTCCGAGGCCTGCTCGGGCAAAGCCGGGGCCATCTCTACCTTGAAGAGGTGGGTCGTAGATGCGAAGGACGCTCCGGTCCTTCTTGCGATCGACTCGCCTCTCGGCTGGCCCGAGCTTCTCGGAGCGTCTCTCGTCGACCACCGGGCCGGACAGCCTCTCCCGAACAACCCCAATCTGCTTTTCCGCCGCCGAACGGACGCTGAGATCAGAGACCGTATCGGCCGCCAGTCTCTCGACGTGGGCGCCGATCGCATCGCGAGGACGGCACACCGCGCGCTCCAAATGCTTGCCGAGCTGGCGGTGGAGTTGGGGTTGCGCGAGATTCCCTTGGCCTGGGAGCCAAGCTTGCAACCGGGCGTGCGGGCCATTGAGGTCTACCCGGCGGCGACGTTGACGGCATGTCCAGAAGTTCGCTTCGAAGGCTACAAGCAAGCCGGGGCGGTCGAGCTGCGAGGTCAGGTGATCGAGGCGCTACGGAAGTACCTGACTCTTTCGGAGAAGTGGGACGACCTGCTCAGGAAAGATGTCGATGTCCTGGACGCCGTCGTCTGTCTCCTCGCGGGAGCCGACTTCCTGCAGGGTTGGGCGAAAGGGCCGAAGGAGGAGAATCGGCTGGTGGCGCGGAAGGAAGGGTGGATCTGGTGCAGGGGTGAGGACCGGGCCTCCGAGCCCGGCGCTCGATCGCCGGGCTCTCGGAAACGCCCTGCGGGCGGGGCTTGAGCCCCCTACCCCGCGTACAGCCCCTCGATCTCCTGTGCAAACCTCTCGTTGACCACGCGCCGCTTGAGCTTCATCGTCGGGGTCAGCTCGCCTTCGGCGATGGAGAGCTCGCGGGGGAGGATGACGAATTTCTTGATGGTTTCGTAGCGGGCGAGGGTGGTGTTCACGCCTTCCACCGCCTTTTCCAGGTACTGCCGGAACTTGGGGCAGGTGGACATCGCTTCGGTGGTGGTCGCGGGGCTGCCGGCGGCCTTGGCTTGGTCCGCGGCGCGGGTGGGGTCGAGGGTCAGCAGGGCGACCAGGTAGTGGCGACGGTCGCCGATCACCACCGCCTGGGAGACGGCGGGGATCTGCCGCAGCTTGCTCTCGATGATCGAGGGCGCGATGTTCTTGCCGCCCGAGGTGATGATCAGCTCCTTCTTGCGGTCGGTGATCTTCAGGAAGCCCTCGGCATCGATCTCTCCGATGTCGCCGGAGTGGAGCCAGCCCTCGGCGTCCAGCATCTCGGCGGTCGCCTCCTCGCTTTTGAAATAGCCGGGGAAGACGTGGGGTCCCCGCATCAGGACCTCGCCGTCCTCGGCGGTCTTCAGCTCGGAGCCGGGGATGGCGCGGCCGACTGAGCCGAAACGGTAGCGATCCGGCATCGAGAACGTCGTCGGGCCGGTGCACTCGCTCATTCCGTAGACTTCCAGGATCGGAATGCCCAGGCTGGAGAAGAACTCCATCGTCTCGACCGAGATCGGAGCGGTCGAGGTCGCGGCCACGCGCGCCCGGTCGAGGCCGAGCTTTTCGCGGACCTTGGTGAACACGAGCTGGTTCGCCAGGGGGTAGAGGATCGGCTTCGGGCGCCCTTCCTGCTCGGCCCGGCCGCCGGCCAGGCCGACGCCGCGCGCCCAGGCGGAGATCTTCTTCTTGAGCCCGGTGTTCTGCGCGCCCGCCGCCTGGATGGCCGCCTGCATCTTCTCCCAGACGCGCGGCACGGCGAGGAAGAAGTGCGGCCGCACCTCGCGCAGGTTCTCGCCGAGCTTCTCGATGCTCTCGGCAAACCACGAGCAGGCGCCCACCGCCATCGGCGAGTGCAGGGAGACCACCTGCTCGGCGATGTGGGACAGCGGCAGATAGCTGATCAGGTCGTCCAGGGCGTTGACGCCGTAGGCATCGACCAGGCACTTCGCGGTCCAGGTGACGTTGTCATGGGTGAGCATGACGGCCTTCGGCGGACCGGTGGTGCCGGAGGTGTAGATCAAGGTGCACAGGTCGGACGGCTTCTGGTCCTCGATACGCCGCCGCAACTCGCTTTCCGGCACCTGGGCGCCCATCTCGAGGAGCTGGTCCCAGCTGTACACCGCCTCGCCGGCTCCCTCGGGGACGGCGCCGGTCATCAGCACGATCGCCTTCAGGTGCGGCAGGCGGTCGCGGATCTGCTGGAAGAGGGTGAGGTAGTGGGTGTTCTCGAGGACGGCGACGGCGGCTTCCGCGTGATCGGCGATGTACTGGGACTGGTCGGCGGTGTTGGTCACGTAGATGCCGGCCGGAAAGCCCCCGGCGGCGATGGCGCCGAGGTCGGCGAGGAACCACTCCGGACGGTTGAAGCCCATGATGGCCACGCCCTGGCGCGGCTGCAGGCCGAGGTGGATGAAGCCGCGGGCGGCGAGATACGTCTGGTCGCGGTACTCCTTCCAGGTGGTCGTCTCCCACCGGCCGCCGTTCTTGACCCGCATCGCAGGGCGGTCGCCGTGCTCGCGGGCCGTCCTCTCCAGAACGCTCATGATCGTCTCGGGCATGGGCACGTCTCCTTTGGCCGGCGCACGGGGCGCGGGAATCCGTTCGTGAATCGAGACATACCCGTAACACCGGAGCGTGCCGGTGTCAACTCACGGCCAGATTCACCGCCAGTCGTGGCTCGGCACCTCGATGAGCTTTTTGAGCGACCAGAAGCGCTCCCCTTTGACCGAGCAGGTGCCGTCCTTCTTCTGCAGGACGCCTTCGACGACGAGGCCGGGGGAGCCGACGATCAGCTTGCGGTGCTCTTTGAGGAGGTCCGGTGCCACGATGGCCTGGGACATGCCGGTCTCGTCCTCCAGGGTGAGGAAGAGGATGCCCTTGGCCGTGCCGGGGCGCTGGCGCACGATGACCGAGCCGGCGGTGCGCACGCGCCGCCCGTTCGGCAGGCCGTCGAGCTCGGCGGCCGGCGTGATGCCCTTGGCGGCGAGGGCCGAGCGGTAATAGGAGACCGGGTGCGGGCCGAGCGTGAGCTGGGCGCCGGTGTAGTCGGCCACGGTCTCCTCGGCGGGCGTCATCTCCTCCAGAGGGGAGGGCTCCTCGTCCTCCAGGTGATCGAGCAGCGGGCCGGCGGGCCGCGCCGTGCGCGCCACCTGCCAGAGGGCGGCGCGGCGGGTCAGCCCGAACCCGGCGAGAGCGCCGATCTCCGCCAGGACGGCGATCTCCGGGGCGTGCAGGTGCGTCCGCCGGACCAGGTCGTCGACGCTCGCGAACGGCGCGATCCGGCGCTCCCGTTCGATGGCGGCGGCGGATTGGCGGCGGAGCCGGCGGACGAAGCGGAAGCCGAGGCGGATCGCGCCGGCCGGCGGGACCTCGCCGGTGCGCCGGTCGCGCGCTCCCTCGGGGATCTCGCGGTCTTCCCAATGGCAGCGGACGCCGGAGAGCTGCACGTCCACCGGGCGGATCTCGACGCCGTGGCGCTGCGCGTCCTTGACCAGGGTCGACGGATGGTAGAAGCCCATCGGCCAGGCGTTCAGCAGGCCGAGGTAGAACGCGGTGGGGTGGTGCGCCTTGAGCCAGGCGCTGGCGTAGGCGATCAGCGCGAAGCTGGCGGCGTGCGACTCGGGAAAGCCGTAGAGGGCGAAGGAGGTGATGCCCTGGACGATCTCGTCCTGCGGCTTGCCGGTGATCCCCCGCTCGGTCATCCCCTGTCGAAGCCGCTCGACGATCTTCTGCATCCGCTCGACGGAGCGCTTTGAGCCCATGGCGCGGCGCAGCTCCTCCGCTTCGCCGCCGCTGAAGCCGGCCGCCACCATGGCGACGCGCAGGAGCTGCTCCTGGAAGATCGGGATGCCCAGGGTCCGCTTCAGGATCGGCTCCAGGCTCGGATGCGCGTAGGTGACCGGTTGCCGGCGGTTGCGCCGCTCGAAGTACGGGCTCGCCAGGTTGCCGGCGATCGGGCCGGGCCGGATGATGCCCACCTGGATCACCAGATCGTAGAACCGCTCCGGGTGATTGCGCGGCAGGGAGGACATCTGCGCCCGGCTCTCCACCTGGAAGACGCCCACCGTGTCGGCCTTCTGGAGCATGCGGTAGACCTTGGGATCGTCCGGCGGCAGATGGGCGAGATCGACCTGCACACCCTCGTGGGTGCGGATGGTCGGCACCATTTCTTCGAGCGCGTTGAGCATCCCCAGGCCGAGCAGATCGACCTTGATGATGCCGAGGTCGGCGCAGTCGTCCTTGTCCCATTGCACGACGACGCGGCCGGGCATGGCGGCGGGCTCCAGCGGCACCACCTCGTCGAGCCGGCCGGCGGCGATCACCATGCCGCCGCTGTGCTGGCCGAGATGGCGTGGCAGGTTGTGGATGCGCGGCCATTCGCGGGCGAAGAGCTGCATGCGCGGCTCCTCCGGATCGAACCCGGCGGCGGTCAGCTCGGCGGCGAGGGATTTCTCCTCGCCCCGGCTCCCATCGTACGAAAAATGGCCGAGTTGCTTGGCCAGCTTGTCCACCTGCTCGGCGGAATACCCGAAGGCCTTCGCCACCTCGCGGGTGGCGGAGCGGTCGCGATAGGTGATCACGTTGGCGGTCATCGCCGCGCCGCGCTCGCCATGGCGTTGATAGACGTATTGAATCACTTTTTCCCGCGGCGCGCCGGACGGCAGGTCGAGGTCGATGTCCGGCCACTCGCCGCGCTCTTCGGAGAGAAATCGTTCGAACAGCAGCTCCATCTTGACCGGATCGACGGCGGTGATCGACAGGGCATAGCAGACGGCGCTGTTGGCCGCCGAGCCGCGGCCCTGGGCGAGGATGTTCTCGCGGTGGCAGAACTGAATGATGTCCCAGACGATCAGGAAATAACCTTCCAGATGGAGTTTTTCGATCAGGTCCAGCTCCTTCTGGATCTGCGCCTGGGACCGCGCCGTGAACGGCCGGAAACGGGCGCGTGCGCCGTTCCAGGTGATGTGGCGCAGGAAGGACGACGGGGTCTCGCCCGGCGGCAATGGATAGTCGGGAAAGCGGTAGCCGAGGTCCGCGAGGGTGAAGTCGAGCCGTTCGGCGAGCTCGGCTGCGCCGGTCACGGCCTCCGGCAGGTCGGCGAAGAGGCGGGCCATCTCGGCGGCGCCTTTCAGATGACGTTCGCGGTGGCTGCCGAGCAGGGCGCCGGCTGCGTCGAGCGTGGTGTGATGGCGGATCGAGGTGAGGATGTCGTGGAGCGGCTTGTCTTCGCTCCGGGCGTAGCGCACGCCGTTGGTGGCGACGAGGGGGAGGCGGAGCTTGCGGGCGAGATCGACGAGCGCCCGGTTGCGGTGCTCTTCCTCGCGCACGCGGTGGCGTTGCAGCTCGACGTGCACCCGGCCGCCGAAGCGGACGGTGAGGCGCTCCAGGGCGCGCCGCGCCGCATCGGGTCCCCCCAGGGCAAGCTCCCGGGCCACCAGGCCGTTGCCGTCGCCGGAGAGGCAGCGAAGGCCCCCGGCGTGCTCGGCCAGCAGGTCCCAGGTGACGCGGGCGTACCCCTTGGGCCGGCCGAGCGCCGCGGTGGTCAGCATCCGGCACAGGTTGCGGTATCCCGCCGCGCTCTCCACCAGCACGGTGAGCCGCGCGCCGTCCGGCGGCAGGTCCGGATCGGCCGCGGGGGAGGGATTCGGAGGCGCCGGTGCGGGAAGAGGGACGATCCCCAAAGGACCGCGCCGCCCCGTCGGGAGCAGCGGCGGCTCGTCGGCCAGCACCAGCTCGGCCCCGATCAGTGCCCGCACCCCCGCCTTGCGCGCCGCCGCATGCAGCCGCGGCGCCCCATAGACGCCGTTGACATCCGTCAGAGCGAGAGCGGGAAGCTCCAGCGCCACCGCCTGGTCGATCAGATCCTCCGGCGGCGAGGCCCCCTGAAGGAACGAGAAGGCGGAAGCCACGTGCAGCTCGGCGTAGGGAAGGGGACGGGCGCTGCTCCTCACGCAGTGAGCGTAGGCGTCATCAGGGCGTAAGTCAATTGGGGGCCGGTGCCACCTCGGAAGCGGTGATAGCCTCCCTGCTCTGATGCGAACCGGAGAGACCCCCATGCGCGCCATTGTCGCCTCCGCCCTCGGTGAGCCCGACGTTCTGCAACTGCACGAAGCTCCGCGCCCGGCGCCGGGGCCCGGGCAGGTCCTCATCCGGCTGCACCGGGCCGGCATCGTGTTCTCCGACACGGAGCGCCGGCGCGGCATCTACCGGCGCCCTCTGCTTCCTTGGATTCCCGGGGCCGAAGGGGCGGGTGTCGTGGAGGAGGTGGGGGAGGGTGCCGATCCGGAGCTGCTGGGGCGGCGGGTGGCGTTCTGGGCGATGCCCCCGGCGGTCACCGGGACGTATGCGGAGTATGCGGTGGCTCCGGTGGATGCCCTGTTCCTGCTGCCGGATGGCGTGAGCTTCGACCAGGGCGCGGCGCTCCCCCTCCAGGGGCTCACCGCCTGGGGCGTCGTCCATTTCGCGGCGGGCATCCGGGCCGGCCAGACGGTTCTCCTCCATGCCGCGGGAGGAGGGCTCGGGCTGATCGCCCTCCAGTTGGCGCGAAACGCCGGCGCGCGGGTGCTGGGGACGGTGTCGACCGGGCCGAAGGCCGACGCGGTGCGGTCCTTGGGCGGGGAACCCCTGCTCTACGGAGACGACCTGCTGGAGCGCGTGCGTGCCGCCACGGACGGGCGGGGCGTGGACGTCGTGCTCGACTCCCTCGGCCGGGCGACCCAGGAGCTGAGCCTCGCGGCGCTCGCACCCTATGGCCATCTCGTCTTCTATGGCGACGCGAGCGGACCATCGCAGCCGATCGATCCGTATCGGCTCTATGAGAGCAGCCTCAAGGTCAGCGCGTTCGGGCTGCGCCTGGATCTCCACCCCGAGGCCTGGAGCGACGTCCGGCAGCACCTCCTGCGCCAGGTCGAGGAGGGGACGCTCCACCTCACCATCTCCCGCGTCCTCCCGCTGGCCGAAGCCGCCGAGGCCCACCGGCTGCTGGAATCGCGCCAGGTGGTGGGCAAGCTTCTCCTGGCGACGATCTGACTCAGGCAACACCTTTTTCTCGCCACCTGAAGTAGAATCGCCCCTTACCTCCTTGTTGAGGCAGGAGCGAGACCGCCGATGAAGGGCCCGCACTTTCTCGACTTCGATCTGATGTTCCAGCGGACGCCCGAGGGGTATCGGGCTCAGGTCCTCGGCTCTCCAGCCGGGCAGGCCTCCGCCGAGTTCACACTGCCCTTCTCGGACCTGGAGATCGAGAATTTCCTGCTGCGCTTCGGCCGGATGCGGCAGCCGGTGCGCCGCCTCGGGGCCTCGCAGATCGACGCGGCGCGGGTCTTCGGTGGCCGGCTCTTCGAGGCCGCTTTCCAGGGCGAGGTGCGGAGCTGCCTGCGGAGCAGCCTCGATGACGCCCAGCGGCAAGATGCCGGTCTGCGCATTCGCCTCCGCCTGGCCGGTGCGCCCGAGCTCAACGACCTGCCGTGGGAGTTTCTGCTCCACCCTGTCCTCGACCGCTTTCTTGCCCTCTCGACCGAGACACCGCTCGTCCGCTATCTCGATCTTCCCGAGCGAATCCGGCCCCTGGGGGTGAAGCCGCCCCTCGAAGTCCTTGCGGTGATTTCGAGTCCCACCGACTGCGTTCCCCTCGACGTGGAGGCCGAGTGGCGCAAGCTCCAGGAGTCGCTGGACGAGCTTCAGGAGAAGGGACTGCTCGTGCTGCGGCGGTTGGAGAGCCCGACGCTGCCTCACCTGCAGCGGTGGCTCCGCAAGGAGAGCTGCCACATCCTCCACTTCATCGGCCACGGAGGGTTCAATCCCACCACCGAGGACGGCTTGCTGCTGTTCTCCGATGAGCGGGGCCGTGGCCGGGAAGTCTCCGGGCAGGCGTTGGGAACCCTGCTCCACGATCACCGGCCCTTGCGGCTGGCGGTGCTCAACGCTTGTGAGGGGGCGCGCGCCTCGCGTTCCGATCCCTTTGCCGGCGTGGCACAGAACCTCATCCGGCAAGGGATACCGGCCGTGGTTGCGATGCAGTTCGAGATCACCGACCGGGCGGCGATTTCGTTCGCCCACGAGCTGTATTCAGCCGTGGTGGATGGCTATCCCATCGACGCCGCGCTGGCAGAGGCCCGCAAGGCCCTCTACTTCGCGGGCCACGAGCTGGAGTGGGGGACCCCGGTGCTCTACATGCGCTCGCCGGATGGTCGAATCTTCGACATCGAGACCGTCTCGGCGTCGGCGCCGGTTGTGATCAAGGCCGAACCTGCCAAGGTTGAGCAGGAGGCACCTCGCGTGCCCCGGCCTGTGCCGGCACCCGTCGAGGTGAAGCCCGCGCCGGTCAGGCCGCCGAAGGCGGAACCGCTCCAGCCCCTGCCCCTTGTTGCTAAGCCTTCACCGCCTCCGCCTGAGAGCCTGAAAGCAGCTCCCAAGCCTGCCGCGGTCAAGGGCGCAAGCGTTGCACCGGTGGCTCCTCAGCCGGCGAAGCGCCGGTGGAGAGGTGTGCCTGCCGCGCTCAGCCTCCTCGTGCTCCTCGGGCTCGCCGGTTTCGTTGCCTCTCGACTTTCTTCGATGAAGGGCGCGCCAGAGACCCAGACGGCCGTGGTGCAGGAGGACTCGCAGGAAACCAGCGAGCCACAGGACCCACCGAGGGAAGCGGGGGTTTATCTGACAACCCAGGTCCAAGCAGGAGAGAAAGTCACGGAGTCCACGGTCGAGGCTGTTGAAGGAGAGGTTCCCGCCACAGACGCGCCGCGCACTTTGCTGCATGCACTTGACGCCTGCTTTACCACCGACCTTGACCAAGGCCACAAACTCACGTGGGATGACCTCTCTCGCTGCCAATAGAACTTTTTTGAAGGAGCCCTCCATGCGGAGATCTGCGACCGCCATGACTCTGGGTATACTTTCGTTTCTGATGTCTGCTGGCGCCAGCGCACAGACTATGACAGAGCAGATAGCGCGTCTTGAGAGAGAGCTCGCGGCTCTCAAAGAGCAGATCAATCGGGTCGCCGCCTCCTCTGGTCAGCCGGGAACCAGGGGAGCGCAGGGGGAACGCGGCCCAGCAGGGCCGCCGGGGCCAACTGGCCCAAAAGGTGACAAAGGGGAACCAGGCCCGTCTGGAACTCTCGGCGGGAAACTTGAGTTGCGTACTTCGACTGGAGATTCGACAGTGGAGATAGCCGTAGGCTCTGAGAACGGCGGTGGATATTCCCTCTTCCGTAATCGGACCAAGAAGGATGTGGCGTACTTCGGGGTTGCGAGCGACGCTGCTGGTCTTATGAGACTCTTTAATTCGACGGGCAGTGCGATGAGCGAAGTCTCCTCGGGCAAAAACGGAGGGTTCACCAATTTCTTCAACAAGACCGGAAAGAGCGTGGTGTACTTCGGGGCGAGTGACACAGCTGCCGGTCTTATGCAACTCCGAACTTCGACAGGCACCACGGTGGTCGAAATCTCTGCACACGACGATGGAAGCTTCGCCAGGTTTGTCAACAAGTCCGGAAAGAATGCCGCCTACATTGGCAGTTACGCCAATGGAACCGGAGTCGTCCAGGTAAACGGCCAAGAGGTTCACGATTACGCGGAGGTGTTCGAGCTGGCGACGCGCCAAGGAGTGGAACCAGGCATGGTGATGGCCGTGGCCGGCCCAGGGGGGCGCATTGCCCCGGCTGCGGCGTCTTACGAACGGCGCGTTGTGGGTG
Source organism: Holophagales bacterium UBA5704 (assembly GCA_002420005.1). Classification (GTDB taxonomy): domain Bacteria; phylum Acidobacteriota; class Thermoanaerobaculia; order Multivoradales; family UBA5704; genus UBA5704. The sequence goes on along the minus strand of DIHE01000071.1, from coordinate 20,020 downwards.
TCATCAGCGGTGCGGGCGGGCTGCAGCCGGGCATGGTGGTGGGGAGCCGCGAGGACGGCAGCAATGACTTGCCGCTGGCGGTGAGTGGGCAGGCCTTCGTACGTGTCTGCCTTGAAGGTGGCTCGGTCGAGCCGGGGGATCTCCTGGTGGCTTCGAGCATACCGGGTGTGGCCATGCGAGCGGCGGAGGCTGAGAGGGCTGCTGGCGCGGTGATTGGCAAGGCCTTGGAGGCCTTTGGTCCCGGTCTCGACCAAGGGGCGGAAGGGCAAGGGCTTGTGCGGATGATGGTGATGCTGCGGTAGACCCGGGCGATCCGGCCCGCCCCACCCCTTCGGGTGTGGGCGGGGCGGGGAGCGCTCTTTAGCATCAGGGTTGCACGGGACCCTCTGTCCCGCGACGGAAGCCTGAGGAGGGCTCTTCATGAAGAAGCTCGTACTTCTGTCCCTGATGCTGGCTCTGGTCGTCCTTTCCTTTGCGTCGACCGCCGGTGCGATCGCATCGCCGTGCCCGCGCCAGGGCATCTACTGCCTCGACGTCTGGAATCCGGTCGTCTGCAGCGACGGCAACGTCTACTCCAACAGCTGCTACGCCTACGTCGCCTGCGCGACGGGCTGCCATCCGCTGGATACGTAGGACCCTTGTACCCCGGAGCGGGAGGCTCCGGGGCGCTCTTCTTCCTTCCGGTGGGGCCTCACCGAAGCGGCCGTTCTGGTCGCGGTCGAGGAAGACCCGCGCGGCGACGGTGCCCCCGGCAGCCCCCGCCGGATCGCCCGCCTGCCATCGTCCCGCAGCATCCGGCCGGTGGCCTCCCGGCCCGGATAGATCCAGGGCCGGGGGAATCGGGTGAGAGGCTCTTCTCGGAGAGTGTTAGGATCGGCCCGCCCAGAGAAGAGGAGACGATGGACGCATTCCGGGACAACGTGGTCGTGCTCACCGGCGCTTCGCGCGGCATCGGCCGGGAGCTGGCGCTGCAGCTCGTCGACCAGGGCGCCCTCATCGACCGCATCGCCCGCAAGGCGATCGCGGAGGGCCGCTGATGTTGCGCCACCCCCTCGCCGCCGCCTGCCTCCTGCTCCTCGCGGCCTGCTCCGCCCGGGCCGCCGCTCCCGTGGCGCCGGACCCTTTGCGCGATCTGGCGCGGCTGCGGCAGGTGTCCAATCCGGCCCGGCTGGAGGCTCTGCAGGCGCTGCTGCGCGAGCGCGGCCTGCCGTTCGAGCTGCAGACGTTCCCCTCGCCGGCGACGCCTCTCGGCCGCACGACGGGGACGAACGTGATGCTGACCTTCGGGCCGGCGGAGGGCCGCGAGATCGTCCTCAGCGCCCACTACGATGCCGTGGAGTGGAAGCAGAGCGGCACCCTTTCCCAGGGGATGGTGGACAACGGCTCCGGCACGATGATCCTGCTGGACGTGGCCACGGCGCTGCGCGGCCGGCCGCTGCGCCACCGGATCCGCTTCCTCTGGACCGACCAGGAGGAATTCGGCCTGAAGGGGATAGAGGCTTTTCTGGCGTCCCGCAAGCCCGGCGAGATCGCCGCCGTGGTCAATGTGGACACCGCGGGCTACGGAGAGGCCGCCGTCTACGGCGTCGGCAAGACCGCGGCAGATGCGCAGCTCCACCAGACCGTGGCGACGGTGTGCGCCGCGCAGCGCCTCGAATGCCTGGAATTCCCCGCCTTTCCGGCCGGCGACGACCGTGCCGTCCAGCGGGCCGCGATCCCGGTCGTCTCGATCGGTTTTTTGCCGCGGATCGAGGCGCACCAGCTCTGGCTGCTGTTCAATGCCAAGGAAGGCTCAGGTTTGGCGGACGGCTGGGTGCCCCCGGTGTTGAAGATCATTCACACTCCCGAGGACACCCTCGACAAGGTCGATCCGCGGACCCTCGGCCGGGGCACCGGCCTGGTGCTGGAAACGGTGCGGCGGCTGGATGCGGAGCTCGGGTAGCCCCCCTACTCGTGCTTCTTGTGTGCGGCGAGCTGTTCGGTTTCGCGCAGGTGGATCTGCAGGGCGTCACGCAGATTGCGCACGGTGCGCACGCCGCCGAGATCGACGCCGATGTGGGTCAGGGTCTGGGCGATGCTGGGATTGACCCCGCTCAGGATGCATTCGGCACCGAGGAGGCGGACGGCGCGGGCCATTTTGATGAAGTGGTCCGCGGTCTTGGTGTCCATCACATCGATGCCGGTGATGTCGACGATGGCCGTCCGCGCCTGCTTGGTGAAGATGGTGTCGAGGAGCATCTCGGTCATCTCAGCGCTCCGGTGGCTGTCCACGACGCCGACGACGGGGAGGCAGAGAACACCGTTCCACACTTCGATGATCGGCGTCGAGAGCTCGCGCAGCGCCGCCTGCTGCAGCTCGATCGTCTCGAGCTTCGCTTCCAGCTCGCGGTTGACGGCTTCGTTTCCGAGGAGAGCCGCCTCCGTCCGCTCCTTGGCCTCGGCCAGCTCCTGCACGAAGATCGAGAACGCCATTTCGAGCTCGCGAAAGCTGTCCTTCTCGGAGCTTTCGCGGAGAATGGAGAGGCAGCGGTCGAACTCGTCGATGCTCGCGTAGGAAAGGGCTTCAACCACCCGGTTCGTGCGGCCGTAGTCGATGACGATCTGGGAGTGTTCTGAGCTCACGGATGCCTCTTTCTGAAAAAGGGGAGTCGATCGGGTCTTCTCAGGGTCGGGAAACTACCGGAAGAAGCGCGCCCGGATCTCTTTGCCTTCGTCGAGATCCCGGTACTCGAAACGGTCGGACAGGCGCAGGATGGCGCCGAGGCCGGTCCCCAGGCCACCGCGGCTGAGCAGGAGGGACGGGTCGATGGGGCCGCGGTCGTCGCAGCCGTCGGTCATCGCCAGGGCGAGGTCGCGGATCGGGGGGCCGATGTCCCGTGCGATGACCGTGAGCTCGCCCCGAGGGGGGAGGTCCTCGTCGAGCTGGAGGATGATCTCGCCCCGGATTCCGTGCTTGGCGATGTTGGTCGCCAGCTCGGAGACGACGATGGCGATCTCGGCCGAGCGCCGGGTGCCGAAGCCGAAGAGGGTGGCGAGATGGCGGGCCTGGGGCGCGATGAGCACGGCGTCGCTGCGCCGGGTGACGGGAAACGTCCGCTCTCGGAAAGGAGCCCGGACCACGGTCGTCTCCCGTTGCTCGAAGCCCATCGCGTCCGGCCGGCCAGGTCTCAGAAGTGATCCCTCTTGACGTGCGCCGCGAGCTGCTCGGTCTCCCGCAGATGGAACTGCAGGGCGTCGCGCAGATTGCGCATCGTCCGGACACCCGCCAGATCGACGCCGATGTGGGTCAGCGTCTGGGCGATACCGGGGTTGATGCCGCTGATCACGCACTCGGCGCCCAGCAGGCGGACGGCACGGGCCATCTTGATGAAGTGGTCGGCGGTCTTGGTGTCCATCACGTCGATACCGGTGATGTCGACGATGGCCGTGCGTGCCTGCTTGGCGACGATCATTTCGAGAAGAGTCTCGGTCATTTCGGCGCTGCGCTGGCTGTCGACCACACCCACGACGGGAAGGCAGAGAACGCCGGTCCAGACCTCGATGATCGGGGTGGACAGCTCGCGGATGGCGGCCTGCTGCATTTCGATCGTTTCGAGCTTCGCCTCCAGCTCGCGGTTCGCCGATTCGACCCGCACGAGGGCACGCTCGGTCTGCTGCTTCGCCTCGGAAAGCTCCTGGACGAAGATGCTGAACGCCGTCTCGAGCTCGCGGAATTCGTCCTGCTCGTCGCTTTCCTGGAGAATGGCGACGCACTGGTCGAATTCGTCGACGCTCGCGAAAGAGAGCGCCTGGATCACCCGCTGCAGACGCTCCGACGTTACGGTGACCTGGGGATTGTCTTCACTCATGGCGTTCTTTCTCTCGGTCTTGTCTCGGGTCCATTTGGAAAAGCTTCCTGCACGCAAGAAAGGAAAACTCAGTCTATGCGGCCCGGTCGGTCAGCAAGGCGTTGTCGCCGTAGCCGATGACCACCGCGGTGGCGTCGTCGTGAGCGCGTCCCCATTGCTCCACGATGCGCCGTGCGACGCTCTCCGGATCGCCCGGAAGGCATGACTTGAAATTGCCCCGCGACGAGACACCGTCACTCATCAGGCAATAGATGTCTCCCGGCTTCATCGCGACCGGCATGACCTTGGACGCCCGCAGGTTGTGGCCGACGATCCCGGCCAGGCAGAAGAGGCTGGGAGAAGAGCCGTTGATCGCCTGCACCTCGATGTTGCCGACACCGCAGAATTCTCCCACGCCGTCGGGACCCACCTTGAGGACGCCGACGGCGGCTCCGCGGGTCACGCGCAGCTCCTGGTGGCACTTGCGCACGATGGCGTCGACGGAGAGGTCGAAGGAGGCACGGATGACGTCCGCGGCGGTCGAGGCGGCGACCCAGGAGTCGTAGCCATGGCCGAGGCCGTCGATGACGGAGACCAGAAAGGTGCCGTCCCGCTCCTCGACCACGAAGCTGTCGCCACAGATGGTGAGCCCCCGGAAGGGGCGGCTGAAACCGCCGAATCTCATCGTTCACCCCGAAACAGGCAGGTCACGGTGGTGCCTTTGCCCGCCGCCGTGTCGAGCTGGAACTCGTCGACCAGCTTCTTGACGGCGACGAGGCCTTTGCCCATTCCGCGCTGCGATTTATAGGTACCTGCCCAGATCTCTTCCAACTTGGCCGGGGGGATTCCGGGGCCCTGGTCGGTGGCGACGATCTGGAGGCCGGAGGTGCCCTTGTCGTCGCGCACGACGCGCAGCTCGACGGTTCCCCGCCCGGCATAGAAGACGATGTTGCGCGCCAGCTCCGAGACCGCCGTGGCCACCTTGACCGAGGTGAACTTGGACAGCCCGATCCGCACCGCCTCGGACCACGCCTCCAGGCGGGCGGTGGCGATGTCCTTCTCCTGTTCGATGGGGAGCTTCTTGGCGCTCGCGGTGGTGCCGCCGGCCGTGGCGGCGGTGCCGGCCGCCCCGGCGGTGGCGCCGGCGGCGGGGCCTCCCACTCCGTCGACGCCGAGGGCGCGGGCGCTCGCCGCGATCAGCTCCGCACTGTTGCGCCGGGCGAACAGGCGCACGGAGCTCTCGAGCTCGGAGAGCACCGTCTGCCGATCCGCGCTGCTCAACTGGCTGACCGGGCGCGCAGCGAGCGGCCCCAGCCGGTTGAAGATGCTGCGCTGGGTGATGGCCGAGATGGTCCCGGTCAGAATCGCCCCGATCTCGCTCTCGACGGTTCTCATGACTGCAAAAGCTCGAGCTTCTCCAACGCCAAGTCGAGGGTCAAGGCCGTATTGACCGAGTCGAGCTCGACGCCCATCTCGATCAAGGTCATCGCCACCGCCGGGCGGATCCCGACGATGTAGCAGACCGCCCCCATGAACCGCACCGACTTGCCGATGTCATTGAGGATGCGGGTGATGTAGCTGTCGATGATCTCGACGGCCGAGACGTCGAGGATGACTCCCTTGGCGTCGGTCACCCGTACGCGGTCCATCAAGGACTCCTGCAAATCCAGCGCCAGCCGGTCGTGGAGCTCGGTCTGGATGCTGACCAGCAGGCAGTTGCGGATCTGGATGATCGGGATCTGTTGGTCCTTCAAGGTGGCGCTCCGGTCTCCGAAGTCAGAGTTTCATGGTTGCGCAGTTTCTCTAGGCGAACAGGCCCGCGGCGCAACGGATGTCGGCGTCATGAAAAGCCCTTACTGTTTAGCATATCCCGGGCTGCGCGTCTACACCCGGCGTGGAAAAAACGCCTCCCGGCCGGTTCCGAAGCTTCCGAAACGGGAGTGAGTATACGGTACCAGCCGATTGCATCAGTAGCCGATTGCATCATCCCTCCGGTACGGGCAGCTCGAAGGCGAACGTGGTGCCGTTGTCGGGGGCGGTCTCGAACCAGAGCCGCCCACCGTGCCTCTCCACGATCGCCTTGGAGATGGAGAGACCGAGCCCGGTGCCTCCCTTCTGCCGGGTCGACGAGGCGTCGGCCTGGGCAAACTTCTCGAAGACCCGGGGCTGGAATTCCACCGGAATCCCCGGGCCGTGATCGGTGACGGCGATCCGGACCCAGCCGGGGGTCCGGGTCATTCCCAGCTCGATGACGCCCCCCCGGGGGGAGTGCTTGGCTGCGTTGGACAGGAGGTTGGCGAGCACCTGTTGCAGCCGGTCGGTGTCGGCCCAGACCTGGGCCTCCGCCCGGGCGGAGAGACGGATCTCGACGTCGTATTGCTGGGCATAGGCACGGTTGTTCTCCGCCGCCTGCTCGACCAGAGGCAGCAGCTCCACCCGGGCGGGGCGGAAGACCAGGGTACCCGACTCGATCTTCTCGATGTCGAGGATGTCGTTGACCAGGCGCACCAGCCGTTCGCTGTTCTTCGCCGCGATCTCGATGAGGGCGCGCACCTTCTCCGGCACCTCGCCCGCCACGCCGCCCAGGACCAGGCCGAGCGAGCCGTGGATCGAGGTGAGCGGGGTGCGCAGCTCATGGCTGACCACGGACACGAAGTCGTCTTTCATCTGGTCGAGCTTCTTGCGCGCTTCGACGTCGCGCACCACGGCGTAGATCCGTTCGCGTTCGGGCTGGGCGGCGGCGGTCCAGGAGAGCCACCGGTAGGTGCCGTCTCGGGTCTGGAGGCGCATTTCGAAATCGATCGTCGTGCCTCCGACGCGCAGCCGCTGCAGCTCCCCCAGCAGGGGGGCCAGGTCGGCCGGGTGCACATGGTCGAGGTAGGGCCGCTCGGTCAGCTCCTGGTGCGTCCAGCCGAGCGTGCGTTCCCAGGCGGGATTGATCTGCTGGAGGGAGCCGTCGAAGCCGGCGATGCACAGCATGTCCTGGGAGAGCAGGAAGAGCTGGTCCCGCTCGCGCTCGGCGTGCGTCCGCTGCCGGATCTCGCCTTCGATGCTCGCTTCCCGCTCGGCGAGCAGCTTGGCGAGGGAGTCATAGCTGGCCCGCAGCCGTTCGAGCAGGCGATCCGTCGACTGCTCAATGGAGGCCAGCTCGTGTGGAGCTCCGGCAGGGAGCGGGATCGCCCGGGGGGCCGGATTCCCCAGCTCCACCTGGTCGAGGGCACTCGACAGCTCCGCCAGCGGGCGGGTGGTGCGGCGGGCCAGGCGGTGGGCGAAGACCGCGGACGGCAGAAAGGCCACCACCATCAGGGCCAGGGTGCTCCAGATCTCCTGGGTCGCGTCGCCGATGATCTGGCGCAGCGGCTGCCGGACGGTCACTTCCCAGCCGACCCCGGTCACCGCCGCCCGCCCCAGGAGCTGGCGCCCCGGTGGCCCGTCGGTGGGGCCGATCCGGGTCAGCGGCTCCGCCAATCGCACCGGCCCGCTCCACAGCAGTTGCCGTTGCCGGTCGGTCACCGCGATCAGGAGGCGGGGGAGCCGTTTGAAGATCCGTTTGGCTTCGCTCAGGCGGCTGAGATCGAGGGAGCCCTCGACGACTCCACCGAACGCTCCGGCGGCGGTCTTCCAGGGGGCGGAGATCGCCACCACCGGGTCGGAGCCGAAGCCGCGTCCGCGGAAGCCGTCGGAGATGTAGGGGAGGCCCCGGGCGCGCACCTCGCGAAAGTACGGGCGGTCGGCGACGCTCACCCCGCGGGCTTGCGGCAGGGGGCCTCCGCCCAGAGAAAGCTGGCGTTCGCTGGCGATGATCGTCCCCGCCGCGTCGGTGACGATCAGGGTGAGCATCTCCGGATAGCGGCGGTGGTACTCGGCCAGCCGTTGCTCCATGCGGGCGGGATCGCCGCCGATCTCCTCCACGGCGACGGCCAGGCTGCCGATGCCGCGCCGGTGCTCGTTCACGAAGGAGGAGACCATCTGTGCGGTGGCTTCCGCGACCTCTCCCAGCCGTGCGGTGCGGGTCTCGATGCGCTCCAGGAACACGTACACCACGCGAGCTGCACCGAGCAGGGCGAGCGACAACCCGATCACCAGCAGAAAAGCGGTGAACAGGTGGCGCTGAAGGGAGGGACGGGAGGGTGCTCTCAATCGACCCGATCATATTCCTGGGCCGGCGAGCCGCTCGGCCAGGTCTTCGACGAAGCGTTCCTGGATCTCTGACTGGATGTAGAACGGGCTCACCGAACGAACCGCGGTGATCGCCTGTGCGGCACTCCGGCCTTGCGCCACCAGGCAGCAGGCGAGGAGCGTGCCGGTGCGGCCCAGGCCGGCTTTGCAGTGCAGCAGGACGGGCTCGCCGCGTTCGATGGAGGCGACGACCTCGCGGCAGAGCGCCAGGGCGGCCTGGGTGGTGGGAATCCCCATGTCGGGGACCGGCACGTGCAGGCTGCGCAGGCCGAACTCTTCAGGGGGAGGTGTGAGGGGTGTTTCCGTCAAGGTGACCACGAGGCGGATGCCCAGGCTCTGGACCAGCGCCATGTCCCGCTCCATCGGGCTCCACAGACCGGGCCGTGCCGAGCCGGCCAGTTGGCCGGGAAGGATCCAGCGGAAGGAAAGTGCGTTCATTCAGCTCCCCATGCGGAGAAAATCCCGCGTTCTCGGATGCACCGGGCTTTCGAACATCACCCGGGTGGGGGCCGCCTCGATGACCTGCCCGCCAATCAAAAGGATGAGCTGGTCCGAGCTGCGCCGGGCGAGCTCCAGGTGGTGGGTGGCCAGGATCCGGGTGGGCCTCCGGCGTGCGGCGACCGCGTCGCACACCCAGGAGAACCAGGGCTCGTCGAGATCGGCCTCCGGCTCGTCCAGGAAGACGAGCGGCGGATCTCCCGCCAGCGTCAGCGTGAGCAAGGCGATCCGTCGCCGCCCGGGGTCGAGGGCGGCGAGCGGTTCGTCGAGCAGAGCCGAGACCTCTGCACCCGCCTCCGGGAGGGAAGCCCAGACCTCGGCGAGGGCCACGGTGGGGTCGCTGCCGGGAGCGGCCTCTCGCAACCGCTCCCGCAGGGTCCCGGGTGGAGCCGGGGGCTTCTGGGCCAGGAGCCGGGAGGCTCCGGGCGGAAGCTGGAGCCGACCCTCGATCCAAAGAGCCGGAACGGGGATCCGGTGGAGAATGCTGAGCAGAGTGCTTTTGCCGGCCCCACCGGGTCCGATGAAGGTGGCCGCCTCTCCCCCCCGGAGGGTGAGGTTGAGCGGCCCCAGGACCTGCCGGTCGCCGTAGCCCGCTCGGAGCTCACGCATCCGGATGCCCGGGAGTGACCTCGCCATGGATCATGCGTCCTCTCAGACGCTTTCGCTCGCGGTGAGCTCGCGGCACTTCATGATGAACATGCCCATGTTGACGTCGCCGGTGGTGACCACGGTGAGGACGATGCGGGGGTTCGATTTGAGCCGCCCGAAATAATGCCACAGGTGGGTCGAGGAGATCAGGATCTCCTGGAAATACCGATCGTCGCTCTTGACGCCGCGGGCCTGTTTGAAGAGGTTTTCGATGGTGGTCACCAGCTCGCCTTCGAACAGCTCGCGGGTCGCCGGTGCGAGGATGTCGAGCACCCGTTGCGGGTGGCTCTCGACGGTCTTGATGCTCAGCATCATGCCGCTCGCCATGTCGACGACTCCGGCGGCGACGGCTTTGGGAACGGTGGCGAGGGCGTTCTTGACGATTGAATCGGCACTCATGGTCGGATCTCCTTAGAAGTAGATTGAGCTCTCTCTCGGGGTGAACAGTCCTTCGGAGCCGGCCTGATCCCAGGCCGACTCTCCACCCGCCACCGCCTCCAGGGCGGCGTTGGGAAGCTGGTGGCGCAGCCCGCGCAGGGCGGCGAGGAGCTCGCTCGCCGACGGAGCTCCCTGGAGCAATGCATCGAAATCATCATCGCGGCCAGCCAGCGCGGTGGCCAGTTGGCGCAAAACGGGCTCCAGGTGCTCCTGCGATGCGCCGCTCTCGCGGGCCAGGGTGTCCACCCTGTCGAGAATCTCGCGGTCGTGCTCCAGCAGCTCCTGCCGCAGGTTGACGCCTTGCAGGAGGTGAGTGAATCCATACAGGTCCTGCCAGAGCCGCCGGGCGCCGACGGAATCGTGACCGCCCGCGGCGTGCCAGGCCAGGATCCGCTCCTGCAGTGCGCGCAGCTCGATCCGGTCTTGCAAGCGCAGCTTGCTGAAGATGTCGCGTCCGGTGAGCTTCGCGATACACGTGGCGGCGCTGTGCAGCGCGGCGCCTGCGCTCTGCTCCCCCGGGCGACGGAGGGCGTTGATGTCCTCGATCTCGCGACGGAACTTGGCATAGGCCGCCCGCACTTCCAAGGCCAGATGCCGCTCCCGCTCCAAGGACAGGGTCACCTCCATCCGCGCCATCCGGCAGATTGCCGTGTGGACCGCGGTCAGCGCGCGCTTGAGATTACGCAACAGGCTGCCGCAGTCGGCCAGCAGGGCCAAAGGAGCCCGCCGGTCTCCGGAACGGGCGAAGCGCTCTTCGCGCTTGCGCAGCTCATGCAGGGCGCAGAAGGTGAGGCCTGCTACACCTTCTGCCTCGCCTTCGCGACCGTCGTAGGCAGTCAGCACTTCATCAAGAATCGTTCTGGCGCGAGTGCTCAGCTCTGTCAGATGGGGAATCAGCTGCGGGAGAGCTTCTTCGAGCGGCAGGCTCTCCAGCGCTTCGAGCTGACGGTCCAGCCGGGATACCTCTCGGTCGACATCGGCGAGAGCCGCCGCAATCTCTTGCGGGGTCTGGTTCCGGAACCGCACTTCGAGGTCCACCATGGCCGCAATACCTCCTCCAAGAAGAGTACCATAAAAACAGAAGATCTTCATCGAAGAGCATGCTCTTGACTTCTCCCTTCGATGAGATGGTTCCACTGTACGCGCTCACCCTTACGACTCAGATTAAGGAGAGCACCTCGTTTCGGCGGTGGGGGACGGTGATGATAACCTTCCGGTCGCGATGAACGAATTCCACACCCGGCGGCGCGTCGAGTTTGCCGATACCGACATGGCGGGAATCTGCCACTTCGCCCGTTTCTTCATCTTCATGGAGACCGCCGAGCACGAGTGTCTCGCGTCTTTGCGGGTCGATTTGATGACCGATGACGGGGAGGGGAGGAAGATCGGCTGGCCGCGGGTGGCCGCTTCGTGCGACTACCTGGCGCCGGCCCGTTTCGGCGACGTGCTCGATTTGCGGGTTCGGCTCGTGCGGCGGGGGAGGACCTCGCTGACCTGGGAGCACGAGATCACGCGCGACGGTACCCCCATCGCCCGGGGGGCCGTGACCACGGTCCATTGCCGGATCGGGCCGGGCGGGACGGCCACGCCGGTCCCGCTGCCGGCGGCTCTCCTGTCCGTCAGCTCCGCGCCGAGTCCTCTGGAATCTTGAGCCCGACGTAGGTGCCGGCGCTGATCCCGAGGAGGGAGAGGAGCGTGTCGTTGAATTCCGGCATGGCCAGCTCCTTCCAAACCTGGCCGACGAAGATGATGCCGAGCACGATGGTCCAGGCGAGCATCTGGAAGCGGTGGAAGCTGACACCGTTCGCATCGCTCAGCACGTCCTGCAGGAAGTGCTCGGATTCGTTGCGGAGCTTGCGCAGCCGCGACCGTTTCGCCTCCCATTCTTCCGCTTTGGCGGCCAGGGCCTGCGCCGCGGTGACGTCGGCCGGCGCGCGTTCCGCGACCTGCCGGGCCTCCTGCATCGCGTCGTCGAGCGCTTTCACCTCCGTGGCGGCGGCCTGGGTCTGGGCCGGGGACGGGGCGGGCTTGCTTGCATCGACGACCGCCGAGCCGACCACGGTCCCCGCGCTGATCCCCATGAGGACGAGGACGGTGGAGGTGATCGAGGTGCTGAAGTCTCCGGTGATCAAGCCGATGAACAGGTACGAGGCGAGGACCAGGAAGAACCACCAGGCGGCCTGGGAGCGGGCCAGGCTGAACGGCCGGCGTGCTCCCTCGCCGGGCAAAGGCACCGCGTCGCGCAGGACGTCCGTCCGCTGTGCCAGGTAGAGGAAGCCGAAGAGGAAGAGGAGGAAGAGCGCCAGCCAGAACAGGAACCAGCGGGGCGGGATCACCTGGAGCAGGACCGTCGCCTGCTTGGCGTCGGCCGCCGGGATGGCGTATTGGTCGGCGAGGCCGACGCCGACCTCGACCGGCCGCGGCTCGAACCCGGGGCGGCCGAGGATCGACGTCCACACGGTGCGGGATGCCTCGGTTCTCTCCAGAGGAAAACGGAGGATCTGCTGCTTGGGATTGGTGGGGGGGAAAGCCACCGTCTCGGCGAGCGGCTGATCGTCCAGGAACAGCACCAGGTCCTTGCCGCGGCATTGTGCCTCGGCGAGCAAGCTGTCGAGACCTTCGACCTCGACGGTGAGGACGTCGCGCAGGTGGACGGTGCGGTATTTCTTCACCCCCTCCTTGGCGGCTTCTTCCCGATAGACGCTGCGCACCTTCGCCGGGCTGCTCGGGCAGGCCGGTGCCTGCGCCGCGGCGGTGCCGGCGACCGCCAGCCCCAAGATGAACAGAATGAGGAGGTGCCTGGGATCGCGCATGGAGTCCTCCCGGATGGAAGAGGTTGGGATGCAAGGGTACCACGGACCCGCGGGTCTCTCTGCGCCGCGGGCGCGAGGTAGAATTCTCTGCGTCATGGAATCGGAATCTACGCAAGAGATCACCCGTTTGCTCTCGGCGGCCCGGGCCGGGGATCGCATCGCCTCGGACTCGCTGTTCGCGAGTGTGTACCAGGAGCTGCACCGTCTGGCCCATGCGCAGCTCTCCGCCCGGGGGCGTCCCGGGGAGACGCTGGACACCACGGCGCTGGTGCACGAGGCCTATCTGCGCCTCGCCCAGCCGGCCGGGCTCTCCGCCGAAGACCGGGCGCATTTCTTCAACCTCGCGGCGCGGGTGATGCGCCACGTGGTCGTCGACTATGCGCGCAAGCGCGACGCCGCCAAGCGTTCCGGGGAGATGGTGCGGATCGAGGTGGGAGGGCCGGGCGAGCCGGCGGCGGAGGGGGATGCCCGCCTCACCGCCGACCTTCTCGCCCTGGATGCGGCGCTGGAGCGCCTGGAGGCGGAGAGCCCCCGGCTCGCCCGCCTCGTCGAGCTGCGCTTTTTCGCCGGCCTGTCTTTCGCCGAGATCGGCGAGGTGTTCGGCCTGAACGAGCGCACGGCCAAGCGCGACTGGCGCAAGGCCCGCGCCTTCCTGCTCGCCGACCTGGCCGGGCACCCCCTCCCCTGACCCACGCAGCGGGAGAGGGGAAGAAGGCAGGGAGAGCCCAGGTGGTTGACGTAGGGGCAACCCTCGTGGTTGCCCTTGATCTACCGGAAGCGCCGGGGCTGCGGTTGCCGGGCTGTGGCGCGGGCCGGGGGGGCCGGCTGGCGGGCTCCGCCGGCGGGGCGGCGGGTTTCGTGGCTGCTGGTGGTGGCTGCCGGGCGGGCCGGGGTGCGGTTTCCCGCGGCGGCCTGGCCGCTGCGCTCCGCCTTGGCGCGCGCCCTGTCCCGTTCCTGCGAACGCTGGGCGCGCATCGCGGCCAGCCGTTCGGCGAGGGGGATCTCCAGCTTCTCGGCGGTGCGGGCCGCCCGTTCTTCGAAACCCTCCAGGACCCGCCGTGGCAGGACCTTCGCCACCGCGCGCTCGATGGCGCGCAGATCGCCGGTCTCTTCCGGCGAGACGAAGGTGAGCGCCTCGCCGCTCGCTCCCGCCCGGGCGGTGCGGCCCACGCGGTGGATGTAGTCCTCGGGCACGTTGGGGACGTCGAAGTTCACCACGTGGGTGAGCCCCTCCACGTCGATGCCGCGCGCCGCGATGTCGGTCGCCACAAGCACCCGGAAGCGGCCGTTCTTGAAGCCGGCGAGCGCCTGCGTGCGCTGCGCCTGGCTGCGGTTGCCGTGCACCTTGTCGCACGGCACGCCGTGGCGTTCCAGGAACTGCGCGAGCCGGTTGGCGCGGTGCTTGGTGCGGGTGAACACGATGGCGCTTTCGATCGTGTTGCCCTGGAGCAGCTCGAGCAGCAGGGCGGACTTGGCGTCTTGGCGCACCGCATAGACCGCCTGCTCGACGCCGGTGGCGGGAGCGGACGGCCGTTCGACGTTCAGGCTGGCCGGATTGCGCAGCATCTGGCGCGACAGCTCGCGGATCGGCGGCGGCAGGGTGGCCGAGAAGAACAGCGTCTGCGCCGGAGGCGGCAGATGCTTGAGCACCCGGCGGATGTCGGGGAGAAAGCCCATGTCGAGCATGCGATCCGCCTCGTCGAGCACCAGGACCTCGAGGTCCTGCAGGCGGGCATAGGAGTACTGGAAGTGGTCGAGCAGCCGCCCCGGGCAGGCCACGATCACGTCGGTGCCCTGGCGGAACGCCCGTTCCTGCGGCCCCATCGCGACGCCTCCGTAGACGGCGGCGGCGCGGATCGGCGTATGGCGGGCGAGGTCATTGAAATGTTCGACGATCTGGGCCGCCAGCTCGCGCGTCGGGGCGAGGACGAGAACGCGCGTCACGCCGCGCTTCTTGCCCATCAGCCGGTGCAGGATGGGGAGCGCGAAGGTGGCCGTCTTGCCGCTCCCGGTCATGGCACACGCCAGGATGTCGCGCCCTTCCAGGGCCGGCGGAATGCCGTCGCGCTGGATCGGGGTGGGAACGGTGAAGCCGAGGTCGGCGACGCCACGGAGCAGGCTGGGGTGCAGGTCGAACGAAGAGAAACCGGTCATCGTGTGTGAGGTCATGCTTTCCGAGGGCGCAGGGGCTGCTCGAGGAGCAGGGACACCGCGTCCTTCTTGAAAAAATCCGGCAGAAATTCGGAAACGGAGGACTGAGCCGGCGAGGCCGCCGTCGGGGCCAAGCGGCCCGGGATCGACTCGGCGTCCCCGGGTCTCCTGGCAGGAGTCGAGCACGACGAGGTGGTGAGGATCTCACAGTTTGCGGGAATCACCTAATCGGGGGGCGCGGGGAGGCCGCCCGGTACGCCCTCTCCAGAGTGGGCAGGGCATCGAGCGACCGCCGCAGGCCGGCCACCAGCGCGTTCAGCTCGCGCCGTTCTTCCGCACGCAGGGGGCGGCCGGTGCGGGCGGTGAGCCACGAGGCGAGCACGGCGTGATCGCCGATCCGGTAGCTCCAGAGGTCCGCCGGCACCCCTTCGAGCCGGAGGCCGGCAGGGTGGAGCCGGATGCTGTGCTCTGCCGGGTCGTACGCGATCCTCCCCAGGGGCAGCTCAGGGTCTCCTCGCAATGAGTGGACGCCGGTCTCGCGGTCTCCCGGCTCGCCAAGGTGCGCGGCGAGCAGCTCCCGCCCACAGCCGGCGATGCCGCGAAAGATTGATCGATACCGGGGGAAGGGAATCCGCGGCAGCTCGCAGGCGAGGAGCTTGCCGAAGCGGCTCCGATAGCCGGGTGCGTGGAGGACGCCGTAGACGTAGGCGAGCACCTCTCCGGGCTCCGGGGGCTCTCCATAGAGCGCCGCGAGACGGTCCTGGAGCGCCGGGGCCACATTGGGACGCCGCTCCCCGGCGTCGTCCAGGTACAGCGGAAAGGCGCAGGTGACGTCGTAGGCGCCCACCACTTTGTGGCCGGGCAGCACGGCGGTGACGAACGCGCCGGGTTCCCCTTTGTGCTGCCGGGGCACGAGCAGGGCGACATTGCCCGGCTGGCGCAGGTGGCGGGCAAGAGTCGGGCGGGGCCGGGTGACCGCCTCCGGGGTGAAGATCAGATAGCGCAGGTCGAACGGCCGCGGCAGCCAGGCGGTGAGATGCGGCAGCCAGTTGCGGCGGCCGATGCGCTGCAGGCGCGCTTCGAGGGTGCGCCGGTCGGACGCGGTCACCAGTGCATCCCGGCCGGTGATCACGCCGGTCGAATGCACGGGAAAGATCCCGTCGAGCGGCGTTCCCTGCCGAAAAGCCTGCTCGATGGCGAGGTCCTCGCCGGGGCGGAAAAGAAACAGCGGCCCCCGTGGCCGGAGCTCGCGCCATGCGGTGGTGGCGATACTCCCGCAGCGCAGCGCGGCGAGCTTCTGCCTCCGTGGTCCGTAGAGATCGGCATGGACCACCCGGCGCGCCAGCCCGGGTTTCTTCACCAGGACGACGAGGGCGGCACCCTGTGCGATCCCGGGGAAAAGGTTTTCATCCCGGCCTCCGTCCGGTGCGCGCTCGCGCTTGCGGCGGTTGCCGTGCAGGTCCAGGAGGTAGATTTCCTCGAACGTCTGGAGGAGCGAGGCCCGCAGACCGCGCAAGGTCGGCGCGTCGAGGCCGTTATGGTTGAGAACGAACGCGACGATCCCTTCGCCGCGTTGCTCGATCCTCCACTGCGCGAGGCGGAGGAAGCGGACCCAGGTGTCTTGCAGCCATTTGGTGTTGCGCTCGGCGAGCGGCTGCCCTTCGCACGTCTTCCACGCACCGAGAAGCCGCGCCATCCAGGGGCTCGCCGCGGGCGGTTGGCCGATCCAGGGCGGATTGCCCAGGAGCACCGGCAGCGCGGACCTCACCCCCTCGATCCCCCTCTCCCATCGCCCCCCCTGCCGACCGGGAGAGGGGGAGGCCCACCCTCCCATTGGCTCCGGCGGTCCGGCCAGGGCGTCGCGTTGCTGAAGCACCCCCTCCGCCACCTGTTCCGGCTCGACTCCGTGGCCGCGGAGAAACCGGCGGAGAGCCCTGCGGCCCCGGGCACAGGAGTCCTCCAGGATCTCCCAGCCCTGCGAGCCCGGGAGGAGATGGTCGCGCAGCAGAGCCGCCTTGCCCTCCCGGTGCCGCAGGGCCTCCCGCCAGGCCGCGAGGATGAAGTTGAGGGGACCGGCGGCCGGATCGAGGAGCCGCACCGCCGGATGCGCGAGACCCTCCGGATGGCCGAAACGGCTCTGCACGAGACATTGGACCGACCGCACGATCCATCCCACGGCCGGCGGCGGTGTTGCGCACACCCCCGGGAGCCTTGTCATGCCCCGCCCTCGCCGCCCAGGCTGACGACATGGACCTCCAGGAGGGCGCCCGCCCGGCGCAGCACCTGAAACAGCACCCGCCGGCTCAGGCCGAGGGCCTTCCACGCGGCAGGAAGCGGAAGGCCGTGCGCACCGAGCGTCGCGACGAAATACCACTCGGCGCCGGCCTCGAACAGCTCGACCTCTGCCGGCTGGAGGACCCTCCAGGAGAGAGGAAAGGGAACGAGGGCGACGCGGTCCCCGGCCTGCACCCCGAGGGTTTCACGCAGCTCCCCGGGGAACGGCAGGAACCCCGGATCGAGGATCTCGGCCTCGACCGACCAGGCCGGCGGCGGCGCCTCCCTCCTCACCGCGCCAGCCGTTGGCTCGGCTGGAACACCGAGAGGTTCTCGAGATCCTGCACAGTGGGCCGCATCCAGTCTTCCAGGATGCATTCGAGGCACGAGCGGACCTCGGTGGGGAAGTCGTAGGCCTCCCCCTGTTCGTAGATCACCTCTTCGCGCGGCGAAGGCGGTACGCGCGCCAGTAAGGACTCCAGCTGCTGCAGCAGCGCTCTCTGCATTCGGGCCGCGCGGGCGATCTCTTCGCGCACGCCGGTCTCTTCGTCGTTGGACATCGCAAAACCTCCTCCCGACGGTCAACGGATTCGGGAGGAGGTTGTCGTGTCGCAAGAGTGTGGACCAGAAGAAAATGCGCATGGTCCATGCGCCATGCCCGGCCGCTCCTTCTCGCGACTTGCGATATCTTTCGTGTTCTCGTGTTTCTGGTCCGGGTGTCCCGTTTGGTGGCCGGCGCGCACCTTGTTGAGTAGGAAGCGTGCTCAAGGAGGCGATGAGATGAAGGACGACAAACCGCCCCGGTTCGGTCTGGCGCTGGGGTACTTCTACCGCAAGCTCGGGTTGCAGATCAAAGAGGCCGCGGCGCGGCTGGGCTTCACCGATTGGTCGACGCTGCGCAAGATGGAGCAGGGGGACATCAAGCTCTCGCGGGAGAACCTGGGCCTCAAGATCGGCGTCCTGGGGTTCTTCGAGGAGGACGTCGACGCCTTTCTGCTCGGCGATGAGCTCGTCGATCCCGAGCCGCTCGTGCAGCCGGCGTCCCCGGTGGCGTTGACGGACGAGGAGCTGCGGCGCATCGGCCGCGCGGCCTCCGCGGCGGCGGTGGCCACGGCGGAGTACACCCGGATCGAGCTGGCCCACTGGAAGAAAGCCGAGAAGGCCGCCGCCGCTCACGCCGAGGCCGAGGAGCTCTGGAAGACCCTGAAGCCCCTCAGCCCCACCGACCGCCGCGACCTGGTCACCGTCTTCCCCCACTTCCGGAGCTGGGC
>DIHE01000071.1:0-1734 GCA_002420005.1 Holophagales bacterium UBA5704 | reverse complement strand
TTCCCCCACTTCCGGAGCTGGGCCCTGGTGGTCAAGGTCTGCAACGAGAGCGTGCGCCTGGCGGCCCACGACGCAGCCGTGGCTCTGGAGCTGGCGAAGTTTGCGCTGTACATCGCCGAGCGCTGCCCCGGCGAAGAATGCTGGCAGGCGCGCATCCAGGCGGAAGCCTGGGGCTTTCTCGGCAATGCCTGGCGCGTGTCGAACGAGCTCGACCGGGCCGACGAAGCGTTCGCCCGTTCGAAGCAGCTCCTGGCAGCGTCCGCGGGTGCGGATGAGCACCTGTTGGACGCTTCTCGGCTGTTCGACCTGGAGGCCTCCCAGCGGATAGCCCGGCACCAGTTTCCCGAAGCCCTGGCCTTGCTCGACAAGGCGCGGGACGTGAGTGGCGGAGGCTTGCCGGCGGCAAGGCTACTGCTCCAGAAGGCGCACGTCCTGAATCTCCAGGAGGACTTTGAGGGTGAACGGGAGGCTTTGAAGGAAGCGGCGCCGCTGATCGAAGCCAGTGGGGACCCGGGGCTTCTTTTCGCCTTGCGCTTCAATACGGCCGACAACTTGTGCCGCCTGGAGCGCTACCCGGCAGCGGCGAGGTTGCTGCCAAAGGTGCGAGAGCTTGCGCTCGCACAGGGGCACGACCTCCATCTCCTCCGTGTTTTGTGGCTTTCCGCGAAACTCGATGCCGGCGAAGACCGGAAGGACAAGGCCATCGCGGCGCTCGAGCAGGTGCAGCGAGATTTCACCGTGCGCGGGCTCCCTTACGATGCGGCCCTGGCCTCCCTGGATCTCGCGATCCTCTGGCTGGAGCAAGGCCGCAACGCCGAGGTCCGAACGCTGGCGCTGGGTATGGCGTGGATCTTCAGGGCCAAGGGCATCCAGAAGCAGGCGCTGGTCGCGCTCAAGCTCTTCTGTGACGCGGCGCAGCGGGAAGAAGCGACGGTGGAGCTGACCCGCCAGGTGATCGTCGACATCGAGAAAGCCCGCAGGACGGGGACACCCCGCCCCGCCATCCCGGAGCTGCCGAAATGACGAGGGCGGGCGGTCCCCCTCTCCCGCTCCGCAGCTCAGCTGCCGCACCCTCCGTATGGATCGATATGGCACCCGGTGTCCCTGCTGGGGCTCACCGGAGGCTCCGCCACCTCCGCCCCGCCGCACCCCCCGTTGGGGTCGATGTAGCACCCGATGTCCCCCAGGAGGCTCGTGACGAGCAGCCACAGCCGGCCCAGAAGATCCGGGGGCTCGGGGGCCGGCGCGGCGGCGGCGCTCCAGGGGACGGCGAGGAAGAGGGCGAGGAGAAGGGCGGCGAGGCGGGGACGAAACGAAGTTTTGCGCATGGTGGGCTCCAGGAAGAGCGCTCGGCCGGCATCTCCATGATCCCGGGGGCGGCTCTTCACACATCGGGACCATTGGGACATAGGGCATAGCCCGGAAGGAGTCTCGCATGGCGGCGAAAGGTGATCCAAAGGTGTTGCGGTATCTGGTGATCTGGCTGCGGGCCTGCTCCGGATGGAGCCAGGAGCAGCTCGGGGAGGCCTGCGGGTCGTGGCAGTCGGACGTGTCGCGCTGGGAGGCGGGCGAGGAGGCGCCGTCCGAGGAAAAGCAGCGCCGGATGGCGAAAGCCATCGGCGTCCCCTGGTTCGTGGCGGTGGCCTTGCGGAGGATCTTCGCGCTGGCCCTCGTGCTCGTCCGCCGGTTCGGTGGCCCCGGCGTCCCCCGCATCCCGGTGGCGGATGTCCCCGC
>DIHE01000195.1 GCA_002420005.1 Holophagales bacterium UBA5704 | reverse complement strand
CAACGGAGCCGGCTCACCGGGGAGGTGCTGGAGCGGGAGCTGGGGTACTGGCGGGCGCGTCTCTCCCCGGCGCCGCCGGTGCTGGAGCTGCCGGCCGATCGGCCGCGCCGTGGCACGGCCGGCCGCCGCGGCGAGACGCGCGCCCTGGCCCTCCAGCCCGGCGCCCTCGCCGGGCTGCGGGAGCTGACCCGCGGCTCCCGGGCGACGCCGTTCATGGCCCTGCTGGGCGCCTTCGCCGCTCTCTTGCAGCGCGTGTGCGGCCAGGAGGACCTCGCCGTCGGCACACCGGTGGCCGGCCGCACCCGGGTGGAGACCGAGGACCTGATCGGCTGTTTCATCAACACCCTCCCCGTGCGCCTCGACCTGGGGAACGACCCGCGGTTCGCGGAGCTGCAGGACCGGGTCCGGGAGGCGACGCTCGCCGCCTTCGCCCACCAGGACGCGCCGTTCGAGCGGCTGGTCGAGGAGCTGGCGCCGGAGCGCGATCTGCACGGCCTGCCTCTGGTGCAGGTCCTCCTGGTGGTGCAGAACGCCCCGAGGGGCGGGCTGACCCTGCCGGGCTTGGATCTCGACGCCCGTGAGCTGTCGACCGGCACGTCGAAATTCGAGCTGTCGTTTCTGTTCACCCCCGGTGCGGAGGGTCTGGCCGGCGTGGTGGAGTTCGACCGCGACCGGTTCGACGGTGCGACGGTCGAGCGCCTGGCCGGGGGGTTCGGGCGCCTTCTCGCCTCGGCGGGGGAGGCACCGGGGCGCCGGCTCTCGGAGCTCGACCTGCTGAGCGCGGCCGAGCGGCACCAGGTGGGTTGCGAATGGAGCGACCGCCCGGCCGCCGGGGCCGGCTGGGCACCGGAGGGCACGACGGCCGCCCATCTCTTCGCGGCA
Source organism: Holophagales bacterium UBA5704 (assembly GCA_002420005.1). Classification (GTDB taxonomy): domain Bacteria; phylum Acidobacteriota; class Thermoanaerobaculia; order Multivoradales; family UBA5704; genus UBA5704. Next base: position 2,373 of record DIHE01000195.1, on the reverse strand, counting down.
CAGGCCCTGCGCACGCCGCAGGAGACGGCCCTCGTCTGCAGCGAGGAGACGCTCACCTACGCCGAGCTGCACCGGCGGGCGAACCGTCTGGCGCACCGGCTGCGGCGGCTCGGGGTGGGGCCGGAGGCGCGGGTGGGGGTTCTGCTGGAGCGCTCGCCCGATCTGGTGGTGAGCCTGCTCGGCATCCTCAAGGCCGGCGGTGCCTACGTGCCCCTCGATCCGGGCTTTCCCGCCGAGCGCCTGGCGTGGACGGCGGGCGACGCCGGGCTCTGTGTTCTGCTCACCGAGGCGGGGCTCACGGCGGCCGTGCCGGCGGTGCCCGCGCTGCCGGTCCTCGTGCTGGAGGAGGAGAAGGAGGCTCTCGCTGCGGAGAGCGCGGCCGAGCCTCCGCTGCGCGCCGCGGCGGACAACGCCGCCTACGTGCTCTACACCTCGGGCTCGACCGGCCGCCCGAAGGCGGTGGTGGTCTGTCACGGCGCGCTCGTGAACCTGCTGGCGGCGATCCGGGAGGAGCCCGGGATGACGGCCGCGGACACGGTGCTGGCGGTCACCACGATCTCCTTCGACATGGCGGTCGTCGATCTGCTGCTGCCGCTCGCGGTGGGTGCCCGGGTGGTGCTCGCCCGCCGCGAGGAGGCCGGCGACGGCGCGGCGTTGGCGCGCCTGATCGAGAGCCGGGACGTGGACGTGGTGCAGGTGACGCCGGTGACCTGGCAGATGCTCCTGGCGGGCGGGGGCCGCGCGCCGTCGAAGGTGCGGGGATGGAGCGGCGGCGAGGCTTTGGCGCCGGACCTGGCGGCGGGCCTCACGGCGGTGACGCGGTCGTTCTGGAATCTCTATGGGCCGACGGAAACGACGGTCTACGCGACCGCGGGTCCGGTGGAGGCAGGTCCGGGCCCGGTGTCGATCGGTCGTCCTCTCTCCCGGACCCGCGTGGTCCTCCTGGACCCGGCCGGCCGCCTCACACCCCTCGGATCGGCCGGCCATCTGCACGTCGGCGGGGCGGGGCTCGCGCGGGGCTATCTCCACCGGCCGGATCTGACCGCGGCGCAGTTCGTGCCGGACCCGACGGGTGTGGAGCCGGGGGCCCGGCTGTACCGCACGGGGGACCTGGCGCGCTTCCTGGCGGACGGCCGGATCGATTACCTGGGCCGCATCGATCACCAGGTGAAGCTGCGCGGCTACCGGATCGAGCTGGGGGAGATCGAGTCGGTGCTGCGCCGGCACACGGGAGTGCGCGAGGCCGTGGTGGTGCTGCTCGAGGGCAAGGGCGGCGCGGAGGACCGCCGCCTGGCCGCCGCCTGGACGGCGGGGGACGGCCCGGCGCCCGCGGCCGGGCCGCTGCGGTCCTTCCTCGCCGAAAAGCTGCCGCCGTACATGGTTCCGTCGCAGCTCGTGGAGCTTCGGGCGCTGCCCCTCACGCCGAGCGGCAAGGTGGACCGCCGGGCGGTCGCCGCCGTCCTGGCCGCCGCCGCGTCGGCTCCAGAGGAGGGGCAGGAACCGGCGCTGCCGCGCGGCCCGGTCGAAGAGATGCTGGTGGGGGTCTGGGAGGAGATCCTGGAGCGCCGGGTGGGGGTCGAGGACGATTTCTTCGCCCTGGGCGGCCACTCGCTGCTGGCCACGCAGGTGGTCTCCCGGGTGCGGTCGGTCTTCGCTGTGGAGCTGCCGCTGCGGGCGCTCTTCGAGCACCCGACGGTCGCCGGCCTGGCCGGCGAGATCGAGAAGGCGACGCCGGCGGGGGGAGCCGCACCGCCGCCGATCGAACCGGTACCCCGCGACGCAACCGGCTCGCCGCTCTCCTTCGCGCAGCAGCGCCTCTGGCTCCTCGACCAGCTGGGAAGCGGCGCGCTCTACCATGTGCCGGTGGCCCTGCGGCTCCACGGGGAGCTCTCCGTGGCGGTGCTGACGCGGGTGTTTGCAGAGATCGTGCGGCGGCACGAAGCCCTGCGCACGGTGTTTCGCAGCGACGGCGCAGCGGCGCGGCAGGTGATCCTGCCCCCGGCCGGCTTCGCGATGCCCCTGCTGGACCTGTCGGCCCTCTCTCCGGCCTTGCGGAAGGCGGTGGGAGCGGCCGTGGTGCGGGAGGAGGCCCGGCGGCCGTTCGATCTGGCGCAGGGACCGCTCGTGCGGATCGCCCTCGTGCGCCTGGAGGAGACGGAGCACGAGCTGCTGCTGGTTCTCCACCACATCGTGAGCGACGGCTGGTCGATGGGGGTTCTGGTGCGCGAGGTGACCGCCCTCTACGCCGCGTTCGCCGCCGGCCGGCCCTCGCCTCTGCCCGAGCTGGCGGTGCAGTCCGCGGACTACGCGGCCTGGCAAAGGGGCTGGCTCTCCGGGGACGTGCTGGAGAGGGAGGTCCGGTACTGGCGCGAC
>DIHE01000099.1 GCA_002420005.1 Holophagales bacterium UBA5704 | reverse complement strand
CCGGACAGCAGGCGCACGAGGTGACCCGCCAGGCGTCCCGCCGCCGCCCGCGAAAACAGGTCGAGGCTGTACTCCAGGGACCCTTCCAGGCCCCGGCCGGTCTCGGCCAGCTCCACGGCCAGCTCGAGCTTCGCCGTCCCGGTCGGCACCGGGGCCGCCGCCGGCGTCAGCCCCGGCAGCTCCAAGGGAGCCGGTGGGGTGTTCTGCAGGCCGAACAACACCTGCACCAGCGGCGGCCGGGAGAGGTCGCGCTCCGGCACCAGCTCCTCGACCAGGCGCTCGAACGGCACCTCCTGGTGGGCATAGGCGGCGAGCGCCGTCTCCCGCACCCGGCCGAGCAGCTCGCCGAGCCCGGGGTCTCCCGCAAGGTCCATCCGCAACACCAGGGTGTTGACGAACAGGCCGATCAGCGGCTCCATCTCCGCCCGGCTGCGCCCTGCAATCGGCGTCCCCACCGCCAGGTCCTCCTGGCCGGTGAGGCGCTGCAGCAGCGCCGCGAAGCCGGCGAGGAGCGTCATGAACAGCGTCGTCCCCTGCCGCCGGGAGAGCGCCGCCAGGGCTGTGAGATCCTCGCTCCCGATCGTGAAGCCGAAGGCCGCCCCCCGCCCGCTGCGCACCGCCGGCCGCGGGTGGTCCGCCGGCAGGGCGAGCACCTGGGGCATCCCCGCGAGCGCCGTGCGCCACCAGGCCAGCTCGGCCTCCAGGGACCCGCCCGCCAGGTACCGGCGTTGCCACGCGGCGCAATCCGCCGGCTGGAGCGACGGCTCCGGCAGCGGGCTCGGCCGGCCGTGCAGAAAGGCCCCGTACAGCACCCCCAGCTCGCGCACCAGCACGCCCATCGACCAGCCGTCGCACACGATGTGATGCACGGTGAGCAGGAGCACATGCCGCCCGGCCTCCGTGGCGAGCAGCGCCACCCGCAGCAGCGAGCCACCCGCAGCCTGGCCGAGGTCGAACGGCCGCCGCGCCTCGGCCCTCGCCAGGCGCCGGGCCTCGGCCTCGCGCCGGCTCGCCGGAAGCCCTTGCAGATCGGCCAGGGGGAGAGGGCAACCGGCGCTCGGCGCGATCACCTGCACCGGCTCCCCCGCCTCCTCCCGGAAGGTCGTGCGCAACGCCTCATGCCGCCGCACCAGCTCGCCGAACGCGGCCTCCAGAGCCGCCACGTCGAGCCGGCCGGCCAGCTCGACCGCCGCGGCGATGTTGTAGGCCGCACTGCCCGGCTCCAGGCGATCGAGGAACCAGAGCCGCTGTTGCGCGAACGAAAGTGCAGGCGGCGTGGCGCGAGAGATTCTCTCCAAGGGCGGATCCGCCGCGCCTCCGGTGGCCCGCTGCGCGATCCAGCCGGCGAGCCGCTCCACCGTCGGCTCCTCGAAAACGATCCGCAGCGGCAGCTCGATCCCGAGCACGCTGCGCACCCGCGACGTCACCCGGGTCGCCAGCAGCGAGTGGCCGCCCAGCGCGAAGAAGCTCTCCGCGAGCCCGACCCGCTCGACACCCAGGATCTCGGCGAAGATCCCCGCGAGCAGCTCCTCGGTGGGAGTGCGCGGGCTCCCCCCGTCGTCCTCCCTCTTCCTCTCGGGGCGGATCGCCGCGAGCGCCCGGCGGTCGACCTTGCCGTTGGCGGTGAGCGGCAAAGCCGGCAGGAACACCCAGCCGGCCGGCAGCATGAACTCCGGAAGCCGCCGCCGCAGGAAACCCGGCAGCTCGGCCGGATCGGGAACCTCCTCCCCCCCCGTCGCCACGTACGCCACCAGAGAGGTGCCGCCGGCCGGATCGCGGCCGGCCAGCACCACCGCTGCGGAGACCGCCGGGTGGCTCTCCAAGGCCGCCTCGATCTCCCCCAGCTCGATGCGGTATCCCCGCACCTTGACCTGCTGGTCGATCCGCCCGAGGTAGTCGAGGCTTCCATCCGCCAGCCGGCGCGCCAGATCCCCCGTCCGGTAGAGGCGCCCCCCCGCCACGGCAGAGAACGGATCGGGGATGAAACGTTCGGCCGTCAGCTCCGGCCGGCGCAGGTAGCCGCGCGCCAGGCCGGCACCGCCCAGGCAGAGCTCCCCGGCGACACCGACCGGCACGAGACCGCCGCCTGCGTCCAGCACGTGCGCGCTGCGCCCCGGCAGAGGAAAGCCCAGGGACACCGCGGCAGCCGTCGCGGGAGGACCGTCGACCGGATGGAAGGTGGCGCTGATCACCGCTTCGGTCGGCCCGTACCCGTTGAGCAGGCGCACCCCGGCGAGCGGCGAGCGAAACCAGAGCCGAGCGGCCTCCGCCGTCATCGCCTCACCGCCGGTCGACACCAGCCGCAGGCGCAGGCCCTCCGGCGGCTGCACCTCCCCCAGGTCGCGGATCCACTGCTGCCAGTACGCCGTCGGAAGATCGACGACGGTCAGGTCCAGCGCCCGGATGCGGGCGAGGAAACCGGCGGGCTCCCACATCTCGGTGCCCCGCAGGACCACCGCCGCCCCGGCGAGCAGCGGCGGCACCGTCTCCTCCAGCCAGATGTCGAAGCTCGGCGAGGCGAACTGCAGCACCCGGTCGCCGGGCGTCAGACCCCACCGCTCCATCACCTGGCCCAGGTGGTCCGCCGCCATCCCCTGCGATACGGCCACTCCTTTCGGCCGCCCGGTGGAGCCCGAGGTATAGATGAGGTAGGCCAGATTCTCCCGCCGCGGGGCCGCCACCGCCGCGGGGCCCCCGCCCTCCGGCGCCTCCCACGCATCGACGAACAACCGCCGGGCGCCCGGGAGATCCAGCTCTGCGAGGGCACGGCGGGTCACGACCAGCGGTGCGCCGGAGTCCTGCACCATGAAGGCCAGCCGCTCGGGCGGGTAGGCCGGATCGAGGGGCAGAAACGCCCCGCCGGCCTGCCAGATCGCGAAGAGCGCGACCACCAGGTCCGGCGAGGGCTCCAGGCACACGCCCACCAGGACCTCCGGGCCGGCGCCCCAGCGCCGCAGCCGCCCGGCCAACGCCCGGGAACGCTCTGCCAGCTCGCCGTAGGTGAGCCGGCCACCGGTGAAGACGAGGGCCGGCGCCTCGGGCCGGCGCGCCGCCTGGGCCTCGACAAGAGTGGCGAGAGTCTGCGTGCCCGCCGCCTCCCACCCCGCGGAGCCCCACTCCCTCTGCAGGGCGTGCTGCTCGGCCTCGGACAGAAGCGGGAGGCTCGAGAGACGCCCGTCCGGCGCCGCCACCGCCGCAGCCAGCAGACGCTCGAAATGCCCGGCCATCCGCTCCATCGTCGTGGCATCGAACAGGTCCGTGTTGTACAGCAGGGAGAGGCTCAGCCCCCCCTGCCGGTCGACCGCCTGGAGGACCAGATCGAAAGCAGCCGGCGGGCGGGGCACGACGAGCGATTCCAGGCGGAAATCCTGCGGCCCCACCTCCACCCCTTCCTCCCCCATCGCGAAGGCGGTCAGCCCCTCGCCACCCCGCGTCTCCTTCTGCAGCACGAACAGGACCTGGAAGAACGGCGTCCGGCTCGCATCGCGCTCCGGCTGCAGGCGTTCGGCCAGGAGAGACAGCGGATGGTCCCCGTGCTCGAAGGCGGCCTGGACCCTCCGTTTCGTCCGCTCCACCAGCTCGGCGAACGGCGGATCGTTCGACAGGTCGCCGCGCAGCACCACCTGGTTGACGAAATACCCCACCGTACCGGCCATCGCCGATTGCGACCGGCCCGCCCGCGCCGTCCCGATCGCCAGGTCTTCCTGGCCGGAGTGGCGGCCGAGCAGCGCCTGGAAGGCGGCGGTGAGCGTCATGAACAACGTGCCGTGCCGGGTCCGGCTCCAGGCGCGCAATGCCGAGGTGAGCGCGCCGGGCAGACGCAGCCGGCAGACGTCCCCCCGCCAGGTCTGCACGGCGGGGCGCGGCCGGTCGGTGCCCAGGTCCAGGACCGGCAAGCCGGCCAGCTCCCGCTTCCAGAAATCCAGCAGCGCCTCCCCGCGGCCACCGGAGAGCACCTCCTGCTCGCGGCGCACGTGCTCCTCGTACGGCAGCCCCGGCGGGCCGAGCGCGGCCGGTGCCCCACCGGCCGCCTCGCGGTAGAGCACCGACAGCTCGCGCATCAGCAGGGCGAGCGACCAGAAGTCGGCGATGATGTGGTGAATGACGAAGAGAAGCACCGGCCCGCCGGAAGCTCCCGTCCACAGGGCCGCCCGCACCAGCGGCCCGTTCTCCAGGTCGAACGGCCGCCACGCCTCCTCGGCGAGGCGCGCCCGCAGGCGCGCCTCGCTCCACCCCGCCGCGTCCGCGCAGTCCAGCGTGAGCCTCCCCTGCGCAGAGACGCACCGCCACGGCTCGCCGTCGATCGCCGGAAACGTCGTGCGCAGTGCCGCGTGGCGGGCTTCCAGGGCCTGGAACGCCCGTTCCAGAGCCCCGGCATCGACCGGGGTGCGCACGCGCGCCGCCGCAGCGATGTTGTAGGCGCTCTCCGCCGGCGCCAGGTGATGCAGAAACCAGAGGGAGCGCTCGCCGTGCGAAAGGGCCGCCGGACGAGCCGGGCCCGTCACCGGGGCCCCCCGGCGAGCGCGGGCTCCACCGCGGAGCCCTCCGGCAGCAGCTCCGCGAGCGGACGCTCCGGGCCGGCCACCGCGGCGGCGAGGATTTGGAGGAGATGGTCGCGCAGGCGGTCGACGTTTTCCGGGGTGAGCACGTCGCGATTGTATTTGAAGCGCCCGGAGAGCCGGCTCGACTGCGAAAAGAAAAGGCTCAAATCTTGCCGAATCTTGCCGGTGTCGAACGGCACGTGGCCGAGCGAGAGGCCGGACAGGTCCGCCTCGGCCGCGGGAAACTTTGCGAGCTGGAAGAGAATGCGGAAGCTGGCCAGCTCGCCTTGCTCTCCCGGCGCGAGGAAGCCCGCGTCCGCGAGCACCGGCTCGTACAGGATGTCCGGGTGCTCGGCCGCGGCGAGCGTCGTGTCGCGCACCCGCTCCACCAGCTCACGAAAGGTGCCCACTCCGGCGAGCCGCGTGCGCAGCGGCAGCCCCGCAAAGAAATTGCCGATCAGCCCTTCGGTCTCCAGCTCGTCGCGGTTGGCGAACAGACAGGTGACGACGATGTCGTCCTTTCCCGACTCGTGATGGAGCAGCAGCACGAAGGCGGCGAGAAGCGTCATGAACAGGGTCACGCAGTGCTCCGCCGCGAACGCTTCGAGCTCTTTTTCGAGCGCTCCGGGGACCTCGACGCCCTCGATCCCGGCATCGAAGCTCGGAGAGGCCGGCGGCGGCCGGTCGCCGCCGAGCCGGATCGGCACGGCGCCCTCCAGGTGCTCGCGCCAGAAGCCCACCTCCCGGGCCAGGGTCTCCCCCTGGAGCCGCCGCCGTTGCCAGCGTGCGAAGTCCTGGTACTGGACGGCGAGCGGGCGCAACGGGGACGGACGGCCCTCCTGGAAGGCGTTGTAGAGAACCGTCAGCTCGCGCGCCAGGACCGCGCGCGACCAGCCGTCGAACGCGATGTGGTGGATGACGAAAAGCAGCAGGGTTTCCCGCTCGGCACAGCGGAAGAGGGTCAGCCGGAACAGCGGCCCACGTTCGAGATCGAAATGCCTGCGCCCGTCGAGAATGCCCCAGCGCAGGGCCTCCGCCATCCGCTCCTCGGGGGCCAGCGGCTCCAGGTCCACGAGGGGTGCCTCGACCCGGACCTCGGGCAGGATCACCTGGATGGGCCGTCCCGCCTCTTCCCCGAAACACGTCCGCAGCACCTCGTGGCGCTCGACGATCGCCTGCAGCGCACGCCGCAGGCAGTCGCGATCGAGCGGGCC
>DIHE01000185.1:6925-36666 GCA_002420005.1 Holophagales bacterium UBA5704 | reverse complement strand
GCGGGGGAGGGGCCAGGGGAGGGGGCTACGCCGGCAGGCGCAGCAGCGCCTCGCAGCCCCTTCCTTCCTTCCGGTTTTCGAGCGTCAGCGTGCCGCCGTGCGCTTCGGCGATCTGGCGGCTCAGGGCGAGGCCGATGCCGCTGCCTTCGGGCTTGGTGGTGTAGAAGGGGACGAAGAGGTTCTCGCTGTTCGAGATGCCGGGTCCTTCGTCCTCCACCCGCACCTCCACCCAGGCGCCGTTCTGGCGCCAGCCCACCCCCACCATGCCACGGGTCATCAGGGCCGCGTCGACCGCGTTGCGCAGCAGGTTGATCAGGAGCTGCTCGATCTGGTCGGCATCGGCCGCGACGGTGAGCGGAGGACCGTTCTCGACGAAGACGGGGAGCCGCGTCTCGAGCGCGGTGATGCGGCGGATCAGCGGCTCGAGCGCCAGCGGGGCACGGCGCGGCGGGGGGAGCTTGGCGAGCCGAGCGTAGGCGGCCATGAAGCGGATCAGCGCATCGGAGCGGTTGGCGATGATGTCGAGGCCGCTGCGCATGTCCTCGCGCCAGTCGTCCGGCTGCTTGTCGAGGATGACGTTGAGCGTCGAAGCCATCGAACGAATGGGGGCCAGCGAGTTGTTGAGCTCATGGCCGAGCACGCGGATGAGCCGCCTCCAGGCCTGCCGCTCCTCTTCGCGCAGCGGCTGGCTCAAGTCGGTGATCACCAACAGCTTGTGCGGGCGCCCCTGCTCGCGGAAGAGGCTGCGCCGGATCTCCCAGCGGCCCGGGCCGCTGGGGAAGGTCTTGGCGATCGTGCGCGCCGCTTCACCCTCCAGCAGCTCGGTCAGGCCGAGCCCTTCGGCCTCCTGGCCGAGCAGCCGTTCCGCCGGCTCGGCCAGCAGGCGCTCGCCGGCCCGGTTGACCAGGCGCAGCCGTTCGTCGTCGTCGAGGGCGAAGATCGCGACGTCGACCTCCTCCATCACACGGTGCAGCAGGGCGGTGGCTTCGACCGCGCCGAGGCGCTGCTCGCGCAGGGTCTCCGCGATGGCATTGATCTCGTGCATCACCTGCCCGAGGGCGTCGACCCGATCCGGCAGACGGGCGCGCAGCGAGAAGTCTCCTTCGTGCACCGCCTCCAGCAGGCTGGCCAGGGTGTGCAGAGGGCGGACCACCCGCGCCTGCAGCTCCAAGGCGAGCTTCCAGACCAAGGCGCTCATCAGAATCGAAACGACCACCAGGATGCGGGTGGAGTAGTGGCTCGTCCACAAGAGCACCAGGGTCGCCAGGAATCCGGGAATCGCGATCGCCAGGGAGAGGAGAAGGACGCGCCGTTCGAAGGTGAGGCGCTCGGCGAGCCACTCGCGCAGCAACAGGAACGTCGGGATGATCCCGCGCCCTTCCAGGCGATGGGTGGCCTGGCTAGAGGCCATGTTTCTCCAGCCTTCGATAGAGGGCGCTGCGCGACAGGCCGAGGGCATGGGCAGCCTGGCTGACGTTGCCCCCATACCGGGCGAGGGCCTTCTGGATCAGCACCCGCTCGACGTCTTCGAGCGGCAGGTCTTCGAGGCTGCCGGCGGCGGGTGCCGGCGCCTGCAAGCCGAGGTCGCGCGCCCGCACCCGCTCGCCGGAGGTCATCAGGACGGCTCGTTCCACGGCATGGTCCAGCTCGCGCACGTTGCCCGGCCAGGGATGGGAGAGGAGGGTCTCCACGGCGGAGTCCTCGAAGCCGGAGACCTCCTTGCGGTAGCGCAAAGCGTGTTGGCGCAGGAAATGCTCGGCGAGCGGCGGGATGTCCGCACGCCGGTTGCGCAAGGCGGGCAGGTGGATCTCCACGGTGTTCAGGCGGAACAGAAGATCCTGACGGAAGCGGCCCTGGGCCACTTCGTCGCGCAGGTCCGCATTGGTCGCCGACACGATCCGCACATCGGCCGTCCGGGTCTTTGAGGAACCGACCCGTTCGAACTCGCCGGTCTCCAGGACGCGCAGGAGCTTGGCCTGTTGCGGCAGAGAGATGTTGGCGATCTCGTCGAGGAACAGGGTGCCCTGGTCGGCCAGCTCGAAGCGGCCGACGCGATCCGCCTTGGCATCGGTGAAGGCACCCCGCACGTGGCCGAACAGCTCGCTCTCGAAGATCGACTCGGCGAAGCCCCCGGTGTTGACGGTGACCAGGGCCTGGCCGGCGCGCGTGGAGACGGCGTGCAGAGCCCGGGCGATGACGCCCTTGCCGGTGCCGTTTTCACCGGTGATCAAAACGTTGGCTTCGGAGGGGCCGACCCGTTCGATGAGCTCGAGCACCGGCCGCATCTCGGGCGCGGTGGCGATCATCGCCGCCGGCCCGTCCCCCTGGGCGCCGGTGCGCAGCAGCTCGTTCTCCGCCTCCAGGTGCTTGCCGCGGCGCAAGGCCCGTCCCAGGTCGATCTGGGTGCGCAGGACGGAGAGGAGCCGGTTGTTCTCCCACGGCTTCTCGATGAAGTCGCGGGCACCGTGGCGCATCGCCTCGACCGCCAGATTGACGCTCGCCCAGGCCGTCATCACCACGATCGGCAGCGAATCGTCGAGGGCGCGCAGGCGAGAGACCAGCTCGAGCCCCTCCTGCCCCGAGGTCGTGTCACGGGTGTAGTTCAAGTCCATCAGAACGGCGTCGAGATCGCGGGTGGTGACGATCTGGAGGACCTCGGCCGGCGAGGCGGCGGTCTCGGTCTCGTAGCCCTCCGCCTTGAGGAGGAGGCGCAGGGACTCCCGGACCTCGCGGAGGTCATCGGCGATCAGCGCCCGCGGCTTGCGGGTTTCAGGCGAGGCAGACATGGGGCTCGGTGCTCGTGCAGGGTACTTTACCCCGTCCTGGCCAAAACAAAAAAAAGAGGCTGCCGCTTTCAAGCAGGCAGCCCTGGAGGGAAACGATGAATCGGGTTGGGGGGTCAGACGACGAAGCCCCGCTTCTCGACCTCGCGCTGATCCGCCTCGCGCTGCGAACCCTGCTCCTCTTCGACGACACGGCCGTCGAACAGGTGGATCGAGCGCTGGGCGTAGCGGGCGAAGCGGGGGTCGTGGGTGACCATGCAGATGGTCGCGCCGTCTTTGTGCAGCTCTTCGAGGAGCTCCATGACCTGCTCACTGTTGCGCGAGTCGAGGTTGCCGGTGGGCTCGTCGGCGAGCAGGATCGACGGCTTGCCCACGACCGCGCGGGCCACCGCGACTCTCTGCTGCTGACCGCCGGAGAGCTGCGAGGGGTAATGCTTCATCCGGTGCGACATGCCGACGCGCTCCAGGGCTTCCTGGACGCGCTCCTTGCGCTCCTTCGAGGGCATGCCGCGATAGGTGAGAGGCAGCTCGACGTTCTCGTAGACCGTCAAGTCGCCGATCAGGTTGAACGCCTGGAAGATGAACCCGATCTCCTGGTTGCGGATGCGGGCCCGCTCGGAGAACGACAGGTTGGCCACTTCCTTGGTATTGAGCCAGTACTTGCCGTCGGACGGGGTGTCGAGCAGCCCGAGGATCGACAGCAGGGTGGTCTTGCCGCAACCGGAAGGACCGGCGATCGAGACGTACTCGCCGTTCTTGATCTCCAGGTGGATCCCGGCCAGAGCATGAGTCTCCACCTCGTCGGTCAGAAAGACCTTGGTGACGCCATCAAGATGAATCAGAGTGTCGTTCGCGTTCATGGTTTCCTCCCTGGTCTTTCAGCCGGCCCGGTGGTTGCGAAGGGCGGCGGTTCTTGCAGTCATTCGAATCATCAACTCCGGCGCCAGCTCAGTTCAATCGAATCCGGTCGTGGCCGTCGAACTGGGAGGGATCACCGAGGATCACCACGTCGCCGGGATTCAGCCCGCTCACGATCTCCATGTAGCTGACCGAGGCACGCCCGAACTGGACCGGGACGCGAACGGCCGCCTTGCCGCCGTCCACCAGCTTGAACATCTCGACCTTCTGGTCGGCCCCGCCGTTGCTGGGCCGCGGAATGAAGACCACATTGGGCACCGTCTCGATGAGGATCTCGCCGTCGATCGACAGATCGGGCTTGGCGCCGCGCGGGAGGGGACCGATGAGGTCCACGTCCACGGTCACCGTGCCTTCCTGAACGGAGGGAGCGACGCGGATCACCTTCCCCGGAACCTTGCCGTTGCGGGTGTCGATGGTGGCGTCCATGCCGACGGTGACATCCTTGACCTGCACCTCCGGGATGCGGATCTGGGCCTTGAGCCGCTCCGGCCGCGCCACGCGGGCGAGGGTGGTGCCAGGGGCCATCCGCTGGCCGAGCTGCACCGGCAGCTCCTGGAGAACACCCGGGATGCCGGCGCGGACTCTCAGCATGTCCACCTGCCGCCGCCGCAGCTCGTAGAGCGCACGCGCCTGCTCCACCCTGGAGCGCTGCGAGGCGAGCTGCGCCTGGTTGGACCGGCGGCTGCTCTCATAGCGCTCCTTCTCGATGCCGGCCCGCTTGGTGAGCTGGTCCGCCCGGAGACGCGAGAGCTTGAGTTCGAGCTCGGGAATCAATTGATCCTTGAACAATCTCTGGTCGGCCTCGACCTGGAGCCGGGCCTGCTCGGCTTCCGAGTCCGCCTGTGTGACCAGCGCCTGCTGGCTCAGCAGCTGGCTGTCGAGCTGGGCGCGCAGGTTGTCGAGATCCGCCTCACCGCCGCGCAGCTGCGATTCCGCCTCGAAGAGGTCCTGTTGCAGCTGGGGGTTGCTCATCTCCAGAATGACCGTGTCCGCGGTCACCGTCACGCCGGGCAGGAACGGCATCCGCTCCACCCGCCCTTCGACCGGCAGGGAGACCTGCTGGATCTCGATGGGAACCAGCTCGCCGGATCCGCGCACGTTGCGCAGGAAGGTCCCGCGTTGCGCTTCGCCGGTGTACTGGGTGTCTTTGCTGAACTGCGGGGCCGCCGGCTCGAGCTTCGAGATGCCGACGGTGATGGAAACGACCACGATCGCGGCCAGTGTGATCAAGATGGTACGCCGCAAGCGGCGTTTTTCAGCGTGTCCAGTGCGGGGCTTGTCCATAGTCTCCTCGTACCCGACGAGTCAGATAGCAGGGTTCATGCCAGGCCGGGGTGGAAGGGAGAAGCGATGTGGAGTCAGTGTGTTGCAGCGCTCTACAGAGAGGCGTTCCGGCGCATCCTGTTCGCTGGTGGGATGCGCTCGTCCCAGAAGCGGACACTCCCGTGATACCCTGCGAGGCGTGAGCGCCGACCAGCATCGCGAGAAGGCGCCCCGGGTTCTCGGCTTCGGCCTGATCACGGTGAGCGACACCCGGTCCCCCGAGGACGACATCAGCGGCCGGACCCTCTCCGGGCTCGCCCATGCGGGGGGACACCGGGTGGAAGGCCCGGAGCTGGTGGCGGACGACGTGTCCGCCATCCGCCGCGCCTTGCGCCGCATGCTGGCGCACCCCCTGGTCGACGTGGTGGTGCTCACCGGCGGCACCGGATTTTCGCCGCGCGACGTGACGCTCGACGCCGTCGCGCCGTTGCTGGAGCAATCGGTCGACGGTTTCGGCGAGCTGTTCCGCGTCCTCTCCTATCAACAGGTCGGCGCCGCCGCCATGCTGTCGCGGGCCGCCGCCGGCCTGACCGCCGGCAAGGCGGTGTTCCTCCTGCCGGGCTCGCCCAAGGCGGTCACCCTCGCGATGGAGAAGCTGATCCTCCCCGAGGTCGGCCACCTGCTGTCGCAAGCCCGGCGGGAGTGAGCCGCCCCTATTTCTTGCCGCGGAACAGCCGCAGCAGCACGAGGAGCGCCGCGGCCCCCGCCACGGCGATCACCAGGCTGCGCCAGTCGAACCCCGAGATCCCGCCGAATCCGAGGAAGGTGGCGAGGAAGCCGCCGAGGACGGCGCCCACGATGCCGATGAGGACGGTGATGAAGCATCCGCCGGGGTCCTTGCCGGGCACCAGGGCCTTGGCGATCAGGCCGGCGAGGAGTCCCATGACGACCCACGAGATCAGACCCATTCCTTGTTCCATTGCGTCCTCCTTGTCGTGACGTGCCGCCGATCCGGCCAGACCATAGAATGGTCCCTGCCATGAGCGACTCCAACCCGCGCCCCCGCCTCTACCTCGTCGACGGCTACTCCAACATCTTCCGCGCTTACTACGCGATCCGCAACCTTTCCAACTCGCGGGGAGAGCCGACGAACGCGGTTTATGGCTTCGTGCAGATGCTGCGCAAGATGCTGCGCGAGGACAAGCCGGAGCTGGTCGGCGTCGCGCTCGACCTCGGCAAGACGTTCCGCAACGACAAGTTCGAGGGCTACAAGGCGAACCGTACCCCGATGCCGGAGGACCTGCAGAGCCAGATTCCGTGGATCCGCCGGGCTCTGGAGGCGTACCGCATCCCCGCCCTGGAGCTGCAGGGCTTCGAGGCGGACGACGTGCTCGGCACCCTCGCCCATCGCGCCACGGCCGAGGGGTACGACGTCGTCCTGGTCTCGGCGGACAAGGACCTGATGCAGCTCGTGGCTCCCCACGTCTCCCTCTTCCACACCGGGCGCAACAAGATGTACGGCCCGGCCGAGGTGGAGGAGGACTTCGGCGTGCCGCCGGAGAAGGTGGCCGACGTGCTCGCCTTGATGGGCGACTCGATCGACAACATCCCGGGGGTGCCGGGGATCGGCGAGAAGGGGGCCAAGGGGCTCATCAAGGAATACGGCTCCCTGGAGGAGCTGCTGGCCCGCGCCGGGGAGATCCCCCGCAAGGCCTACCGCGAAGGGCTGCTGGAGCATGCGGAGCAGGCCCGGCTGTCGAAGGAGCTGTCGACCATCCACGTGGAGTGCGACGTGCCGTTCGATCCGCAGGCCTTGCGCCACGATCCGCCGGACGCCGCGGCCTTGCGCGCGCTCTTCACCGAGCTGGAGTTCTTCTCGCTCGCCGACGAGCTCAAGGCCACCGAGATGGAAAAGGCCGAAGCGCTCCCGGCCGCCGAGGAGGTCACGGACGCCGCCGAGTGGGAGGAGCGGCTCGCGGCCTTCTTCAAAGAGGACGGCGGGGAGATCTTCGTCGCCGTTCTCGGGGAGGAGCCGCCGATCGGTCTCGCGGCCGGCGGGCCGGGGGAGGACGATCCGCCGTTCTACGCCGATCTGCGGCGCGGCCTCGGCGCGGCCGTGCTGCGGGAGCTGGAGCGCCGGGCCGGCGACGGCCGGGTGCGGCTCTGCGGGCACAACCTGAAGGAGGTCCTCCGCCTCGTCCCGAACGGCGGCGCCTGCCGGGCCGCCTTGTTCGACGAGATGCTGGCTTCCTATCTCCTGAAGCCGTCGGTCCATGGGCACTCGCTGGACGAGCTGGCTCTGGAGCGTCTGTCGCGCAAGGCGATCACCGCCAAGGAGGCGGGCTGGGACCGCGGCCAGGAGCCGGCGCAGGGGGACGCGCGCCTCGCCGCCTACGCCGGGGAGCGGATCGGCCTCGCCCGCCAGATGGCCGCAGGGATGCGCCGCGAGCTGGGAGACGGCCCCCTGGCCCGCATCTACGAGGAGATCGAGAGCCCTCTCCTTCCGGTGCTCCTGGGGATGGAGGAGGCCGGCATCCGGCTCGACGTCGACTACCTGCGCGCGATGTCCGCCGAGCTGGGGTCGGAGCTGGCGGGGCTGGAACGGGAGATCTGGACCCAGGCCGGCGAGGAGTTCAACCTCAACTCGCCGCAGCAGCTCGGCACGGTCCTGTTCGAGAAGATGGGGCTGCCGGTGCTCAAGCGGACCCAGAAGACGAAGAGCTGGTCGACCGGCGCCGAGACGCTGGAGGAGCTGGCCACCCGCGGCTATCCGATCGCCGACCTGCTGCTGCGCTACCGCGAGCTGACCAAGCTCAAGTCCACCTACGTCGACGCCCTGCCGTTGCTGGTGGCGGCGGACGGCCGTCTGCACACCCGCTTCAACCAGGCGGTGGCGGCCACCGGGCGCCTGTCGTCGACCAACCCGAACCTGCAGAACATCCCGGTGCGCACCGAGCTGGGGCTGCGCATCCGCCGCGCCTTCGTGGCCGGGCCGGGGCATCTCCTCCTGGTGGCGGACTACAGCCAGATCGAGCTGCGCGTCCTCGCCCACATCGCGGAGGAGCAGGCGCTGATCGCCTCGTTCGCCCGCGGCGAGGACGTCCACCGCGCCACCGCGGCCACGGTGTTCGGGGTGGCGCCGGAGCTGGTGACCACCGAGCAACGGAGGGCGGCGAAGACGATCAACTTCGGCATCCTCTACGGCATGAGCGCCTTCGGCCTGAGCCAGGCGCTGGCGATCTCCACCAGGGAGGCGGATCGGTTCATCACCTCCTATCTCGACCGCTTCCCCGGCGTGCGGCGGTACGTCGAGGAGACCCAGCAGAGCGCCGAGCGGGAGGGGAAGGTCGAGACCCTCTATGGCCGGGTACGCTGGCTGCCGGACATCCAGAGCAAGAACCGGAATCTGCGCGAGAACGCCCGCCGCATGGCGATCAACGCGCGCATCCAGGGCACCGCGGCCGACCTGCTCAAGAAGGCGATGATCGAGGTCGCCGCCCGGCTCCGCGACGACCACCCGGACGCCCGGCTCCTGCTCACCGTGCACGACGAGCTGGTGCTGGAAGTCCCGGAGGGGAAGGTGGAGGCGGTGGCGGCCCTGGTCAAAAAGGGCATGGAGGGCGTGGCCACGCTCCAGGTGCCGCTGGTCGTCGACACCGGCTGGGGCAAGAGCTGGTACGAGGCGAAGTGAAGAACAGCAAAGGACGACAAGGTCGCCAGGGACAACAAGGGCGGCGTTTCTTTTTCGGTCCTTGCCGTCCTTGAAGCCCTTGGCGTCCTCTCTCCTTACCCCGCAACCTCCTCATCCTCATAGACGAACCGCACCGCCTTCTCCACCTCCGGGTGCAGGCTCTTGTAGACCGGGCAGGTGAGGGCGGTGTTCTCGAGCTTCCGGCGTTGCTCGGCGGTGAGCCCGTGCGGCATCTGGATCGTCACCGGGATGCGGCCGATCCGCCGCGGCGTCGCGTTCATGTGCTTCTCGGCGCGGAAGGCGAGGCCGGTCAGGTCGAGGCCGTCGCGGGTCCCGACGATGGCGATCAGGCTCAGCATGCAGGCGCCGAGTGCGGCGGCCACCAGGTCGGTGGGGGAGAACGAGCTGCCGTCCCCCTGGTTGTCCACCGGCGGCACGGTGAGAAGCTGCGTTCCCGAGGGACCGTGCGTCACCTCGACCTTCAAATCGCCCAGATATCTGCCTGTGAAATCGACCGCCATGGCGCCTCCTTGTGCGTGGAGCGGCGAGTCTACCAGGTATCATGGCGCCGCCCATGCGCTGCACCTTCTTCCTGGCCGGCGAGGATCTGGAGGCTCTGTCGCGGATCGATCCGGATCGCGACTGGCGCGAGCTGCAGACCGGAGAGCGGGCCTGGATCCTCCAGACCTTTCTGCGGCTGCGCCGGGCCGGCCACCCGGTCGAGCTGTCCGGGACCGTTCCGGAGGACGGGCTGGTCGTCTTCCATGCCAAGCAGGCGAAGGCGCTGGCCCGCCAAAGGCCGCGCCTGCGCGACCTCGTCCTCGTGGGGGCCCGGGCGGACAACCGGGAGCCTCTGATCGCCGATGTCGAGATCCTGCAGAACGGCCATTTCGCCGACGGCCGGCGGCGCTTCGCCCTGCCGCACTGGCCGCAGCCGGGGCTGCTGCCCAGAGATCCGGCGCGCGGCGCGCGGATCGAGCGCATCGCCTACAAGGGGTTCTCGGCGAACCTTCACGCGGATTTCCGGACGCCGGCCTGGACCGGGCCGCTCGCCGCGGAGGGCATCGAGTGGGTGGTCGACGCCGTGGAGTTCGCCGGCCGCAACCGCCTGGAGCTGGAGTGGCCCGACTTCCACACCGTGGACCTCGCCCTCGCCGTCCGCCCGCCGGAGCGCAAGCAGCGTTACGCCAAGCCGGCCACCAAGCTGATCAACGCCTGGCTCGCCGGGGTGCCGGCGCTGCTCGGCCCGGAGCCGGCCTACCGCGAGCTCAAGCGCTCGGATTTCGACTATCTGGAGGTCGCCTCGGCCTCCGCGGCCCTGGAGGCGGTGGCGCGCCTGCGCCGCGATCCCGGCCTGTACCTGGCGATGGTGGAGAACGGCTTGCGGCGCGGCGCGGAGCATACGCCGGAGGCCCTGGTGCCGCGCTGGGCCGAGCTGCTGTTCGAGACGATTCCGCAGGTGGCCGCGCGGCGGGGAGGTCTCTCCCGCCGGCTGCCCCTGCCGCTGCGCGTCGCGGGGCGCTGGCTCTCCCGAACGGCCATCCTGCGCCCGGCGCGATGAGCCGCTCCCTGGGGCTCCCGCCGGTCGCCCTCTTCCAGTAGACTTCCGCAGCAGAACAAGGAAGCTCTGCTTCGCTGGGAGGATGAAAAACCCATGGACAACCTGAGCCTGATCCGGTATTCGGCGCGGAGTCTCGTCCGCCAGCCCGGTTTCACGCTGGCCGCCGCGTTGACCTTGGCGCTCGCGATCGGTGCGAACACCGCCATTTTCAGCGTGGTCGACGCGGTGCTTCTGACCCCTCCGCCGTTTCGCAATGCCGGCGAGCTGGCTGTGATCTGGGGCAAGAATCCCGAAGTGGCGAAGCTTTTCGGCATTGAGGAGCTGCCGCTCTCCACGGCCAACCTCTACGACTGGCGCCGGGAGAGCCGTTCGTTCGACAGCCTGGCGCTGATCCAATCGGATCGGATGACTCTCTCGGGAGACGGCGATCCGGAGCAGCTCGGTGTGGTGCGCACGGCGGGCGACCTGTTTCGCGTGCTCGCAACTCCGCCGCTGGTGGGCCGGGCGCTGACGGAAGAAGACGACGCCCCGGGAGTCCCCACCACCGCGGTGCTCTCGTACAACTTCTGGCAGCGCCGCTTTCAGGGCGACCCCGGCGTCGTCGGGCGCAAGGTCGTCCTCAACGGCAACCCGATCGTCGTCGTCGGCGTCATGCCGCCCCGCTTCGCCTTCCCGCGGGGCTCGGAGATGCCGGCCGGCTACGGTTTCTCCGTCGATCCGGACGCCTGGGTGCCGATGGCGCTCTCCCTCGAGCAGCGGGAGGACCGGGGCAGCCGGTTCAGCATCGTGGTCGGCCGTCTCAAACCGGGGGTGTCGGCGGCGGCGGCGGAGGCGGAGCTGGCGGGGATCGGCAAGCGGCTCGGAGAGGCTCATCCCAATACCGACGGAGGGTGGAGCGCCCGCCTGGTGCCGATCGTCGAGCAGATGGTGGGTAGCCTGCGGCCGGTGCTCCTGGTGCTCTGGGCGGCGGTGGGCTTGGTGTTGCTGATCGCCTGCGTCAACGTCGCCAATCTCTTGCTGGCGCGGGCGGCATCCAGGCAGAAGGAGATCGCGCTGCGCACCGCCATCGGAGCGGGGCGTGGCCAGCTCGTGGCGCAGCTCCTGGCGGAGAGCGCCCTTCTGTCCCTGCTCGGCGGAGCCTTCGGTCTGGCGCTCGCGGGGTTCGTCCTGCGGCTGTGCGCCCTGTACGTGCCTGCGGGACTCGCCGGGGCGGCGTCGTTCGCCCTGGATGGCCGCGCTCTCCTCTTCACATTGCTGCTCTGCGTGGTCGCCACGCTGCTCGCCGGCCTGGTCCCGGCTCTTCAGATGAGCCGTCCGAACCTCGCCGGGGCCCTGCGGGAAGGGACGCGGGCCGGCTCCGGAACGGCCGAGAGCCGGCGCACCCGCAACGCGCTGGTGATCGCGGAGGTGGCGATCGCCGTCGTGGTCCTCGTCGGCGCCGGGCTGCTTCTGCGCAGCTTCAACCGCCTGATGAGCATCGATCCCGGCTTCAAGACCGAGGGCGTGTTGACCTTCAAGGTCGACCTGCCGCCGGATCGTTACACCCCCCAGGATCGCATCGGTTTCTTCAACCGCCTGACCGAGAAGCTGGAGTCGTTCGGAGGCGTGAGCGCCGCCGCCGCGGTCTCGGAGCTGCCGATGGGCGGCTATGACACGGTGGCGCCGATCCTCATCGAAGGGCGGCCGGTCCCCAAGCCGAACGAGATGGCTCTGGTCGGTGCCCGCACGGTGACCCACAACTACTTCGACGCTATGCAGATCCGGCTGATCAAAGGGCGCGTCCTCCAGGCGGGCGACACCCGCATGGCGCCGGAGGTGGCGGTGATCGACGAGGCTCTGGCCGAGGCCTGGTGGCCCGGCGAGGAAGCCCTCGGCAAGCGGTTCCGCCGGGCTCCCATGGGGCCGGACGGCGGCGAAGCGCCCTCCTGGATCACGGTGGTGGGCGTGGTGGGCAACGTCCGCCACGGAGGCCTCTACACCCCTGCGCGTCCCACCATGTACTCGACGCCGGAGCAGACGCCGCCGCCCATGATGCCGTACCAGATGGTGGTGGTGGTCCGAACCGCCGGCGATCCCGGACCTCTCGTCGGTACGGCGCGCAACGCCATCTACGAGGTGGACCGCAACCAACCGATCTCCCAGGTCCGCCCGCTCCGGCAGGTGGTCGACGAGTCCATCTCGAAGAACCGCGTGAGCCTCCTGTTGCTGGCCATCCTGGCCATTCTCTGCCTGGTGCTCGCCGTGGTGGGCATCTACGGCATCACGGCGTACTCCGTCGCGCGCAGGACGCGCGAGCTCGGCTTGCGCGTGGCGCTCGGGGCGCGGCCGGCGGAGGTGCTGGGCCTGGTGGTCAAGGAAACCGGGGTGCTCGCGGCCGCCGGCATCGTCCTCGGGGTGGCCCTGGCGTACGTCCTGACCCGGCTGGCGGAGGCGCAGATCTCCTCCCTGCTTTACGAGGTGCAGTCCTCGGACCCCGTCACCTTTACGGGTGTCGCCCTGGGCCTCGGCCTGGTCGCCTTGTCGGCGGCCTGGTTGCCGGGCCGCCGGGCGACACGGGTGAGCCCGATGGAGGCCCTGCGGGCAGAGTAGCTCAGCTGCGCAGGGCCCGGGCGAGGCGGGCGATGGTCGGTGCCTCGAAAAGGCGGCGCAGCGGAACCTCGATGCCCAGGACCTCGCGGACCCGGGCCACGACCTGGGCGCCGAGCAGAGAATGGCCGCCCACGGTGAAGAAGTTCTCGTGGACGCCGATGCGCTCGCGCCCGAGGACGTCGCACCAGATCGCCTCCAGAGCCTCCTCCAGAGGATCTCCGGGCTCCGCCGGCACCGGGTCGCCGGCCGGGCTCTCCGGGGGAGGCGCGAGCTTCCCCCGGTCGACCTTGCCGTTGGGCAGGCGGGGGAGCTCCGGCAGGACGGCGAACGCCGAAGGCAGCATGTAATCGGGGAGCCGGTCGCTCAGGAAGTCGCGCAGGGCCTCGGGTGCCGGGAGGGCGTCGGCCTCACCCGTCAGACAGGCCAGCAGGAAGCGCGACCCGGATCGGTCCTCGCACACCTGCACGGCGCAATCCCGGATGGCGGGGTGGCTGTGCAGGGCGGCTTCGACCTCTCCCAGCTCGATGCGGAAGCCGCGCACCTTGACCTGCTGGTCGACCCTCCCCAGAAACTCGAGATCGCCGTCCGGCCGCAAGCGGGCCAGATCACCGGTTCTGTACACCCTGCCTCCGGGCTGCTGTGCGAACGGATCGGGAGCGAACTTTTCTGCGGTCAACCCGGGCCGGTCCAGGTAGCCGCGCGCCAGGCCCGCTCCCGCCAGCCAAAGCTCCCCGGTGACCCCGAGAGGCACCGGGAGACCCCGCGGGTCCACCAGGAAGGTGCGGGTGCCGGGCAGCGGGTGGCCGATGGCCGGTGGGCGCCCGTCCCCCGGGGGCACCAGGGCGAAGGTCGAATAGGTCGTATCCTCGGACGGGCCATACAGGTTGAAGACCCGGCGCACCGTACCCGTGGCGTAGAGCCGATCCGCCAGCTCCCGGGGCAGCGGCTCGCCCGCCAGATTGACCGTGCGGACGGAGCCGGGAAGGCCCGTGCCGCGCAGCAGCTCGGCGGCGGCGGACGGGACCGTGTTGACCAGCCGCACCTCACAGGCCGCGGGAAGCCGGGGCAGATCCAGGACGTGGCTCGCCAGGATCACCCGCCCTCCCCAGGCGAGAGGGACGAAGAGCTCGAAGACCGAGAGGTCGAAACAGACCGAGGTCGCGGCGAGGACCCCTTCCAGGTCTGCGGCCGGATAGACCTGCCGCGCCCAGAGGGCGAGGAGCACGGCGCTGCGGTGCTCGATGGAAACCCCCTTGGGGCGGCCGGTCGAGCCCGAGGTGTAGATCACGTAGGCGAGGTGCTCCGGGAGCACGCGAGAGCCGGCCGGGGCCCCCGCGGCCGGCAGAGGCCCGGCATCGAGATCGAGCGTCTGCACGCCGCGGCCGGCAAGGTCCGGGAGGCCCCGGGAGAGAAGCCCACGCGTCACCAGCACGCCGGCTCCGGAGTCTTCCAGAATCCAGGTGCGCCGCTGCTCCGGATAGGCGGGATCGATCGGTACGGAGACTCCGCCGGCCGCGAGGGTGCCCAGCAGCGCGGCCACCAGGGCCGGCGAGCGGTCCAGGCAGATCGCCACCCGCTTTTCGGGCCGGATGCCGAGCTCGCGCAGCCGGTGGGCGATGCCGCCCGCCTGCGCGGCGAGCTCGCCATAGGTGAGCCGCTCGTGGCCGTGGACCACGGCCACCGCATCCGGCGTGCGGGCCGCCTGGGCGGCGAACAGCTCGTGAAGACAGCCGTCGAAGCCCGCGGTGCTCCCCGGAGGCGTCCGGTCGTTCCACTCGAGCAACGCCTGCCGCTCTTCCGGGAGCAGCAAGGGCAGGTCGCCGACCGGCCGGTGCGGCGCTTCGACGGCGGCGGCCAGGAGGCCCAGGAAGCGGCCGGCCAGGCGCCCGGCGGTGGTGCGGTCGAACAGGGCGGTCTTGTGCTCCAGGGTGCCGGCGAACGACCCGCTGCGTTCCCAGAAGGTGAGAGAGAGGTCGAACTGGGCGACTCCGGGGCGCACGCTGAGCGGTGCCAGAGAGAGGCCCGGCACCTCCAGCTTGTCGGCCGGGGTGTTCTGCAGCGCAAAAAAGACCTGGACCAGGGGAGCGTAGGAGAGGTGGCGCTCCGTCACCAGCTCCTCGACGATCCGGTCGAACGGGATGTCCTGGTGGCTGAACGCATCCAGGGCGGCGGTGCGGACCTCCGCGAGGATCTCCTGGAAGCTCGGCGCCTTCCGGCGTAGCGCCAGCTCGACCCGCAGCACCAGGGTGTTGACGAAGCAGCCGATCAAGTTCTCGAGCTCCCGGCGGTTGCGGCCGGCGATGGGGCTGCCGATCAGGACGTCGTCTTGATGGGCGTGACGCCCGAGCACGATCGCCCAGGCCGCCAGAAGAGCCATGAACGGGGTCGTTCCGTGGCGCCTGCAGAGGTCCCGGAGCCTGGTGGAAAGAGCGTCCGGCAGAGCCAGGTCCAAGGTGGCGCCGTCCGTGGTGTCCAGCGCGGGGCGCGGCCTGTCGAGGGGCAGCTCCAGGAGGTGCGGAGCCCCGGCGAGCCGGGCGCGCCACCAGGCGAGCTGCCGTTCCAGAACCTCTCCCGCGAGCTCTTTGCGCTGCCAGCGGGCGAAGTCGGCGAACTGGATGGGCAGAGCGGGGAGGGCCGCGGGCTCGCCGCGGACGAACGCCGGGTAGAGAAGGCCGATCTCGCGCAGCAGGACGTTCATCGACCAGCCGTCGCCGATGATGTGGTGCATCGTGAGCAGCAGCAGGTGCTCGCGGTCGTCGAGGCGCAGCAAACCGAGGCGCAGCAGCGGGCCGGTTTGCAGGTCGAACGGATGTCGGGCTTCTTCCTCGGCGAGCGAGCGCGCCCATTCGTCGCGCGCTTCTTCCGGAGCGAGCGACAGATCGAGGGATTGCAGCTCGGGCTCGAACCCGTCCGGACCTGCGACGACCTGGACCAGCCGGTTGGAGCGGAGGGCGAAGGTGGTGCGCAGCGTCTCGTGCCGCCGGACGATCTCCCGGAAGGTGCGCTCGAGCGCGTCGACCGACAGCTCGCCGGTGAGGCGGACGGCGAGGAAGATGTTGTAGGCCGGATTGCCCGGTTCGAGCTGGTCGTTCAGCCAGAAACGCTGCTGGGCGAACGACAGGGGCGGCTCGTCCCCTTCCGCCGCCTCCGTCCTGGGCAGACCCTGCGTCGCGACCTGGCCTGCCGTGGAGAGGTGGCGGGCGAGCCCGCGCAGGGTGGGTTCCTCGAAGATCCGCCGCAGCGGCAGCTCCACGCCCAGGATCTCGCGCACGCGGGTCGCCACCTGAATGGCCAGCAGCGAGTGTCCTCCGAGGGAGAAGAAGCTGTCGAGAGCACCGATCTTTTCGCGCCCCAGCACCTCGCCCCAGATCGCGGCCAGTTGTTCCTCCAGCCGGCCGGAGGGAGGCGCGTAGCCCCGGCCCTCCTCCCGGCCGGCGGCCGGAGCCGGCAGGGCGCGCCGGTCCAGCTTGCCGTTGGCGGTCAGCGGCAGAGCCTCCAGGAAGATCCACGCCGCGGGGACCATGAACGAGGGGAGGCGGTTCTGGAGCCAGGTGTGGAGGGCCGGCTCCGGATCGTCGAGCCCGGCCTCCGGGGAGAGGACGGCATACGCGACGAGGCGCGCGTCGCCGGGACCGTCCCGCCGGGCGAGAACGGCGCAGGCCCGCACCGCCGGATGCCCGGCCAGCACGGCCTCGATCTCCCCCGGCTCGATGCGGAAGCCGCGGATCTTCACCTGGCTGTCGAGGCGGCCGAGGAACAGCAGGGCGCCATCCGGCCGTTGGCGCACCAGGTCGCCGGTGCGGTAGAGGCGCCCGCCTTGTTCCCAGGGGTGGGGAACGAAGCGCTCGGCGGTCAAGTCCGGGCGGTGCAGGTAGCCGCGGGCCAGGCCGTCGCCGCCGATGGAGAGCTCGCCCGCCACGCCGATCGGCACGACCTCCTGCCGGGCGTCGAGAACGAGGAGGGATGTGTTGGACAGGGGACCGCCGAGGGGGACGCCGCCGCCCTCCTGCGGAGCTTCCTGGATCGGGTGCCACGCCGCATAGGTGGTGCTCTCGGTCGGTCCGTAGACATGCAGCAGGCGGCGCGGCGGCCGGCCCGCGAGCACGGCACGCACCGCCGCCGGGTCCGCCGCCTCGCCACCGAACAGCAGATCGTGCAAGCCGGCGAAGGCCGCCGGTTCCTCGCGCGCCATCTTGGCGAACAGGGCCGTGGTCAGAAACAGAGAGGTGACCTTCTGCTCGCGCAGGGTGGCGGCGAGGGCGGCGGGGGAGAGGACGGTGTCGTGCGCGATGACGACCGCCGCGGCGCCGTTGAGCAAGGGGCCCCAGATCTCCCAGGTGGCCGCATCGAAGCTGATGCTGGCGGCGTTTCCCGTGCGGTCCCCGGGTCCCGGGCGCATGTAGCTCGTCGCGCGGACCAGCCGGGCGACGGCGCGATGGGACACCGCCACCCCTTTGGGCCGGCCGGTCGAGCCGGAGGTGTAGATCACGTAGGCGAGGCTCTCGGCCGGCAGGCGTGCGCCGGCCGCGTTCCTGCCGCCGGTTGGAAGCGGCAGCTCGGCCCAGCGGTGCGCCTCGACGAGACGTGCCTCTCCCAGGGTCGCGATCCGCTCGTGGGTCGGTTCGTGCACCAGGATGATGCGTGCGCCGGTGTCCGCCAGCATGAACCGCAGGCGTTCGTCCGGATACCCCGCATCGAGCGGCACGTAGAAACCGCCGGCCTTGAGGATCGCCAGAGCTCCCACGATCAGCTCGGGCGAGCGTTCCAGGGCCAGCCCGACCGCGGTCTCCGCGGTGACACCGAGCGAGCGCAGATGCTCTGCCAGGCGGCTCGCCGCCTCGTCCAGGCGGTCGTAGGTCCAGGCGGCACCATCCGCCGCGAGGATCGCCGGCTCCTGCGGCCACGCGCGGGCGACGGCCGCGAACAGCTCGGGAAGGGAGGCGTCGCGCGGGAAGGCGCTGCCGGTGTCGTTCCATTCGAGCCGGATCTGGTGGAGCTCCGCCGGCTGCAGGATCGGTGCTTCCGCCACCGCCACCCCGGGGTCTGCGACGAGCGCTTCGAGGAGGACCGTGAAGTGGCCGATCCAACGCTCGGCCGTGGTGGGGTCGAACAAGTCGGCGTCGTATTCGAGCGTTCCGCCGAAGCCGGACGAGTGCTCCCCGAGGCTCAGGGTGAGATCGAGCTTCGCCGTTCCGGATTCCACGTCGAGCTGCTCCAGCGACAGGCCGGGGAGCGCCAGGTGGCTCGGCGGAGCGTTCTGGAGCGCGAAGAGGACCTGGTAGATGGGCGGATGGGAGGGATTGCGCTCCGGGAGCAGCTCCTCGACGAGGCGCTCGAACGGCAGGTCCTGATGCGCGAAGGCATCCAGGGTCTCCCGGCGGACGCGGTCCAGCAGGCCGGAGAACGACGCGCGCGGCTCCCCGGCGTCGTCCGGCTGCAGGCGGATGCGCAAGGCCAGTGTGTTGACGAAGAACCCGATCAGCCCCTCGATCTCCTCGCGGTTGCGCCCGGCGACCGGCACACCGAGGACCATGTCGTCCTGCCCCGCATGGCGCCCGAGCAGCACCGCCCAGGCCGCCAGCAGCGCCATGAAGGGGGTCGCGCCCCGGCGCGTGCAAAGCTCCCGCACTGCGGCGGACAGGGCGGGAGACAGCGCCAGCGGGCGGCGCCCTCCGCGATGGGCCGGCAGGACCGGCCGCGGCCGGTCGGTGGCGAGGGTGAGCACGGGCGGAGCCCCGGCGAGCTGCCCCCGCCAGTAGGCGAGCTGGGCCGCAACCTCTTCGCTGTGCAGCCGGTTGCGTTGCCAGACCGCGAAGTCGGCGTACTGCACGGGCAGCGCGGGAAGAGGCGAGGGCCGCCCCTCGGAGAAGGCCGCGTAGAGGGCCGAGATCTCCCGCACCAGCACGCTGAAGGACCAGCCGTCGGAGACGATGTGGTGCATCGTCATCAGCAAGAGGTGATGCCGCTCTGCGAGGCGCACCAGGGTGAGGCGCAGCAGCGGTGGGCGGCGCAGGTCGAAGGGGCGGCGGGCATCCGCCCGGGTGAGGCGCAGCGCCTCCTCTTCGGCCCGGGCCGGCGGCAGGTGCGACACGTCGACGAGGTCCAGGGGCGGCAGCGCCGCCGGATCCGAGGGAGAGGCGATCTCCTGGACCGGCCCTCCCGGGCGGTGGGCGAAGCCGGTGCGCAAGACCTCGTGGCGCCGCACGATCTCGGCGAAGATCCGGGCGAGCAGGCCGGGTGCCACGGGGCCCGTGAGGCGCATCGGCGAGGCGACGTTGTAGGCCGCACCGCCCGGATCGATCTGGTCGATCAGCCAGAGCTGCTGCTGCGCGAACGACAACGGGGGAGCTTCCGCGCGCCGCGGCCGGGGCCGCAGCGGGAGCTCCGGCTCGGCGCCGCTGCGCATCTTTTGCACGGCGGCCGCCAGAGCTGCGAGGGTCGGCGTCTCGAACAGCGCCCGCAACGGCAGGTCCACGCCGAAGGCGGCGCGGACGCGCGACATCACCTGGGTGGCGAGCAGAGAGTGGCCGCCGAGCGCGAAGAAATCCTCGTCCCGGCCGATCGACTCCAGCCCGAGCACCGCGCGCCAGATCCCCGCCAGGAGCTCCTCGACCTGGGTGCGGGGCAGCGCATCGACGGCGGGCCGCGAGGCCACCTCCGGGACCGGCAGAGCCCGGCGGTCGATCTTGCCGTTGACCGTGCGCGGCAGCGCCGGGATCTCCACGAAGACGGCCGGCACCATGTAGTCGGGCAAGCGGTCTCCCGCCTGGGTGCGCAGCGCGTCCCGGCTCAACGTGCAGCCCGGTGCGGGGACCACCCAGGCCACCAGGGACCGGTCGCCCGGGCGGATCTCGCGCACGGCGACGAAGGCCTCGGCGACCGCCGGGTGCTGTTCCAGGACCGCCGTGATCTCGCCGGGCTCGATGCGAAAGCCGCGGATCTTCACCTGCTCGTCGATGCGCCCCAGGAAGTCGAGCCGCCCGTCGGCACGGTGGCGTGCCAGGTCGCCCGTGCGGTAGGCCCGCGCCCCCGGCTCTCCGTGGGGATCCGGGACGAAACGTTCCGCGGTCAATGCCGGGCGTCCCCGGTAGCCGCGGCCGACGCCGCTCCCGCCGATGAACAGCTCGCCGGGGACGCCGCACGGCACGGGCACACCGGCGCGGTCGAGCAGGTAGAGCCGGGTGTTTCCGATCGGCCGGCCGATCGAGAAGTCGCGGCCCGGCTCGCCGCCGTCCCAGGGGTGGAGCGTCGAGGTCACGGCCGTCTCGGTCAAGCCGAAGACGTGGAAGAGCGGCACGCCGTGCCTCCGCCAGCGGGCCAGGCGCTCCAGCGAGGCTCTTTCGCCGCCGATGAGCAGGCGGCGCAATCCGGCCGGCGGGGACGCGCCGCGCCGGTCGAGGTCATCCACCCACTCGTGCCAATAAGGCGTCGGCAGCTCCAGGACGGTGACGCCGAGCGCCTCGATCGCCCGCTCCAGCCCGGCCGGCGTGAGCAGGTCCTCCTGCGCGGCGAAGACCACCGCGCCGCCGCACGCCCAGGCGGGGAACACCTCCTCGATCACCACGTCGAAACCGGGCGAGGCGAACTGGAGGAAGCGCTCTCCCTCCCCGAGGCACGCCGCCGCCATCTCGCGCGCGAAGCCCACCGCCGCGGCGTGCCCGATGGCCACTCCCTTGGGCAGGCCGGTGGAGCCCGAGGTGTAGATCAGATAGGCGGTCTGCTCCGCGGTCAGAGGGGGCGTGGAGAACGCGGCCTCCGCGCCGTCCTCCTCGCCGCCGTCCAGCGCGATCACGATGCAGCCGGGCGGTACCCCCTCCACCGTGCCGTCGCCCGCGAGCAGCACCCGGGCGCCGGCATCTTCCAGAAGGGTGGTGCGCCGGCCGGCCGGCCAGAGCGGGTCGAGGGGCAGGAAAACGCCGCCGGCCTTGACCGTGGCGAGCATCGCGAGCGCCAGCTCCGGCCGGCCGGCGAGCAGCAGCCCCACCACCACCTCGGGTCCGACGTGCAGGCGGCGCAGGCGGTGGGCGAGCGCGTCCGCCCGGCGATTCAGCTCGGCGTAGCTCCAGGAGCCGCCGGCGAAGATCGCGGCGGGGGCCTCCGGCCGCGCGCGGGCCTGGGCCTCAAAGAGACCGTGCAGGCTCGGCGCGGCGGCTGCGGGGACCGCCGTGTCGTTCCATTCGGTCAGGATCTGGTGGCGCGCGGCCGGGCTCAACAGCTCGACCTCGGAAAGGCCGGTCTCCGGAGCGGTCGCCAGCTCCTGGAGGAGGGCGGCGAGCTGGCCGTGCAGGCGTTCCACCGTCGTGGCGTCGAAGAGGTCCGTGCTGTATTCGAAGCCGAGCTGCAGCGGCCCGCCGGTATCGAGCGCCGTCAGGGTCAGATCGAGCTGGGCGATGCGGGAGCGCAGGCCCTGGAGCGGCGCCAGGGAGAGGCCGGGAAGCTCCATGCGGCGGGGCGCCGTGGCGAGGTTCACCATGACCTGGAAGAGCGGCGTGTGGCTCAGGCTGCGCTGCGGGTTGAGCGCCTCCACGAGGAGCTCGAACGGCAGGTCCTGGTGCGCGTGAGCGACCAGGACCTGCTCGCGGGTCCGGTGCAGGAGCTCCTCGAGCGTGGCGGAGCCCTCGACCTCGCACCGCAAGGCGAGCGTGTTGACGAAGAAGCCGATGAGCCTCTCGATCTCCAGCCGGTTGCGGCCGGCGACGGGCGTTCCGATGACCAAGTCGGTCTCGCGGGTGACGCGGCCGAGCAGCGCCTGGAAAGCGGTGAGGCAGAGCATGAAGAGGGTGGCGCCGTGCTGCCGGCCCGCGGCGCGCAGGGCGTCCGACAGGCCGGGGGGCAGGGTCTGCCAGAGGGTGGTGCCCCGGAAGGTCTGCACCGCGGGGCGCGGCCGGTCGACCGGCAGCTCCAGCAGCTCCGGCGGATCGGCGAGACGGCTGCACCAATGCTCCAGCTCCGCCTCCAGGGGCGCACCGCTCAACCAGCTGCGCTGCCAGAGCGCAAAGTCCGCGTACTGGATCGGCAGCGCCGGCAGGGCCGGTACGGCGCCGCGCGCCAGCGCCGTGTAGAGGGCGCAGAGCTCCTCGACGAGCACCTGCATCGACCACTCGTCACCGGCGATGTGGTGGAGCGTGAGGAGGGCGGCGGACTCGTCCGCGGACAAGGTGACGAAACAGGCGCGCACCAGGGGGCCGCGCGCCAGATCGAAGGGCCGCAGCATCTCGGCTTCGGCACAGCGGCGCAGCTCCGGCTCCCGCCGG
The DNA here is from genome assembly GCA_002420005.1 of Holophagales bacterium UBA5704. Taxonomy (GTDB): domain Bacteria; phylum Acidobacteriota; class Thermoanaerobaculia; order Multivoradales; family UBA5704; genus UBA5704. Next base: position 14,607 of record DIHE01000185.1, on the reverse strand, counting down.
TGCTCCGGGAGAGCGGCGAGGTCGAGCACGGCGACCTCCGGCGCGAGCCTTTCGTGCACGACCTGCTCGCCCTCACCGCTCGCGGACGCGGTGAACGTGGTGCGCAAGACCTCATGGCGGCGGACGATCTCGGCGAGGCTCGCGGCGAGCAGGTCGCGGCGTACCGTACCGCGCAGACGTACGGCGTTGAAGATGTTGTAGACGGCGCTGCCCGGCTCGAGCTGGTCGATCAGCCAGAGCCGCTGCTGGGCGAAGGAAAGCGGCAGCGCCGCGGGGCGTGCCGGGGCGCGCAGCGGAGGAGACGCCGGGGTCTCTTTGCGCGCCGCGTACACGGCGCGGGCGAGGGCTGCGACCGTCGGAGTTTCGAACAGGCTGCGCAGCGGCAGGTCGACGCCGAGCACGCTCTGCACCCGCGAGATCACCTGGGTCGCCCGCAGGGAATGGCCGCCGAGCGCGAAAAAGTCCTCGTCGGCACCGACCCGCTCGAGCCCCAGCACCTCGGCCCAGATCCCCGCCAGCAGCTCCTCGACCGGATCGGCAGGCCCCGCGGCGGTGAAGCTCTCTTCCCGCTCCGGCGCCGGCAGGGCCCGGCGGTCGATCTTGCCGTTGGCGGTGAGCGGCATCTGCGGGAGGATCACCCAGGCGGAGGGCACCATGAACTCGGGCAGCCGGCCGGCGAGGGCTTCGCGCAGAGCGGCGCCGTGCAGGGTCTGTCCCGGGCCGGCGACGGCATAGGCGACCAGGCGGACCTCGCCGGGGTTGCGGGGATCGTCGCGGCGCGCCAGGACCGCGCAGGAGCCGACCCCGGACACCCGGGCGAGGGCGGCCTCCACCTCACCGGGCTCGATCCGGTAGCCCCGGATCTTCACCTGCTGGTCGATGCGCCCGCGAAACTCCAGGGTACCGTCGGCGTGCCGCGCCGCGAGATCTCCCGTGCGGTAGAGGCGCGCGCCGGGCTCCGGGCTCCAGGCGTCCGGGACGAAGCGCTCCGCCGTGAGGTCCGCTCGGCCCAGATACCCCCAGGCCAGCCCGTCACCGCCGAGGAACAGCTCGCCGGCCGCATCGAGCGGCGCGAGATCCATCCAGCGGCTCATCACGTAGGCGGTGGTGTTGGCGAGGGGCCGCCCGATCGGCACCGTGGTGGCGCCGGCCGCCACCTCCGTCACCGGGTGCCAGGTGGCGAAGGTGGTGCACTCGGTGGGTCCGTACATCTGGAGGAGCCGCCGCGGACGCCCCGCCGCGAGGGCGCGCGCCACCGCCGCCGGTGCCGAGGCTTCGCCGCCGAACAGCACGCAGCGCGGGTGCGCGAGAGCCTCGGGAGCTTCGCCGGCCACTTGCGCAAACAGCGCCGCCGTGAGGTGGAGCACGGTGATCCGCTCCTGCTCGACGAGGGCGGCGAGGCGTTCGGGGGCGAGCAGGACCTCCTGGGAGACGGCCACCAGGGTGGCGCCGTGGAGCAGCGGCGCCCAGATCTCGAACGTCGCCGCGTCGAAGCTGGTGTTCGCATTGAACGCCAGCCGGTCGCCCGGCTGCAGCGCCAGGTAGTCCGTGCCCTCCACCAGGCGCAGGATGGCGCGATGAGGCACCGCCACCCCCTTGGGCTGGCCGGTGGACCCCGAGGTGTAGATGACGTAGGCCAGCGCCTCGGCCGGAATGGAGCGGGGAGCCGGGCGGGCCGGAGAGCCGGCGGCCTCCTCCCCGCCGGGCAGGACCGAGAGCAGGCCGGGAAATCCGGCGAGACGGCCGTGCGTCTCTTCCTGCACCACCGCCACGCCGACTCCGGCGTCGGCGAGCAGGAAGGCGAGCCGGTCGTCCGGATAGGCCGGGTCGAGAGGCACGTAGGCGGCCCCGGTGCGCAGGATCGCCAGGAGCGCCACGATCAGGTCCGCCGAGCGCCGCATGGCCACGCCCACCCGGTCGCCGGGGGCGACGCCGAGGCCAAGCAGCCGCTGCTCCAGGCGTGCCGCCGCCGCGTCCAGGCGCCGGTAGCTCCAGACTTCGCCCTCGCTCTCGATCACCGCCGGCGTCTCCGGCGCAGCCGCCACCACGGCGGCGAAACGATCCGGAAGGCTCGCCCCGCGCGGGAAGGCGCTCTGCGTGTCGTTCCATTCCCCGGCCAGCTGCCGGCGTTCCCCGGCCAGCAGCACCGGCAGGTCGCCGAGGGTCGTCTCCGGGCCGATGCCGGCGGCGAAGCCGTGGAGCACCGCGGTGAGGCGTTCGAGCAGCCGGGCCGCCGCGGACGCCGCGAGGCGGCCGGTGTCGTAGACCAGCTCCAGCGCCAGCTCCGCCCCGGGGAACACCACCATGTTCACCGGATAGCTGGTCAGCTCGTTGACCGCGGTGTCGGAGACCGCCAAGTCCGGCAGCAGGCCGGCGAGGGCGTCGTCGAGAGGATAGCTCTCGAAGATCAGGACGTTGTCGAACAGCGCCACTCCCGCCGGAAGCTCGCTCCAGGTCTGGATCTCGAACAGGGGGGCGTGCTCGAAATCGCGCGCCGCCACCTGGCGTTCCTGGAGCTCGCGCAGCCAGGGCGCCAGGGGCTCCCGCAGGTCGATCCGGGCGCGCACCGGCAAGGTGTTGATAAACAGGCCGAGGATCGACTCGACGCCCGGCAGATGGGGCGGCCGGCCCGCCACGGTGGAGCCGAAGGCCACGTCGCTCCGGTCGAGGGTATGGGCCAGCACCAGCGCCCAGGCCCCCTGGACCAGGGTGTTGAGCGTCAGGCGGCCCTGCCGTGCCTTCTCGTGCAGAGAGGCGGTGGCCGCGGCGGAGAGCCGGAGGCGCCTCTTGTGGGAGGCGCGGAAGTCGGTCTGCCGCCCGGGCCGGCCGTCGCCGCCGGCGAGCAGAGAGGGCTCGGTGAGACCGGCCAGGCCGGTGCGCCAGAAAGCCTCGGCCGCGGCCGGGTCCTGCCGTTGCAGCCAGGCGATGTGCTCGCGGTACGGCCGCGCCGGTGCGAGCACCGGAGGCCGGCCGGCGGCGAACGCGGCATAGCAGGTGAACAGCTCCTTGAGCAGCAGGCCCTGGGACCAGCCGTCGGTCAGGATGTGGTGCTGGGTCCAGACGAGCAGATGGGAGGACGGTGCGAGCTCGAACAGGGCCAGGCGCAGCAGAGGGGGCTCGGCGAGGTCGAAGCCGCGCTCGCGGTCGGCGTCCAGGAAGGCCTGGAGGCGCTCGGCCTGCTCGGCCGCGCCGAGGTCCCGCCACGAGGTGCGCCGGATTTCCAGAGCGGTGTTGCGGTACACCACCTGCAGCGGCTTCTCCGCATCCTCCCAATAGAATCCGGTGCGCAGCACCGCGTGCCGGTCGAGAACGAACCGCCAGGCGCGTTCGAACGCCGCGAAGTCCAGCCGTCCCGACAGCCGCAGGCGCAGCTGGACGACGTAGACGCCCGAGCCCGGGGCGTGCAGGCTGCTGAACAGCATCGCCTGTTGCATGGGAGAGAGCTCATAGACGAGCTCGACGTCGCGTTGGCTCATGCTTCCGTCTCCAATCGGTGGAACCTATTCTCCGCGCAGCGCCGCGGCGGGATCGATCAGGGCGGCCCGCAGGGCTTGAAGGCTCACGGTCAGCCAGGCGACGAGAAGGGCCGTGCAGCTGGCGGCGAGGAAGATCAGCGGGCTCAGGCCGACGCGGTCGGGAAAACCGGACAGCCAGGCCCGCAGCACGAGCCAGGCGAGCGGCCACGCGATGAGGTTGGCCGCCAGGACCAGGCCGGCCATCTCGCGCGTCAGGAGCATCACGATGCCGGCCACCGAGCTGCCCAGGGCCTTGCGGATGCCGATCTCGCGGGTGCGCTGGCCGGCGGAGAACGCGACGAGACCGAGGAGGCCGAGACAGGCCACGAAGATGGCGGCGAGCGCGAAGAAGCCGATGAGCTGCCCGAGGCGCTCCTCGGGCCGGTAGGCGCGCGCCATCTCGTCCTCCAGGAAGAAGGCTTCGAACGGTTTCGAGGGGCGCAGGCGGCGCCAGGCGTCCTCGATCCGGCCGATCGTGGCCGCCCGGTCCTCGGGCGCCAGGCGGACGTACAGGTAGTGAAACGTCAGCGGCCGGACGTGCAGCATCAGGGGCTTGATGTCGTGGCGCACCGGCTGGTGGTGGAAGTCGCGCACGACCCCGACGATCGTCCCCGCCTTCCAGCCGCCCCAGGCCACCTTCCGGCCCAGCGCCTCCCGCGGGGAGCCCAGCCCCCAGCGGCGAACCGCCGCCTCGTTGACCAGGAAGCCGGCGTCGAGGTCCGCCGGGTTGTTCCGGTCCAGGCCGCGGCCGGCGGCGAGCCCGATCTGGAACACCTTCAGGAAGTCGGGGTCGATGATCAGGGTGCCGATCGAATCGAAGTCCTCGATCCCCTCGATCTGGACGCCGATCTCCGGCGTCTCGCGGCTGACCAGGAGGGAGGAGAAGGTGGTGCCGAGCACTCCCGGCAGGCGCTCCATCGCGGTCTTGACCGCCGTGAAGCTGTCGCGCAGGGCGACGTCGCGGATGGGCAGCACGAGCACCTGCCGCGCGTTGAAGCCCAGCTCGCGCGAGCGCATGTGGCGCAGCTGCTGCCAGATCACCGCCGTGCCGATCAGCAGCGCCACGGCGGCGGCGAACTGGCAGACGATGAGGATCTTGCGCAGGGAGCCGGTTCGCGTCGCGCCGCCGGCCGGCGAGCTCTTGAGCACCAGGGCCGGCGGGAAGGACGAGAGGAAGAAGGCGGGGTAGATCCCGGCCGCCGCTCCGGCGAGCACCGCCAGGGCGGCCAGGCCCAGCCAGGCGGAGGGCGTGGAGGACAGGACGATCGCCTTGCCTGCAAAGGCATTGAAGGCCGGCAGGGCGAGGCGGACGAGAAGCACGGCGAGCCCGGTGGCGAGCACCGCCAGCAGGATCGCCTCGCCGAGAAACTGGGCGATGAGCTGCGGGCGGCGCGCACCCAGCGCCTTGCGCATCGCCACCTCGCGCGCCCGGTGGGCGAACCGGGCCGTGGACAGGTTCATGAAGTTGACGCAGGCGATCAGCAGGACGAGCAGGGCCACGGCCGAGAAGACGTAGACGTACGCCACGTCGCCGTTGACCTCGAGCTCGTGCAGCAGGTTGGAGTGCAGATGGATGGAGGTGACCGGCTGCAGGTACAGGGACACCCGGGGCGTGGGCATGCCCGGCGGGAAGGCCGGGAAGTGTTTCGCGATGAACGCCGGCATCTTCGCTTCCACCTGGGCCGCCGTCGCACCTTCGGCCAGCCGGACGTAGGTGTAGGCGTCGGCCAGCCACCATTCGTCGAGAACGATGCGCGGGTCCTTGATGTGCTCCACCGTCGAGATCGAGGCGAGCACGGCGAAATGGAAGTGCGAGCTCGCCGGCATGTCCTCGACCACGCCGGTGATGGTGTAGTCCTCGTCGGAGAATCCGCTGTCGATCCGCAGCACCTTCCCCAGGGGGCTCGCGGTGCCGAAATAGCGCCGGGCGGTCGCGGCGCCGAGCACCACGGTATTGGGGGCGGTGAGCGCCTTGTCCGCATCGCCTTCGACCATCGGCAGGGTGAAGAGGCGGAAGATGTTGGGATCGGCCCAGAAGAACGAGTCGTAGAACTGCTTTTCGTTGCGGTAGCTGATCGCCGCCTTGCCGGGGAGGCTGCCCTCGAAGTAGGGGAGCAGGCGGGCGGCTTCCGCGATCTCCGGCATCTCCTGCGCCAGGACCGGTGCCAGGCGGGGGGGCGTGATCGCCGCGTGCTTGGGCTCCTGGCCGGGCAGGCCGGCCTCTTCGGTGATGCGGAAGAGGCGGTCGGGCTGGGAGAAGGAGCGGTCGAAGGACAGCTCGTCGCGCACGAACAGGAGGATGAGAAGACAGCACGCCACCCCGAGGGTGAGCCCCAGGAGGTGGATCAGGGAGGTGCCCTTGTGTTTCAGCAGGTGGCGGGCCGCAACCTTCAGATAGTGTCCGAGCATGAGTCCTTTCAATGGGCCTTCGCGGGGCTCCGCTTGCCGATCCGGGCCATCATCTTGTCGAGCCTCTTTTGGTCGAGGCGCGCCTCCGGGAAATCGGAGGGGGTGAAGCCGCCGTCCCGGGTGGCGCGGCAGTGTGCGATCAGCGCGCGCAGCGCCTCCAGGAAGCGTTGCACCAGCGCCTCCAGCGTGCGTTCCTCCCGGGCAGGGGCGGTCCAGGTCAACCGCAGACGGCCTGCGGAGATTCCCCCATTGATCTCGAAGAGGTGGTCGCGCCGCCGGAGACGGGCGGCGGGCGGCCCTCCCGATTCGGCGGCGAGGGTGAGCCACGAGGACTCCGGAAGCCCCCGGTCGAGCTGTCCGAGGTAGTTGAACGCCACTTGCGCCGCCGGCAGGCTCTGCAGCCGCTCTGCGGCCTCGCCGCCGGCCACGTGGCGCAGCAGGCCGTAGCCGATGCCCCCTTGCGGCACGGCCCGGAGCTGCTCCTTGATCGCGCGCAGGGACTCGCCCGGCGGGAGGTCGATCCGGCCGAGGGTGAGCAGGACCGGGTACACGGCGGTGAGCCAGCCGACGGTGCGCGAGGCGTCGGCGCCGTCGAAGATCTCGTCCCGGCCATGGCCTTCCAGGTCGACCAGCAGGCTCGGCGTGCCGGTCCAGCCGGCGAACGCCTGCACGAGGGCGGTCGCGAGGACGTCCTGGATGCGGGTGTGGTAGGCCGCGGGCACCTCCTCGAGGAGGGCGCGGGTCTCTTCTGCGTCGAGCTCTGCGTCGAGGGCGCGGGTCGAGGCCACCGTGCCGGGCTCGTCGGGCCGGTCGACCGGCAGCGGGCGGACGGAGCGGCGGGCGGGGTCGGCCCAGAAGCCGATCTCGCCGGAGGTGACGGCGGCGTGCGCGTGGGCGGCCAGCCGGCCGGCCCACTGCGGGAAGGAGGTGCCGGGGGGAGGCGGCGCGACGCCCTGGCGGTAGGTGCTCTCCAGGTCGGCGAGCAGGATGCGCCAGGAGACGCCGTCGATCACCAGATGGTGGACGGCCAGGAACAGGCGCTGCTCCCCGCCGCCGAGGGAGAACAGCGTGGCGCGCAGCACCGGGCCGCCGGCCGGGTCGAGGCTTTCCTGGAGAGACGCCGCCGCACCTTCCAGGGCGCCGCGGCGGTCTGCCGGCGGCAAGGCGGCCAGGTCGCAGACGGCGAGCGGGGGCTCGGTCCCCGGCGCCGCCGGCTGGACGGTCTGCCGCCAGCTCCCGTCCGGGGAGAGGAGAAAGCGGCAGCGCAGCGCGGCGTGGCACGCCACCACCCGGCCCAGGGCCTGCTCCAGGCGGCCGGGGTCGGCCGGCTCGCGCAGCCCGAGCAGCAGCGACTGGTTGAAGTGATGGAAGCCGGTCAGATCCGCGGCGAAGAACCGCCGCTGCACCGGGGTGAGCGGCACGTCGCCCGCGGCGTCCTCGCCGCCGGACGGGACGGGCGCCGCACCGGCCACCGCCGCGAGCGTGGCCACGGTCTGGTGCTGGAACAGGTCCCGCGGCGTGATCCACAGGCCCGCCTGTTGCGCCCGGGAGACGACCTGGATGCTGAGGATGGAGTCGCCGCCGAGGTCGAAGAAGTTGTCGTGAATGCCGACCCGCTCGCGCCCGAGCGCCTGCGCCCAGATGCCGGCCAGGGCCGCCTCCTGCGGTGTGCGTGGAGCCTCCCTTTCGCCGACCGGCTCGCTGCGCGCGGGTGCCGGCAGGGCGCGGCGGTCGACCTTGCCGTTGGGGGTGAGGGGC
>DIHE01000185.1:0-6747 GCA_002420005.1 Holophagales bacterium UBA5704 | reverse complement strand
CTTGCCGTTGGGGGTGAGGGGCAGGGCGGCGAGGAGCACGAAGTCCGGCGGCACCATGTGCTCCGGCAGCTTCGCCCGGAGCGCGTCGCGCAGCGTGCCCGGGTCGAGCACCACCCCGGGGGCGGCGACCACGTAGGCGGCGAGCCGCGCCTCGCCGGGACCGTCGCGGCGCGCCAGGACGGCACAGGCCTTGACCCCCGGATGGACGGAGAGGAGCGCTTCGATCTCGCCGGGCTCGATGCGGAAGCCGCGGATCTTGATCTGGTGGTCGATGCGTCCCTGGAACTCCAGCTCGCCGTCCTGGCGCTGGCGGACCAGGTCCCCGGTGCGGTACAGGCGGGCTCCCGGCTGCCCGCTCCACGGATGTGGCACGAACCGCTCGGCGGTCAGGTCCGGGCGGTTGAGATAGCCATGGGCGAGCCCTTCGCCGCCGAGGTGGAGCTCGCCGCTCTGCCCGGGCGCCGCCGGCTCGCCCCACCGGTCGAGCACCCAGCCCGAGGTGTCGGCCAGCAGCCGTCCGATCGGCACGGACGGCGCCCCCGCGGCGACCGCCCGGACGCGGTGAAACGTCGCGAAGGTCGTGCTCTCGGTCGGGCCGTACATGTGGAGCATCTCGCCCGGGCGGTCGCCGGCCAGCGCGGCGGCCACCGCCCCGGGGTCGGAGGCGTCGCCGCCGAACATCAAAAGGCGCAGGGGGGCGAACATCTCCGGTGCCTCGCGCACCGCCTGGTTGAACACCGGCGTGGTCAGGTGCAGCACGTTCACCCGCTCGCGGCCGAGGTGGGCGGCGAGCTCGCGGGGGGACAACATGAGGTCGCGGGAGATCACCACCAGCGTTCCGCCGCCGAGCAGGGTGGCCCAGATCTCGAACGTCGCGGCGTCGAAGCTCGTGTTGGCGTTGAAGGCCAGGCGGTCGCCGCGGGTGAGCGTCGCGTAGTTGCTGCCGGCGATGAGGCGCACGACCGCGCGGTGCGGCACCGCGACGCCTTTGGGCCGCCCGGTGGAGCCCGAGGTGTAGATGACGTAGGCGAGGTCTTCGGCGCAGAGGCGGCCGGGCTCGGCCGGCCGGCCGGCGGGCTCTTCGTTCCAGTCGCCGGCATCGAGGTCGACGAGCTCCCAGGAGCCCGCCGCCTGGAGCGCGGCCAGCCGTTCCCGCGTCCGGGCCTCGACCAGCACCACCGGGGCGCCGGTGTCGGCGAGCAGGAAGGCGAGGCGCTCGTCGGGATAGGCGGGGTCCAGGGGCACGTAGGCGGCCCCCGCCTTGAGGATGCCCAGCAGGGCGGCGGCCAGCAGCGCCGAACGCTCCAGGGCCACGGCGACCCGCGCGCCCCGCCGGACTCCCAGGGACGCGAGCCGGCCTGCCAGGCGGCTCGACGTTTCGTCGAGCCGGCGATAGGTCCACGTGGCGCCGCTCTCCTCGACGACCGCCGGTGCGCCGGGGTCGGCGGCGGCCACGGCGGCGAACAGCGCGGGCAGGGTCTGGTCGCGCGGCAGCCCGGTCTGCGTGTCGTTGAGCTCCACGAGCACCTGGTGCCGCTCGGCGGGGAGCAGCAGCGGGAGCTCGTCCAGCCGCTGCTGCGGCGCCGCCGTTCCCGCGGCCAGCAAGCCGGTGAAGCGGCCGGCCAGACGGCCGACCGTGGCCGGATCGAAGAGATCGCCGTCGTACTCGATGAATCCGGTGAATCCCTGCGCCGTCTCCTGCAGGTTGAGGATCAGATCGAAGTGGGCGACCCCGCCGTCCACCGGCTCCGGGCGCAAGGTGAGGCCGGGAAGCTCCAGGCGGTCGCGCGGCGCCGGCTGCAAGGCGAACAGGACCTGGAAGAGCGGAGTGCTCTGCAGGTCGCGCTCCGGGGCCACCTCGTCGACCAGGCGCTCGAACGGGAGGTCCTGGTGCGAATAGGCTTCGAGGGCCACGTGCCGCACCCGCTCCAGCAGGGTGCGGAAGGCCGGCCGGCCGGTCAGGTCCACGCGCAGGGTGAGGGTGTTGACGAAGAAGCCGATCAGGTCTTCGATCTCGCGCCGGGTGCGGTGGGCGACCGGCGTGCCGATCAGCAGGTCCTCTTGGCTCGCCCACCGCCCCAGCAGGGCACCCCAGACGGCCAAGAGCAGCATGAACGGCGTCACCTGCTCGCGGCGGCAGAACGCCGTGCGGGCGGGGTCGGCCGGCACGGCCAGCGGCCACACGCCACCGCGCAGGCTGCGCCGGGTGGGCCGCGGCCGGTCGGCCGGCAGCTCCAGGCGGCGCGGCGCGCCGGCCAGACGGTCGCGCCAGACGGCGAGCTGTCCGGCCAGCCGCTCTTCCTGGAAGACCCGGCGCTGCCAGATGGCGTAGTCGGCGTATTGCAGCGGCAGCTCCGGCAGGGGAGAGGCCGCGCCCCGGGCGAAGGCGCCGTAGAGGGCCGTGATCTCGCGCAGCAGGACCCCGACGGACCAGCCGTCGGCGGCGATGTGGTGCAGGGTGAGGACGGCGACGTGCTCCGCCGGGGCGAGCCGCAGCAGCACCGCGCGCAGCAGGGGACCCCGCGCGAGGTCGAAGGGGCGGCGGGCCTCCCCGGCCAGCCGGCGGGCGGTCTCGGCGGCGCGCGGGGCCTCGCCGAGAGCCGTCAGGTCGACCAGCGGCAGGTCCGGCGCCGCGCGTTGCGCGACTTCCAGGAACGGCCGGCCGTCGCGGGTGTGGAAGGTGGTGCGCAAGACCTCGTGGCGTCGCACCACCTCGGTGAGGACCGCGGCGAGGACGGCGGCGTCGAGATCCCCGGAGAGGCGCACCGCGCCCGGGATGTTGTAGAGCGGGCTCCCCGGTTCGAGCCGGTCGATGAACCAGAGGCGCTGCTGGGAGAAGGAGAGGGGGGTCTCGCCGGTGCGCGGCTGCGGCGCGAGAGGCGGCAGGAGGGGGCTCCCCTCCGGACGGCGCTGCTCTTCGATGCGCGCGGCCAGGGCGGCCGGGGTGCGGGCCTCGAACACGGCGCGCAGGGGGATCTCCACCCCGAGGGCCTCGCGGACCCGGGAGACGAGCCGGGTGGCGAGGAGGGAATGCCCGCCGGAGGCGAAGAAGTCGTCCGTCGCGCCGAGAGCGCCGCGCCCCAGGAGATCCGACCAGAGGCCGGTGAGCAGCTCCTCGACCGGGGTGCGCGGCGCCACGTAGGCCGTTTCCGCCGCCTGGTGGCTCCAGTCCGGCGGCGGCAGGCCGCGGCGGTCGATCTTGCCGCTCGGCGTCAGGGGGAGGGCGGGCAGGGCTACGAGCATCTCCGGCACCATGTGCTCGGGGAGCCGGAGGCGCAGGCGCTCGCGCCAGCCCGGGAGCCCGGCGGCTCCGTCCTCCGCGGCCACCCAGGCGACCAGCCGCAGGTCTCCGCGGAGGTCCGCGCGGACCAGGACCACCGCCTCGCGCACACCGGGGAGGAGGCAGAGGTGGGCCTCGATCTCGCGCAGCTCGATCCGGAAACCGCGTAGCTTCACCTGCTGGTCGTGCCGCCCCACGAACTGGAGAAATCCCTGGGGAAGCCGGCGGGCGAGGTCGCCGGTGCGGTAGCAGCGGGCTCCCGGCCCGGCGCCGGGAGCGCCGATGGGATCGGGGACGAACCGCTCCGCGGTCAGCTCGGGGCGCCCGAGGTAGCCGCGGGCGAGCCCCGGGCCACCGATCCAGATCTCGCCCTGGACGCCGACCGGCACCTCCCGCATCGCGGCATCGAGCAGGTGGACGTGCAGGTTGGCCACGGGGAGCCCGAGCGGCGTCCGCCGCTCCGGCGCCGGCGCCGGGCCGAGGTCGTAGAAGGTGGCGCAGACCGTCGCCTCGGTCGGGCCGTAGCCGTTGACGATGCAGAGGCCCGGCGCGGCGGCGGCGATGTCGCCCAGGAGGGGCTCGCGGATCGGCTCGACGCCGACGAGCAGGCGGGCGAGCGTCCGCCGTCCGTCCCCTCCGGCCTGCAACCACGCGGCGAAGTCGGCGAGCAGGAAGGGCGGAAGGTAGAGGCTGCGGATGCAGTGGCGCTCCATCCACGGGAACAGCCGCTCGGCGCTGGTGCGTTCGTCCTCGCCGGGGATGTGCAGCACGCCGCCATGGCAGAGGGCGGAGAAGATCTCCCACGCCGAGACGTCGAAGCTGATGCTCGTCCAGAGGCCGCACGCCTCGCCCGGGGCCAGGGGCCGGCGCCGGTCCAGGTCGGCGATCATGTTGAGGAGCCCCCGGTGGGTGCAGGCGACGCCCTTGGGCCGGCCGGTCGAGCCGGAGGTGTAGATGACGTAGGCCGGGTGGTCCGCGCCGGCACCGCTCGCGACCGGAGCCGCCGGCTCTCGGCCGATCTCCTCCCAGCCGGCATCCAGGGGGAGGACGGTCGCGCCGGCCCCCGCCAGGTCGTCCGCCGCCCGTCCCTGGGTGAGCAGCACCGGCGCGCGCGCGTCGTCGAGCATCAGCGCGAGCCGCTCGCGGGGGTAGCTCACGTCGAGCGGCACGTAGGCGCCGCCGGCCTTGAGGATCCCCAGCATGCCGACGACCATCTCGATGGAGCGCCCGGCGCAGAGCCCCACCGCAACCTCGGGTCCGGTCCCGAGGCGGTGGAGCACCCGGGCGAGCTGGTTGGTGCGCCGGTCGAGCTCGCCGCGGGTCAGGATCGCGCCGCCGCAGACCACGGCCGGCGCGTCGGGCGCCGCCGCCGCCCATGCCGCGCACCGGTCGTGCAGGCAGGTCTCCAGGTCGAAGGGCACCGCGCTGTCGTTCCAGGCGAGGAGCGCGCTGCGTTCGGCGGCGGTGAGCAGGGGGAGCTCCGACAAGCAGAGCGCCGGCTCCGCGGCGGCACCCGCGAGGAGGGTCGCGAAATGGCCGGCCATCCGCTCGGCCGTGGCGGCGTCGAAGAGGTCGGTGCTGTATTCCAGGAAGCCGCCGATCCCACCGTCGCGCTCGCGCAGGGAGACGGTGAGGTCGAACATCGCCGTCCGGCTCCGCGGCTCCTCCTGGCGCAAGGTGAGGCCGGGAAGCGAGAGGGTGGGCAGGGGCGTGTTCTGCAGGGCGAACATCACCTGGAACAGGGGGTTGCGGCTCAGGTCCCGATCCGGCCGCACCTCCTCGACCAGGCGTTCGAAGGGGGTCTCCTGGTGGCGGAACGTCTCCAGGGCGGTCTGGCGCACCCGCCCGAGCAGCGCGCGGAACGCCGGATCTCCCGCCAGGTCCGCACGCAGCACCACGGTGTTGACGAAGAGGCCGATCAGCCCTTCGAGCTCCGGGCGCTCCCGCCCGGCGACCGGTGACCCGATGAGCAGGTCGGTCTGGCCGGTGGAGCGCCCGAGGAGGGTCTGGAAGACCGCCAGGCAGGCCATGAACAGGGTGGCTCCCTCGCGCCGCGCGAGGCCGGCCAGGGCGGTGGTGGTGCCGGGGGAGAAGGAGAGGGGGCAGGACGCGCCCCGCGCGCTGCGAGCCGCCTGCCGCGGCCGGTCGTACGGCAGGTCGAGCCCCTCGGAAGCCCCCTGGAGCTGCCGGCGCCACCAGGAGAGGCCGGCCTCCAGGGCCTCTCCGTCGAGCCGGCGGCGCTGCCAGGACGCGAAATCGGCGTATTGCAGCGGCAAGGGGGGCAGGTCCGCGGGGGTGCCGTGGACCTCGGCGGAGTAAAGGGCGCCCAGCTCGCGCAGCAGCACGCCCATGGACCAGCCGTCGGCGATGACATGGTGGAGCGTGAGGAGCAGCAGGTGCTCCTGCGGGGCGAGGCGCAGCAGGAGCAGGTGGAGCAGGGGCACCTGCCCGAGGTCGAAGCGGCGGCCTGCCGCCGCGGCGGCAAGCTCCAAGGCTGCGGCGGCGCGCGGCTCGGGAGCGAGGCCGGAGAGGTCGACCTCGGGAATCTCCACCGCGAGCTGCGGGAGGACGTCCTGGACCGGAACGCCGCCGGCGGATGGGAAGCAGGTGCGCAGGCTCTCGTGGCGTGCCACGACGCGCGCAAAGCTGCGGGCCAGGGCCGGGCGGTCGAGAGAGCCGGTGAGGCGCACCTCGAAGCGCAGATTCCAGACGGGGTTGCCCGGCTCGAGCCGGTCGAGGAACCAGAGGCGCTGCTGCGAGAACGACAGCGGGGAGGGTCCGGTCTCGCCCCGCGGCAGGAGCGGCGGCTCGCCCGGGAGGACTGCCCGGCGGGACTGCGCCGCCGCGACGGCCGCGCGCAACCCGGCAGGCGTCGGCTGCTCGAACAGGGCGCGCACCGGCAGATCGACCCCGAAGGCCTCGCGCAGGCGCGCCATCACCCGCAGGGCGACCAGCGAGTCGCCGCCCAGCTCGAAGAAGTGGGCGTTCGGGCCGATCCGCGCCACGCCCAGCACCTCGCGCCAGATCGCGGTGATCTGCGCGGTGAGGGGATCGGACGGATCCGACGGATCCGACCGGTCGGACGGATCGCCCGGCAGCTCGGTTTCGGCTTCCTCGACGAACTGGAGCGGCACGGCCCCCGCTCCGCGCGCGGCCGGCTCGATCCAGTAGCGGCGGCGCTCGAACGGGTAGGTCGGCAGCGGCACCCGGCGCCGATTCTCGCCGCCGTGGACGGCCGGCCAGTCCACGGGAAGACCGGCGGCCCACAGGCGGCCGAGGGCGCTCAGCAGGGTCTCGTCCTCCCCCAGGGAGGGCACCAGCGCACGATCGGGCTCGCCTCGCTGCTCCGCAGCGCGGCGGGCGAGGCGGGTCAGGGCGCGCCCCGGCCCCACTTCGAGCAGGATGCGCCCCGGCTCGGCGAGCAGGGTTTCGAGACCGTCCGCAAAGCGCACCGTCTGGCGCAGGTG
>DIHE01000075.1:27325-29223 GCA_002420005.1 Holophagales bacterium UBA5704 | reverse complement strand
GGTGACCATCCGGCCTTGGGGGGGGTGGTGTCCTGATTCAGTGTTGGTGGTGGCAGGTCGCGCGGGAGCGCGCGGACCTGGGGTAGCTTCACCCTCAGAGGGGAGGGTGTTCCTCCCCGAAACCACCGAAGCGGCCCCGGCAAGAGCTTGACCCTCCCGCCGGAGCCTACCACTGCACAGGAGCAACCCCCATGCAGCAGCGTCCCGAGTTTACCGCCTTCCAGCTCACGCACTACACCGAAACCCTCCGCCGCGAGCTGTACGACGCCGTGGTCTCGCTGGTCTGGACGAAGACCGGCGACGAAGACGCCGTCCCCCGGTACACCCCCGCCGAATGCGACCTCGCGGTCCACTTCCTCTACGGCCGGTGGTTCGCCGTCTGGGAAGACCGGGAGGCCGCGCGCGATGCGCCGGCCGATCTCCAAACCGAGGTGGTGCGCGTCCTTGCCGATCCCGATTCCCCTTTCGGCATCGTCCTTCAGGAGGTCTGACCATGGGCCGGCGCATGTGGCCCCACGAAGCGGAGTTGAAGTTCAACGTCCGCGCCACCTATGAACAGGCCGGCCTGTGGGAATCCGCCGCTCGCGGGCAAGGCGATCCGGTTCCGGTCTTCCTGGCACGTGCCGCCGACGTCTACGCCGCGCACTGGCGGCGGGTGACCGCCCGCTGGCGCCGCGCGGAGGAGCGCCGGAAGGCCCGGGAAGAGGCCCCCGGGGGAGGTGCGCGGTGAAGGTCGCATCGTTCACCGTGCGCGCCACCCTCGCGCAGTCGGAACGCTGGAAGCGGGCGGCGGACGCGGAAGGCTTCGCTTCGGCCGGCGCGTGGCTCGCCGACGCCGCAGACGCCTACCTGAAGGCCCGCGCCCGGGCCGGCCGCCCGCTCCCCCTGGGGTGGCACGTCGGGCGGTTCCCGGTGGACCTGGAAGGCGGGGCGGCGGTCACCTTGCCGGGCTTCGTCTCGCCCCCCTTCGGAGCCTTCCGGGGGACGGCGGAGGGGAGAGGGTACCGGGCCTGCCGGCGCTACTCGCTGGTGTACCTGCCGGAGCGGCGCATCATCGCCACCCTGCGCAGCTACCGCCAGTGCCAGGCGCTCGCCAGCGAGCTGGCGCCCGTCATGATCCGGGGAGATCCCGGGGGCATCGTCGAACGCCACCGCCGGGAGGCGGTCTGAATGCCGGGCCGGTTCCGCGAGGGACCGGCCCTTTTTAGGCTCCGAAGGCTTTTTCTACAAACGTCGCGACGCAGTCTTCAACGGTCTGTTTGTCGAGTTGGGCGAGAGTAAAATCCCCTGCCGCCGGGACAATCCTGCCGGCCCCTTCCTGGATATCCTGGAACCTCTCAATATCCTTGCTGCTTGCTACGCTTCCGATGGCGGTATGCAAGCGCACTCGCATCGTCATCGCGTCGGCCAAGAACACCAAGACGGCATACTTCGCTCCAGGAGCGAACGTCAATACAATTCGATCCTCGTTATCAGACCATGAAATATTGGAGTGCTCAAGGTCCTCCTGTGCACTGGTGAGAACAGGTTCAATCACTTCATGCCCCTTGCCCCAAAATTCTTGCAGGAAGTCTTTCCTTTTCTGGTCCCTTTCTTTGCGAGCATCTTCTTCCGTTTTGGTTTTTTGATCGAATCTGTTTGCTGCCGCCTTGATGCGATTTTTGAAGTCGCCGCTGCTCATCTTCAGCTCTCCATGCTGGTTATCTGCGCTGTCTCTGCCGCCGACAGACAACTGGACAGTTAGGCTCCACACGGATTCAATTTTACGCTTCATGCTATGCCGTCAACAAGTCCCGCACGCTCCACACCTTCCGGGTGAGACCCGCATGCATCGCGGGGGACATCCGGAGCGCCGAGTGACGCCAGCAGAAGTTATAGCTCGCCACGAACACCGCGAC
>DIHE01000075.1:5799-27113 GCA_002420005.1 Holophagales bacterium UBA5704 | reverse complement strand
TAGCTCGCCACGAACACCGCGACCGCCGCCTTCAGGTTGTCCCGCTTCTTCGAGAAGGCCGTGGTCAACCGGGTGAACCGCCGGGTCTGCATGCGCACATGCAGGTT
Organism: Holophagales bacterium UBA5704; assembly: GCA_002420005.1. Lineage (GTDB taxonomy): Bacteria > Acidobacteriota > Thermoanaerobaculia > Multivoradales > UBA5704 > UBA5704. Next base: position 27,006 of record DIHE01000075.1, on the reverse strand, counting down.
GAGCCGCTCGACGTGCGAGGTGCACACCCGGGACTCCGCCGGGTTGCCGGAAACGACCCGCTTCTCGGTGGATATTATGGACGGCGGGCTGTACCGCCGTTCACTGTCCATTCCCTCTCCCGAGTACGACTTGATGAGCTGCGCGTAGTCGATCTGCGCGCCGAAGTGGGTTTCCATGGCCGGGGGGTAGACGTCCAGGCCGTCCGTGCTGAGCTGGAAGCGGTCGCTTCCCACGGCGGCGGAGAGCTTGGCGGCGAAGAGGTTCGCATCCTCGGAGGAGCGCCGGCCGACGTGGTGGGCAAGCAGGAGCTTCGAGTCCCGCTCGATTCCGAGGAAGGTGTAGGCGTCGCCGAGTTCCGGGTCGGTGAGCTGCTTGCGGTTCTTCGTCTTCTCCTTCATGCCCACGAAGCTCCACAGCTCGTCAGCCTGGACGTCCTTGACCGGGACGTTACGGACCAGGCGGGAAAGGAGAGCTTCGCACTTCGAGCCGGCCACCCGGAGGAGACGACAAATCGTGTCGCGGTGCATGCCGGTCACCCGCTCCGCCGAACGGATCGAGGAGCCCTCGGTGAGGAGCGAGAGAACGAGGGTGGCATCGTCCAGGGAGATCCGCATGGAACCGAGCGGCCGGGCCGGGATGATGCCGAAGCTCTTCCGGCAAGCCTTGCAGAACCGGCGGGGGTTGCCCTCCCGGTCCTTTCCCCAGCCGATCGACGGCCCGCCGCAGGTGCGGCAGGTGGGGGCGGTCGGGGTGGTGGGGGTGGCGTTCATGGCTCTCGGCTCGCTCAACTGGATTTATTGTAGCACCACTGGCGCCACAGTCAAGAGGGAATCTTCTTTGACTTGTGGCTCCACGGGTGCTACGCTTCGGCCATGGCTACCAAGGGCAGACCGAAGGCAGACCGTACCTATTCCGTCATGCTGCGCGTGCGCGTGGCTCCCGAGCACGATGAACTGATCCGGCAGGCGGCGGACAGTGCCGCGCACCGGAAGGGCTCAGGTGATCTCTCCGCCTGGATTCGGGAAACGCTGGTGGCGGCGGCACGCCGTGAGTTGAAGAGGAGCGAGGGGGAGGAGTAGGGATCTCCTCCCCCCGCTCCCCGGGCGGTATGCGGGACCGGGGCCAGAGAGGCCGCAGCCGGTCTCTCCTTCGCCCGATCCCGCCATCCCACCCGGCGCAGTGCAGCCGCATGGGGACGTCCTCCCCTTGACGCCGCCCGCGTAAGGGATTACGCTGAATACAGCGATCCCCTCCCGCGGGTGCGTCGCGTTGGGGCCTCGATCCTGGGCACTTTGGCGAGTGGAGACCAGGACCGGGGCCTCTCAGTTTTTGGAGCTGGCGGGGAACGCCCCCGGCCTTCCGGGACGGGAAAGACAGCTCGCCGTCGCCGTAAGTACAAGCATTGCCTTACTTTGCAGGCGTTGTCAACTCCGGGAATTTAAGATATCAGAAACCCGGGTTATGTCTGCTACGTCGGCAACCATTGCAACGTTCGCAACCATCGCAACGTTTGTTCTGTCGGTTTTTATGGCGGGTCCGGCAGGCGCCGGGGGGCATCTCGCCGCGGTCTCCTCTTACGCCCCTGTACCACCTACACGGTCATAGGACACCACCTTGGGGGGTGACCATCCGGCCTTGGGGGATGACCGTCCGGGCTTGGGGTCTGTGGCTTCGACGGCCAAGCGGTCTGCCAGGTCGAGGCCCGGCAGGTGACCGCGCGGCTGGTCTGCAGGTAGGGGAGGAAGCCGCCGATCTCCACCGCGAGCGCTCCTCTGATTTCTTCCCTGATGGCACCCCTTGCGGATGCACTCGTTGCGGCGGCAACGGGCCATGGCATTTGCCTCAGACCGCGACGACCTCGACGAGACTCGCGAGCGCCTGGAAGTCGTCCGGATTGCGCGTGTAGAGGGGGAGCCCGGCGGCGCAGGCGGTCGCCGCCAGGAGAAGGTCGACCGCACGAGCCCCCCTGGCTTTGCGGCCCGCGGACACCACGGCGGCATAGACCCTCCCATAGGCGCGCGCAGCCTCCGCGTCGAAAGGCAAAGGGTCAAACGCGGCCTCCGCCCGCTGGAGCCGGTCCTGGCGTCTGGCTCTCTCTTCGGGGTCTGCCGTGGCATGCGGCCCGGCGGCGAGCTCGGCCATTGTGATCGCGCTCACAGCGACCTCGACAGGGAGCCGGGCCGGCTCGATGTGCTCCAGATCGATGACCACCGAGGTGTCGAGGATCCCGCGGGCGTGACGCCGGTCAGGCATGGGGTGTGATGGCCTGATCGGCCCATGCATCGAGATCGGCACGGAACCGGGCAGAGTCGATGGCAGGAGCCTTCTTGAAGATGGCGACGGCTGCGGCTGACGGAACGAAACGGTAGCGCCGCAGCGGTGTCAGCTCTCCGACCGGTACGCCATTGCGCGTGACGATGAACGTCTCTCCCTGATCGAGCCTCCGCATGATCTCGCCGCTCTCATTGCGGAGCTCGCGCTGGGTGATGGATTCAGCCATGTGCCGACAGTAGCACGCCGTGCGACAGGTTGTCGACCGTGCATTTCGCTCCTCTCGCGCGCGCTATTGCGGCGGGTCCGACCACGGAGCACCTTCCCGGTAGGCCGCTTCAGGGCCGCTCGGTCGCCGGCTTCTCTCCGGGTCCCGGCAGCTCCGGCCATTGACCGCCGGCATCCTCCGCGGCGAGCAGGTCCTCCAGCGAGGCGTAGCGGTAGAGCGTCGGCGCCTTGTGGAGGAAGAGGCCGCCGGTGTCCGCCGTCGGCCCATAGGTCGAATAGACCGGCCGGCCGAGCAGCCGGAGATAGACGGTGAGCTGGCCGCGGTGATGGGCCGAGTGGGTGAGCCGCCGCACGAAGACCCAGGCCCGCGACCGCTCGACGTCGAAAAACCGCGTCGTACCCGCCCACCACCCGTCCTCCTTGTCCGCCAGGCGCACCCGCCGCTCTTCCGAGGCCTCGGCGTAGTGGTGGAGGAACGCCAGCCGGTCCTCGCGTGCCGGCAGCGCCGGGAGCGCAATCTCGATGCCGAGCATGGTGCGCATCCAGATGTCCTCGGAGACGCACTGGTGGACCATCTGCTCGAGCGGCGTCCGCGCCCGCGGCGCCGGCCGGAAGCGGAGATCCTCCTCGGCAAAGCAGGACCAGGCGCTGAGCGTCTTCAGGCGCTCCGTGTCATAGGAGGCGAGGAGATCGGTGCCGGTCTCGGTGGCGGACATGGTCAGCCCCCTCTCAGGGAAGATCGTTCCAGTGGAGCAGGGCGTTGTAGACAAACCGGAAGTCGGACAGGTTCAGATACCGGTGCAGGGGATTGAAGGCGTAGAGCAGCACCCGCCCCTGCCCCACCGGGACGTCGAGGAGGGCCGGCTTCCCCTCGACCACGCTCCGGCCTTGAACATGACCCGACAGGACCAGACGCCGGTCCTCCTTCCGGGAGCCCGGCTCCGACTCCGCCACGGTCTCCCCGCCCGCCGCGTCTTCGAGGTCGATCTCTTCCTCCTCGATCGCCCCTTCAGCCTCTTTCTCCTTTTCGGCGTCGTCCTTCTTCAAACCAAACTGGAGGACGGCGAAACCTCGGTCCTTCTTGTCCACGTCCCAGAGCGGGCCGTTGCCGCGGAACACGCTGTCCAGCTCCGGCGCACCGTAGGCCAGGGGGTGCTCCGGACGCAGGACCTGGACGCGGACCTCCGAGCCCGGAGTGTTGAAGCTGCCGGAGGCGCGGCTCACATCGCGCACCAGGCCGCCATCGACCACCAGGGTGCCGGCATTGGCGAGCGCGAGGAGCACGCCACCCTCGCGGACGAAACGCTGCAGCTCCAGGAGCCCTTCGAAGCCCATGCCGCCGGTGATGTCGTCCGCGGCGTTCGGAATGCCGTGGCTCGGATACTCCTCCGTGCGGGTGTAGGCGAGCGGGCCGTATTTCGGATCGATCCCGTGCACCAGATCGGAGAAGGAGCCGCGGGCGTTGGGGAACAGGATCACGTCGAACCGGCCGGACAGCCCGCCCCGGCGCAGGTCGGCGTCGCTGATCAGCTCGTAGCGCAGGCCGGTCTGGTCGAGCGTGTAGCGCGCCCAGCCGGCGTCCTGGGTGGAGGTCCAGGTGTGGAGGAGCGCCAGCCGCGGCAGGTCCACGAGATGGCGCCGCACCTCCGGCATCGCGGCCACGGCGGCGAAGGTGAGGCCGAGGCGGGTCGCGGCCTGCTCCACCAGCTCGCGCGGCGCCTGGACGATCCAGCTCCCCGGCGGATAGGCGATCCCCTCGGCCTCGAAGGCGACCTCCGCGGCGTCGATCTGATGACCTCCGAGGATCAGCCGCGCTTCGAGGAGCGAGGTCTGCCCGGTGTCCTGCAGCAGGAAGATCTCCCCCACCCCGGTGACGCCGCCGAGGGGTTTCACGGCGCCGGTCACCGGCTCCATCGCAGCGCCCTGGATGCTCCGGTCGTCGATCTTCGCCCCCTCCACCCCGTACAGCAGCGGGAACGTCCACGCCACGTCGTCATACGGAGGATTCGGCTCGTCGGCGGGGAACTTCTGCTCCTCCAGGAAGGTGACGGCCGCATTGCGGTAGGGCTGATCCATGCGGACGACGTAGCTGCCGGCGGGCCAGGTCTGCTGCTTCAGGGTGAACGGCTCCAGCAGGCGGTGGACCTCGATGCGGTGGGCCTGGAGCTGGTTGACGAGATGCGCCAGCCGGCCGGCGTCGCGCTGCCCGGGCGGGAAGATCCAGGCATAGGGGGCTTCGCTCTTCCCCTTTTCCAGGGCGCGGGCGCCTTTGGTCCAGAAGCTCTCCAGCAGCTCGCTGCGATGGAGGGCGGCGTACTTGAGGGCCTCCAGGACGGCCGCCTGCATGTAGTTCGTATTGTTGCGCAGCGACCAGCGGACCTTCTTCTCCGGCGGCCAGGGGCGATACCACTGGACGTCGGTCACCGGCTTGCCGGTGTACTTGTCGTCCGAAAGGTCGCGGTCGAAGGTGCCGGCCGAGGTGTTGCCGAACGTTTCGTAGAAACGGCCGACGCCGTGGTGGTTGGTGGCCACGGAGACCATGTACCCGGGCCACCAGCCGTCCCAGAATCCCCAGGTCCAGACGCCCGGAAGCCCCTGCGCGGCCAGGGCGCCCGCCTCGTAGACGCCGAGCTGGGTCCATTCGGCGATCGTCACCGGGTCCGCCGCCCGGCTGTAGGGGCCGTGCCCGGTCGAGATGTAGAGCAGCGGCACCGACTCGTGGAGGTCGTGCATCACCTGCGGGTGGAACGACCAGTAGGTGTCGTGGATCGCGCGGGTCAGCGCCTGGGTGATCTGGAGGCCGTCGCGGTTGTTGTCGTGGAAGACGTAGTGCCCCCAGTACGGCGGAGAGTCGATCTGCGCCAGCTCCTCGTAAGGCAGGTCCTTGCCCTTCAAATGCCGGTCGTACCACTCGACCATGCGATCGCGGCCATCCGGCTCCGTCACCGGGGTGACCAGAACGATGGCGTTCTCGCGGATGGCCTGGATCTCCGGCCGCTCGGAGACGGCGAGGCGGTAAGCCAGCTCCATCAACATCTCGGGGCTGCCGGTCTCCGTCGAGTGGAGACCGCCGGTCAGGTGATAGAAGACCTTGCCTTCCCGGGACAGGCGGCGGGCGTCCTCGCGGGAGGTCGCGCGGGGATCGGCCAGGCGCGCCGTGATCTCCCGGTAGCGGTCGAGGTCGGCCAGGTTCGCGGCGTCGGAGATCAGGACGAGGAGGATCTCGCGCCCTTCCTCACTGGTGCCGGCGACGCGCACCTGGACCCGGTCGCTCGCCGCATCGAGCGCCCGGAAGTAGCCGTGGACCTGGGAGACCTTGCTGAGGACGTCCGGGGCGCCGGCGAGATGGCCGAGGACCTTCGTCGGCGAGGGGACGGTCTCGGAGTCGGGGACGTAGGCGACGCTCTCGGGCAGGAACTCCGGCGCCGTGGTGTGCTCGCGGATCTGCTCGATGCTCCCCGCCTCCGGACGGTCGGGCTCCCAGACGCCCGGATCGAGCGGCGGCGGCGCCGGAGCCGGTGGGACCTCCGGAGCCGGAGCAGCGGTCTCCTCCATGTCGAGGACCACCGGTTCCGAGGCCGGAACCGGCTCCATCTGGGCCAGGGTGGGCCCGCCCAGAGCGAGCGTCAGGGTGAGAGCGGCGAACGGGACGCGCAGGGACGACGGCATCGAGAGATCCTCCGGCTGAACAGCTTTGCGGGAGGAGACGATATCACCGCCGGGCTCACTTCACCCGCACCACCACCATGGTGATGTCGTCGCTCTGCTCCACATCCCCTTTGAAGTTCGCCAGATCGCCGAGGATCGAGTCGCGGACCTCGCGGGCGGAGGTGCCCGCGGCCAATCGGGTGACGGTGCGCTGGAGGCGGCCGTCGCCATACTCGGCGCCCGCCGCATTGCGCGTCTCCAGCAGGCCGTCCGAGTAGAACATGAGCAGATCGCCCGGCTGGAGCGTCCGGCTCACCTCCTGGTAGGTGGCCTCCAGGAAGGTGCCGAGCGGCGGCGCCCCCTCGCCCAGAGTGGTCAGCTGCCGGCTCTGCGAGCACCAATGGAGGGCGGGCGGATGCCCGGCACTGGCCAAGGTGAGCCGGCCGCCCCGGTCTCCCTTCTCCAGAACGGCACAGAGGAGCGTCACGTAGGTCCGGCGCTCCGTCGTCCTGCGGACCATCGGATTGAGCCGCTGCAAGACGCCGACGGGATCGCCCAGCTCGTTCTCCAGAAGGTAGAGACAGCTCCGCACGCCGGAGAGCAGGAGCCCGCTGGCGAGACCATGCCCGGCCACGTCGCCGATCACCAGGGCGAGCTGCTGCGGGGACAGGCGGAAATAGTCGTAGTAGTCGCCTCCCACCTCGGTCGCGGGCAGCGAGGCGGCGGCGAGGTCGAGCCAGCGCAGGTCGAGCGGCGCCACCTGGGGGAGCATGCTGAGCTGGATGCGCCGTGCCGTGTCGATCTCCTCGCGCATCCGCTCGCGCTCCCTGGCGCGGGAATGCTCCCTCCGCCAGCCGGCCAGAAAGCGCCGCCGTTCGAGCTGCGTCAGAACAAACGCGAACACCAGGCAGACGGCGATGACGATGCTCAGACCCACCAGCTCGCCCGTCTCCGGAAACGCGGCGCCGGAGAGCCAGCCGTTCGCATCGAGCGGCAGGATCGCCGCCACCCAGAGCGAGACGTACAGGAGGAGCTGCTCGGAGAAGCGCAGGCGAAAGAAGAGCAGGACCGCCGCAGCGAAGAAGAAGCCCGGCAGCCGCGCCCCGCCCTCCGCATGCAGGCTCAGCACCTTGATCAGGACGATGCAGAAGAACAGGTAGGAGAGGAGGATCTGGCGGAACCAGGTCTCGTACAAGGAGGTCTGGCGCAAGGCGATCAGCGCCATGGTCCCGAACAGACCGGCCAGGAAGAAACCCAGGGAGACGAACCAGGCCTCCGAGACCGCGGCGACGAGCATCGGCAGCAGCCCGAAGAGGTTCCAGCCGAGGAGCCAGCGGAACGACCGGTAGCTCTTGGCGTCGAAGTGGCGCTGGACCGCCAGGGTCTCCGGAAGAAGGACGAGCTCGTCGAGGGCGGGGGCTTTCATAGGGTGGGTGGAGGGCCGTCGCGGAGGCTGATGTTATCCTGCCGCGCCATGGAAAACGATGCCCGTTTCGTGGCCGACACGCTGCGCCGGGTGGACCGCGGCCTCCTGCTGGTGGTGACCGGGGCCGGGGTGAGCGCGGCGAGCGGTCTGCCGCTCTTCCGCGGCACCGATCCGGACGCGGTGTGGAATCGCGACGTGACCGAGATCGGCACCCGCCGCTTCTTCGAGCACGATCCCGTCCGCTGGTGGCAGTGGTATCTGCGCCGCTTCGAGGGTCTGCTCGCCGCGGAGCCCAACCCCGCCCACCAGGCCCTGGTGGCTCTGGAGCAATGGCAGGCCGGCCGCGGCGGCGACTTTCTGCTGGTCACCCAGAACATCGACACCCTCCACGAGCAGGCCGGCTCACAGCGCCTGATCAAGGTCCACGGCTCGGCCAACCGGGTGCGCTGCGCCCGTCCCGGCTGCCGGCTCGGCGCCCCTTACGGCTCCTTCCCCGCCACCGAGGCCGACTTCACCCGCTTCAAGGAGCTGCCCGCCCGCGAGAACCTCCCGCGCTGCCCCGCCTGCGGCGCCCTGGTGCGGGCGCATGTCCTGCTGTTCGACGAGCTGTACGACGAGCACACCGACTACGGCTTCAGCGAGGTGCGGCGCGGCCTGGAGCGGATGGCCCTCGCCCTCTTCGTGGGGACCTCGTTCTCGGTGGGAGTGACCGAGCTGGTGCTCCGCGAGGCGCTCGGCTGGAGGCTGCCGGTGCTCTCCATCGACCCCGGAGCCGCCGGCCCGCCCGCCCCGGGCGTGGTGGCGGTTCGGGCGGCGGCGGAGGTGTTGCTGCCGGCGGTGTGCGGGGAGCTGGGGGCCTGATGGCCTGTCACCGCCGCCGCCTCTGCTGGCGGACCCGGTAGAGGCGCTCGGTGAAGCCTCCTTCGGTTTCGAAGGCCCGGGCCTGGGCTTCCAGTTGCCGGTCCAGCAGGTGGCAGCACAGATTGAGGAGGGAGAGCGCGGCGTTGGCGGCCAGGGTCGCCGAGCTCACGGACGGACACGGACGGTCACCGACTTGCACGGACGGGCTCCCGGTCACCTGTCCGTGGGGGTCCGTGCCCGTCCGTGAGCGTCCGTGTTCTTCCGCCACCCAGGCCCGCACCTCCGCCAGGGTGGAGCAGCGCCGCGCCTTGAAGCGCCGCAGGGCGGGGTGGCCGGGCGGCCATTGGGGCAGGTCCCTCTGCCGCAGGAAGTCCTCGTAGTCGAGCCGCAGCTCTTCCAGGCTGGCTCGCGCCACGTTGGTCAGCTTCAGCTCCGATTTCTTCGAGGTGCCTGATGCCTGGCTCCCCTCGGCGATGTTCTGCACCCCGCTACGCGCCGCTTGCACCATCTGGTCGCGGGTGCGGCTGCGCGGATCGACGTAGCGTTCGCAGAACCGCACCGTGAGGTCGTAGACCAGCTGCGCCACCTGAAAGCTCTTCAGATTCCGATAACCACCATGCGGCGGGATCAGCGCCTCCACGCTCAATGCACCGCCGCCCCCGCCACCTCCCGGATGCGCTCGATGGCCTCATCGATCTCTGCGCCGCGGACGTCGCGGTGGGTGACGAAGCGGACGCGATCGGCGTCGACCTTGCCTCCCAGGACGCCGACCTCGCGCAGGCGCGCCAGGAAGGCCGCCGCGGCTCCCTCCGGCGAGCGGCCGACCAGCTCGGACCCGACGCGGAAGATGACGATGTTGGTGCGCACCGACGCGGGATCGAGCCCGATCCCCGGGATCGCCGCCAGGGCGGTGGCGAGCCGGCGGGCGTTGTCGTGATCGTCGGCGAGACGGGCCGGCCCCTTGCGCAAAGCGACCAGGCCGGCCGCGGCGATCACACCCACCTGGCGCATGCCGCCGCCGAACATCTTGCGCACCCGCCGGGCTTCGGCGATGAAGTCCCGCGCACCGCAGAGCATCGAGCCCACCGGGGCGCCCAGGCTCTTCGAGAGACAGAACATCAACGAATCGAAGCCGGCGGCGAGGGCCGCCGCGCTGGTGTCCAGGGCCACCGCGGCATTGAAAATCCGGGCGCCGTCGCAATGCACCGGCAGTCCGTGCCGGCGCGCGACCGCCAGGATGCGTTCCAGGTGCGGCCGGTCGTAGACCGTTCCGCCTCCCATGTTGTGGGTGTTCTCGACCACGATCAAGCCGGTTCGCGCGTGAAAAGACGCATCTTTGACCACCGCTTCTTCGACCGCCACCGGATCGAGCTGGCCGCCGAGGGAGGCGAGGGGATGCGGGAGCAAACCCGAGAGGGCGGCCATCGCCCCCATCTCGTAATGGATGACGTGGCTCGCGGCGTCGCAGATCACCTCCTCGCCAGGTGCGGCCTGGAGGCGCAGCGCGATCTGATTGCCCATCGTCCCCGAAGGCACGAACAACGCCGCCTCCAAGCCCACCGCGGCGGCGGATTCCTCCTCGAGACGGCGCACGGTGGGATCTTCGCCGTAGACGTCATCCCCCACCTCGGCCTCGGCCATGGCCCGGCGCATCTCGTCGTCGGGCAAGGTGACGGTGTCGGAACGCAGATCGATCCGGTTCTGGCTCATGGCTCTACAGTCCAAAGGCGACGCGCACCGCTCCCTGGACCACGTCGGCCTTCTCGACCTCGACCGTGATCTTGGGGAGGAGCAGGTTCAAGGTGACTCCGGCGTACAGCACGCCGCTCGTCTCGGTCGTGGTGAAGGTCCGTCCGCGGGTGGCGTCGAGGGTGCCCTCGCTGCGCACGACTCCCGCTCCGACGTACGGGGTGAGCACGGTGAAACCCTTGCTGAAGAGGATCTCGGCCCCGTATTGATCGAGGGTGTAGGCGCTGTCGTCGAGGCTCCGCGTGCCGGTGGCGCGCAGCGCCAGGGCCGGGGTCAGCGGGCCGCCCTTGAGAATCGACCACTGCACCTCGGCGGACACCAGCTTGACGTCCGTCTCCAGGGCGCGGCCGTAAGAGACGCCGAGGTTGAACCCGCCGGGCAATCCCTTGCGCGCGCCGACGCGGACGACGCCGAGCATGTCGCCGGTCAGGCCGTCGTCGAGCACGGCGCGGGCGAACGTCTCGTCGCCGAAGGTCCGGTCCACCGCGACGTCGGCGTAGACGTCGAAGCCGAGGAGGCCGAGGGCCGCCGCGCCATGGCGGGGATAGGCATAGGCCGCCAGGGAAAAGCGGCGGTGGAAGTCGCCGAAGGCCGCCTCCGAGGCATCGGGCCGGACCTCGGCGGCAGCGACCGGAAGGGCGAAGAGGGCCAGCAGCACGGTCACGGGAAGGCTTCTAGGCATCGTCGTCGTCTCCCAGGTAGGCGGTGAGCAGCTCGTTCAGGAGGGCCACCTCGCCGGTCTCGACCAGCTCGGCCACCGCATCGCGGCAGGCCGGGTCCAGCGGGAGCACGGCGAGATTGCCTTCGTCGGCCACCGCATCGACCTCGTAGTGGGTGGTGTCGATCCAGCGCGCAGCGTGAAACCAGGCCTGCGCCTGGGCTTCCGAGCGCCCCAGGCGCAGCGACAGCTCGGCGATGGTGGCAAGGATGCCGCCGATGCGGCGGTTCTCGATGCGCAGCACCGGCGGGCGCGGCAACGGGCGGGCGAGGAAAGGCGTGAGACCGTGGCGGTGGGCGACGCGCGCGAAGTCGCGCTCGCGCGGCGGCTCGCGGTGGAAGAGCGCATCGAACAGCTCGTCCTCCTTGCCTTCGCTCGCCCAGCGCTCGGCCAGGCGCCGCCGGTCGGACGGCTCCAGCTCGGGAGCGACCGCCTGCACGCAGCGCACGCCGGCCGCGGCCAACCGGGCACATCCTTCGTCCCAGAGACCCGGATCGTCGGTCAGGCCGGAGATCAACGTCCACACCGCGGTGCCGCCGGCCGGCACCTTCGCCAGGCGGTCCAGATCGCGCGCCAGAAGCGCCGGCAGGAGGTCGTAGACGAACGCGACGCCGGAGACCGCCGGCACCGCCGACTCCTCCCCCGGGAAGAGCTGCAGGACCACCGGCGTGCCGTCCACCAGCCGGGTGCCCGCCAGCTTGTCGCGCGCCGCGGCGCGCCGGCTCGGCACGGGCGGCAGGTAGAGCACGTCGTCCAGCGGCTCCTCGGCGAGCATCTCGAAGACGTTTGCTCCGGCACCGGCCGCCGCCTTCTGCGAGGCGCTCCTCCCCCACTCGCCCAGCCGGCCTTCCGCCAGATGGATCCAGGGAGGCTCCGGCGACTCCCAGGCGCGCGGGACGTAGCGGATCCAGAAACGCCCGGCTTCGGGAAGCAGGGCGGCGGGCCGTTGCGGGCGGGTGGCCTCGGCGGCTCGGCTCACGCGGGACCGCGCTCCGGCTCCGCCGCGGGGACCAGCCCACGGATGGCGAGCATCCGGTGCATGTATTTGGCCAGGATGTCCGCCTCCAGGTTGACCGGATCGCCCGGCTGGAGACGGGACAGCGTCGTGACGTCGAGCGTGTGGGGGATGAGCGCCACCTCGAAACGATCCGCCGCGAGCGCCGAGACGGTCAGGCTGACGCCGTCGAGCGCCACCGAGCCTTTCTCGACCAGGAACGGCTCCTGCCCGGGCGGGATGGCGAAGGCGAGCACCCGGTGGTCGGTCAGATCGCGCCGCTCGACGACGCGGGTGACCCCGTCCACGTGCCCTTGCACCCAGTGGCCGCCCAGGGCGTCCCCCACGCGCAAGGCGGTTTCCAGGTTCACCCGGTCCCCCCGCCGCAAGGCGCCGAGCGTGGTGCGCGACAAGGTCTCGGGGGACAGCTCGACGACCGAGCCGAGCGGCGGATCGCCGTCCAGCTCGACGATGGTCAGACAGACGCCGTTGACGGCGAGGCTCGCACCGATCTCCAGCCGCCGGCCGAGATCGGCGCTGTGGCCGAGGGCCAACCGGACGCCGCCCTGCCCCGAGGGCATCGGATCGTCGGTCAGCCGCCCACTCTCTTGCACAATTCCAGTAAACATCCCTTGCGGTATCCCGTGAGGATCAGGTCGCCGCCGCGCGGGCGAGCCTGGAGGTTGTCGAGACGCGCGGCTGTGGCGAGATCGGCGAACCCTGCGCCTCCCAGCGGCCCGGGGGCGAACCGCCCGCCGACCAGGAGGGGCGCGCAGTCGACCAGCACCTGGTCGTAGCAGCCGCTCTCCACGAAGCGCGCATGGATCTCGCCGCCTCCTTCGACCAGCACGCTGCGGACGCCCCGGGTGAAGAGATCGGCCAACACCGGCTCCGGCTCCACCAGCGGCAGGAGGATCACCTGCGCCCCCGCCGCCTCCAGCGCCGGCCGCCGGGCCGCAGCGTCCTCTTGAGCATATATCAGCACCGGGCCGGGCACCTGGAAGAGCCGGGCGGAAGGCGGCGTGCGCAGCCGCCGGTCGAGGATCACCCGCACGTTCGGCCCGCCGGCCCGGCCCAGCCGGCGGTCGAGGCGGGGATCGTCGGCCAGCACGGTGCCGCTCCCGGCGAGGATCGCATCGTGCTCCTCGCGCAGCGCAAGGCCCCAGCGGCGCCCGCCGGGCGAGGAGATCCACTGGCTCTCGCCGGTCGCGGTGGCGATGCGGCCGTCCAGGCTCATCGCCCATTTGAGCGTCACCTGCGGCCGGCCGAGGACCGCCGCCACCAGGAACGGCAGGTTGAGGCGCACCGCCTCCTCCACCCGGAACCCCACCTCGACCTCCACCCCGGCCTCCCGCAGCCGGGCGAAACCGCGCCCGGAGACCCGCGGGTCCGGATCGCCATGGCAGGCCACGACGCGGGCGATGCCCGCCGCGAGCACCGCATCCACGCACGGCGGGGTGCGACCGAAGTGAGAGCACGGCTCCAGGGTGACGTAGAGGGTGGCGCCGCGCGCAGCCTCCCCGGCGGCGCGGAGCGCTTCGACCTCGGCGTGGGGGCCTCCCACCTGCCGGTGCCAGCCGCTCCCGGCCACTTCCCCGCTCTCGGGCCGGACGACGAGCGCGCCCACCCGGGGGTTGGGGGAGGTGCGGTAGCGTCCGCGCGCCGCGAGGCGCAAGGCGCGGCGCAGGGCTTCAGCCGAGGAGAGCAGCGGCGAACTCCCGCGGGCGGAATTCGACCATGTCATCGGCCTTCTCGCCGACGCCGAGGTAGAGCACCGGCAGGCGCAGCTCCTTGGCGACCGCCACGGCCATGCCGCCCTTGGCCGTGCCGTCGAGCTTGGCGAGGAGGACACCGTCGATCGGCACCACCTGGCTGAAGGTGCGCGCCTGGCTCAGCGCGTTCTGCCCCGTCGTCGCATCGAGCACCAGGAGGGTCTGCACCTGCCAGTCCTTCGCCTCGCGGTCGATGACCCGGCGCACCTTGCCCAGCTCGGCCATCAGGTGATCCTTGGTGTGCAGCCGGCCCGCCGTGTCGATGATCAGCCGATCCGTGCCGCGGGCGCGGGCGGCATGGATGGCGTCATAGACCACGGCCCCGGGGTCCGCCCCCTGCCCCTGGCGGATCACCTCGACGCCCAGCCGCTCCCCCCAGAGGGCGAGCTGCTCGATGGCCGCGGCGCGGAACGTGTCGCCCGCGGCGAGCAGGACCTTCTGGCCTTCGCTCTGCGCGCGCCGGGTGAGCTTGGCGATCGAGGTGGTCTTGCCGACACCGTTGACGCCGACCACCAGGGTCAGCAGGGGACCGCGGTGAAACCGACGCGGCACGGGGGCATCGCGCAGGATCTCGGTGATCTCGTCGGCGAGCAGCTTGCGCAGCCGCTCGGTGCTCCCGACCTGCTCCTTGCGGGCGTTGCGGCGCACCCGCTCCACCAGCTCGAGCGAGGTCTCGACGCCGAGGTCGGCCCCGATCAGGACCTCTTCCAGGTACTCGAACGTGCGCTCGTCGAGGGTGACCTTGCCCTGCATCGCCGAGCTCATCTTTTCGAGCAGCTCGGTGTGCGTCATGAAGAGGCCGCGGGTCAGCTTCTTGAGGAAGCCGGCCGGCTCGGTGGGCGCCTCTTCCGGCGCGCGGGTTTCGGGAGCGAGGTCGAGGACGTCGTTCTTCTTGGGATCTTTCTCGGCCATGAGGTCCTACGGGAACAATTCTCGGGTGAGCTGCGCCGCCGCGTCGGCCATCGTCTCCCGCGCCCGGGCCACGAGGGCCGGATGGCGCTGGACGAGGACCAGGTAGTAGCCGTCGGAAAGCGGCATGGCGTAGATGTGGATGGCCTTCTTCTCGATGTGGATGAGGCGCGGCTGGCCCCCGATCTCGGTGTTGACGAGAACTCTCTCGAGCTGGCGCAGATAGATGCCGAAGTAGGCGCCGACCACCCGCATCTGGTAGGGGGTGTAGCCGGCGCAGGCGAGATCCACGGTCTCGCCGTTGTCGTCCAGGAAGAGAGCGCCGAGCGCGTTGTCGTTGTTGGCGAGCAGATTGGCAAGCACGTACTGGAACATCGCTCTCCTACCGCGGGGCGGCTGCCACGCGCATGGGCTCCGGCGTCCGCACCTGTTCGTCCTCGAAGTGCCCTCCCACCGCCTCGCAGGCGGCGCGCACCTCACCGGCTTCAAAGGCACGCAGGAAGGCGGTCACGATCTTGGCGTCGAAGCGGCTGCCGGTGAGCCGGGTGATCGTCTCGACGGCGAACTGCAGGCTGTACGCCTTCTGGTACGGCCGGTTGGTGGTGATGGCGTCGAAGGTGTCGGCGACGCCGACGATCCGGGCATGGAGCGGGATCTGCTCGCCTTTGAGGCCGTCGGGGTAGCCGCGGCCGTTCCAGGCTTCGTGGTGCGAGCGGATGACCGGCACCATCTCGCGCAGCTGCTCGATCTGCGTCATGATGTCGGCGCCGATCACGGTGTGCGCCTTCATCTGCTCGAATTCCTCGTCGGTCAGCTTGCCCGCCTTGCGCAGCACCTGGTCCTCGACGCCGATCTTGCCCACGTCGTGGAGCAGGGCGCCGATCCAGATCTTGTGCTGCACGTCCTCGGGGAGACCGAGCGCCCGCGCGATGACCTTGCTGACCGCCGCCACCCGTTCGGAGTGACCCCGGGTGTACGGGTCCTTCGCGTCGATCGCGGCGACGAAGGCGCGCAGCGAGCCGATGAACAGGTCGCGGTTCACCTGCGCGGCATGGCGCAGCTGCTGGACGTAGCGGCCGATGTGGCCGCTCATCTGGTTGAAGTCGTCCGCCAGGTCGGCGAACTCGAAGGAGAGCCCCTCGAGGTCCACCTTGCCGCCGAACTGGCCGGCGGCGATCTCGTGCGCCGTCTCGGTGAGCCGCTGGATCGGCTTGCTCACCCACTGGGCGGCGACGAAGGCGGCCAGGAAGGAGAAGCCGACCAGCAGCACCGAGGCGACCACCAGGTTCAGGATCATCTTGTCCACGGCGGCGAAGGCGGAGGACAGCGGCTTCTGGACGATCAGCACCCAGCCGCTCTCCTTCACCGCGCTCACCTGGGCGAGCACCTCCTGGGCTCCACCCGGCGCCGGCATCTCGTACTCCTGGGTCATGCCGGCCGCGGGAGCCGCGAGGAAGGACTGCAGCTGGTCGGTGTTCTTGAGCAGCTGGTCGCGCATGCTGCGGTTGGCATAGTCCCACCAGAGGAGCTTGCCGTCGCGGGTCATCAGATAGGCGCCGACCCCCTGCCCCGCCTCGCCGCGCAACGCTTCCAGCGGCTGGAAATCGAAGAAGGCCTCCACCACGAGCTGCGGCGGCGCCTCGGGAGCCGCCGCCACGGGCACCGCCAGCGCGACCTGCGGCAACTGCGCCTGCCCGCGGTCGAGGAACCGCCAAGCGGGCCTCTTGCCGGCCCAGGCCTGGTCCAGGGCGGCCTTGAGGGGGGCGAGCTCCGTGTCGGTCAGCTTGGTCCGGGCGAGCCAGGGTCCTTCGCCCTGGGCGTCGGAGACGCGCAGGGCGACGAGCGGCATGCCCAGCTCCTGGCTTTGGCGCAGGAAGCTCTGCAGGTAGGCGTTGACCCACTCCTCGCGCAGCCGCTCGGCGGGAACCGGCGAGCCCGGCGCCAGCAGGAGACTGGTGCCGAGCTGGGTGAGGCGCTGGCGGACGCTGCCGAGGTAGGCGTCGATGTCACCGGACAGATCGGCGGCGCGGCGGATCAGGTTCTCGCGCTCGGCGTCCTGCAGAACCTGCCGGCTCTGGGGAATGAGCATGCCGCTGCTGATCGCCAGGGGAATGATCCCGGCGAGCAGCACCACGACCAGGAGGACATGGCGCAGCTTCAGACGACGCAGGATGGGTCGGTTCGTCATGAAAGCACGTCCGGCACGATGGCGCGATTATACCCGATCCGGACACATCGCCGCGAAAGGGTCTCGCAGAAACCCGCCGATCTCCTCCAGAATCTCCTCCCAGGGGATGCCGGAGACCATCCGGCCCTCCCCCGGGGCCGCCGGAAGGACCCACACCAGGCCGCTCTCCCGCGCTTTTTTATCGCGCGCCATGTGATCGACCAGCGCGGCGGGATCGAGCGGCGGCAACGGCGGCAGATCCAGGCGGGCGAGCAGGGTGCGCAGCCGGCCGGCAAATCCGGCATCGAGCCCGCGGCGCTCCGCGAGGCGCAAGGCGAAGAGGATGCCGTAGGCGACCGCCTCGCCATGCCGCAGCCCGCCATAGGCGAGGGCGGTTTCGATGGCATGGCCGAGGGTGTGGCCGAAGTTGAGCAGCCGGCGGTCTCCCTGCTCCGTCGGATCGCGCTCCACCACGGCGATCTTCGCCGCCGCGGCACCGGCCACCACCGGCCCGAGCGCCGCCGCCTCGCCGGCCAGCAGGGCATCAAGGGCCGTCTCGGTCTCGGCCAGAAGGCCGAGGTCGAGCAGCGCCGCCATCTTGATCACCTCGACGAGGCCGGAGCGCAGCTCGCCCCGCGGCAGGGTCGGCAGGAGGGAGGTGTCGCACACCACCATCGCCGGGTGATGGAACAGCCCGACGGTGTTCTTGCCGCCGGGGAGGTCGACGCCGGTCTTGCCGCCGATCGCGGCGTCCACCTGGGCCAGGAGCGTGGTCGGGATCTGGACGAAGTCGAGGCCGCGCAGAAAGCAGCCCGCCGCGAACCCGGCGAGGTCACCGACGCTGCCGCCGCCGAACGCGATCACCCGGCTGTCCCGCTTGCCCCCGGCGGCCAGCATACGGTTCCACAAGGCCTCGGCCGACCGCACCGATTTCGCCGCCTCGCCGTCCGCGACCTCCAGCACCTCCCAACGGGCCGCCGCGGCGCGCAGGCCGTCGAGCCGCGCACCATGCAGAGCGAGAACCGGCGCCGAGCCGACCACGAACACCGCGCGCCCGGCCAGCCAGCGGAGAAGCTCCGGCTCGGCCGCGGCCAGGGCCGCCTCCCCCACCAGGACCGGGGTGGCGGCGGTGGCGGAATGGCGCAAGGTGAGGGCGCGGTGGAAGGTCATGGTGCGTGGCTCCAAGGACGACAAGGACTGCAAGGACAACAAGACAAGGACAACAACGCCCCTCGGTTCCTTTGTTGTCCTTTGCTGTTTCCTGTTGTCCCTGGTGTCCTTTGGGTCCTTAGGTCCTTTTGGTCCTTAGTCCTTTTTCTCCGCCGCCACCTGAATCCCCAGCTCCCGCAGCTGCCGCCCATCCACCTCCGACGGCGCCTCCGTCATCAGATCGGTGGCCGAGGCGGTCTTCGGGAAGGCGATCACCTCGCGCAGAGAGCTGGCGCTGGCGAGCACCATGGCGAGGCGGTCGAGGCCGAGCGCGATCCCGCCGTGCGGCGGGGCGCCGTAGCGCAGAGCGTCCAGGAAGAAGCCGAAGCGCGCCTTGGCTTCCTCCGCGCCGATGCCGAGCACCTCGAAGACCCGGCTCTGCAGCGCGGAGTCGTGCATGCGGATCGAGCCGCCGCCCAGCTCCAGGCCGTCGAACACCACGTCATAGGCGCGCGCCCGCACCGCCCCCGGATCGCTCTCCATCCGGTCCAGGTCGCGCGGGTCCGGGCTGGTGAACGGGTGGTGCACGGCGAACCAACGCTTCTCGTCGGCGTCGAACTCGAAATTCGGGAACTCGGTGACCCACAGGAAGGCGTGCTTGCCGGCCGGGATCAGGCCGAAGGTCTTCGCGAGCTCCAGGCGGAGGGTGCCCAACGCCGGAGCGGCGACCTTCTCCGGGGCGGCGATGAGCAACGCGAGGCCTCCCTCTTCGAGCCCCAGCGCCGTGGCGGCGGCCTCCAGCTCCGCCGGGGTGAGGGCGTTCTTCACCTGGAAGGACAGCTCCCCGTTCTTCCGCTTCAGGGTCAGCACGCCGGCCGCGCCGTTCTTGCGGGCGATCTCGCTCCAGCCATCCACCTGCTTGCGGCTCGCCTCGGCGGCGCCGGGCACCGCGAAACCGCGGATCACCCCACCCGCCGCCACCGTCTCCTGGAACGCCCGGAAGCCGCTGCCCTTCAGCTGCTCGGACAGATCCGCGATCTCCAGGCCGAAGCGGAGGTCCGGCCGGTCGGTGCCGTAGCGCGCCATGGCGTCGGCGTACTTCATCCGCGGGAAGGGGATCGGCGCCTCGATGCCGCCGAGCGGGAAGACGCGGGCGAACAATCCCTCGATCAAGGCGTAGATCGTCTCCTCGGTCGGGAAGCTCATCTCCACGTCCACCTGGGTGAACTCCGGCTGGCGGTCGGCGCGCAGGTCCTCGTCGCGGAAGCAGCGGGCGATCTGCACGTACTTCTCGAACCCCGCCACCATCAAGATCTGTTTGAAGAGCTGCGGCGACTGCGGCAGGGCGTAGAAGCTGCCGCGGCGCACCCGCGAAGGGACCAGATAGTCGCGCGCACCCTCCGGCGTCGAGCGCGTGAGGATCGGCGTCTCGACGTCCAGGAAGCCCTGCTCGTGGAAATAGTTGCGGACCTCGTGGGTGAGCCGGTCGCGGAGCAGGAAGTTCTTCTGCAGCTCGGGGCGGCGCAGGTCGAGATAGCGGTAGCGCAGGCGGGTCTCGTCGCTCGCGTCGATCTTGCCGTCGAGCACGAAGGGGAGCGGCTCGGAGCGCGACAGGATCTCCACCCGGGTGGCGGCCACCTCGATCTCGCCGGTCGCCATCTCGCGATTCACGTTCTCGTTGCGCGAGATCACCTCGCCGACGACCTCGACGACCCACTCGGCGCGCACCGGCTCCAGGGCCGCGGCCACCTCCGGACGGTCGTCCGGGTGGACCACCACCTGCGCAATGCCGCTGCGGTCGCGCAGAGTCAGGAACAGCAGGCCGCCATGGTCGCGCCGCCGCTGCACCCACGCCTGCAGGCGCACCGTCCGGCCGATGTCGTCCCGTCCGAGCGTCCCGGCGCCGCGCCGGGGGAGAACCTCCTGGGCTTCTTCGTTCGCCATCCGATCCTCTTTCCGTCAATCCAGCGGGAGGGCCCCGCGATATTTTTCTTTCAGCGCCGCATAGCGCTCGCACGTCTCGATGATCCGCCGCGACTCGTCCCCGGTCAAAGGCCGCACCACGCGCGCCGGAATGCCCAGGGCCAGATGGCCGGCCGGGATGCGGTGCCCCGGCGCCACCACCGCCCCGGCACCGATCTGCGCTCCCGCCTCCACCACCGCACCGTCCAGCACCCGGGCGCCGATGCCGATCAGCGCGCCGTCCTCGATGGTGCAGCCATGGACGACCGCCTGATGGCCGATCACCACGTCCGCCCCGATCGACAGCGGGAACGTGCCGTGGCTGACGTGGAGCACCGAGCCGTCCTGAACGTTCGTGCGGGCGCCGATGCGGATCCAGTTCACGTCGCCCCGCGCCACGGTATGGAACCAGAACGAGACGTCGTCACCCAGCTCCACATCCCCGGTGACATACGCCCCGGGCGCCACCCAGACCCTGGCACCGAGGCGCGGAACCTTTCCCTCGAACGGGAGAAGCGGCACGCCTACTGCGCCTCCCCCGCCCGGCGCACCGAGAAGAGGACCTTCTGGAACACCGGCAAGAGCTTCGCGAACTCGGCGCGCGGCGCCGAGCCGAGCAGATCGACGCCGCCCTTCTCCGCCGGCAGCTTGAGCACCAGCGTGCTGCGCGCCTGGTCGCCCTCGCCGCTGTCCATGCGCAGAAGCACCGCCGGGATGCCGTTGACCTCGCGCGGCTCGACGAAGGGAGCGGACCAGGGCTGCGCCGCGTCGGCCGCCCGGATGTTCTCCGCCGTCTTCTGCGGATCGGTCATCGGCGTCGGGCTCAGCCGCACGTAGACCAGCCGCGGATCGTTCGGCGCCGCGGCGTCGGCCGGCCCGAGGAACACCCCGGGGACGTCCTTGACCTGGTGGATCTTCCAACCCGCGGGGACGGCCACGGTATAAGGAAACGGCTTGCCGGCCGCATCCGGCGGCAGCACCAGGACGGTCATCGCAGAAGGCTGGACCGGCGTGCCCGCGGCCGGTTGACCGGCAGGCTGGGCGGCAGGTTGACCGGCGGCAAGGCTTGGAATCAGGGCGACACAAGCGGCGGCGATCAGACGGCGAAAGCTCATTCTCGACCTCGAAGTGGGATCTGCATCCTCGGAGAGCCGGACGGCGCTCCGGCCCTGCAAGCATGACATAAGATCCGCCGGTGTCCAACGCACCCCTGCGCATCGACGTGGTGATCCCGGCCCTCAACGAAGAGGCCTCCCTTCCCCTCGTTCTCGCCGCCCTGCCCCGCCCTCCCGTCCGCCGCATCGTGGTCGCCGACAACGGCTCGCGTGACGCCACCGCGCGGGTGGCCGTGG
>DIHE01000075.1:0-5580 GCA_002420005.1 Holophagales bacterium UBA5704 | reverse complement strand
CACCGCGCGGGTGGCCGTGGAAGGGGGCGCCGTGGTGGTTCCGGCCCCTCGCCGCGGTTATGGCAGCGCGTGCCTGGCCGGCCTCGACCATCTGCGCCGGAACGACCCTCCGGACCTCGTGGTCTTCCTCGACGCCGACTTCTCGGACCATCCGGAGGAGCTGCCGCGGCTCGTCGCCCCGCTCCTCTCCGGGGAGGCCGACCTGGTCATCGGCTCGCGCGTCCTCGGCGAGCGGGAGCCCGGCGCCCTCCTCCCTCAGGCGCGCGCCGGCAACCTCGTCGCCTGCCTCCTGATCCGCCTCCTCTACGGCCATCGCTACACCGACCTCGGCCCCTTCCGTGCCGCCCGCTGGGAGGCCCTGGAACGCCTCGGCATGAGCGATCCCGACTTCGGCTGGACCGCCGAGATGCAGGTGAAAGCCCTGCGCCACGGCCTGCGCGTCACCGAGGTGCCGGTCTCCTACCGCAAGCGCGTCGGCGTGTCGAAGATCACCGGCACGATCGTGGGAACCTTCCGGGCGGGCTACAAGATCTTGTGGACGGTGCTGCGCTACAGCCGGGGGTGAGGGCCCCCGGCGCGATCACCGCCGGATCGTGAACCGCAGCCAGTCGCTGACGAAGCTCTGCACGCGCTCGGGGGTCATCTTGTCCTGGGCCGCGAGGCGGCCGAACATCTTCAGGGTGGCGGCGGGCTCGCGGCCGAGGCCGGGGCTCGCGACGAGCTCGAGGGCTTCTTCGGCGAGGCTCTTCAGCTCGGCCATCCGGCCCTTCCCGGCATACAGGGAGGCGATCTCCAGATAGAGCAGGGCGAGGCCGGCGGCGGCGCGGGGATGCTGCGCCTTCCGCGCCTTCTCCAAGGCGGCCACCGCACCGTCCAGGTCACCGCGTCCGGCCAGGATACGCCCTTCCAGGCAGAGCAGGCGCGCCCGTTCCAGAGGATGGCTCTCGGCCGCCTTGCGCAGCGCGGCGGGGAGCTTCTTGACGTCGGCGAACCGGCGCAGGTCACAGAGAATGTCGGCCTCCTCGATCGCCAGCCGCAGCAGGAGAAGCGGCTCGCCACCTTCGGCCCGGCGGTTGGCGAGGCTGAGCGTGTCGAGGGCCTTGTCCGGATGGGTGAGCTGCCGCTGGAGGCGCGCCCGCTCCAGGAAGATCATCGCCGCGGTGCCTTTGTCGCTGAGCGACGTGGCGTGATCGAGCAACCGGCCGGCCTCGACGAGGTCGCCGCGGTCGCGGTGGAGGGCGGAGTCGAGCAGCGCCAGGCGGTCGCGCTGGATCAGGGTCGGCTGGCTGCCGCTGATCCCCTGGAGGAAATACTCGGCGGCCTTCTCAAACGCTCCCTGCGCCTTCCGGAGATCACCGCGCGCCCGAAAGACGTTGGCCACGTGCTTCCAGATGTACTCCTGGATGGCGCCGATCTGGTGCCGGTCGCCGGAGACCTCCGGCACCAGGTCCAACGCCAGCTCGACCAGAACCTGCGCGGCGTCCGCGTCGTCTTCCGCCAGCTCGACGCTCTCATCGCAAAGCTTCTCGCAGAAGGCCATGCGGTGATACTCGGCGTCGCCGGCCACGGTCTCCTTCCAGGTGGCCCGGTCGGTCTTCTGCAGGCGGCGCCAGAGGGTCACGGCATGCGCCCTCTCGCGCGCCGTCTCGGCGATCCGCCGATCGCGCTCCGCGATCCAGGCGTCCGCCGCATTCGTCGCGGCGTGCGGTGAAGGGTTGTCTTTCCCGGAGGAGCTGCCCCTTTTGTCCATAGGAGGAGAATACCGCATGCTTCCCTGAGACGGAAACCCCCTTCGGGATCCGGGTCTACTCGCCGTCCTCAATGTCGTGCTCGACCAGCTCGACCGCAGTGTCCACCACCAGGAGCCACCGCTGGCCTCTGACCCGTGGAACCCTCTCTCTCTTCTTCGACGCCCAGAATCTCTACCACCGCCAGACCGTCGCCGGCCGCGACCTCTCGATCGACGAAGACACCGGGCGGCTCGTCGTCCGCGAGGTAGTATCTCCGCAACCATGCCCACCACCCCCGCCCGCCCGTCGGTCTTCGTCAGCTACAGCCACCAGGACGAAGCCTGGAAGGATCGGCTCGTCAAACAGCTCCGGGTCCTGGAGCTCGAAGGGGATCTGGAGGTCTGGGACGACCGCCAGATCGCTGCGGGTGACGACTGGCTGCCCGCGATCGAGGCGGCCATGGCCCGCGCCCGGGCCGCCGTGCTGCTGATTTCCGCCGACTTCCTCACCTCCGGGTTCATCCGCAGCCAGGAGGTCCCGGAGCTACTGCGGCGGCGCGAGGAGGAAGGGCTGCGCGTGATCCCGGTCATCGTCCATCCCTGCGCCTGGACCGCCGTCTCCTGGCTCTCGCCGATCCAATGCAAGCCGAAAGACGGCAAGGCGCTGGCCTCCTTTGCCAAGGCGAAGGCCGAGAAGCACCTGTCCGATCTGGCTCTCGAGCTCCGTGTCCTGCTGACTCCCTCCGGGAGGGTGGCGGCGCCCTCTCCCGCTTTGCGGGGGAGGGACGGGGAGGGGGAGCTCGCCCGCCACAACCTCCCCTACCCCCGCCTCGGCGACCTCTTCACCGGCCGCCAGGACGAGCTCGACGCCCTGGCCGGGGGCGGCACCGCCGCGATCACCCAGAGCACCGCCATCTCCGGCCTCGGGGGCATCGGCAAGACCCGCCTCGCCGTCGAATACGCCTGGCGCTCCGGACACCGCTACACCGCCGCCTGGTTCGTCCGCGCCGACTCCCCCGAAAACCTCCGCCGCAACCTCGCCGCCTTGGCGGGGCCCGAGCTGCTCAACCTGCCTGAATGGGAGGAGCAGAACGAGGCCAGGACCGTCGCTGCGGTCAAGCGGTCGCTGCGCGATCACCCTGGCTGGCTGATGATCCTCGACAACGTCGATACCCCCGAAGCGGCCGGGGCCGTCCTGGAGATGCTCCCGTCCTTATCTCAAGGCCGCGTCCTCATCACCTCGCGGCTGGGGTCCTGGCCGCCGGACGTGCAGAAGCAGGCGCTGGAGAAGCTCTCTCAGGAGGAAGCGGTGCGCTTCCTGCTCCATCGCACCGAGGGAGGACGGGAGCTGGCGGCGGACGATGCAGCGGTGGCGGGCGAGCTGGCGCAGCGGGTCGATGGCCTGCCTCTGGCGCTGGAACAGGCCGCGGCGTACATCGTGCGGCACCGCATGCGGCTCGCAAACTACCTCCAGGCCTGGGAGGCCGAGCGAGCCCAGGTGCTCCGGTGGTTCGATCCGCAGGTGATGCGCTACCCCGCCTCCGTGGCCGTCACCTGGCAGAACACCTTCCAGCAGCTCACCCCCACCCCCGCCGCTCTCCTCCGCCTGACTGCCTTCCTGGCTCCGGACCCGATTCCGGTCGAGATCTTCGAGCAGGGGTCGGAGCATGTGGGGGCTGCGGCAGGGCTGTACTGCGAGGAGAGCGGCAAGGCGCCGGATGGGAAGGCGATCCGAGAGGCTGTGGCGGATCTGGCCGGGTTCTCCATGGTCTCGCAGGAGGATGGCCGGACGTTCGCGGTCCACAGGATGGTGCAGGAGGCTCTGCAACAGCAGATTCCCGAGGGGCTGCGGAAGGCGTGGATCGAGAGGACTGTGGAGATAGCGAATGAGGTGTTTGCCAACCCGCAGGATTTTCGCACTTGGCAGCTGCTAGATCGGTTCAGGGCCCATGCAGCCCAGATTGTCGCTTGGGCCGATCAGGCAAGGATCGCGGAGCCCGTGTACCAGTTGATGAATCAGCTTGGTGTCCATTTCGTTAGTAGAGGCCTGTACAGCCAAGCAGAGCCGCTGTTACGGCATGCACTAGCCCGCGGGGAAGCTACCCTTGGACCTGAGGCTCCAGACGTTGCCGTTCACCTCAATAACTTGGCCCGCGTGCTCAGGGACACGGGGCGGGCTGAGGAAGCTGAGCAACTTCAGAGACGTGCATTGAGTATTGGGGAAGCCTCCCTCGGCATCGAGGATTCAACTTTTGCTGTCTACTTGAACAACCTGGCTCTGCTTCTCATGGACACAGACCGGCTGGCGGAGGCCGAGCCGCTGGTGAGACGCGCTCTAGCCATCACCGAGGCTACGCTAGGCCAACAACATTCTAATGTTGCTACGGCCCTCAATAACCTTGCTTGGTTGCTCCAGAACACCAACCGACCTGATGAGGCCGAGCCGCTGTTGCGCCGAGCACTTGCAATCGACGAGGCCAACTTCGGAAAAACCAGCCCTGACGTTGCCTCAGACCTCAACAACTTGGCCCAGCTTCTGAAGGCTACAAACCGCTTGGAAGAGGCCGAGCTATTGATGCTGAGAGCACTCGATATCTGGGAGAAGAGCCTCGATAAGGACCACCCGGACATCCAGAAGGGGCGCGAGAACTTGGCGCTTTTGTTGGAAACCATAGCCAGCGAAAAGGCCACGAAGGGCTCGTAGACCCCCGGAGCCGCGACGGCAACCCGGCAGCAACGCCACCCGTCCTGGAGTCAGTTCACTTCCCCGGAGTCTCTCCTAGGATTCAGGTGCCGAGGCCAAGCCGGTAGGCGGCCGATTGGCCGACCCGGAGGATGTAGAAGGCGCCCTCCGGGTGTTTCGCCCGAGCCCGCCGGACGGCGGCGAGGTCGTCGGTGTCCAGCTCATAGGCCCCGGTCTCGACGTCCAGCACAACGACCTTGCCGCGGTCACCCGCTGTGAGCAAGCCTTGAATCTCACGCTCGTAGAGCGCTTGACCCCGCTCGGCAATCTCGGCACTGGAATAGCGTGGATGAGCCATCCGTCAACCTCCGGGTTCATCGTAGCACGGGATTGGAAGGCACCAGGATCGCGATAGTATCTCCGCAACCATGCCCACCGCCACCCGCCCGTCGGTCTTCGTCAGCTACAACCAGGCCGACCGCGCCTGGGCGGAGTGGATCGCCTGGGTGCTCGAAGAGAACGGCTACACGGCCGTCATCCAGGCGTGGGACATCCGGCCCGGCTCGAACTTCGTCCTGGAGATGCACAAGGCGGCCGAGGCGACCGACCGGACGGTCCTCGTGCTTTCGGACCACTATCTGCGCTCGGACTTCACGCAGCCGGAATGGGCCGCGGCCTTTGCGCGCGATCCGCGGGGCCGCGAGCGGAAGCTGATCCCGGTTCGGGTGGCCGTCTGCTCGCCGGGCGGATTGCTCGCGCAGATCGTCTGGACGGATCTCGTCGGCCTCGCCGAGCCCGCCGCCCGCGAGAGGCTCCTGCAAGCCTTCGCGGAGCGTGGCAAGCCTCTCCACGCTCCGGCGTTCCCGGGAGGGCCGGCCGCCCCCCCGGCGGGTGGCCGCAGCGCCGTTCCCTTCCCCGGCAATCCCCCGGTTCACAACCTCCCCTACCCCCGCCTCGGCGACCTCTTCACCGGCCGTCAGGACGAGCTCGACGCCCTGGCCGGAGGCGGCACCGCCGCAATCACCCAGAGCGCCGTCATCTCCGGCCTCGGCGGCATCGGCAAGACCCGCCTCGCCGTCGAATACGCCTGGCGCTCCGGAAACCGCTACACCGCCGCCTGGTTCGTCCGCGCCGACTCCCCCGAAAACCTCCGCCGCAACCTCGCCGC
>DIHE01000140.1:371-29832 GCA_002420005.1 Holophagales bacterium UBA5704 | reverse complement strand
CGGCTCGCCGCCTACCTGCGGCGCGCGCAGCTGGAGGTGGAGTTGCGGTTTGGGGGGTGAGGGGGGCGGGGCGGCAGGTGGTTGGCGCGGCCAGCGCCGGCCGAGAAAGGCCGGACGCTACCTGACCGGTCACCGGCGGCCGGCTGCTCGCGGGGGCGAAGACGAGAATTCAGGGGAGTGCGGGGACGACAAGGCAGAGCATTCCGTGCTGATCTTGACTTCGGAAGCGCCGTAGAGACTCATGTAATCCTTCAGAGGCTGAAGGCCCCAGGCGAACCAACCCGAAGCAACTCGATCCACCCCGTGCTCTGGCCGAGCCAAGGAACCCGGAGGAAAACCGCACGAGGCCGTAGCCAGAATCAGGAACACCGCCACGAGCTTTGCCAAGATCCCCAAGTTCAGCACCTCCGTGAGAACCAGCCTGAGAGCGGCGAATAGGAATTTTATGGCGCCTTTGACGCCAGCGCCATCACCGCCTGAACAGACAAAGTAGTAGCAACTTAGGATTACGATCAACGACAGGTGCCACCCCTGGGAACGGCGCAGTGGCGAGCCGGCGGCGTTGCGGCGCAGCGTTGAGCGCCCCTCGGCTCCCGCGGGCTCAACTCTCGGCCGGCGGCGGCGTCTGGCTGAACAGCGACTCGTGATAGGCCCGGCCCGTGCGCAGCCGGTGGATGAGGCCCCTTTGGGCCAGGCGGCGGAGCTTCGCGGCGACCGTGCGCGGATCGACCGGCCGCTGCAGGCGGTCGCCCCACCGCTCCTCGATCTCCGCGGCGATGCCTTTCGCCCCGAAGGATTCGAGCGGCCCTTTGGCGACGATGAGGCGGGCGATCAGAGTGCTCAGCACCGCCCACTTGCCCTCGGGCATCGCGCCCTCCACCTTTCGCTCCTCCCGCGGGCGCGCCACCAGCTCCCCCGCCGCATCCGCCGCGGCCAGAAACGTCGCATGGCGCTCGCGGGCCACCGCCAAATCCGCGGCATGGCGCGCCTGCTGCTCCTGATGAAGGGCCACCTGCGCCGCATGATGCGCCTCCTGGCGGCGGTGGTGCTCGATCCGCTCCTCAAGCTCACCCAGAATCCGGGCGACGGACAGCTGTCGGCTCATCGAAACGTCCTCCTGGTCCTGCGGATTTCTCCCACCCGGCTCCGCGCACCGGCTGGTTGCGACAAGCAAACCCCGTCGGCTCGGCGGGCGGAGGCAAGATGCGACAGGTTGGGCCTGACATGCGACAACCTGCCCTCCGTCTACGGCCGTCACCCCATAATCGTCCACCGAGGCGGCTGACGTGCGACAAGCTCCCCTCGACCGTTGAACGGACAGCCCTTTCCGTCCGTCGTACCGCTGCTTGTTGCGACAATTGAAGCGACGTCGGTCAACCAACGCGACAAGCTCGCGACAAGAAGGGGGCAATCTGCGACAAGTCCGCCCCGGTCGCGACAAGCGGAGGCCCATCTGCGCCAACTGACCGGGAGTCGCGCCACAAGATGCGACCATCTGCGACAAGCGGAGCCCACGCGCCGAGCCGCCGCCGCCAGCTTGTCGCAAGTGGCCGCATTTTCGCGACATGTTTGGAGTGTTCTGCGACACATCACGCTCTCATCGTCAACGAATCGGGCGATTCGTCGACAGGTCAAGCGATTCTGCGACACGTCACAGCGAGCTTGTCGCAGGTTGGCGGGGCGAGGATCCAACTGCCCGCCTTGCAGGCGCCCCCTTCAGTGCCGCGCGCCGCCCGCCAGAAACTCCACCCACCGCGTCACCGCCTCGCGCAGGTCGGCGAGAGGCAGCAGCGTGGCCTCTTCTCCCTCGTCCGCCTCGGGCTCGAGGGTGGCGCCGTCCGGGGTGAGGATCAGGGTGTAGGCGTTGCCGGTTTGCGTCCACTCGCGCAGGCGGCCCGCCTCGACGGATTCGAGGGCGGCAAGGATCTCCAGGCCGGTGGTGGCGCTTCCCTGGATGTCGCTCTCCAGGAAGCCGGCGAGCTTCTCGCGCGACCGGCCGCCGGTCGGGCGTGCGCGGGGATCTCCGGCTTCGTCGCGGTAGAAATCGAGCGCCGGCCGCTTCCGGGTCTTCTTCCCGGTCGTTTTCTTCCCGGTCTTCGTCGGTCGCGTCATGGTCTCAGCGCCCCGTCGTCTGGTAGATGGGATAGGCCGTGTTGATGCGGCCGTTCTGATAGTACCCCTCGATGGTGAAGCCTTCGCCGGAGGGGCCGCGAAACTTCTCCGCGTCACCCGTCGAGCGCCGCCGCCAGGCGTTCAGGATCGCGGCGAGGACCTGCTCCCGGCTCATCCGGTCGGGGTAGAACGTCGACCGCTTCTCCAGCCAGTCCCCGTCTCTGGTGCGGATCGCCACCTGCGCGGTGTAGACCCCCTGGCGGTTCGGCCGGTCGACGAGGCGCACGACCCGTGCACCGGCCGGATCTTTGCCGCCGGGGCGGGCATGGAAACCGACCGGCCGCCCCTTGCGGTTGATCTCGCCTTCGAACACATGGGTGAGGTTGACCGGGGGCTGCGTCTGGCTGAGAGACGGCCCGCGCCGGCCCCGCTCCGCCCGTGCGAACGGAAGGAGGACGGCCAGCAGGAGGAGCAGGCCGAGAGCCGAAAGGGTTGTTCGCTTCATTCCACGTGATCCTCAAACCTCAGGGACGCCGCAGCAGCGCCGCCAGCTCGTCCGGATGACTCGCCCGCACCTTCGCCTCTTCCAGATCGATCTTGCCGTCGCGCACGAGCTGGGCCAGCGAGTCTTCCATCGCGATCATGCCGAGGCGCTTGCCGAGCGTCAGCTCATTGTAGAGCTTCTGGAGGTGATCGCTGCGGATGTGGTGCCGCACCGGGTAGCTGGCGTGCAGAACCTCCACGGCGGGGAGCCGGCCGCGGCCGTCCACCCGCGGCACGAGCTGCTGCACGACGATGGCGTTCAAGGCGAGGGCGAGCTGGTGGCGGATCTGCGCCTGCTGGGCCGGCGGGAAGACGTCGACGATGCGGTGCACGGCCTGCGCCGCGTCGTTGGTGTGGAGGGTCGAGAGCACCAGATGGCCGGTCTCGGCGGCGGTGAGCGCCGTCGCCACCGTCTCCAGGTCGCGCATCTCGCCGACCAGAATGACGTCCGGGTCCTGGCGCAGCGAGGCGCGGAGCGCTTCCGGGAAGGACCGGGCGTCGCGGCCGATCTCGACGTGCTCGATGACCGACTTGTTGGAGCGGTGCTCGTACTCGACCGGGTCCTCGATGGTGATCACGTGGCTGGTGCGCGTGCGGTTGATCTCGTCGACCAGGGCGGCCAGGGTGGTGGTCTTGCCGGAGCCGGTGGGGCCGCAGAGGAGCAGGAGCCCGCGCGACGGGCGGATCAGCTCGGCCAGCACCGGCGGCAGGTTGAGCCCGGCCAGGCTCGGGATCTCCTGCGGCAGCGAGCGGATCGAGGCCGCGAGCTGGCCCTGCTGGCGATGGAGGTTGACCCGGAAGCGGTAGGAGCCGCCGCCCTGGTCGATCTCGCGCCCCGGCGCCATGCGCAAGGACAGATCGGCCGAGCCGCGCTCGTCCAGGTCGCGCCGCGCCCGCGCGCCCAGGTGGGACCGGAAGAGGCCGGCGAGGTCGTCGCCGTCGAGCGGCGGCAGGTCGGGCCGCGTCAGCCGGCCATCCACCCGGAAGGCCGGCGCGAGACCGGCGATCAGCAGCAGATCGCTCGCGCCCTGCCGGATCATCTCCAGAAGGAAGCGGTCGAGCGCGCCGCCCTCCTCGACGCGGGCCTGGGCGGGCTTGTCGAGCGGCTCGAAAGCCTCCGGCAGGGCGGAACGCGGCGCCGCAGCCCCGGCCGCGGGCACGAAGGGGGTCCTCTCGGCCGCTTCGGGTGCGGGCGTCCGGCGGTTGAGCTCACGGACGAGCTGGTCGAGCTCGGGATTGCGGATCTGTTCGGTCATGGGTCGCTCCGGCAGGAGTGGGTGCGGCAAGGCATGGCGAAGCATATACGGGGGAGACCGCGGCGGCGTCTGCCCCATCTGCTACCATCCCCCCGCCATCATGAACGCAAGGAGGACCCCATCCGCATGTCCACTCTGCTCCAGCTCTCCGCCGCTTCCTTTCTTCTTCTCGCCGGCTTCGCCGCCCTTCCCGCTCACGCGGAACCCCGCCGCCCGATGACTCCGGAAGACCTCTGGGCCATGGAACGGGTCTCCGGGCCGGCCGTCTCGCCCGACGGCCGCCAGGTGGTGTTCTCCGTCACCCGCTACTCCGTCGAGGAGAACAAGGGCAACGGCGACCTCTGGATCGTGCCCACCGACGGTGGCGCGCCGCCCCGGCGCCTGACCTGGAACGAAGGTACCGACGGCTCCCCCGCCTGGAGCCCGGACGGTTCCCGCCTGGCGTTCGTCTCCAAGCGCGGCGACGGCCCGCCACAGCTCTACGTCCTGCCGCTCGCCGGGGGCGAGGCGCAGCCGGTCACCAAGCTGCCGGTGGGCGTCCAGGCCCCCAAGTGGTTCCCGGACGGCAAGCGCATCGCCTTCCTGGCCACCACCTGGGCCGACCTGAACGACGACTGGGACGCGGTCAAGAAGCGGATCGACGAGCAGAAAAACGACAAGACGCAGGCGAAGATCAGCGACACCCGCGTCTTCCGCTATTGGGACGAGTACCGCACCGACGGCCGCCTGCACCATGTCTTCGCCGTCGATCTGGACGGCGGGAAGGTGCAGGACCTGACCCCCGGTCTCGACCGCCTGATGGACTTCCAGTCGGCCGACGGCAACTGGGACCTCTCACCGGACGGCAAGGAGATCGCCTATGCCGCGAACTCCACCGAGCCGCCGTACACCACGATGAATTCGGACCTCTGGATCCGCCCGGTCGATCCGCCGGGACCGGCGCGCAACGTCACCACCGACAACAAGGCGGACGACTCCGGGCCGCGCTATACGCCGGATGGCCGGTTCATCCTGTTCGGCCGCGCCCGGCGCCCGGAGATCGATTCCGACTTCTCGCGCCTGGCGCGGTATGACCGCAAGAACGGCTCCATCCAGGTGCTGCTCGAAAACTGGGACCACGCCCCGAGCAGCTGGACCTTCACGCCGGACGGCCAGACCGTGGTCTTCCATGCCGAAGCGCGCGGCCGGGTGAACCTCTACGCCTTGCCGCTCACAGGCGCCGCCGGCGAGCCGCGCCTGGTCGCCACCGGAGGTACAACCTCCGGGGCCGACGTGGGCCCGGGGCCGGGCGGCGCGCCGGTGGTCGTCTTCACCCGCAACTCGATGCTGGAGCCGGCCGAGCTGAAGGCGATCCCGCTCGCCGGGGGCTCCCCCAAGGCGCTCACCTCGTTCAACGCCGCACGGCTCGCCGCCCTCGATCTCGGCCAGGCGGGCGAGGCGACGTTCACCGGCGCCGGAGGCGACACGGTCCACATGTTCCTCGCCTTCCCGCCGGGGTTCGATCCGAAAAAGAAATGGCCGCTCCTCCACCTCATCCACGGCGGCCCCCACGGCGCCTTCCAGGACGAGTTCCACTACCGGTGGAGCGCCGCGCTCTTCGCCTCCCGGGGCTACGTCGCGGCGCTGGTCAACTTCCACGGCTCGACCGGCTACGGCCAGGCGTTCGCCGATTCGATCCTCGGTGCCCATGGCGACAAGCCGTACACCGACATCATGAATGCCACCGACCACCTGATCGCCCAGGGCTACATCGACGAGAAGCGGATGGCGGCGGCCGGCGGCTCCTACGGCGGCTATCTGGTCAACTGGATCCTCGGCCACACCGACCGCTTCGCCGCGCTGGTGAGCCACGCCGGGGTCTACGACCTGATGGCCCAGTTCGCCTCCGACGGCACCTGGGGCCGCGCCAACAACTACGGAGCCGCGCCGTGGACCGACCCGGCCCGCGTCGATCTCTACTCGCCGAGCCGCTTCGCGAAGAATTTCGCGACGCCCACCCTCATCCTGCACGGCGAGAAGGACTACCGCGTGCCGGTGACGCAGGGGATCAACCTCTACGGCGTGCTGCAGGGCAAGGGCGTGCCGTCGCGCATCGTCGTCTTCCCCGACGAGAACCACTGGGTGCTCAAGCCCCAGGCGGCCCTCCTCTGGTGGAAGGAGGTCTTCGCCTGGCTCGACACCTACATCGGGAAGGGTGCGGCGGGCTGATCCCCTAGCTGATCCCCTGGCGCACCTCGGACATCAAGGCGAGGGTGTTCCCTTCCGTGTCCTGGAACTCCGCCAGCCAGAGCTCGTGATCGGGCATCCTCGCCACCAGATGCGGCGCACCGCGGAAGACGACGCCACGGCCGCACAAGGTGGCGTAGGTGGCCTGGATGTCCTCGACCTTGAAATAGAGGATCGACCCCGGATGGTCGAATTCGGCGGAGGTCGGCACCCCCACCAGCAGACGGATGCCGCCGCAGTCGAAGAAGGCCATCTGGGGCGGCGCCTCGAACAGGAACCGCAGGCCGAGCGCATCGCGATAGAACGCGACAGCCCGCGGCAGGTCGTGGGCGGTGATGGAAATCTGGCCGATCTGCATGCGATCCCTCCTCGTGTGCGGACCATACTGTAGCACCGCCCCTCGCTTCAAACCCGCCGCACAGCCCCCCCTGTAACTTTTTCCCCACCCCTCTCGTACAGAAAGAGGGAAGGCAAATCGCCGTCCCCTTGCAGGACCCGAACCTCAGTCAATCTGGAACCGGCCCCGTCGGCCAGGTTGTTGTCAAGAAAGAAGGACCCGACATGCGCAAGAAATGGATGATCGCCGGCTCGGTCGCGGTGGTGTTGGCAGGCAGTCTCGTCGTGGCGCGGGCCACCACCCGTCATCAGTCCGAAGAGCAGGATTCTCCGTTCCGTCTCGGCTCGGTGCAGGCCGAAGACCTGCAGGTGAGCGTGCGCGAGGTGGGCGTGGTGGACCCCGAAATCAAAGTGGACGTCAAGTCCGCGGTCTCCGGCCGCGTGCAGAACCTCCGGGTGCGGGAAGGCGATGTGGTGCGCGTCGGCCAAGTGCTGGCGGAAGTCGAGCCCGACGTCAACCAGGCGCAGTCGCTGTCCGATGTCAAGGCCGCGGTGAGCCAGGCGGAGATCCGGCTGCGCGATGCCGAGCGCGAGCTCTCGGCGCAGCGCCGGCTCTTCGAGGCCGGCCTCATCCCGCGCGAGACCCTCGGCAACTATCAGACCTCCCGCGACCTCGCCGCCGACACCCTCGCCAGCGCGCGCTCGCGGTACCAGATCGTCGAGGACCGCGGGATTCCGATCTCCGGCACCTCGTCCACCCAGCAGGCGCGGGTCACGTCTCCGATGTCCGGCGTAATCATCGCCAAGGGGGTCGAGCCGGGCGAGACGGTCACCTCCGGCGTCTCTTCGTTCAACGACGGCACGGTTCTCTTCACCGTCGCCGATCTGAAATCCCTGATCATCCGGGTGCAGCTCAATGAGGTGGACATCGCCAAGGTGCGCGTCGGCCAGCCGGCCCGGGTCACCCTGGACGCCTATCCGCAGAAGATCTTCGCCGGCAAGGTGCGCTTCGTGGCCCCCGCGGCGACCGTGGTGGACAAGATCAAGGTGTTCGAGGTCGAAGTGGCGCTCGACGAGCTCGACCCGTCGTTTCGCACCGGCATGAGCGCCAACGTGGAGATCCTCGGCGCCCACCGCCCCCATGCGCTGTCGATCCCGCTCGAAGCCCTGCAGCGCCGCGACGGCCAGACCGTGGTCTATCGCCTGAAGAGCGGTCTCGGCGAAAAGCAGATCGAGAAGGCGCGCGAAGCGCTCGACGGCCGCAGCAAGTTCGTCTGGCTGTCGGAAAACTGGCGGGATTATTTCGAGCCGGTGACGGTCGAAGCCGGCATCGCCACGCTGGAGCGGGCCGAGATCGTGGCCGGCCTGCGCGACGGCGACCAGGTGGCCCTCGAAGACGTGACCCGCAAGAAGGTCGAGAAAGACGACGAGACCAACTGATCTCCCGCGGAAAGGAACAGCCATGCGAATCATCGAAACCCGGGACCTCACGAAGGTCTACGGCGATGCCGCCGGTGTGGGCCACGCGGTCCATGCCCTGCGCGGCATCGACCTGGACGTCGAACGCGGCGAGATGGTGGCCCTGATCGGTCCTTCCGGGTCCGGCAAGAGCACGCTGATGGCCATCCTGGGCTGCCTCGACACGCCCACGGGTGGACGCTATGCGCTCGACGGCCGGCAGGTGGAAAACCTGACCGGTGCCGAGCTCGCGGCGATCCGCAATGAAAAAATCGGCTTCGTCTTCCAGCAGTACAACCTGCTGCCCAAGGCGAGCATCCTGCGCAACGTCGAGCTGCCGATGCTCTATGCGGGCGTGCCGCGCAAGGAACGCCGGCTGCGGGCGCTCGAGCTGCTCGAACGGGTGGGCATCGGCGACAAGGCCGACGTGCTCCCCGGCGCCCTTTCCGGCGGCCAGCGCCAGCGGGTGGCGATCGCCCGCGCCCTCGCCAACCGGCCGGCCCTCCTCCTCGCCGACGAGCCGACCGGCGCGCTCGACTCGAAGACCGGCCAGGAGGTGCTCGCTCTCTTCCGCGAGCTGCACGCCCAGGGCAACACCGTCCTCCTGGTGACCCACGATCCGTCGATCGCCGCGCTGGCCGAACGCCGCGTCGAGCTGCGCGACGGCCTGCTCGCCGGCCAGGAAGGCCGGGAGAGCCGGGAGGAGGCCGCATGAAGACCGGCGGCGCCTTGCGCGAGCGCCTGTTCGAGGCCTGGATCGAGCTGCGGGAGAACCCCGGCCGCTCGTTCCTCCAGGCCCTCGGCGTGATGCTCGGTGTCGCCGCGGTGCTCGGAGGGTTCTCGATCTCCGACAGCCAGCGGCACCAGGCCGAGACGCTCTTCGCCCGCATCGGCGGCACCGACAAGCTGAACGTGCTGCCCACCGACACCGCCTGGCAGGGAACCCCGAGCGCCCTCCAGAGCGCCAACCGCGGCCTGCGCCTGGACGATGCGACCGGAGGCCGCGAGCTCGCCTCCGCGTCCGCGGTCAACGCGGTCAGCGTGCTGCGCGACGTGCGGGCGCGCGTGCGCTCCGAGTGGGCCGACCAGGAACGCGAGGTGAGCGGCATCGGCGCCGACTACGTCGCGATGAATGGCTATGACCTCGAGCAGGGCCGCGGGTTTTCCACCCACGACCTGGAGACCGGTGCGCCGGTCGCGATCCTCGGCGCGCAGGCGGCGAGCGACTTCTTCCCCACCGGCGAGATCGTCGGCAAGCCGCTGCGCATCGGCGACACCCCGGTGCGGGTGATCGGCGTCTTCGCCGAAAAAACCTTCCGTTTCCGCGAAGGGCAGGAGAACATGTTCGCCTGGCGCAACCGCGTCATCCTGGTCCCCTCGCAGCTCGTCGCCACCCGCATGGAGGGGGACGACTACCACCGCCTGGACCGCGTCACCTTCCGCGTGCCGGATCTCGCGGCGATGGCGGATTTTTCCCGCGAGCTCTCCTCGCTGGTCACCACCAACCACCGCCTGCAGGAAGACTTCCGCCTCGAGGATGTGGCCAAACGCATGGACCGCATGATGAGCCAGGCCGACGTCTACAACGTCATCTTCCTGCTCTCCGGGGTGCTCGCCCTCCTGGGCGGCGGCATGGTCAACGTGAACATTCAGCTCGCTTCGCTCAAGGAACGGGTGCGCGAGGTGGGGATCAAGATGGCCCTCGGTGCACCGAGCCGGGAGATCTTCCTGGGGTTCATGACCGAGGCCCTGCTGCTGAGCCTCCTCGGCAGCGGTGCCGGTTTCCTCGTGGGCATCCTGTTCTCCTGGGTGATCACCGATGCGATCGGCATCCCCTTGATGCTGTCGCCGCTCAGCTTCGTCTGGGCGACACTCCTCGCTCTCGTGTTCGGTTTCCTCTTCGCGCTCTATCCCGCGGCCAAGGCGAGCCGCCAGTCTCCGATGGAGGCGCTGCGCTATGAGTGACACCCTCCGGCGCCGCCGCCCTCTCGGCGTGCGCCTCGCGCTGGTCTGGGAGGTCGTCTCCGGCGGCCTGATCGAGCTGTGGTCGCACAAGCTGCGCTCGCTGCTCACCCTCACCTTGCTGATGCTCGGCGTCTTCGCCCTGGTGGTGATGACCTCGGTCCTCGACGGCGTCAAGGACAAGGTCTCGACCGGATTCGCGGGCATGAGCTGGGACGGCACGCTCTACCTCGTCCCCAAACGGGCGAAGACGTCCGAAGAACAGAAACGTTTCGCCCTGAGCAGCGGCCTGCGCGCCGAGGACCTGGCACGCCTCACCGCACCGCATCCGCGGGTGCTCGGCTTCTCGCCGCGCGCCACCCGGCGCAGCGTCGTGCGGGTGGCGGGAGGGAGCGAGCGCATCTTCGTCAACGGCGTGACCGCCGAGTATTCCTTTCTCATGGACCGCCCGGTGGGCCTCGGCCGCGGCCTCACCGAGGACGACCAGCGGCGCCACTCGACGGTGGCCGTGGTCGGTGCGACGCTCGCCGCCAAGCTCTTCGGCGGCGCGGATCCCGTGGGGCGCGACCTGGTGATCGAAGGGGTTCCCTACCGCATCGTCGGCGTGCTGGCGAGCGGGCAGATCTTCAACGAGGAGCTCTACCAGGACGCCAACGGCGTGCTCATTCCGCTCGCCACCTACATGGACCGGATGGACACCGGCCACCGGCTCACCCTGGTGGCGGTCAAGATGCGCTCGACCGCCGATCTCGACGAGGTGTCCGCCGCGATGCTCGCCCGTGCCCGCCAGGCGCACCATGGCATCGACGACGTGGAGGTCCAGGACCTCGACGCCGAGCTGGCGCGCGCCGCGGGAGACTTCCAGAACCAGATGCACGGCTGGGCCGTCGTCCTCTACAGCCTGGCCGGCACCGTGCTCCTGGTGGGCGGCGTCGGGGTCTTGTCGGTGATGCTGATCTCGTTCTCCGACCGGCGCTACGAGATCGGCCTGCGCAAGGCGATCGGGGCCGACGATCACCAGATCCTGATCCAGTTCCTCCTCGAAGCCCTGGTGCTCGCCGCCCTCGGCGCCACGGTCGGCACCCTGGCGGGCAGCGCTCTTTGCCGCGCCCTCTCGGACAAGTTTCCCTGGGGCCTGGTGGTCAACCCCTACGGCCTCGCCGCCGCCTGGGGCATCGCCCTCGTCCTCGCCGTCACCTTCGGCCTCTACCCGGCCGTCCGCGCCGCGCGCCTGTCGCCGATGGAGGCGATGCGATAGGAAAAGAAAACGGCGCCCCAGGGGCGCCGTTTTCAGTTTGAGGCCGAGGAAGGCGACTTACTGGTTTTCGCTGATCTTCAGCTTCCAGGCTCCGCGGCCGAGGGTCCCCGCGACCAGAACCCGATCGGCTGCGTCGTAGTGCAGGTCGAAGATCGGCACGTTCGGCAGGCCGGTCCCGAGCGGCGACCACTGGGTGAACCCGTCGGCCTCGTAGGAGACGTAGATGCCGTTGAACGTGCTGACCACCAGGGCGTCATTGCTCGGGCCGCCGCCGTCGGCGCGCGGCACGTAGGCGATCGCGCGCAGGGCGATCGGCTGGAAGGACGGCAGGTTTCCCGACACGTCGGTCCAGGTGGTGCCACCGTCCACGGTCCGGTAGACCTGGGTCAGGTTGGTCAGATAGACGGCTCCGGCATCGTCCGGATCGATCACGATGTCGCGCACGGTTCTGCCCGTGCCGGTGCCGGGATAGGTGAGGACCTGGGTGAGGAGAGCCGGATGTGGCGCGGTGCGGCGGAACAGGCGGTCGCCGGCCCCCACCCAGAGCAGGTCCGGATTGCCGAGCCCGCCATAGGAGACTGCGTCGACGCCGCTGCCGTTGATCACCACGGGGGAGATGTGCCGGATGGTGTCTCCCTGGTCGAACGACTCGTAGACTCCGTTCGCCCCTCCGAAGACCAGCCGTGTCGGAGCGACCGCATTGACCTCCACCGGCGTGGTGAACTGGCCCGAGAACGCCGGGCCGCCGCCGATGACGGTGAGCGGCGGGAACACGAAGGACTGAAGGTTGTTCGCGGTGTTCCAGAAGGTGCGGACAAACCCTTGCAAACCCTGGGCGCTGTCATAGCGAATCGACAGCGGCGCCGCGGTCTGGTTGTCCACCCCGGTGTCGCCGCCGTCGCCGCTCAGCAGGATGAACCAATCCGGATTGTCCTGGTGCGGATCGTTGTTGTCCTGCGACCCGGCGAAGGTGGTGTTGGACCGGGTGTCGTAGGAGATGTCGTGCTGCTCCGAGACTTCCAGGTTGCCGTTGATCGAGGCCCAGTCACCGGCCGCGGTGCGCGGGCTGGAGCGCCGGTAGATGCCGCCGTCGTCCGTCTCGATCAGGTTTCCGTCCGCATCGAAGGTCATCTCGCGCGAGTCGGCGTGCGGTGAGGTGTTCGACGCGGTGCCCACGTGGGTGAGCGGAGAGCACTGGCTGCCCGCGGCGAGCGTCGCATTGCAGCGGAACAGGCGCCCCGAGAAGTTGTTGGCCCCGATGCTGTTGGGGAATCCGCCCGGAGCGGGTAGACCTTCTTCGGCGCGGCGGGGTTGGCGATCCCCTCCGATGTAGACCAGGTTGGGGTCTGCCGGATCGGCCACGATCGACAGGTGGATCGCTC
The DNA here is from genome assembly GCA_002420005.1 of Holophagales bacterium UBA5704. Classification (GTDB taxonomy): domain Bacteria; phylum Acidobacteriota; class Thermoanaerobaculia; order Multivoradales; family UBA5704; genus UBA5704. The sequence continues at coordinate 17,299 of DIHE01000140.1, read as the reverse complement.
CCTGTCCGCCCGGATGGATGCCGGAGTTGGCCGGGCCGGTGAGCGGCCGGTCCATCGCCGTCCAGGTATTGCCACCGTCACCCGAGCGGAAGAGCCCCGACAGCCGGCCGGCATTGACCAGAGCGGCATAGACGTTGTTGTGGCGGCCCACCGCGAGCTCGACATTGCCCGTCCCGGTCGCGCCGCCGCTGATGAGGAGAGCATCCATCGCCGCGTTGCTCACCTTCGTCCAGGTGGCGCCGGTATTGTCACTGCGATAGACGCCGTTCAGGCCGCCGAGGCTGTTGGCGAAGATGACACTGGTGAAGAGGCGGGCCGGATTCGTCGGATCGCCCACCAGATCGTGCGTGACGCCACCCGGCAGACCGGTCGCCGCGCCATTGCCGACGCCGATCTGGGTGAATGAGGCACCGCCGTCGGTGCTGCGCCAGATGCCGATATTTCCAAACGTGAAGGAATCCGCGGTGTCCACCGCGATGACGATCGTGTTGCCGCGTGCCGCAACACCGGAGATGTTCTTTCCGAACAGAACACCGCCACCGGTAACCGGGGTCCAGGTGTCTCCTCCGTCGGTGGTCTTGTACAGACCGACCCGGTTGCCACCCAGGCGGCCGAACGAGCTGAAACGGCCGACGCCGGCCCAGAGCGTGTTGGCCTGCGGATCGGTCGGGTCGAGATCCAGGGCGCCGATGCCGGACGTCGCCTGGCCATCGGTGAGCGGTTTCCAGTTCGGATTGGCCGACTGGCTGTTGACCGTCTTCCAGACACCGCCGTTGACCGCACCGACATAGAGGGTCTTGGCATCCGTGGGATGCGCGACGACGGTATGGATGGCCCCCACCACCTCGCTGTCCGGAGGAATCTCGGCCTGGCCGCCGACCGCCGGACCCGGACCCTGCGACGTCCATTGTGTCGACGAAGGGATCGGGGACGGCGGGCCGGCGGCGCCGACCGGAAGCGGCCCGAGAATCGTGGCAAAAACGCAGAGCCCGGCGGCCACCCAAGCGCGGCCACACAAGAGCCCGAAGCTCTCACTACTTCTCTGCATGTGTCGTATCCTTTCTTTTGCATGATGTCCTCATGGACATCCGTTTCGAAAGGCAACGACTTATTCGACTGCGGCGCGGCGCTGGCTCGATTCGAGACCCCGCCGACCCCTCGGGAGCACACCACCCGAGCCGGGCACAGGAGGTCTTCTTCCGGTGACAGGAAACCCTCCCCACAAACGTGTGGCGAATGTCCTTGTCACCGGGCGAACGAGAAGTTATCATACCAGCGGAGCAACGGCGACGCGACACGGCAGGAGCTGGCAACAGGAAGCAAGGAGTCCATGTGAACCCATTCAAACGGTGGCCTTCCCGGCCTACCGCCGGCCGGTTCATTGCGTCGCTCATCGTTTTGTCCCTTTTCACCTCCTTTGTTCTGCCGGCGGCGGCTTCGGCGCTTCCAGCGGCATCTTCAACGTTCTCTGATCAAGGCACCGTCCTGCTCGAAGGAGTGGTGATCGCTCCCCGCCTGGGTGTCGCGTTCGTGATGCGGCCGCGCGGCGGCGTGGAGGCGATCGATCTCGCGAGCGGCGCCGTGCGCTGGCACAGCGACCAGGCGGCCAAACCCTTGGCGCTCACCGGAGACCGGCTCATCGCGCAGGTGGACAACGCCGGCGCCAATGCCCTCGACCTCGCCGTTCTCGACGCCCGCAGTGGTGCCTCCCGCGACTCTCTGCGGATGCCCCTCCCCGAGGGCGTCCGGGCCTCGGTGACCGACACCCTCGACGGCACCTTCCGGCTGCAAGCCCGCGGCACGGGCACCGAGCTGATGGTGGCCTGGGAAGCGACGGCGACCGCGACACAGGGCTATCTCCCGGCCGAAGACGAGATCCAGAGCCCCTCGGTGGTCGCCGGCTCGGCGGTTCTCGATCTCAGCACTCCCCGGCTCCTTCTCAAGGCGGAGCCGGCCGTCCGCCAGGTGCGCTCCGCCTCGCTGTCGCGCGCTTCCCTGGAAGAGGTGAGCTCGCGGGTGGTCGCAGGCGGCCAGGGCCGGCAGCTGCTCGCGGCCGACGGCCGCCACGTCCTGGTGACCGAGCCGGCGAAAGGGGCGAAGAACCCTCTGGAGCGCCACCGGTGGACGATCTATGACCGCAGCGGTGCCCGGCTCGGCTCGGTGCCGGCGATGGTCTCCGCCACTCCGTTCCTGGTCGTCGGATCGACCCTCTATCACGTCGCCCCCGCCCACGCCTTCCTGCGGGACGGCAAGCTGGTCGAACGTCCGGCGGCCCTGCGCGCCGTGAACCTGACGACCGGCAAGGAGACCTGGACGAAAGCGGCCGGCGCAACCACCTTCGCCGGACCCTTCCCCCCCTGAGCCCACCCGGGCACTGCGAGAGGCCGGGGGCTCCCCCCGGCCTCCGGCCTTCCCCGCTCCCCCTTCCAGCCGGCCGGTTCAGTGGAGTAGAATACAGACATCGACTCTGCGAGGAGGATAAGCCATGGGCCAGCAGGACCCCCGTGTCGATGCCTACATCGATCAGGCCGGCGAGCTCTTCCGGCCGATCCTGCACCATCTGCGCGCCGTGGTGCATGCCGGCTGCCCGGAGGTGGAAGAAACCATCAAGTGGGGGTTCCCCCATTTCGTCTACAAGGGGATCTTCTGCAGCATGGCGGCCTTCAAGGGCCATTGCGCGTTCGGCTTCTGGAAGGCCTCTCTCCTGGCGGCCCGCCATCCGGACCTCGCCCGTACCGAGGAGGCCATGGGGCAGCTCGGCCGGATCACCTGCCTCGCCGACCTGCCCGACGAGGCCTCCCTTCTGCTCTACGTCCGTGAAGCCGCGGCGCTCAAAGACCGGTCTCAACGCCGCCAGAACGTGCCGGTGAACAGCGCGGCGAGGGCGTAGACCTCGAGACGCCCGAGCCACATGAGCGCCACCAGGACGAGCTTCTCCCAGGAGCCGTAGAAAGCGAAATTCGCCATCGGACCGATCGCCTCGAAGCCGGGACCGACGTTGCCGAGAGTCGTGATCGACGCGGTGGCGGCGGTGACCAGCCCGGGACCCGCCGAAAGCACCAACAGGGTTCCCAGACCCCAGCAGGCGAAAAACAGCACGAAGAATCCGGCCACGCTGTGCACCACCTCCTCGGGGACGGCCTTGCCACCCACCGTCACCCGCATCACCCGGTTCGGAGCGAACAGCAGGCACACCTCGCGCAGCGCAGCCTTGAGCCCGATGGCCAGACGCATCACCTTCATCGATCCGGACGTCGAGCCTGCACAGCCGCCGACGAACATCAAGGCGATCAGAACACCTTGCGACAGGTTGGGCCAGGGCGCGAAATCCACCGAGGCGAAGCCGGTCGTGGTCATCACCGACGCGGCCTGAAACGCGGCATCGAGCAGCGTCCGGCCCATCCAACCGTCACGGCGGGAGAGATCCATCGCGATCACCGCCGTGGCCACCGCCAGAAGGGAAAGATAAAGACGCAGCTCGCTGTCCCGCCACAGCGAGCGCCAGCCGGCGCGCCGGTGCAGCGCGGCATACAGGGAAAAATTGCCTCCCGCCACCACCATGAAGACCAGGATCACCCCGTGCACCCAGGGCGAGGCGAACGCCGCCACCGAAGCCCCGCGCGGCGAAAATCCACCGGTCGAGACGGTCGAAAAGGTATGGGTCAAGGCGTCGAACAGATCGAGACCGCAGAGCAGGAGGAGGACGGTCTGGACCACGGTGAGCAGAAGGTAGATGCGCCACAGGAGCCCCGCCGTGTCGCGGATGCGGGGGCGCAGCGACTCCGCGGTAGGCCCCGGGACCTCCAGCTTGTAGAGAAACCGGGCTCCCGGCCCCAGCTCCGGCAGCAGGGCCACGAAGAGGACGATGATCCCCATCCCGCCCAGCCATTGCGAAAAGCTCCGCCAGAAGAGGATCCCCCGGCCGGCGGCCTCGATGTCGGTGAGCACGCTCGCACCGGTGGTGGTGAAGCCGGAGGCGGACTCGAACAGCGCATCGGCGGGGGCGGAGAGGGTGCCGGTGAACAGGTAGGGCAAGGCGCCGAACACCGAGGCGAGAATCCACCCCAGAGAGACGATGAGAATGCCTTCCCGCGGATAGATCTCCCCGGCGCCGCCGAACGCCCGGCAGAGCAGCCCGGCGAGCGCGGTCAAGGCGCCGGCCGCCAGGAAGGCCCGCAGGTCGGCGGATTCGCCGTAGAAGAGGCAGCAGGCCACCGGCACCAGCTGCGCACCGGCCTGCACGAGCAGGATCCAGCCGAGCATCCGGAGCACCGGCCGCAGATGCAGGCCCCCGCTCACCGCGGTTCCCGTTCCGGGAAGAGGACCTGCGCCATGCTCAGCTCCTCGCGGCGGACGAAGAGGATCACCGCATCCCCCACCGCCAGCCGGTCGTCCCCCCGCGGCACGAAGACCCGGCCGTCGCGCACCACGGTGGCCACGATCAGGCCGCGCGGCGGCCGGATTTCGGCCAGGCTGACCCCGGCGGCCGGGCTCGCCGCGAACAGCCGCCGCTCCAGCACCTGCGCCGCCCCGCGTTGCAACGAGACGATGTTGGCGCTGTAGCCGCTCTCGATGTAGTCGTGGATGCGCCGGTTCGCCAGCGCGCGCGGTGCGAGCACCCCTTCGAGACCCAGCCGGCCCCACAGCCGCGAGCTCTCGGCGCGCTGCACCAAGGCGATCTCGCGGCGGGAGCCCAGCTCCTGCGCCAGCAGACAGGCCATCAGATTCACCTCGTCCGAGCCGGTCAGCGCGACGAACGACGAGGCGGCACCGATGCGTTCGGCCTTGAGCAGCGCCTGGTCGGTGGCGTCGCCATGGATCACCTGAAACTCCGGGAAGCGGGCGGCGAGCTCCTCGGCGCGCCGGCGTTCGCTCTCGATGATCTTGACCTCGGTCTCGAGCCGGGAGAGAAAGCGCGCCACGGCGTGCGCGGTCGCGCCGCCTCCGGCGAGCACGACCAGGCCGAGAGAGGCCCGCCGGTCGGTCACCCGGCGCTCGACGCGATCGATGACGTCGCGGCCCGCGAGGATCAGCGCCTCGTCGCCGGGCCGGGCCTGGTCCTCGCCCGCCGGGATGATCACCTCGCCCCCGCGGAACAAGGCCGCGACCAGACTCCCATCCGGAAGCGCCGCCTCGCGCAGCGGCGCCCGGACCAGCGGCGAGCCTGCTTCGAGACGCACCTGGCGCACCTCGACCTTGCCACCGGCGAAGGACTCCACCGCCACGGCCTCCTGCCCGCGGATCGCATTGAGGATCGACGTGGTGGTGAGCAGCTCGGTCGACAGGAGGAGGTCGACCTCGAAGAGGTTCTCGTAGTCCCAACGGTGCTCGATCACCTCTTCCGCGCTGCCCACCCGCACCGCGGTGCGCACCGCCCCCAGGCGCCGGGCCAGCCGTGAAGCGACCAGATTCGCCTCATCGTTCGAGGAGACGGCGATGAACAGGTCGCACCCTTCGACCTGTGCCTCGCGGAGCACCGGCAGATGCGCGCCGTTGCCGCGTACCAGGAGGACGTCCAGCTCCTCCTCGATCCGCCGGCCGCGGCGCTCCTCCGGCTCGATCACCGTGACCTGGTGACCTTCCTGGGCGAGGACCCGCGCGAGGTGGAAACCCACCTCCCCGGCGCCCATGACGACGAAACGCTGCGCATCCATGGCGCCGGGATTCTAACAGGGTCACCTCCCGCGGGCGGTAGTTTCCACCTCCTGCACGATCCGGCTCCCGTAGAAAGTGCCCTTCTCTCCGCCGGCTCGAAGGCCTAGTGTGGGAGATGTTCTGGAAAGGACGGTTCCCCATGAAATGGAAAGCACTCGCAAAAATGGTTCTGGTCGGCGCGTTGCTGATCGGCGGAAGTGCGGCGAACGCCGCGGACAACAAAGCGGACTGGACCACCACCCTGAAGGTCAAGCTCGCCCTGCTCGAGAAGCTGGGTTCCGACAGCCTGCACGTCGATGTCGAAGCCAATGCCGGCGCCCTGATTCTCAAGGGCACGGTCGACAAGCGCGAGACCCGCGAGCTGGCCTCGACGGTCGCTCAGTCGGTCCCCAGCGTGAAGAGCGTGGAGAACAACATCCTCTTCGAAGCCAGCGTGGCCAATCCCAGCAAGACCGGTGTCGCCGCCGGTGAGGCCGAAGCCGAGCTGAAGGACGCCCTCCTCGCGACCCGCATCCGCCTCGCGTTGGTCGACCGGATGGGCTCGGACGGATTCAAGATCGGCACCGAAGCCGCCGACGGTGTGGTGACGCTCGCCTTCGACCGCACCTTCAATGCAGAGCGCCGCAAAGCGGCGGGCAAAGTCGTCCAGGGCGTCGACGGCGTGACCAAAGTCGTCTCGGTCGACAAGGCGTAGGCCCCTGTCGGACGTGCAGCACATAGGGCCCGCCCGGGGGACACCCGGGCGGGCCCATTTTCTGTTTCTAGTCGGGGCTCGACGGCGGCTCTTCTTCTGCCAGATCCGGGGCGCCGCCCCCTTCGTTCGCCTCCGGCGCCTCCAGCAACTGGTCGCCATGCTGCGTCCCGGTCGGCGGGCCGCTAGTCTTCGATGATGAAGGTGACCATCATGTTGACCTGGTACTCGGTGATGGCGCCGTCTTTCACACGCACTTGCTGCTCTTTGAGCCAGGCACTGCGCACGTTGCGGAGCGTCTTGTTGGCCCGCGTAATCCCTTGCACAACCGCATCCTCGAAGCTCTTGCTGGACGTCGCACTGATCTCGGAAACCTTGGCAATCGACATACTGTGCCTCCCTTCTTTCTGCTCCGCAGCCTAACGCCCTGCCGCGGTACACGAAACAGTGCTTTCTACCGAAACGACAGCCTGGTACATGGGTAGTAAATGCGCTTCTCCAGCGATGCTCCGGGGGATAGTCTGATCGCCTGTCCGCAATGGGCGACACAAGGAGGCGCACCGTGGAACCTTCGAACCGGAGCCTGACGTCCCATCGCCAGATGGACCACGAGCGGCTGGTCCTCATCGGGCTCGGGAGTGGAACCCTCTGCTACCTTCTTGCCGGTCTCTTGACTCCGCGCGCCGGAAGCATCCAGGAACACGATCTGTGGCTCACCCAGCGTCTCGGCTTCATCCTCGTGCCGGCCTTGGCCCTTGGGCTGGGTTGGCTCCAGCGATCCTGGCGCCGCGCCCTGATCGGGGGTGTTTTCGGCCTCCTGATCGGCTGGTTCTGCCATCGGCTCTGCGAGAGCACGTTTCAGCCCATCCTGCCGGCGCTCCCCATTCTGCTGGGAGGGGTCTTCGCCGCCTTCTGCGGCTCGCAGCGGGCCGACTGGCTGCAAGGTCTCGGGGCTCGCCTTGCAAAGGGCCTCCTGGTCGGGTTCGTCATCGGGGTGGTGTACATCGCCCTGCTCAGCCTGGGCTCCCTCCTCTTCTGGCCGCGCGCCGGAGACCTGGATTACACGGCCGCCTACATCCGCATGACGTGGCGGGCGGGTCCGCTCGCCTTCAGCCTCGTCGGCGCCTTGCTGTTTCCCTCCATCCGGTGGGCTGCAGCTCTGACCCAACGCCCGTGAGCAAGGCGGCCGCACAAAAAAAAGGGAGGGCGGCCCTCTGCGGCCGCCCTCCGTCTGACTTGCCTCTCGGTCGTCCGCCGGTTTCTACGCCTGCCAGTAGGGCTTGAGGCCGTAGTACTTGTAGATCTCCGCGCCCCAGGTGCGATCCGCCACCTTCGGGGGATGGGCCTTGTCGAAGCCAGGTGCGTTCTTCAGCCTGTCCTTGTCGACGTCGAGCGTGAAGTGCTGGCGGTTGGCATCGAGCTTCAGGGCCTCGAACGGGATCGCGAAGAGCTTCTCGCCCATCCCCAGGAAGCCGCCGAAGGTGAGGACCGCGTAGGCGACGCGCCCCTTCTCCAGATCGAGCATGAGCTCCTCGATCTTGCCGAGGTTCTCGCCGGCGCGGTTGACGACGCTATCACCGATGAGATCGGAGGTCGAGACGACGTTGGCACGGGTTTCGGTGGTGGTGTTGGTCATGATGTAACCTTTCGTTGGTTGGTCATTCCGGCCGCCTCCCGGAGGAGCCGAGCCCAGAGCAGGCGAGGCTCTCGGGGGGGCAGGCGACGACCGTGGACACTTCAAAACATTGCAGGAGCTGCGCTCCGCGGGGCAGGCGGTCAGCTCTTCCTGGTTCCCACGAGCAGAAGCGCGCCGCCGGTCACGATCGCCCCGACGCCGGCCCAGACAGGGACGTTGACCTTTTCCTTTTCCTTGACCGACAGGTCGAGCGGTCCGATCTCGGCCTCATGCGTCTCTTTCGTGTAGCTGAAGCCACCGTAGACCAACCCCAGGATGCCGGCGGCGATCAACACGATGGCGACAATCTTGACGGCGTTCATTGTGATTCCTCCTGTTGGAAGGTTCGCCTCTTTACAACGCGCGTCGGCCACGGATGACCCGGATCAGGATCACCACGATCGCGATGGCCAGGAGGGCGTGAATCAACCCACCCATGGTATACGACGTGACGAGCCCCAGAATCCACAAAACGACCAGGATGACGGCGATGGTTTCGAGCATGGGCTTCTCCCTTCGGACTTACCGAACTTTTCTGCCGACGGTCAGCTCGTTGCGAACGTCGGTGACACCTTTGGTTTCGCGGGCGATGCGCTCGGCATCCTTCTTCATCTCGACGGAGCGGACGCGGCCGATCAGCGTCACCACGCCCTGCGAGGAGCTGACGTCGATGTCCGAGGCCTGGACGTCGGTGTCGGCGATCAGCATCGACTTGAGGCGGGAGCTGATCATCACGTCGTCCACCCAGTCGCCGACCGTGCGTTCGCCGACGGTCAGGTCATTCACCACGCCATTGACACCGAGGGTCTTCCACGTGACACGGCCCGCCTCGCGGCGCGACTCCTCGGAATCGACGACGCCGGAGAGGTACACCACGGATTCGCGCGTCTCGATGTTCACCTGGCGGGCTTTCACCAGCGGGCTGTCTTCGAGCGCCTGCTCAACCCGCGAGGAGATCGCGGAGTCCTTGTCTTTGGTTTTCTCGGACACCATCGTCGAAGAGCACGCGGTGAGCGCCAGCAGCCCGACGCACACCAGGGAATGAAGCATGAGTTTGTTCATGGGGGGGTCCTTTCTCGCGTCCACTATTGAACGCAACCCCACTGTAAGCGGGATCTCCGCAGCCGGGAAGCGTGCTTGCTACCAGCCGCCGAACGGGGCTTTCCGTAGAAAGTACGGGTTTTCGTGCCGGCGTGACCCGATCCGTCGATCTTCCGCTAAGATAGAGGTATGGCACCTTCACCCCGCCGGCCCGATGACGACCTGGGAAAAGCGACCGCGGAGCGGCAACGGTTTTTCGCCCTTCTCGACGAGCTTCCCTTGCTCGCGCTCGCCTGCGGGCCGGGCGGTGCGGTGCATTTCGCCAATCGCACCTTCCGGGAGCGTTTCGGAGCCCCGACGACCGCACCCTGGAAATCCCGCCTCGGAGAGCGTCACGAATGGGTGGCGGCGGATGGCCATACCTACCAGGTGGACACCCACCCCTTCGCCGGTTCCGGCATCGACGGGTTGACGCTGGACCTCGGTCTCGACATCACCGAGCGCAAGGTGGCGCTCGAGGCCGAAGAGAGGGCTCGTGCCACCGCCGAGTCGTTGCGCGAGGCTACGGTCGCGCTCACCCGCAGCCTCGACCGCGAGACCGTTCTGGCGACGCTGCTCGATCATCTGCGCCGCCTGGTCCTGTTCGACCGGGCGAGCGTGATGCTGATCGAGGAGACGTCGCGCGTGTCCGTGCGCGCCGTCTTCGATGGCGAGCGGGTGGTCCCCTTCGCGGCGGCGGAGCGCCCGGAATTTCTCGCCGCTGCGCATCCCGCCGTGCAGGAGATCCTCACCACCGGCGCCAGCGTCCTGATCCCGGACACCGCGGCTCTCCCCGGCTGGAGCCCGCCCGACGGGCAGACCGGCGCCGCGAGCTGGCTGGGCGTCCCGCTGTTCGCCCGCGGGGTCGTCGCCGGCCTGTTCTCGCTGTCGAAGCAGGAGGTCCGCTATTTCAGCGAGGAGCATGTGCGGGTGGCCGAGACCCTCTCGTCCCAGGCCTCGGTGGCGGTGGAGAACGCGATCCTCTTCGAGCAGATGCAGGCGGCGACCGAGCGGATGCAGACCCTCTCCCGCCGTCTCGTCGAGGTGCAGGAGAACGAGCGGCGCACCGTCGCCCGCGAGCTGCACGACGAGGCGGGCCAGGCGCTCGTGTCGCTGCGCTACGGTCTCCAGTTGCTGGAGAGGGAGACGGGCGGCGAGGGCGTCGCCTCCCGCGTGGCCGAGCTCAAGCAGACGACGGATGCCGTCATCGACAGCCTCCACCGCCTCGCCGCCGCCCTGCGCCCCGCCAGCCTCGACCTCGTCGGGCTCGAAGCCGCCTTGCGCCAGTATCTGCGGTCGGTGGGAGAGAAGGGAGGCCTCACCGTCCGCTTCAAGGCCCGCGGGCTCGGCGGAGCGCGCCTTCCCGCGGCCGTCGAAACGGCGCTCTACCGCGTGGTCCAGGAGGCGGTCACCAACGTCGTGCGGCACGCCGCCGCGACGCGGGTCGACGTGCTGGTCGAGCGCCGGGACGGCCGCGTCGTGGCGATGGTGGAGGACGACGGGAAGGGCTTCGTAGCCGGAGCTGCCCCCGGAGCCGAGCGCCTCGGGCTGCTCGGGATGCGCGAACGAGCCGACGCGCTGGGGGGGACCTTGACCATCGAGAGCGCGCCGGGCGAAGGAACGACCATCGCCGTGGAGGTGCCCTGTGACGACCCGCATCCTGATCGCTGACGACCACCCCCTCCTGCGCACCGGCCTGCGCGTGCTGCTCGCGGCCGATCCCGGCCTCGAAGTGGTCGGCGAGGCCGGAACCGGTGACGAGACGCTCGGCCTCGCCGAGGCCCTCCTGCCCGACGTCGTCCTGCTCGACATCCGCATGCCCGGCGAAAGCGGGATCGACACCGTGCGCCGCCTCAAGGCGAAGCTCCCCACCCTCAAGGTGTTGTTCCTCACCATGCACGAGGAGGAAGGGATGTTGCTGGAAGCCCTGGAGGCCGGCGGCGACGGATATCTGATCAAACGGGCCGACGAGCCGGAGATTCTCCAGGCCATCCGCGCCGTGCAGCGGGGCGACCTCTACGTCCATCCCACGATGACCCGCGCCCTGCTGGGCCAGGCCGAGCCCCCGGTTCCTGCACAGGAGCCCATCGAGCCGCTGACCCGCCGCGAGATCGACGTCCTGCGCCTTCTCGCCAAAGGAAACACCAACCGCCAGATCGCCGAGCGGCTCAACCTCTCCATCCGCACCATCGAAAGCCACCGCGCCAATTTGATGGGCAAGCTCGGGCTCGCCAGCCGCGTCGAGCTGGTGACCTATGCCGAGGCGCACAACCTCCTCTGAGGCGTGGTTTCTACGTGGCCCCGGCGCGGCACCGGGTAGTAAATGCGCTTTCCGATCGAGGACGGAAACGTTACCTTGGAGGTACGTTCGAGAAAGGACGGTACCTCATGAAACGGATTCGATGGGCCAGCTTTGTTCTCTTGCTGGGAGCCGTGACCAGCCACGCGGCCTTCAGCCAACCCTTTCCTTACGGTCCTCCCCCGGGCGCACCAGGCTCCGCAGACGCCCGCGGCCATGACGGCGACGCCGGCTATGACGACCGCTACGACGATCAGCGCTACGACGACCAGCGCTACGATGACCAGGGCTACGACGATCAGGGCTATGACGACCAGGGCTACGACGCGGCGCCGACGGCGCAGGTCGACGTCGGCTTCTTCTTCAACGAGCTGTCTCCCTACGGCGATTGGGTGCGGACCCGCGCCTACGGCTGGGCCTGGTTTCCGCGCCACGTGCGTGCCTCCTGGCGACCCTATACCGACGGCCGCTGGGTGAGCACCGAGTACGGCTGGACCTGGGCCTCCAACGAGCCGTTCGGCTGGGCGACCTACCACTATGGCCGTTGGGCCTGGGATGGGCGCATCGGCTGGATCTGGGTCCCCGGCCGGGACTGGGGGCCGGCCTGGGTCTCCTGGCAGACCGGCGGCGGGTACATCGGCTGGGCTCCCCTGCCTCCCTCGGTCGGCTTCGAGGTCGGCATCGGCATCCGGCTCGGCGGTTTCAACCTGAGCGTCGGCATCCGGCCCGACGCCTACAGCTTCGTGCAGGAGCGCGCCTTCCTGGACACGCGCCTCGCGGGCCATCTGCTTCCGTCGGCGCGCAACGTGACCATCATCCACAACACGACCAACGTCACCAACTACACCTACGTCGACAACCGGGTGGTGAACCGCGGCATCGAGGTGCGGCGCATCGAGCAGGTGACCGGCCGGCGTGTGCGCTCCCTCCGTGTCGCCGAGACGCGGTCGCGAGCCCGCACCGAGGTGGACGCGCGTGAGATGACGATCTACCGCCCCGACCGTCGCCAGCTCGAGACCGTGCGTGTTCACGTCGAACGGCGCCCCGGAACACCCACGTCGCAGCCCGGGGGAAACCGGCCGCCGAGGGATCCGCGCCGTGCACCGGACGTCGAGGTCGCCCCCCGGCCCCGCCAGGCGCCGCGCACCGACGCCCGGCAGCTCGAGCAGCAGGAGCGCCGCGCGCAACAGGAGCTCCAGCAGTACCAGGCCCATGAGAAGCGCCGCCTCGACGAGCTTCAGAAGCAGGAAACCGCCAAGGCGCGCGCCCAAGCCGAGCGCACCCGGATCGAAAAGCAGCACCAGGCCGAGCGCGCAGCTCTGCAGGCGGAGCAGCGCGAAGCCGCACAACAGTTGACGGAACGGCAAAAGGCCCGGCGCCGCGCCGAGCAGGCCGAACCCCCGAAGCGGGAGGCCAACCCGCGCGGTGACCGTACCGCCGAACCACCGGAGAAGAAAGACAAAGACAAAGACAAGGACAAGGACAAGGACAAGGACAGGGGCCGCGAGCGCGGTGAGCGGCCGGTTCGGCCGCCGGCCTGAGAGCCACCCTACACGATCCTCAGGGGCGCTTCGGGCCTCTGAGGTCGCTTCTCACCCGCACCCCCTCCTCGATCGCATCGCTCGGATGCACGATCACCGTCTCCCCCGCTTTCAGACCGTCGAGGATCTCCGCCGCCTCGGGGTTGCGGTGCCCCAACTGCACCGGGCGGCGGCGGGCGCGGCCGGCTTCGAGGGTGAAGACGGCCCAGCGGTCGCCGTCGCGGAAGAGGGCTCCGGAGGGGACTTGGAGCACGTCCCGGCTTTCCCAGAGAACGATCTGCGCCTCGACGCGGAAACGGTCGCCCAGACCGGCCGGCGGATCGAGGAGGTCGCCGATCACGTTGACCCTCTGCTCCTCGACGCCGAGCGGCGAGACCTTGGTGAACCCGGAGGGCTCGATGGTGCGCACACGGCCCCGCAGCCGCTTGCCCTCCCCGGCGTCCAGCCACATCGCGGCCCCCGGCCGCACCTGCACGGCGTCGGTCGACAGCACGTCCACCACGACCTCCAGCTCACCCAGATCGCCCAGCTCGACGAGGGCGGTGCCGGCGGGGACCACCCTTTCGCACTCCTCGCAGACGCGCAGCACCCTTCCCCCCACCGGCGCCACCACCGGGACCGACTCCTCGCTCCCCAACCCTTCGAGCAGCGCCGCCCGGGCATTCGCCACGTCGAAGGCGGCGGCCCGCGCGCGCTGCCGGGCCGCGTCGAGGTCGCTCGCGGCCGTCGCCGCCGCGGTGCGCGCGGCGTCCAGCGCGTCGGCCGCCACCACCTTCTCTCCGGCCAGGCGCTCGGTGCGCCGCAGAGTCGTCCGCGCCTGGTCGAGGGCCGAACGGGCGCGCGCGACCAGGGCGTCCGCCTCGCGCCGCGAGGCTTCGACGGAGGCGAGGCGGGCCTCCGCCTGCTGCCGGCTGCGCGGATCGAGCGGCGCCGGGTCGAGATGCGCCACCACCTCCCCGGCCGCCACCGCGTCGCCCGGGTGCAGGGTGATCCGCTCCAGCCGGCCCGCCACCGGCGCCGCGGTCACATAGCGATGATGGATGCGCGTCTCCCCGTCCTCTTCGATCACCACCTGCAGCGGGCCGCGTGCGACGACGCCGGTCTCCACCTGGATCGGCCGCGGACGCAGAACGGCGGCGGACAAGGCGGCGGCCCCCACCAGAGCCAGAAGCAGGACGATCCGTCGTGCCGGTTTGTTCATGAGCCTCACTCCCGGGTCTTCAGAACCTGAACGAGATCGAGCCGGTTGAGGCGGTGACGCACCGCGAGACCCGAAACCACCGCCGACACCGCCACGGTCAGAAAAGCGAACAAAAACGTACGGCCGCTCACCACCAGCGGCAACCGGAACAAATCGCTGGCGAAACGCAACGCCAGCAGGGCACAGACGCCGAAACCGAACGCGGCGCCGAGCGGCAGGGCGAAGAGCGTCAACAAGGCCTGCTCACCGAGCAGCATGCCGGCGACCTCGCGGCGCGAAAAGCCCAGGATGCGCAGGCTCGCCAGCTCCCGGCCCCGCTCCGACAACGCGATCCGCGCTCCGTTGTAAATGACGCCGAACGCGATGATGCAGGCGAAGGCGATGAGGGTGCTGATCGAGATCCAGAAGCTCTCGGCCACCGTGGTCTCGAAACCGCGCAGCGCCGTCTCCCGCACGCCCACCCCGGCCACCGCCGGCAGCCGCTTCAAGCGGTCGTACAGCTCCCCGCGGACCCGCGGATCCACCGCCAGCCAGGCCCCCGAGATCGTCCCGCCTTCCTGCATCAGCCGGTTCAGCGCGCCCAGCTCCAGATAGGCGGACAGGCCGAGCATCTCGTCCACCACCCCGGCCACCTTCACCTGCCGCACCGTCCGCTCCCCTTCCATCACCTCGACGGTCAACGTGTCGCCGGGGCGGACGGCGAGCTTCTTCGCGAGATGCGCGGTCAACAGGACCCCTTCGGCGGGCAGCTCGTGGCGGCGGACGTCGCGGTCGATGATCTGCCGCAGCTCCCCCCGGGGATCGAAACCCTGGAGGGCCGAGCGGCAGGTGCGATGCCCGTGGCGCAAGCGTGCGGCGACGAGGCGGAACGGCTCGACCCGCAGCACGCCGGGCAGCCGGGCGAGCGCCTGGCGGGCTCCCGCCGAGGACGGCTCGCGCAGCACGACCGTGACGTCTTCCCGCTGCACGGTGCGAAATTGCACGTTCTTCATGAATTCGATCGCATCGAACGTGTACCAGCCGAGGACCACGATCGACGCGGCGAGCGCAATGCCCACCACCGACAGCGCCGCTTTCCAGGGCCGCCGCTCCAGATGGCGCAGGACGATGCGGGCCGACGGCGTGGCGAGCCTGCGGCCGGCCAGCCGTTCCAGCCAGCCTTTCTGGAACCGGGCCGGCGCCTCGGGCCGCATCGCTTCGGCCGGCGGCAGAGCCATCGCCCGGCGGGCCGCGTCCCACGCCCCGAAGAGCGCCGCGCCGCCCGCGACGAGCACCGCCAGCACCACGATGCCCGGTTCCGGCTCATACCGCAGCACGGGAAATTGATAGAAACGGGCATACACCCCGGCCAG
Source organism: Holophagales bacterium UBA5704 (assembly GCA_002420005.1). Classification (GTDB taxonomy): domain Bacteria; phylum Acidobacteriota; class Thermoanaerobaculia; order Multivoradales; family UBA5704; genus UBA5704. The sequence continues at coordinate 1,805 of DIHE01000140.1, read as the reverse complement.
CCCGACGGCGAACCAGAGACCCAGCCCCACGCCGACGGCGGAGCCCACGAGCACCGGGGCCAGGGCGAGCTTCAGAAAGTGCCGCCCGATGGTGGAATTCCGGTAACCGAACGCTTTCAGCACCGCGATCTGATCGCGCTGGGTGGCGACCAGCCGCGACATCACGATGTGCAGGAGGAAGGCGGTGACGCCGAGAAAAATGGCCGGAATCGTCACGCTCGTCACCTGCGTCTCGGTGATCTCGTCGGTGACGAAGCGGTGTGAAATGTGATCGGCCCGGCCATAGGCACCCACGCCGCCCCAGCGCGCCAGCAACCGGTCGAGCCGGGCGAGCGTCGCCGGCTCCGAGGCTCCGCGGGCCAGGGTCAACGTGACGTCATTGAACGCGCCTTCGAGATCGAAGGCGGCGGCGAGCTGGTCCTCGCCGATCCACATCACCCCGAACCGCCGGTTGTCCGGGAAGATGTCGCCCACGCCGCGGATCTCGTAGATGTACTCGGGCGACAGGGCGAGCCCCACGATACGCAGCCGCTGCCAGCGCCCGTGGATCACCGCACCGAGCGTGTCACCGATCTGCAGCCCGTTGGCGCGGGCGAACGCCTCGCTCACCATCACCTCGTCGCGGCCGGCGAGCCAGCGTCCACGGCGCAGGTGGAGCCGGTTGAGCGCCGGGCGACGGCTGCGGGGGATCGAGATCAGCCGTCCGGTCGCCGGCTCGGGGAGGCCGGGGACGTCGACCAGGACGTCCACCACGATCCGCGGCTCGACCGCGGTCACGCCGGGCAGGGCGGCGATCCGCTCCGCGGTGGCGAGCGGCGCCCGCCGCAGCGAGGCGAAGACGTCGGCGAAGCGGTACTCCGCGTAATAGCTCTCCTGGGTCCCCAGCAGGTAGCGGTGCATGCTGCGCAAGGTGACGAACATGGAGACCCCGCACGCCACCACCAGGGCGACGGCGAGCATCTGCCCACGCAGATGGAGGAGATCGCGGACGAGCTTGCGGTCGAGGGGGTGCATGGCGGCTCACCATTCGAGATCGGCCGGCGTGGCGCGTTGCAGGTTGCGGTGCTCGTCGGCGATGCGCCCGCTGCGCAGGCGGATCACCCGGTCGGCCATGGCGGCGATGGCGGCGTTGTGGGTGATGATCGCCGTCGTCGTGCCCAGCTCGCGGTTGACCCGTTCGAGGACCTCGAGGACGACCTTGCCCGTTTCGTAGTCGAGCGCGCCGGTGGGCTCGTCGCACAACAGCACGTCCGGCCGTTTGGCCACGGCGCGCGCGATCGCCACCCGTTGCTGCTCGCCGCCGGAAAGCTGGGCCGGAAAGTGATCGAGACGGGCACCCAGGCCGACCAGCGCCAGCGCGGCAGCCGGGTCCATCGGATGCTCGGCGATGGTGGTCACCAGCTCGACGTTCTCGCGCGCGGTGAGGCTCGGGAT
>DIHE01000140.1:0-137 GCA_002420005.1 Holophagales bacterium UBA5704 | reverse complement strand
AGGTTGTAGAACTGGAAGACGAACCCCACGTGCTCGCGGCGGTAGCGGGTGAGCTCCTCCTCCGTCGAGCCGGTCAGGGCATGATCGAGAAAATGGACGCTCCCCGCGGTCGGTGCGTCGAGCCCGCCGAGGATGTT
>DIHE01000141.1:2399-58988 GCA_002420005.1 Holophagales bacterium UBA5704 | reverse complement strand
GAAGACCTTCCGCCGCTCCCTGATCACCGGCGCCCTGGCGGCCGCCGTGGCGGCGGCCTTCGTCCTCGGCGGGGTCCGCTACGTCGTCGACCTGCGGGCCGAGCGGCACGCGGCTCTGGAGGCCCGCAACGACGCCCGTCAGGAGGCCGAGCGGGCCGATGCCGTGGCGCGCTTCCTCAAGGAGCTGTTCCAGGCCTCGGACCCGCGGCAGGCGCGCGGCCGCATCCCCGACGCGAAGGAGCTGCTGCAGCGCGGCAGCGAGCGCCTCGGCCGGGAGCTGCGGGACCAGCCGGTCCTGCGCGCGCAGCTCCTCGACACCCTGGGCACCATCCAGACCAATCTCGGCCTGTTCGACGCGGCGCGCCCCCTGCTGGAGGAGGCTCTCGCGCTGCGCGAGCGGCACCGCGGCGGCGGCCATCCGGAGGTCGCCGAGACCCTCGTCCATCTCGGTGCCCTGGCGCAGCTCTCCGGGAAGGGGGACGCCCTGCCCCTCTTGCGCCGGGCGCTCGCCATCCGCGAAGCGCTCGGCCGCGAAGACGCCGGGTTGGCCGACGTCCTCAACGACCTGGGCATGACGCTCGCCACGCAGGGCCGGTTCGACGAAGCGGAGACGAATCTGCGCCGCTCGCTCGGCCTCCACGAGCGGCTCTGGGGGGAGCGCGATCCGCGGGTCGCCAAGATCCTGCACAACCTCGGGGGCATCGCCCTCCAGAGCGGCCGGACGGAGGAGGCCGCACGGCTCCTGGAGCATGCCGTGGCGATCCGCGAGGCCGCGGTCCCGGACGACGATCCGGGTCTCGCCGGCAGCCGCGAGGCCTTGGCGTTGGTGCGTATGCAGCAAGGCCAGCCGGCCGAAGCGGTGAAAACCCTGGAGCACCTGGCGGCGACCCGGGAGAAGGTCTTCGGCCCGGAGCACCCGGTGCTCGCCAGGACGCTTCTGAACCTCGGCCTCGCCTACGGGAGCCTGGGCCGGGACGACGCCGCCCGGCAGGTCCTGGAGCGTGCTCTCGCCATCGCCGAGAAGGCCCTGGAGCCCGGCCACCCGCAGCTCGCGCGGATCCGCGGTGCCCTGGCCGGCCTCCACCGCCAGTCGCTTCGTCCCCCATCCGTTGACCGCCCCCCCTCATCAAAACGCTGAGAGACGTCTCCACCTTTTGTCGGACGACAAGCGCCGAGAAGGCCTCGACAATAGACGGATCAGGTCCGCCAGTCAGAATCCATTCAGGCCTCCCCTCGGCTTGCACGGGCGAGCAGGTCGGGGGCAGAGGCTCTATGTCCGGGCTGGAACAGCCCCAAGGAGCCCTCGATGCACGATCCTTCAACCGTCCGAAGTGCCCGCAGAAGCCCCGGCGGCCTCCTCGTCGCGATGATGCTCGCCGCCGTGCTCGCTGCGACCGGTGCGCCGGCCCGAGCGCACGACGAAACCCCCGGTGCCATGGAGGTCTACCTGCACGGCCTGGTCGCGGACGGCGCCCTCACCGAGGTGCAGCACGAGTACATCGAGCGCCACTTCGCAGCCGGCCACCTGGAGAAGCTCAACCGGTGGCTGAATGCGCAGGAGAGGCGCCGGAAGCTCACGCACGACATCAACCTCTACGTGAAGGCCCTCCTCGGCCTCGGCGATCCGGCCATCATCCAGGCGGCGGCGCCGGCCGACTATACCGGCAACGGCAACGTCACGAAGCTCGGCCAGTTCGATGCGCAGCCGCCGAGCCCCTACTACGGCGACAACTCCTCGACCGGCACGCTCTACAACGGCATCTGGGGCTACGCCGCCGGTTCCCGGGAATATGCCCTTCAGTGCAACAGCTTCGGCTTGCACATCATCGACGTCACCGATCCGGCGTCTCCTTTCCGGGTCCAGTACATCGACATGTCGGGCGGCGCCAGCCCGCCGAACGGCCGTATCTGGCGCGACGTCGACATCCACCGGGACCCGGTCTCCGGGAAGACCTATGCCTACGTCGGAGCGCAGTCGAACGGCAACTTCTGGGTCGTGGACCTCTCGTATCTCTCCGATTCCGCGCCGCAAGGCGTCGACTCCAACCCGATTCCGCCGGCGGGCATCGCCGACCGGGGGCGCACGAACTACGGGCACACCGTGTTCATCAATGAAGACCTCGGCCTGCTGTCCTTGAACACCGCCAACAATGCCTCGACCCTCGGCTGCCAGCTCTTCGACCTGCTGCAAAATCCTTTCGATCCGCCTCTCCTCCCGAGCTGGACGGGCAGCGGTCACGACTGCCACGACAGCTTCACCCGGGCCAACGTCCCGGGGTCGGGCGGCAAGAACCTGCTCTACACGGCGGAGGGGTACGCGATCCGCTACCGCATTCTCGACATCACCAACGTCCGCACCGGCGGTGCGCCCGTTCTGGTGGGAGAATCGCCCACCGTGTCCGGTATCTACGCGCACAGCAACTGGCTGGACGACGACTCACATTACCTCTATGCGTTCGAGGAGTTCAACGTCCGCGACATCGGCGTCTACGACGTCTCGAATCCGGCGAGCCCGACGCAGGTGGCGGCGTTCCAATGGTCGGGTGATGCCACGGCCAACTCCCGCATCCACAACGGCCAGGTGCGCGGGAAGTACCTGATCACCGCCTACTACGAGGCGGGCCTGCGGGTGTTCGACATTTCGAACCCGGCCCATCCGGTGGAGGTCGGAAAATACGAGACCTGGCGGGATCCCGACGGCGACGGGACGTTCAACAAGACGATCACCGGGGGGTACAACGGCGCCTGGAACATCCACGTGTTCCTCCCCTCCGGCAACGTCCTCGTGTCCGACATGAAGTCGGGCACGTTCATCTTCCGCGTCGACCCGGTCCCCGCGCCGGGCGCGACCGGCGGCCTGGCGGCGGCGGCCGGCAATGGGCAGGTGAGCCTCACCTGGGCGGCCGCGACCGGCGCCACCGGCTACGGCGTCCACCGCAGCACGACGAGCGGCGGACCCTATACCACGATCAAGAGCAACATCGTCGGGACGAGCTACACCGACACCGGCGTGACCAACGGGACGACCTACTATTACGTGGTGACCGCGACCAACGCCGAGGGGGAAGGCGCGAGCTCGAGCCAGGCCGCGGCGACGCCGTTCGTGCCCTCCACGCCGACCACGGTCACCTTCGCCTCCATCGCCGCCGAGGACGGCTACGTGCTGGAATCCGGCGAGACCACCAACGCCGGCGGCTCGAGCAGCGCCACCCTCACCTCCAGCAGCGCGTTACGGGTGGGAGACAACAACCAGGACCGGCAATACAAGTCGGTCGTTTCGTTCGACACCTCGGCGATCCCCGACGGTGCGACGATCGTCTCGGTGACCCTGCGCCTGCTGCGCGGCTCGCTCACCGGCACCAACCCCTTCACCACCCACGGCACCTGCTGGGTCGACGTTGAGGGAGGCTCCGGCTTTTCTGGATCGACCGCGTTCGCAGCCGGCGACTTCCAGGCCGCGGCGACGGCGGTCCAGGCGGCGAGCCTCGGCAATGCCACCGCCAATGGAATCTGGTCGGAAGCGAATTTGAATGCCGCGGGCCTTGCAGCGCTCAACAAGACCGGGACGACGCAACTCCGCATCTACTTCGGCCTCGACGACAACGACGACACGGGCAACGATTACCTCGGCTATTACTCGGGAGACAATGCGACCGCGGCGAACCGGCCGCAGCTCGTGGTGACCTACCAGTAGTTTTTCCGCCTGCTCTGCCGGCCTCCTCGGTGGCGAGGAGGCCGGCAGGTGGGACGGCCGTGCTCAGTGGACGTTGATGCGGGTGGTGATGCCGAACGTGCGGGGCTGGTTGACCAGGTAGCCGACGCGGGCGCGGGTGCCGCGTTCCTGGTCGAGGGCGAGGCGGGCGCGCTCGTCGAAAAGGTTGTTGATGAACACCGAGACGTCCCACTTGCCATTCAGGAATCCCAGGCGGAGGTTGGTGAGGTCATAGGCCGGCAGCTCGGGATCGAAGCGGAAACCGCTCTGCGTGAGCGGCCCGCCGATCGTATTGGCGCCGAACGAATTCAGGTTCACCAGGCCGAAACCGTCCGCCTGGTCGCCGATCTGGGTGAAGCGCGAGCCGAGATATTGGTACGTGCCGGTCGCATAGCCCAGCCAGGAGTCGTGCACCGGCCACTGATAGTTGGCCGTCGCCGCCGCCTGGAATTCAGGGACGGTCGGCAGCCGGTTGCCGGACTTGATGCCGGAGACGACCCGGCGGTTGCCGCTGCCGTCGGTCGAGGTGAGCGTCGACTGCAGCTCCGAGTTGCCATAGTTGGCCGACACGGAGAAATCGAAACGGTCGGTCGGCTGGGCGGCCCACTCGAGCTCGATCCCGGTGCTCCGCGCCTTGGGGACGTTGAAGATCACGCGCGAGGAGCAGGTGCCGGCGGTCACCGTCGCCTGGAGATTCTTGATGTCCATGTGGTACACGGAGACGTTGAACGTGCCGCGGCCCCCGCGCAGCGTCGACTTGGTGCCGACCTCGTAGTTCCAGATCTCTTCGTCTTCCCACTCGTTGCGTCCGCCGAAGGTCGCGAGGTCCTCGGGCGTGCACAGCGGCACGTTGAGCGGATCGTTGATGCCGCCGAGCCGGAACCCTTTCGACACCTGCGCGTTCAGCTTGGTGCCTTCGTGGATCTTGAAGCTTCCGATCAGGCGCGGCGCCACGCCGGTCGCCGAGGTCGAGCCTTTGCTGGTGCCGGGATCGGCGAAGATGCCGTCGAAGGTCTGGATGCGGTCTTCCTGGAAATCGTAGTAGCGCAGGCCGCCGGTCAGGTCGAAACGGTCGTTGACGGCCCAGGTCCCTTCACCGAACAGGGCGATCTGATCCATGGTGTAGCTCAGGTCCGAGAAATAGAGCACGTCGCGCTTTGCGCCGAACGTCCCCTGGGTCGGGATGCCGGTCAGGGTCTGGAAGCCGGAGACGAGGAGGCTCTGGCCATAGTCGCGGTCCATGGTGCTGTAGAAGACCCCGGTCAGCCAGTTGAGCCGGTCGCGCCGGCCGGCCAGGCGCAGCTCCTGGGTCAGGACCTGCGCGGTCGTCGCATCGTCGAGCGGAGCGTTCAGCGTGTAGACGTTCGCCGGGAGGCCGATGCTGCCGCCGGTGATGCTCGCCGTGAGCGCCGTGGCATCGCGGACCACCAGGACATCGCGATCGGTGTACGAGGTGATCGAGGTGAGCGCCACGTCCCCGAAGTCATACCCGATGTTGAGGTCGGCGAGCAGGAACTCGTCGGTGAACGGCTCGCCGATCTGGGTGAACTGCTCCCGCTCGTCCAGGCGCACCGCCGGCCGGGTGGTGGTGTAGGGATTGGCCAGGATGTTGAAGGCGTCCTCGCGGTTCCAGCCGTCCATCTTCACCTTCTGATAGAAGATCCGGGGGGTGACCGTCAGCTGGTCGTTCGGCTGCAGGCGCAGCGCCACCCGGGCGCCGGTGCGGTCGCCGCCGTTGACGTCCTCCCGGACTTTCAGGTTCGGCTGGACGGCGTCGATGAAGCCGCCGATGCTGTTGTAGAACGCCGTGAAGCGCAAGGCCGCGGTGTCGCCGATCGGTGTATTGAACGCGACCTTGGCGCTGCCTCCGAGCTCGCCGCCGGTCATGCCGTTGGCGGTCAGCTCGGCGACCGTCTCGCGCGTGCCGAGCCGGGGCTGGTTGGTGATGTAGCGCATCGTGCCGGAGGCGGAGCCGGCGCCGAACAAGGTGCCTTGGGGACCGCGCAGCACCTCGACGCGCGTCATGTCGAAGAGATCGATGTCCGGCGTGAACAGCGACAGCGAAATGCCGGAGTCGTCGAGATAGACGCCGACCTGTTCCTTGACGCCCGGCTGGTCGCGGACGATCTGCCCGGAGGAGACGCCGCGGATCGCGACCTGGCTCTGCCCGGGGCCGAGGTTCTGGACCGTGAAACCCGGTGTGGTCTGCGCGATGCCTTCAATCGAATCGACGCCGCGCGCGCGGAGCTCTTCTTCGGAGGGGGCCGCCACGGAGAAGGGCACATCCTGGACTTTCTCCTCGCGCAACTGTGCGGTGACGGTGATCTCCTCGGTCACCTTCTCATCCATCGGCGGCTCGGCCGCCTGATCGGTGGACGGGGCCGGCTCCTGGGCCACCGCCGGGCGGGACGGAAGTGCCGGAACCAGAAGGAGAAGGGCAAGGCCGAAAATGCCGGCCGCCTTCGGCGGGCGCCGAAGAACGCTCAAATCGCTGCTCCTCATGAGACCTCCTCAACGAGAAAGTCCACCGCGCGACATTGCACAGCGGGCAAGATGAGTGAAGTCTACCTCCATCCGGGCGGAGGGACACCGGCGGGAGGAGCGGGTTCAGCGCGGCTCCAGCCCCCGGTCGAGCTCGGCCCGGCGCCGCAGCTCCGCGCTCTCGTGCGCCACGGCGCGGACGAGCGCGCGGTCTCCCCAGGTCTGGACCTCTTCCACGGTGAACAGGGCGTCTTCCAGGAGAGCGCGCAGGCAGGCGGTGTTGGGCGACCATTTGTTGGTCCAGTCGGGGTGGTACCGGCCATGGGGGAGAAACTGGGCGATCGGCACCTCGCCGAGCCCGGGGGCGAGCTCGGCCAGCGGGCGGGCCTCAAGCAGGCCGGTGAACACGCTCTGGTCGCAGACCAGGGATTCCACGTAGACGAGGCCGCGCGACACCGCCCGCAGGCGGTCCAAGGCGAGCAGCGGGTGGCGCAGATGGTAGAGCACGCCGAGGAAGAGGACGACGTCGAACGTGCCGATCTGGTCCGGCGCGACCTCATAGACATTGGCCTGCACGTACTCCACCTTCGAACCGAGGATCTTGCGGGCGGCCAGGAAGCCGGTGTTGCCCGGGTCGGTATGGTCGATGGCGACCACCTCGGCACCGCGCTTCTCGCACTCGAAGGCGAAGAACCCGTCCCGGGTCCCCACGTCGAGCACCCGCTTGCCGTGCAGGTCCGGCAGCGCCAGGCGGTCGAGGATCACCCGCGGATCGTAGGCTCCCGGGGAGACGATGCCGTGGGGAAAGTGGATGATGTGATGCCAGTGTCCGACGGAATCCACCGCCGCCTGGATGTCGCCCGGGCTCAGGTTGCTCATGCGCGTCCTCCTTCGCGTCCGGGAGGCTAATGGAATTCTGGTCCACGGGCAAACCGGGGTCCCGCCCGGGTGGAGGACCGCCCGGGCACGGCGCTAAGGCGCGAAGCGCAGCCCCGGCTTCTGTTCGAGCCGGTACAGGAACATCAACACCTTCTGCACCTTCTCCGCCGACGCGGCACGCTGGTGGCAGGCCTGCTGCAGATACCGCACGGCCTTGAGCGCTTCGCGGCCGACGGCGAGGTCCCGGAAGGTTTCGAACGCCTCCGTGGCCAGCTCCTCGACCTCGTCCGGACGGCCTTGCCGGAGCATCACGCCGGCCAGCTCCAGGCCGAGCATGGCGGCGAGGTAGTCGCGCCCGCGGCGGAGAAAGTCCTCCTTCACCTCTTTGAAGATCATCTCGGCGCGCCAGAGCTTGCCGAGGCCGGCGAAGATCTTGCCCTCGACGCCGCGGAGCTTCAGCAGGTTGATCGGGTCGTCCGCGAACGCCTGGCGCAGGCCGCTCTTCAGGAGCAGGTCGCCGGCCTCGTGGAAGCAGCCCGCCTCGACCAGGGCGAGCACGAGGGTGTGCTGCGCGGTGGCGACCAGGGTGGGGTCGGCCGCCGGCTCGATCGCCGCGAGCCCTTCGCGGAGCGCGGCGACGGCCTCCGGGTGGCGCCGGTCGGCGTGGAGCGCGGTGCCTTGCTTGATCAACGCGCGTCCGGCGAGGTGGGTCTCGCCGCAGGCGAGGTAGTGGCGTTGGAGCTTGGCGAGAACGTCGATCGCCTCGGCGAGGCTCCGCCGGTCCATGAGGAGCGAGGCGTAGACGTCCATCAGCCGGCCTTCCGTGTGCAGGTCGCCGGTGCCCTCCTCGATCAGGCCGGCCGCCTCCTCGAGACAGTCTTCGGCGAGGTCGAAGCTGTGCCGGAGCCGGTGGGCGTTGGCGAGCTCGATCTGTGCCCGCGCCCGCAGGTCGGCCTTCTGCGCCGGTGAATACCGTCCCTGGTCGATGGGGAGGGCGCCGAGGTTGTCGGCGGCGGCGGCGGCGCCCAGGGCGAGGAGCCACATCGCCTCGGGATCGCGGTAGCGCATCTCGTAGCTCAGCTCGAAGAGATGCTCGATCCGGGAGCGGCCGGGTACGGTGCGGGCGACGCGGCGGAAGCGCCGGTAGTCGCCGTCGAAGGGCGTGCCGGCCCCCTTCGCCCGGAGCCGGGCGAGCCCGGCCTCCTCCTCCGCCCGCAGGGCGAGATGGCGGCCCAGGCCGGCCTCCACCCGCTTGAAGACCGCGTCGAGGGCCGCCGCCTCCTCGGCGGTCGGGTTAGGAGTGGCCGCGGCGGGCCGCGGGGCGGCGAAGCGGAGCATCTCCCGGCAGCGGCGGCAGTCCCCGGTGGCCTGGCGGAGAACGCGCTGGAGAGCCGATCCGTCCAGGCGGCCGGCGACGAACAGGGCGACGTCGTCCACGGTCAGATGAGAATGGTCCACGCGAGATTCCCTCCCGAGAAGCATGCCGGTCGGAGGATTATCTCACAGCTTCCGCGTCTTGTTTCGGGAAAAGAGGACCCCGGAGGCTTCGATGAGGACCTCCGGGGCCCTTCCAACCTGCGAGGGTCTAGCCGTCGGGGTCGATCCAGAGGCCCTGGTCCGCGGTGGTGGAATCTCCACCATTGGGATCGATCCAGAGGCCCTGGATCGCGGCCGCCGAGGGGAACAGCTCCGCCAGCCAGGCCCAGGCCCGGCCGAGCGCGGAGCGGCCCTCTTCCGTCGCGTGGACCGGAGACACGGAGCCGGTGAGCGCAACCAGCACAACAAAGCACCACATCCTCCCTCTCCGAAGCATTGCATCCTCCTTCCGGCCACGGTTTCCCAGGCCGGGCCGGGATTGGCCGGAGGGCTCCGGAGCCGGGATCTCTGCCAGTCTGGACCGATTGTCGCAGCTCCGTCATCTTGCGGTGAATGGCATACAATGCGCCCGCCTGGGCGGTCAGGCCTTTTTCCCGATGCCGAGAGACACCTCTTTCCCGTTGCGCGTCCTGGTGCTGTATGGCACCCGGCCCGAGCTGATCAAGATGGCGCCGGTGGCCCGGGTGCTCCGGGCGCGTCCGGAGCGGTTCGCGCCGGTCCTCTGCACCACCGCCCAGCACCGCGAGATGCTCGACCAGATGCAGGCGGTGTTCGGCCTGCGGCCGGAGATCGATCTCGACCTGATGCGCGCCGGCCAGGGCCTGAACGACCTTGCGGCGCGGGCGCTTGCGGCACTCGATCCGGTGCTCACCGAGGTGGCTCCCGACCTCGTGCTGGTGCAGGGAGACACCACCACCGCCATGGCCGGCGCGCTCGCCGCCTTTCACCGCGGCGTGCCGGTGGGGCACGTGGAGGCAGGGCTGCGCACCGGCGATCTCGCGCAGCCGTTTCCCGAAGAAGCGAACCGGCGGATCATCGATCTGGTCAGCACCCTCTGCTTTGCGCCGACCGAGGGAGCCGGGCGTCTCTTGGCGGCGGAAGGGGTGCCGACGCAGCGGATCTTCGTGACCGGCAACACCGTGGTCGACGCCTTGCAGTGGGTCGCCGGTCTGCTGCCGGAGGAGCCGGCGCGCGACGAGGTGTTGCTGACCGTGCACCGAAGGGAGAGCTTCGGTGCACCGCTCGGGGCGATCTTCGCGGCGGTGCGCGAGCTGGCCGTCCGCTTTCCGGACACGCGCTGGATCTACCCGGTTCACCGCAATCCCAACGTCCGCGGGCCGGCGCATGCCGCCCTGGCCGGGCTGCCCAATGTCGAGCTGCACGAGCCGTTCGACTATCTGGATCTGGTGCGCCGCCTGCGCACCGTCCGGTTCGTGGTGACCGACAGCGGCGGCATCCAGGAGGAGGCTCCGGCGTTCGGCAAGCCGGTGCTGGTGTTGCGCGAGACGACCGAGCGGCCGGAGGGAGTGGAGGCGGGGGTGGCGCGCCTGGTGGGCGGCGACCGGGAGCGGATCGTCGCCGAGGCGGCGCGCCTGCTCACCGACCCGGCGGCCCACACCGCCATGGCGCGGGCGGTCAACCCCTATGGCGACGGCCGGGCGGCGGATCGGATCGCCGCCGCGCTCGAAGCCTGGAACGGAATGCGATAACATCATCCGCCACGGACACGCCCCCTCTATGCCCGAGACCCGAGACACCGACGATCCAACGCTCCGTTTTTCCGCCACACGTTGCCTGGTCACCGGCGGCGCAGGCTTCATCGGCAGCAACCTGACCCGCGCGCTCCTCGCCGCGGGAGCCGCCGTCACCGTGATCGACGACTTCTCGACCGGTCGGCGCGAGCACCTGCCGGAGGCCGCCGGGCTCACCGTGGTCGAGGGGGATCTGGTCACCGTGCCGGACCTCGCCGACCGGGTGGCGGCGGTGGACTACGTCTTTCACCTCGCCGCCCAGGTGGGCAACGTGCGCTCGCTCAGCGAGACCGGGCGCGATGCGGCGACCAATGTGCTCGGCACCGTGCGGCTGCTCACCGCCTGCCGCGGGACGGCGCTCCGCAAGCTGGTCTATTCGAGCTCTTCCGCGACGTTCGGCGAGGCGCGGCGGCTGCCGATCGACGAAGACCATCCGCAGGCGCCGGAGAGCTTCTATGCCCTGAGCAAGCTGACCGCCGAGCGCTATGCCACCCTGGCCGCCGGGCTGTGGGGCGTCCCCGCGGTGAGCCTGCGCTACTTCAACGTGTTCGGCCTGCCGATGGAAGACAGCGAGTACACCGGCGTCATCTCCATCTTCTTCAACCGCCTGCGCGCCGGCGAGCCGCTGGTCGTCTATGGCGACGGCGCGCAGTTCCGCGACTTCGTCCATGTGCGCGACGTGGTGCAGGCGAACCTGCGCGCGGCGCTCCACGGAGCGCCCGGCGGCGTGTACAACATCGGCACCGGGGTCACCACCAGCGTGCGCCAGCTCGCCGAGGCGATGCAGGAGGTGACCGGCCGCGGCGGAGAGATCCTCTACCGGCCGGCGCGGGCGGGGGAGGTGCGCGAGAGCGTGGCCGAGATCGCGAAGGCGCGGCGCGAGCTGGGTTATGCGCCGGGCTTCGGCCTGCGGCGCGGGCTGGCCGAGATGTGGGCCGAGCTGGGAGGGGACGGAACCGACGGGAGCGCGCCGCGGTGACGGGGGCTCCGGAGCTCAGCATCATCGTCCCGGCCTACCGGGAGGAGGCGAACCTGCCGCTGGTCTGCGACCGGCTGCTCGCGATGATCGACGAAAGCGGCGTGGACGCCGAGATCCTGCTGATCGACGACGGCAGCCCCGACGCCACCTACCAGGTGGCGCTCGCGCAGATGGAGCGGTCACCGCGCATCCGGGCGTTCACCAAGCCGCCGCCGCGCGGCATGGGCAACGGCATCCGCCACGGCCTGCGCCAGGCGCGGGCGCAGATCGTCGCGGTCACCATGGGCGACGGCTCGGACGAGGTGGCGCGCATTCCGGCGATGCTCGCCAAGGTGCGCGACGAAGGCTATGGCCTCGCCATCGGCTCGCGCTACCGCCACCGCCGCAACTATGAAGCCGTGCCCGGGGTCTACCGCTTCTGGAGCTTCGTGTTCCGCTGGACCACCCGGCTGACCACCGGGCTGCGGCTGTCCGACTACACCAACGCCTTCCGGGTGTTCGACCGGCGCATCTTCGACCGCGCCGCGCCGGAGGGAGGCGGTTTCGAGATCTCGCCGGAGATCACGTTCAAGGCCTGGTTCACCACCCGCCGCGTCGCCGAGGTGGACGTGCGCCACCTCAAGCGCACGGCGGGGCAGAGCAGCTTTTCCTTCCTGCGCGCCGGGCCGGGCTATGGAAAGATGCTGGGGAAGGCGTTCATCAACCGGCTCACCGGCCGTTGGATCACCCCGCGGCCGGGCGCAACGTAAGGAGTCAGACGCATGAAGATTCTTGTCACAGGGGGGCTCGGCGCCGTCGGTGCGCCGCTCTCGGCGGCGCTGCGCGCGGCGGGCCATGAGGTGTGGGTGCTCGACCGGGCGCACCACCATGGGGTGCGCGGCAGCCACTACTACCGCTGCGATGTCGGCGAGGCGCGGCAGCTCCAGCGTGTGTTCGAGGAGGTGCCGTTCGATTTCGTCTACCACGCCGCGGCGGAGTTCGGGCGGATCAACGGCGAGGACTTCTACGAGAGCCTCTGGCGCACCAACGCGGTGGGCACCAAGAACCTGATCCGCCTCCAGGAGCAGCGCGGCTTCCGCATGGTCGTCTTCTCCAGCTCCGAGATCTATGGCGACTGGACGGGTGTGATGCACGAGGACGTGCCGTCCGAGCACCCGATCCAGCAGCTCAACGACTACGCGGTCTCCAAGTGGGTCAACGAGCTGCAGGTGCGCAACTCTGCGGCGGTGCACGGCACGGAGACGGTCACGGTGCGGCTGTTCAACACCTATGGCCCCGGCGAGCCCTACAGCGAGTACCGCAGCGTGATCTGCAAGTTCATCTACTGCGCGCTGCATGGCCTTCCCTATACGGTCTACCTGAACCACCGGCGCACCTCGACGTTCATCGACGACACGGTGCGCACGCTCGCGACGATCTGCGAGCGCTTCCGGCCGGGTGCGGTGTACAACATCGCCGGCAACACGCTGCACGACATCAAGTCGGTGTCGGATCGCATCCTCGCCCAGCTCGGCTTGGACGACCGGCTCGTGCGCTACGTAGACGTCGAGGTGCACAACACACGCGACAAGATCTCCTCCAATGAGCGGGCGCGCACCGAGCTCGGCCACCACGAGACGGTGGGGCTGGACGAGGGCCTCGCCCGCACCATCGCCTGGCAGCGGGCGTATTACCTGGAGGACCAAGGTGTCTGAGGCGCCCCTGCGCTCGGTGGCGGTGATCGGCGCCGGCTACGTCGGCCTGCCTCTCTGTCTGCATCTCGCCAAGGCGGGTCTCTCCGTCACCGCGGTGGACGTCGACGAGCAGGTGGTGCGCGAGATCGAGGAGCGGCGCGCCAAGATCGACGAGAAGGAGGATTTCGAGACCTTCTTCGCCGATCCCGACGTGCAGGCGAACCTGCGGGCGCAAAGCAAGCCGGTGGAGGCCGACGCCTTCGTCCTCGCGGTTCCCACACCGGTGGTCCACGGCACGAAAGAGCCGGACCTGCGCGCGGTGGAGGCGGCCTCCGCCTCGATCGTCCCCTACCTGCGGCGCGGCAACCTGGTGGTGGTGGAGTCGACGATCCCGCCGCTGACCACCGAGAACGTGGTGCGGCCGATCCTGGAGCAGAGCGGCCTGCGGGTGGGGGAGGACCTCCTCCTGGCCCATTGTCCGGAACGCATCCTGCCCGGCAACATCATGTCCGAGGCGGTGTTCAATGCGCGCATCGTCGGTGGCGTCGATGCGCGCTCCACCCGCCGCGCCGAGGAGCTGCTCTCCACCTTCGTCAAGGGGAAGCTCCTGCTCACCGATGCGCGCACCGCCGAGCTGGTCAAGCTGCTGGAGAACTCGTACCGCGACGTCAACGTGGCCTTCGCCAACCAGGTCGCCCTGCTCTGCGAGCACCTGGGGATCGACACCGGGGTGGCCATCGAGCTGGCGAACCATCATCCGCGGGTGGACATCCTGAAGCCGGGGATCGGCGTCGGCGGCCACTGCATCCCGGTGGACCCGTGGTTCCTGGTCGCCGCCTGCCCGGAGCTGACCGGCCTGCTGCGCGCCGCGCGCGAGCAGAACGACGCGATGCCCGAGCGCACGGCGGACAAGATCTGCGCCGCCGTCGCCGGCATCGAAGCCCCGGCCGTCGCCTGCCTCGGGGCGACCTACAAGCCGAACGTGCGCGACCTGCGCGAGAGCCCGGCGCTGGAGGTGTTCGAGATCCTGCGCGGGCGCGGGCTCGATGTGGCGCTCTACGATCCGCTGGTGCCGAGCCTCGCCTGCGATTCGGTGCTCGCCGCGGCGCGCGGCCTGGATGCCCTGGCGATCCTGGTGCCGCACGACCTGATCGTCACCGAGATCCGCTACCGCAAGCACGAGATCCTGCGGGCGATGCGGCGGCCGAACCTGCTGGCGTTCACGCCGGGAGTCCTGTGAGGCCGGGCGAGCCGGGAGAGGTGTCGATCGGCCGGCGGGAGGCGGCCACGGTTCTCGCCCTGCTCGCGCTCCTCCTCGGTGCGGCACAATTCGACGTCGTCTTTCAGGGTGGCTCGCTCGTCTACAGCAACAACTACAACCCCGTGGACTACCGCTCGCGCGCCACGAGCTACGGCCCGGATTTCGAGCCGCTCTCGGTGTGGAGCGCGCGCAACCTCCACCAGCTGACCAATGCGCACGATCCCGCCGCGACCTGGTGGCAGTGGGAGCCGGCCGGCGCTTTTCTACGCCGCGGCATCGAGCTGGGCGAGTGGCCCTGGTGGGACCCGTACGTCGGCGGCGGCGCACCCGCGATGGCGAATCTCACCCCGTCGTTCGCCTTCCCGCCGTATCTGCTGGTGGTGGCGCTGGGCAACGGCGTCGGGATCAAGAATCTCTACTTCCTGTCGCTGCTGCTCGGTGCCGCCTTCTTTTCCTACCTCCTGCTGCGCAAGCACCACCTGTCGCCGGAGGCGTCGTTCGGTGGTGCGGCGGCGGTGCTCTTCTGCGGCGGTCTCAACCAGAACGCCGGCTCGTTCATCGGGCAGACCGCGGCCGGCCTGCCGGCGGCGCTCCTGCTCACCCGGGTCTTCCTCGACCGCCCCACCTGGCGGCGCGCGGCGGGGATGGCGGCGGGGTATGCGGTGCTTGCGCTCGCCAGCTTCCCGCCCCTGCTCATCGCGTCGTTCGGACTGTCGGCCGCCTATGCAGGGGTCCAGATCGCCGCCGAGCGCGACGGCCGGGCGGCGGTGCGCTATGCGGTGGCGACGGTCCTCGCGGTCGGCCTGGTCGCCTTCTACTATCTGCCCGCCTTCGCGGTGATCGCGGAGACCCCGCAGGCGCAGAGCCTCTATCGCGATGCGGCGGACGAGTCGCTCCCCTGGTACTCCTTCTCACAGCTCCTCTCGCCGGTGCTGTTCGGCGGCAGCAAGATCTGGCAACAGCCGCCGATGCGGGATCCGGCACACTTCGCCATCCCGTACGTGGGGGCCGTGGCCCTTCTGCTCGCCGGCCTCGCCGGGCCGGTGGGGCCGCGGCGGACGCGGCGCTTCTTCTGGTTTCTCGCCGCCGCCGGTGCGGTCATCGCTCTGAAGATCTGCGGCGTCGAACCGGTGCAGTCGCTCGGCCGGCTGCCGGGCTTGCGGACGGTGCATTTCGCGGTCTACTACGGCATCCCGCTCAATCTCCTCCTGGGGCTGGCCACCGCCCTCGGGCTGGAGCGCCTGCTCGCCGGCCGGGTGTCGCGGCTGCGCACGGTGGCGATCGCCGCCGGGCTGGCCGTGGTGACCGCCGCCATGCTCTGGGTGGCCGCGTTCCGCGCCACCCTGGCCGACGTGCGGGCGGAGGACTGGCTCGACCGCTGGTACCTGTTCGTGGTGCTCCTGACCGTGGCACTGGGCGGTGCGCTGACCCTCGCCTGGCAGGGGGCGCGGACGTCGCGGCGGCGCTTGGCGTTCACCGCCTGGCTGGTCGGCGTCCTGGCGGTCGAGGGGATCTTCAACAACGCATATCCCCGGCAAAGCCGCTGGGACGTCTGGAGAAATCCCGCTCCCTACGCCCGGGAGCTGATGGCGCGGCGCGCGGCGGGGCGGGTGTACGCCTGGGGAGCCCCCGTCTTCTATGCCAACGCGGGATCGGCGTTCGAGGTGTTCCAGGTCGATTCGCTGATGACCTTCAACGCGCCGCGGATGTTCGAGCTGTACCGGCGCTACGCCGCCCCCTATTCCTACCTGTTCCTGCGCGAGGCGAGCGAGCTGCCGCCCGAGGCCGTCCTCGACGCGGCCAACGTGGCGGTGGTGGCCACGCGCGAAGAGCGCCCCCGGTCGGCCGAGGCCATGCTCGCCAGGGGGTACCGGGAGTTTTACGACGACGATTTCGCGCGGCTGTTCGAGCGCGCCACCGAGCCGCGCTACTACTTCAGCTCCGACGTCCGCCGGCTGGCCCGGGGCGAGACGCTGGCGGCGATCGCCACCCGCCGGCCGCGCGAGGTGTTGCTGGAGGAGGACCCCGGCTTCGCCGCCCGGCCGAACGACGGGCACGAGCCGCCGGTGGTGGTGGAGAGCTTCCGGCGCAACCGGGTGGTGCTGCGGGTGCAGGCGCCCCGCCCCGGGCTGGTCTATGCCTCGGAGTCGTACTTCCCCGGCTGGCGGGCCACGGTGGCCGGCCGGCCGGCGCCGATCCTGGTGGCGAACCATGCCTTCCGAGCCGTTCCGGTGCCGGCGGGGACCACGGTGGTGGAGCTGAGTTATTTTCCGCCCGGGCTGAAATCTGGGCTGGGGGTGTCGGCGTTGTCGGGGCTCGCGGTGGCCCTGCTGGCACTGCGGCGATCCCGGAAGGGACCGGCTACGCACCCCGAGTAAGGCCGAGCCACAGGCCCGTGGCCATCCGGCCTAGGGGCGTGGCCATCCGGTCTTGGGGCGTGGCCATCCGGTCCTGGGGCGTGGCCATCCGGTCTTGTTCAGCAGCAACTCGGCGGACGAAGGGTCCTACCGCATCCCCAGGCGCGGGGCGACCTGCAGCCGGGTGCCACCTTCGACCTCGCGGTGGACGTCACCGGCTACTTCGCACCGTAAGTCGCCGGCTCGGCGGCCCGTGCGCATCCGTGGCTTCCGATCCCCGAAGGATGCCAGGGGAAAAGCTAGAACCGGGGTGCGTTCTTGCCCAGCCTCCACCAGACCACCTGGTCTTCCCAGAGGGAGAAGTGCCGCCAATCCCAGGCGGCCCGTTCGAGGCCGACCTCCGTCATCCGGACGTTCCAGCGGGACGCCGGGTAGGCGAAGGCGCCGTTCACCTGGACCAGCAGCGACCAGGCCAGGGCGGCCCAGGCCAGGGGCTTCCAAGGCGAACGCAGCCGCGGCCACAGTCCGGCAGCGGCGAGCGCCAGGATGGGCAGGACGTCAACCAGATAGCGCGGGCCGAACGACCAGCCACCGGCCCACTCCCGGTAACACCCCATGAAGGCGAGGTGGGCGAGGGAGGCCAGCCCGAAGAAGGCGAGCAGCGGATCGCGGCCTTCTTCGTCGGGCCGGACCAGGCGCACCAGGGCCCGTCCGATCCCGGCCAGGCCGAGCACGGCGATCGGGGTGAAGACGAGCAGTCCGCGGTTGGGGCTCACCAGCAGCCCTGCGGCTCCCTCGCCGATCCGGGAGAGGGAGAGCGCGTCGGTCACTTGGTTGTAGGCGCCGAGCGACTTCTGGTAGAAGGCCCAGTTGTAGGCGAGGTTCAAGGCGGCGGCGGGCAGGGCGGCACAGGCGAGGAGACCGAGGCGCCGCAGACGGCCGGCGAAGGGACCGTCTCCGGCGAGCACGGCGGCGCAGCCCGCCAGGGCGAAGAAGATCGAGGTCGGCCGCACGAGGACCGCCAGGGAGAGCGCGCAGCCGGCTCCGGCCAGGGACCAGGCGGGCCGCTCCGGCCAGGTGAGCAGCCAGAGGGCGGTGGTGACCATCAGCACCACGGAGCCGTGCTGCCAGAGAAGCTGGCTCGCCGTGGCCCACATCGACGAGGCGAGCCCGAAAGCCAGCGTGGCTCCCACGGCCACCCGCTGTGCGACGCGCCGCCGCACCAGCAGATAGAAGAGAGCACAGCTCAAGGCGGCGAGAAACGAGGCCGTGAGCTTCTCGGTGAGCGGGGAGGCCGCGAAAAGGCGCGCGCTGCTCACCGGGCCGGTCGCCGCGAGGCCGAGATAGAGGGGGACGTAGACGGGCAGCGCAACCAGAGGCGTGCCGATCGGGTAGAAGGAGACCAGACGCCCGCCCTGTTCCTGGACGTACCAGCGGTAGCCGCCCGCGGCCTCCATGTCCGCGCGGAACGGATCGAGCGTCAAGGTCCCGAACCGCAGGATGGAGAACGGGATGAGCCGATTCGGGACGGTGTCACCCGCGTGCACGAACGGCGTGCTCCGGCCGTTCGCCAGGTAGCAGACAAGCGTCGCGAGGAGAAGGAGGAGCGCCGTGCGGAGAGGTTTGGGAGCCGGGCGCAGGGCCGCCTTGCGAGCCTGAGCCCGGCCGGGAGTCTTCCGTCGCTTGGCCATTCGCAGATGAAGATTATGCGAAAGGCCCCTCCAAAGCCAAGAGCCCCAGCGCCCCATACACCTCCCGCAGGGCCGCTGCGGCCTCCTCGGGACCGGTGAGTACCGCCGCCGGCACCTTCGGCAGGCCGTCTCTCTGCATCGCGCGGAGCGCCGCAGCGATGCCGGCCGCTCCTTGCTCCAAGGTGACGAGGCGGCCTGCGCCGAGCCGGGGGACGCGCTCGCCGAGGGCTCCGAGATCGAACGCCACCACCGGCACGCCGGCGGCCACGCACTCGGAGAGCACCAGGTTGTGGGCCTCGGGCCAGACCGAGAGGAGGAGCGCGACGTCGACACCGTCCCGGCGCAGGCGTTCGGGGAGCGAGCCGGCGCGGTAATAGCCGCGCACCCGCACGCCGAGCCGGCGCAGGGTGGCGAGGTGCTCGGCGTCGCCGCCGCCATAGGCGCTCCAGCGCAGGCCCTCTCCCTCCAGAAGGCGGACGGTCTCGGCGAAGACCGCGGCTCCCTTGTGTGGCTGGACGCTGCCCACCAGGGCGGCGTGGTGCAGCGGCCCGGGCGTTCGCCGTTCCAGGGAGGAGGTCGAGGCGATCGGCGGTTCGACGACGCACCAACGCCTCCGTGCGTCGGCGGGGACGCCGGGGAACAGCTCGCCGTGGATCTGGCGCAGGAAGTCCGAGGGAAAGACGACGGCGGCCGCGGTGGTGAGGAGCTCCGCGGTCAGCGCGCGCCGGGTGCCCTGCCAGGTGGCGGTCTCTGCCAGGCACCGCGCACAGCGGTCGGGGTCGGTCGAGTAGTGGCAGAAGCGGAGCACCGGCTCCTCGATCAGGTGAGGGCGGGGGCAGAAGGCGGCGAAGTCGTGGAGAGAGAGCAGGAGCGGCCCCTCCCGGGCGAGGTGCAGCAGCGAGGCGGGCGGCAGGCCGGCCAGTCCTTCGGCATGGACGGCGTGGGCGCCCACCCGTTCCCGGGCCGCGCGCACCGTCTGCTCGAACCCGGCGTCCTCCAACGCGAACGGGGAGGGCGCGGCACCCGGCATCTCCAAGAACCAGCGCCGGGTTCCTGCGCGGACCTCCAGGCGCCAGGCGGAGCCGGTGGGATAGAGGAGCGCGACCGGCCGCAGGCGCTCCTCGGCCGCCAGGCGTGTGCGCAGCTGCGACGGGACCCCCCCCAGCCAAGGAACCGGCGGGGCCGAGGTCACCAGGAGCACCGGGATCGGGGCCTCCGGCCGCCAGCCGGGCGGCAGGGGGACATAGGCGCGGCGGCGGGCGGCCTCGGCGCGATGGTCCAGGGTCCGGTCGCGAAACCCGCCCGCCCCCTCGGCGCGGAGCACCCGCCAGGCGACGCGCAGGCGGTGCAGCACGCTCAGGCCCCCCGCCGCCGCCGCAGGGGACCGGTCTCGGTGAGCGTCTGATCCAGGCGCGGAGTGGGAGCGCGGCGGGCGAGCACCCGCTCGTAGACCGTCTCGATCTCCTCGGCGTGAACGGCGAAACCCTTGACCGGCGGCGCCTGTGCGGACCAGCGGTCGAGCTGGCCGGGATCGGCGATCAGCCGCTCGATCCAGCTGGTGAGCGCCGCCGGATCGTCGGGATCGAACAGCGCGCCGGCTTCACCCTCGGCGAACAGCTCGGCGAGCGCACCGCGGTGGCTGGCGAGCACCGGCAGGCCCTGGTGCAGTGCCTCGCGCGCCACCAAGCCGAACGATTCGAGCCCCGGCGAGGGCACGAGGAGCGCGTCGAGCCCGCCGAGCACCGCCTCCGCCTGCCCTTCGGCGAAGCGCCCGCGCAGCTCGACCGCCGCACCTCCCGCCGCCAGAACCTCGCGGGTGTAGGCCGGATCGATCGCCGGGTCTCCCCAGAGGATCAGCCGGGCGCGCGCGGGATCGATCCCGGCGAACGCCGCCGCGGCCACGTGCGCCCCTTTGTGGGGCAGGAGCGCGCCGATGAAGCCGAAGCGCAGCGGAGCTCCCGGCTCGCGTGCCGGGCGCTCGCGCGTCCGCGGTGCCACCTCGACGCCGTAGGGGATCACGTACACGCGATCCGCCGGCTGCAAGATCCCGAGCCGGCGGGCGCTCTGGTGCAGGGCCTCCGAGCCGAGCACGAAGGCGTCCGCCGCATCGAGCGCGCGCCGCATGGCCCGGCGGCGCAGCACGTAGAGCAGCCGGTTGAGCAGCGGCGCGGGCGGCAGGCCGGTCAGCGGCAGGCAGGCCGCGCACTTGCCGGGGGACGGGCCGCTGCACAGCCGGCGCCCGGCGTCCAGCAGGTTGGCGCGGGCGCAGGCGAGCCACCAGTCCTGGAGCTGGAAGACGATGGGGATGCCCCGCTCGGCCGCCGCTCCGACCAGCGAGGCGGCGTGCCCGGCCAGATGGTGGACGTGCAGGAGGTGGGGCCGGAAGGCGTCGAGCAGGCGGGCGAAGTCGGCGCAGAGCGCGGCGTCGCGCAGCGCATTGCGCGACAGCGGATCGCGCTGGGTGAAGTTGTTGACCAGCAGGCGGACGCGCACTCCGGCGTCGAGCAGCTCCACCGCGTCCCCCTTGGCGCGCTGCGGATCGGCGATCCGCGCGTAGACGGCCACCTCGCGGTGCACTGCCTGGCGGCGGGCGAGCCAGGCGGCGTACATCTCGGTCCCCGCCGGGCTCCAGGGCGGCCAGCCGTGCACCAGATGCAGCACCCGCTCCGGGCGCCCCGGCGGCTGCTCCCGGCGCGCCGGTCTGAGCTCGGCGAGCACCCGCTGGCGCAGCGGGCGGATCGGGTCCTCGCGCAGGAAGGCGGCCACCGTGGCGAGATACTCGGGATGCAGGCGGCGCATCGCCCGGTGCGCGGCGTCGACCCGCCGGCCGCGGCTCGACCCGAAGCTGCGTTGCCCCTCGTGGAAGATGAAGGTCGCATCGTCCAGCACGTGGGCGTAACCGGCTTTGAGCGCGCGCATGCAGAACTCGCTCTCCTCGCCGTACCCTTCGCCGAAGCTCTTGGTGTCGAACAGGCCGAGCTGGTCGAGCGCCTTGCGCTTGACGTACAGGCAGACGCCGACGCCGGTGGGGAGGCGCGGATAGGCGCGGCGCGAGCGGGCCTCGACGAGCCGGCCGAACGATTCGACCGTCTGGCCGGCCGGCAGCGCGTTGGTCTCGACGAAGCGGGGGAGGGAGCAGATGGTGGCGCTGTTCGAAAACGGCGTGACCGTGGCGATCTCGGAGGCCGAGTAGGCGGCCTCCTGGAGCTTGCGCACCCAGCCTGCGGTCACCTGGGTGTCGCTATTGAGGAGGATCACGTCGCGCTGCGACGCCGCCATGCCCTGGTTGACGCTCGCCACGAAACCGCGCCGTTCGGGCGCACGGAGCACCAGGAGACCGTCCGTCCGCTCGCCTTCGATCCGGCTCACCAGGGCCTCGGTCGCCTCCGGCTGCGGCCCGTCGAGCACCAGGACGAGGCGGTGGTGCTCCAGATCCGTCCCGGCGAGGACGCTCGCGAGGCAGCGGGAGAACGCCTCGGCCGCGCCGGCCACCGGGATGATCACGTCCACTGCGCCGGCGGGCACGTCGGGGGGGACGCGCGACGGCTCCCCGGCCCAGGACAGTGGTTGCGGCCGCATCACGGGCCTCAGCGCAACAGAAGGAAGCCGGCGATCGCCAGCGCCGCGGCGAGGAGGGCGGCGGCGCCCCACAGCAGGGCCTTGCCACGCCCGCCGGGGCGGGTGATGCCGCGGATCTCGGAGAGCAGGCGCACCTTCATCGCCTCCTCCAGCCGGTCGAGGGCGGCGAGCAGGTCGACCGCCGTGGCGTAGCGTTCCAGGGGATTGCGCGCCAGGCACTTGAGGACGACGACGTCGGTCTCGGGAAGGAGCGTGCTGTTGATCTGGCTGGGCAGGCCCACCCGCTCTCCGGGGGGCCGGCCGGTCAGCATCTCCTGGAACAGGGCACCGGCGGAGTAGAGGTCGGCCCGATGGTCGGCCGGCCGGTCGCTCATCATCTCGGGAGCCAGATAGTGGAAGGCGCCGAGGCTCAGGGCGCCGGTGCTCACCGTGCCGGTCATCCCCAGCGCGTCGAGGCGGGAGAAGGCGAAATCGGTCAGCTTGACCTCGGAGAGATCGGCCGAGACCCGCACCGCCTGCGGCCACAGGTGGCCATGCAGCACGCCGTGCTCATGGGCATGGGCGAGGCCGCGGCAGACCGCTTTCATCACCGCGAACGCCTCGGCGGTGGTGAGCCGCCGGGTGCGCAGGACCTCGGCGAGAGGCCGGCCGGCGAAGCTCTCCAGGGCGAGATACGGACGGCCCTCGTGCTGGCCGCTGCCGAGGATGCGCAGGACGTTCGCCTGCCCTTCCTTCGCCAGGGCTGCGGCGTCGGTGCGGAAGCGCTGGAAGGCCGCGGCGTCTTCGGCCAGGCGGGCCGGAAGAAGGCGGACGGTGACGGGGCGGCCGGACGGGTCCACGGCGCGCAAGAGCGTGGCCCCGCTCTCCCGTCCGGTCTGCTCTTGCACGCGGTAGGGGCCGATCTGGCCCGGAATCTCAGTGGACATCGCTCTCGAAGATGATAACCGTATCGCCGACCGCGATGCGATCGAGCGGCGCGAGAGCCTGTTTCTGGACCGCCTGGCCGTTGACGCGGGTGCCGAAGCTGCTCTCCAGGTCGGTCAGCACCCAGCCGCCTTTTTCCCAGGACAGCCGCAGGTGCTCCTTGCTGGCATTCGGCTCGGCGAGGCAGAGCGCGCAGGTGCGCGACCGGCCGACGGTGACCGCGGCGCCCTCCAAGGCAACGGTCTCCCCCCGGTCCGGACCTTCGGCGACGTAGAGGCGGGCCGGCCGCGGACCCCCGGCGGGCGCCACCGGCTCGCGCCGCCGCGGCGCCCTCTCCAGGGTGCGGATGGGGTAGGGGATGCGGATGTCCGCCTTCCTGAGCTCCTCCCAGATGCGCGCCCGCAGGTCGCTCGCGATCCGCGTCGCCTGCGCCATGTCCTCGATCCAGACGCGCAGCTCATACCCGATCGCGCTCTCCTCGAAGGCGAGGACGTAGACGTCCGGGCTCGGCTTGTCGAGGGTCCCCGCCACTCCCGCGACCGCCCCGAGGAGCGCATTGCGCACCCGGTACGGGGGCACCCGCGCGTCGGCGCTCACTTTGATGCGCTCCATGTGCAAGGGGTGTGGATAGTAGTAGTTGAGGACGCGCTCGTCGGCCAGCTTGCCGTTCGGGATCACCAGATTGTCGTTCTCCCGCGTGCGCAGGTGGGTGGTGCGCCAGGTGATGGCGACGACCCGGCCCTCGTGCTCGCCGACGCGCACCCAGTCGTTGATGCGGAACGGCTGCTCGACGCTCACCACCAGGCCGGCGAAGAAGTTGGAGAGGATCGGCTGGAGCGCCAGGCCGAGCACCAGGGAGGTCACCGCGCTGGTCGCCACCAGGGCGTTGACGTTCAGGTCGGGGAAGGTGAGGCGCAAGGTGACGAGGGCGGTGATGAGGTAGACCGCCACCATCGTGACCCGGGTCAACAGGGGAGGCAGGTGGAGGCCCTTCTGGGCCACCAGGTGGACGTCGAACAGGTACAGGCCGAGCAGCCGCAGGACCAGGGCGAGGCCGCCGAACAGCAGCAGCCAGCCGAGCGCGCTTTGCACCTCCACCGAGCGGGATCCGGGCTGCAGCAGGAGGTACACCTCCACGGCGGCGGCCGCCGCACCGATCCACAGCGGAAAAGCGAGCTGGCGCACCAGGAACAGCTTGCGCTGCAGCCAGGCGACGAGGGCGACGAGGAGCGCGAAGGCTCCCACGCTCGCCAACAAGGAGAAAGTCATCTGCATACCGATCCACCCGTCTGCGGGAGAGCGTATCTCCTGCTTGGAACGGAGGCGATTCTAGCGCTAACATCCCTGCTGTCCATTTTAGGAGACCATCATGAAAAAGACTCTGCATCGGAATCTGTCCCTGGTCCTGGCCCTCGCTCTCGCCGGAGCGGTGGCCCGGCCGGCCCTGGCCGACCATCACACCGAAGGACAAGGCGGCGGCTCCGCCATCAAGGCCGAGATCCTCGGCCAGATCAACGACGCCGAGAAGAAGCTGCTGCAGCTGGCCGAGGCCACGCCGGAGGAGAAATTCGGCTGGCGGCCGACGGACAAGGTCCGCTCGACCGGCGAGGTGTTCCTGCACGTGGCCGGCGGCAACTACTTCCTGCCCACCCTGTGGGGCGTCAAGCCGCCCGAAGGCGTCGACATGCAGGGGATGGACAAGATGGCCGGCGACAAGGCGAAGGTGATCGAGGCCCTCAAGAAGTCGTTCGACCACGTCCGCCAGGTGGTGGGGGCGACCGCGGACGCGGACCTCGACAAGCCCATCAAGCTGTTCAGTGGGGACGGCACGGTGCGCGAAGGCATTCTGCTGATCGCCACCCACGGCCACGAGCACCTCGGCCAGGCGATCGCCTACGCCCGGATGAGCGGCATCACGCCCCCCTGGAGCTCGTAGAGTCTCGGGACATCTTGCGGGGAGGCCGGGAGCGGAGGTAAGTTTCTCTCCGAACTTCCGGCCGAAACCGCCCTCTCGCCACTCCGTATCCGCGGGGCTGCGAGCCGCGAGACCCCCTCGGCCGGGTTTCCAGGGAGATGCCGCACCATGCCCGACTCCGTCACCGTCACGAGCAGTCAGTCGTGGTTTTCCCGCCTCATGGGCTCGATCAAGAGCGTGCTGGTCGGGTTGGTCTTCTTCGTCCTCGCGTTTCCCCTCCTGTTCTGGAATGAAGGCCGTGCCGTGCAGACGTCGCGCAGCCTCGACGAGGGAGCCGGCGCGGTGGTCACGGTGAAGCCGGATGCGGTCGACGCCGCCAACGAAGGCAAGCTGGTCCACCTCACCGGCCCGGTCTCCACCGAGGGAGAGCTGGTGGATCCCGACCTCGGCGTGCAGGTGCAGGGGGTCAAGCTGGTCCGCACCGTCGAGATGTACCAGTGGAAGGAATCGCAGAGCTCCGAGACCCGCAAGAAGCTGGGGGGCGGCGAGGAGACGGTCACCACCTACACCTACGCGAAGACCTGGGATTCCGACGTGATCGACTCGTCCTCCTTCCAGGAGCCCGCCGGGCATGAGAACCCCGGGGACTTCCCGCTGCCGGGCAACACGGTGGTGGCGGAGGCGGTCCAGGTCGGCGCGTTCACCCTCTCCGACGAGCAGGTGGAGCAGCTCACGAACGGGCAGCCCCTGCCGGTGACCGAGGCCATGCTGGCGGAGGTTCCCGAGCCGTGGAGCCAGGAACCGCTCCAGGTGGCCGACGGCCGCTTCTACCTCGGCGAGAATCCTGCGAATGCCCAGCTGGGGGACGTCCGGATCTCCTTCCAGGTGGTCCATCCCGAGACCCTCAGCCTGGTCGGTGTGCAGGTCGGCGACAGCTTCGCCGCCTACCAGGCCAAGGCCGGCGATGCCATCCTGATGGTGGAGGAGGGCAGCAAGACGTCCGCCCAGATGTTCGAGGCCGCCCAGTCCGCCAACACGGTGATCACCTGGGTTCTGCGCGGCATCGGCTTCATGGTCATGTTCATGGGCCTGTTCGCCGTGTTCAAGCCGATCGCGGTCTTCGGCGACGTCATCCCGCTGGTCGGCACCATGCTGGGCGCCGGGCTCGGCATCTTCTGCTTCCTCATCGCCGCCGTTCTCTCGTTTGCGACCATCGCCGTCGCCTGGATCTTCTACCGCCCGTTGCTCGGCATCGCCCTGCTGTCCGTGGCGCTCGCCGGCCTGCTCTGGCTGGTCTCGCTCGGGCGCAAGAAGAAGGCGCAGCGGATGGCCGTGGTGCCACCCCCGCCGCCGCCGGCTCCGGCGCCGGCGTAGGACGAAGACACGGACGAGCACGGACCTCCTCGGACGACCACGGACCCTCTCGGAGGCCGTCCGTGCCCGTCTGTGGTCGTCCGTGTCAGTCCGTGTTTTTCTTCCCCGCCCAGCGGTGGAAGAACGTCACGATCTCCGCCACCGAGAGCAGCGAGCTCGCGTTGCGGAACTCGCCGTGGCGCTGGGCGCTCACCAGGGAGCCGTCCGGTTCCAGGATCGCCACGGCGGGGATGCCGTTCTCGACCGCCATGCCGTAGCTCTCCATGAGGCGGATGTTGCGGTCGCGGTTTCCCACCGAGACCTTGACGATCACATAGGCGGGCTCGACGATCGGGGCGACCAGCCGGTGCTTGAGGGCCGATTCGAAGGCGAAACAGTCGGGGCACCAGTCGGCGCCGAACACGACCGCCACCCGCTTGCCCTCCCGGCCCGCCTGCTCGCGCGCCGCCGCGATGCCCTCCTCGACCTGCTGGGGATCTTCGTAGGTCGCAATGTCCATGCCGCCTATTGTGCCAAAAGGTGGCGCCGCCACCCACAATAGCGTTCCAACGAGCGCAGCGCCCGGTCGACCGTGCGGAACACCGGGAGACCGTGGGCGGCGAGGTCGCGGGCCAGCGGATCGTAGAGCGGGCCGGCATCGACGACCACGACCCAGGCCTTGGGAGACTCCGCGAACACGCGGGCGAGGCGGCCGGCCACGGCGTCGGGCCGGGCGCAATCCTCGCGGTGACCGGTGCCCGGCGCCAGGGTGGAGAGCGCCGGGGTCAGGGGGACACAGCCGACCAGGCCCACGGCGACGGCCGGATCGTCGAGGATCGCGCGCACCGCCTCCTCATACCCCGCGTCGTCGAGGATCGGGGTGACGTCGAGCGGGTTGTGCACGTCGACGATGCCGGTGAGCCGGCGGCCGGCGAGGACGGCGGCGAGCCGTTCGCGGGTCTCCGGGGCGAACGAGGCGAGCGCGAAGCGGCCGAGGTTGTCGGCGACGCCCACGCATTCGAAGCCGGCGTTCGAGACGGCGCCGAGGCCCCAGGCGTCCACCCGCTTGCCGCGCAGCAGAACGGCGAGGCGGGTCAGATCCTCGAAGTCCTCCAGCGTGTCGGCAACCAGCACGCCGGCGGCCTCGGCGAGCTCGCGGGTCACCGCGTAGTCCCCGGCGATCGAGGCGGTGTGCGACGCGGTGGCCTGGGCGCCCGCCGGGGTGCGGCCCGCGCGGTAGAGGATGACCGCCCGGCCGCTCCGGGTGATCGCGGCCGCGGCGGCGAGCCAGCGGCGGCCGTCGAGCGGCTGGAAGCCCTCCACATAGCAGGCGAAGACCTCGACGCCGGGATCGTCCTGGAGATACGTCAGGTAGTCCCCGACCGTCAGGTCGAGCTGGTTGCCGAACGAGATCAGATACCGCGGGTTGAGCGAGGCGAGGCTGCTGGCGCGCGCGATGGCGAAGGCGCCGCTCTGCGAGAGCAGGGCGAGCGGGGCCGCCGGGGTTTGCGGGAAGCCGAGCTTGTGCCCGGGGATGAACAAGGTGTCGCAGCGCCCCGGCACCGAGCGGACGCCCAAGCAGTTGCCGCCGTTGATCACCGGCCCGCGCCAGTCGCTCTCGCGCTCCCGGCGGAGCGCCGCGCGAAGCTCGGCCACCCGGCCTGCGCTGCCGCTGCTTTCGCCGAGCCCGCCGGGGATGACGATCAGGCTCTCCGCCGCGCGGCCGTCCAGCACCTCGCCGAGCGCCGCCGGCACCTGCGCGGCGTCGATGGCGAGGACGGCCAGATCCACCCGCTCCGGCAGCGACCGGAGATCCGGGCTGCAACGGCACCCGTCGATCGCCGCGAGCCCGGGCTTGATCACGTGAAGCTGGGTCGGATCGAATCCTTGGGCGAGAAGATTGCGCAGGATGATCCGTCCCGGATTCATCTGCTTCTCCGAGACGCCGACCACCGCCACGGTCTCCGGCGCCAGGAGATGGCGGATCTTTTCGATCGGCCGCGGCGGCGCCGTGGCCACTGGACCCTGCCCCAGCCGGGCGAGCGCGTCGAGCGCCACCAGCCGGCCTCCGGCGACGACGAGCGGATTGATCTCGAAGTCCAGGAGATCGTGGGGCATCGTCTCCATGGCGAAGGAGAGGACCCGCTGCAGCAGGGCGATCACCTCGTCCCGGTCGATGCGGGCCGCCTGGCCGCGCAGCCCTCCGAACAGGAGCGGGGAGAAGGCCTTGCCGCTCAAGCCGCGGGCGATCCGTTCCGGCGTCGCGTCGGCGGGCGCAAAGAGGGCGGTCGATCGCCCGGGCCGCAGCTCGCGGGCGAAGAGCTCTGTGTAGATACCTCCCAGACCGAGGGTGACGACCGGGCCGAAGTCGTCCGTCCAGCGCAGCCCGAGGAGGAGCTCGCCGCCCGGCGAGGCCTCGTACGGCACTCGCTCCTCGACCAGGACGCCGGCGACCTCGCAACCCGCGAACCGTTCCTCCATACGCCGGATCGCCGCGGCCACCGCGGCGGGCGTCCGCTCCACCTTCTCCACTCCGCCGACATCGCTCTTGTGCAGGATGCCGGGCGCCACCACCTTGACCATCACCCGGTCTCCGGGGAAAGGCGAGAGATCGACCTCTGCGGCGGCGCCGTGGGGGATCAGCTGGTGGACCGGCACCGCGATCCCCAGCAAGCGCGCGAGCGCCAGCCCTTCGGGCTCCAGCAGATGTGTGCGCCCGGCCGCCCGCGCCGGCTGGACGAGGGAGGCGAACGTGGGCTCGGTGGTTTCGAGAGGCGCGGAGGTGTTCATGGCTCCTGCATGGTACGAGCCGGGCACGCGCCGGTGGACCCCCCGCGGGGTGGGGGCGGTGCATGCAGAGGGGTGGCTCCGCGAGAGGGTACAATCCCCCGTGTCATGACCGATCGCGCCCTCTCAGCCGCCGTCCCCCCCGCCGACCAGGAGCCCGGGCGCCCCCTGCGCCCGGTGCTCGCCGCGCGCATCCCCCGGGAGGGGACCTCCGATCCGGACGAGATCCTCACCCTGTTCCTCGAATGGGTCGCCGAGATCGGCCTGGAGCTCTATCCGGCCCAGGAGGAGGCGCTGCTGGAGATCATGGCGGGCAAGCACGTGATCCTCAACACGCCCACCGGCTCGGGAAAGTCGCTGGTCGCCCTGGGGCTCCATTTCAAGGCGATGTGCGAAGGGCGCGTCTCCTACTACACGAGCCCCATCAAGGCCCTCGCCAGTGAGAAGTTCTTCTCCCTCTGCGACGACCTGGGCGCCGCCAACGTCGGCATGCTGACCGGCGACGCCAGCATCAACCCGGACGCGCGGGTGCTCTGCTGCACCGCCGAGGTGCTCGCCAACATGGCCCTGCGCGAAGGCGCCCGGCTCGCCGCCCCCTACGTGGTGATGGACGAGTTCCACTACTACTCCGACCGCGAGCGCGGCTGGGCCTGGCAGGTGCCGCTCATCACCCTGCCGCACACGCGCTTCCTGCTCATGTCCGCCACCCTGGGCGACGTCAGCGCCATCGCCGGGCACATCCAGGAGCGCACCGGCCTCGACGTCGCCCTGGTCAGCTCGACGGATCGGCCGGTCCCCCTGGACTACGAGTATCGCGAGACGCCGCTCCACGAGACCGTCGAGGAGCTGGTCAAAGGCGGCCGGGCGCCGGTCTACATCGTGAGCTTCACCCAGCGCGAGTGCGCCGAGCTGGCGCAGGCGCTCACCAGCATGCAGATCACCACCCGCGAGGAGCGCGAGCGCATCCGCGACGCGATGGCCGGCTTCCGGCTCGACACCCCGTACGGCAAGGAATTCCGCCGCTTCCTCTCGTTCGGCATCGGCGTCCACCATGCCGGCCTGCTGCCGAAATACCGCCTGCTCGTGGAGCAGCTCTCGCAGCAGGCGCTCTTGAAGATCATCTGCGGCACCGACACCCTGGGCGTCGGGGTGAACATCCCGATCCGCACCGTCTTGTTCACCAAGCTCGCGAAGTTCGACGGCACCAAGATCTCGATGCTCTCGGTGCGCGACTTCAAACAGATCGCCGGCCGCGCCGGCCGCAAGGGCTTCGACACCAAAGGCAGCGTCGTCGCGCAGGCACCCGAGCACGTGATCGAAAAGCGCAAGAGCGAGATGAGCGGCAAGAAGAACAAGGTGGTGAAAGGGCCGGCGAAAGGGGAGGTCTCGTGGAGCGAGGAGACCTTCGACAAGCTCATCACCCGGCCGCCGGAGACGCTCAAGTCGCGTTTCCGCATCACCCACGGAATGATCCTGAACCTCCTGCAGCACGATGCCGAGCTGGACGATCCCACGGCGCGCAATTTCCATTCCCTGCGCGAGCTGATCCGCTTGAGCCATGAGGACGAAGGGAGCAAGAAGCGGCACCTCGCGTTCGCCGCCCTCATGGTGCGCTCGCTCTACCGCGCCGGCATTCTGCGGATGAAGCGGGATTCCGCGACCGACTATCTGTGGGCCGTGGTCGCCGAGGACCTGCAGTGGGATTTCTCGCTGTTCCACGCCCTCTCGCTCTACCTGATCGAAACCGTCGACAAGCTCGATGCCGGCTCGCCCGAGTACGCGCTCGACCTGCTCACGCTCGTCGAGTCGATCCTGGAGGATCCGGAGGCCATCCTGCGCAAGCAGGTCGACCGGCTCAAGGGGGACCTGGTGGCGCAGCTCAAGGCGGACCACGTCCCGTACGAGGAGCGGATGGAGAAGCTCGAAGGGATCACCCATCCCAAACCGCAGGCGGATTTCATCTACGGCACGTTCCACCAGTTCCGGCGGGAGCATCCCTGGGTCGGCGGGGAAGACATCCACCCCAAATCGATCGGCCGCGAGATGATCGAAGGCTACATGAGCTTCAACGACTACGTGAAGCGCTACGGGTTGCAGAGGAGCGAAGGCGTGCTCCTGCGCTATCTCTCGCAGCTCTACCGCACGCTCAACCTGAACATCCCGGAGATGCTCAAGGACGAGGCGGTGCTCGACGCCCAGGGCTTTTTCCGCACCGTCCTCCATCACACCGACACCAGCCTTCTGGAGGAGTGGGAGAGCCTGCTGCACCCCGAGCTGCTGCTCCAGCGCGGCGAGAGGCGCAAGGTGGCGACCGAGAAGCTGTGGATCGACGAGCTGCTGCACGATCCCAAAGGCTTCGCCTCGCGGGTGCGCGCCGAGATGCACCTGCTGGTGCGCGCCCTGGCGAACAAGGACTGGGAAGAGGCGGTCACCACCGTGCGCGAGGACCCCGAGCTGCCCGAGACGGTCTGGGACGCCGAGCGGTTCGAGAAGGCCCTGGAGCCGTTCTACGCGGAGTATGCCGAGCTGCTCTTCACCCCCGAGGCGCGGCGCCACCAGTGGACCCACCTGCGGCCCACCGGCGAGCGCACCTGGGAGGTCACCCACACCCTGCTCGATCCCGCGGGCGACCACCTCTGGGCCGTCATCGGCTCGATCGACCTGCGCGATCCCGACATGATCGACGGCCCCCTGGTGCGCCTGCACCGGATCGGGGCGTAGCGGGGGCATGTCGGGTACAATGTCGGAAGGAGGAGATGGTTGTGAGCGTCCATGAGCTGAAAGTCGAGCTTCCGGAAAGTCTCTCCGAGGAGGAGGCCAAGATCCTTCTGGCCGTGAAATCCTTCGAGGTCGAAAAGATGACGCTCGGGCAGGCGGCGCGGATGGCGGAGCTTCCCAAGCGCGCCTTCCTCGAGATTCTGGGGCGCTACAAGGTTCCCGTTTTCAACTACTCCCCCGAAGAGTTGCGGCGCGAGCTCGAGCTTTGAAAGAGGCCGTCGTGGCCGACAGCACCTGCCTGATCGCCCTGGAGCGTCTCGGGCATCTGGACATTCTTCCGGCGCTGTTCGAGCCAATCTATGCTCCGCGTGAGGTCGCCCGCGAATTCGGGCTTCCCTTGCCCTGGTTGCACGTCGTGGATCTGGCCGATCCGGAGCGAGTCCTCTTTCTCTCGGCTTCGGTCGATGCAGGCGAGGCCGAGGCGATCGTCCTGGCTCGGGAGCTTGGGCTGAAGATCATCCTGGACGACCTGCGTGCCCGCAGGCTGGCCCGCCGGTTCGAGTTGGATGTCATCGGCACGCTCGGGATCCTCGTGCGAGCGAAGAAGCAAGGAATCCTCGCCCATCTGGGGCCTCTGCTGGCCGAGCTGGAAGCCTCCGGGTTTCACATGACCCGGGAGCTCAAAGAAGAGGCACTCCGCCAAGCCTCCGAGTAGGCGGGTTCGGCGCGGTGCCAGGTGAGTGCTCGGCCTGGCACCAGTGCATTCCGCAGAGAGTCTTGCCGACGGCCACCACCGAGAAGGCCTCACCGGTCCAGGCGCGCCTCAGCTATGGCGCCACCACGCCGGAGGCGATGCCCGTCCGGCTCGACCATTTCCTCTTGCGCCTGCCGCGCCGGCATTGAGTGGAGAGCTCGGGGCCGGCTCTCAAGAACGCGGGGTCTTGCCGAGCTTCTTGTCTACCTTCCTCCAGAAGACCGCCAGGTCCAGGTGAATCTCGGGGAGGACGTCCGACCGGTACGCGGAACCGGTCGGCAAGGCCACCGCGAAGTGGCCGCTCCGCTCGACGAAGAATTCGATCTGCCGCTCGACCGGATCGACGATCCAGTACTCCCGCACTCCCGAGGCGAGATAGAGCGCCAGCTTCTCTCCCCGGTCGCGCCGCGCGGTGCCGGGAGAGAGGATCTCGACGAGCAGGTCCGGCACCGCTTCGAGGCGATCCTGGACGACCGTCCGCCGGGAGGGAGAGAGGTAGATCAGATCCGGCTGCACGACCGAGTGATCGGCGAGGGTGACGTCCAGGGGAGCGAAGAGGGCGAGGCTTCCCGAGGCTTCGGCGATCCGATTGAGGGCTTCGAAGAGAAGGCCCAGGACGATCTGGTGCAGCACCGAGGGGCTCGGGCTCACATGGAATCTCCCAAAGAGAAGCTCACAGCGCGGCTCGGCCGGGAGCTTCTCGTAATCCGGCCGCCGGTAGGGGCCGAGACTCGCGGGAAGAGTCAGCGGTGGGTCCTTGAGAAGTGCCACGCCCATGGGGAGAGTATAGCGCGACCCCACAGCACCATCCGAAGGGGCCGAGGGCCGCGCGAGGCTGCGCGAGGCCGGGTCGCGGCGGCGAGGGGTCTCATGACATCCTCATGCCGATGAGCCAAGACGCCGAGACCCCCGATGCCGAGGCGCGGATCGTTCTCCTGACCGGGGCCACCGGGTTTGTCGGCGGCGCCGTGCGGCCGGAGCTGGAGGCGCGGGGGTGGCGCGTCCGTTGCCTGACCCGGGATGCCGAAGGAGCGCGTCGGCGCGCTCCGGAGCTCGACTGGGTGCAGGGCGACGTGAGCGATCCGGCCTCCTGCGCCCGTGCTCTCGCGGGTTGCCGGGCGGCGCTCTATCTGGTCCACGGGATGGGCGAGGGCGGCGGGTACAAGGAGCGCGAGGTCGCGGCGGCGACGGGTTTTTCGCGGGCGGCCGCGGCGGCGGGTGTCGAGCGTCTGGTCTATCTCGGTGGCGTCGCGCCGCGCGGCACGGCCTCGGTGCATCTGAGCAGCCGGCTCGATGTCGGCGCCGCGCTGCGCGCCGGGCCGGTACCGACCATCGAGTTGCGCGCCAGCATGATCGTCGGGCGGGGGAGCCTGAGCTGGCTCATCGTGCGCGACCTCGCCGCCCGCCTGCCGGTGATGGTCCTGCCGCGCTGGCTCAAGTCGCGCACCGAGCCGGTGGCGATCGACGACGTGGTCGTCGCGCTCGTCCGGGCGCTGGATCTGCCGCTCCCGGCGAGTACCTGGTTCGACGTACCGGGGCCTGAGATTCTCTCCGGGCAGGAGATCCTGGAACAGACCGCGCGCGTCCTGGGGCTCCGGCGACCGCGGATGGTCGCGGTGCCCTTCCTCTCGCCGCGCCTGTCGTCGCTGTGGGTCCGTTTCGTCACCCGCGCCCGGTGGTCGGTGGCACGCGAGGTGGTCGTCGGGCTGACCGAGGATCTGCTGGCGCACGATGATCGATTCTGGCGGCTCATCGACCATCCTCACCTCGTGCCGTTTTCCGAGGCGGCCCGGCGGGCGCTCCAAGCGGAGCGGCGCGAGGGTCCGGTGCCCGGGGCCTGGGGCGCCGTGGAACGGGCCCTCCGGGCGGTGGGACGCTGAGCATGGGGGGCGATCCGTGGCGTCGCGCCGCGTGGCCGGCGGGTGAGCCGGCCTTCGCCTTCGCCTGCTTTGTTCTGTGGGGTGCCGCGGCGCTGAGCGCGGGATGGGTCGGCGCCTGGCTCGGTCTCGGTGGAGCCGCGATCGGGCTTGGCCTGGCGGTCTTCCTGCGCGACCCGGCCGGCACGTGGGCGCTCCTGCGGCCCGGCCTCCGGCCGGCGCTCCTTGGGGCGGCCGCGGGGGGGGCGATGGCCGGTGCCACCTACCTCGTCTATCCGGTGCTCGTCCGCCTCCTTCCTTTCCTGGCGGGCGATGCGGCCCGCCTGTACGAGGTGATTCGCACGCCGGCGCAGCCGGTCGCGGTGCTCGTGCTGGTGCCGGTCATCCTGGGCGAAGAGCTGGTCTGGCGGGGAGCCGTGCAAAGCGCCTGCGCCCGGCGGCTCGGCCCGGCGGGCGGCGTCGCCCTGGCGGCGGGCGCCTATGCCGCGGTGCTCGTTCCTCTGGGCTCGCCGGCCCTGGTGCTGGCGGCCCTGCTCTGCGGTCTTTGCTGGGGAACGCTGCGCGCCACGACGGGCAGTCTGGTGCCGCCGCTGGTGGCGCACCTGGTCTGGGACGTCCTGGTGCTGCTCTGGCTGCCGCTCGATGCGGGGTGACGGCCAGTCCGTCCCAGTCCGCCGCGGGCCGCCGGTCCATGAAAGAATAGGTGCGATGATCCCCTGACCCCTCAAGGAGGCCTTCCATGGCAGACGTCGCCAAAGCCATCGCCACGCAGCTGGCCAACATCGAAAAGCGCACCGGCAAGACGCTCCCCGAGCTGGCGGCCCTGGTCCGGTCGAGCGGGCTGACCAAGCACGGCGAGATCCGCGACATGCTCAAGCGGGACCTGGGGCTGGGGCATGGCGATGCCAACTCCCTGGTCCACCATGTCTTTCAGACGTTCGGGGAGAGCGCGGCGAAGGAGAAGGGCCTGTCGACCGAGGATGTGGTCGCGGAGCTTTACGCCGGACCCAAGGCCGCGCTGCGGCCGATCCACGACGCCCTCCTGGCGGAGATCCACATGTTCG
Organism: Holophagales bacterium UBA5704; assembly: GCA_002420005.1. GTDB lineage: Bacteria > Acidobacteriota > Thermoanaerobaculia > Multivoradales > UBA5704 > UBA5704. The sequence goes on along the minus strand of DIHE01000141.1, from coordinate 23,856 downwards.
GAGACTTCGAGATCGCTCCGAAGAAGACCTACGTCAGCCTGCGGCGCAAGAAGCAGTTCGCGATGATCGGCCCGGCCACCAACACCCGCGTCGAGGTGGGGCTCAACATGAAAGGCGTCGCGCCGACCGAGCGGCTGGTCGAGCTGCCGCCGGGCGGGATGTGCAACTACAAGGTCAAGCTCACCTCGGTCGCCGAAGTTGACGCTGCGCTTCTGGCGTGGATCCGGCAGGCGTTCGACGGGGCGGGGTAGACCGGCCGCTGGTCAGGACTCTTCCAGCGTCGACCGCGGGGTGACGCTCTCGAGATGGTGGCCGTCCGGTCCCGCCTCCCTCTGGCGGAGCAGCCAGGCGAAGATGAGGCCGAAGAGGCTCAAGAGGCCGAACAGCCAGATCATGGGGAGATACCCGTCGGGGTTCTCCGCCCCCGCGTGGTTGCGGTCGTTGAGCCAGCCGGCCAACAGGTTGAAGACGGTGAGCCCGATGTTCTGGAGCATCGTCAGCAGGCCGTAGGCCGTTCCGAGCTGGCTGGGGCGGGCCAGGTAGGTCACGGAAGGCCAGAGGACCGCCGGGACGAGCGAGAAGGCGATTCCGACCAAGACCGTGGAGACCCAGAGATTCGCTTGGGTGTAGGCGAGGATCGGGAAAACGAGGAAGAGGAGCAGCGTTCCGACAGCCATGAAGAGGGCACGGCGGCCCAGCTTGTCGACCAGTAGCCCGAAGGCGGGGGTGGCGAAGATGGCGGCCAGGAACACGTAGCCGTTCATCGTCCCCGCCTCCTGCAGCGACAGCCCGTGCGCGTGCTGGAAATACTTGATCGAGAACGTGCTGCGGAAGGGGAAGATCACCGAGTAGAAGGTCACGCAGAGGCCGACGACGTACCAGAACGAGCGGTCGAAGCGCCACAGGTCGCTCCACACCACCCGGTCGGCCGCGGCGGGCCGGCCGAGGTGGTAGCGGCCTTCCGCCGCGCGCTCGAACAAGAAATAGGCGGCCGCGGCGAGGAGGGCCAGCACGGTCAGCCCGGTGGCGAGGTGCAAGGGCGCCTGCCAGCCCCGGTCATAGAAGACTTTCGCCCAGGTCGGAGACATGTCCGCCGCATACGAGCCGGCGCGGGCGATGCTCAAGTTCACCCCGAAGGCGAAACCGAGCTGGCGTCCCACGAACCACTGGCCGAGGGCCGTGGTCACGGCGACGATCATCGACTCGGCCCCCAGGCCGAAGATCAAGCGCCCCGCCGCCATCACCGGAAAGGAAGGCGTCGCCGCGGTCACCGCCGCACCGATGGCACAGATGGCGGAAAACAGCAGCGTGGCCCGGCGGGTGCCGATCCGGTCCACGATGATGCCGCCGAAGAGGACCATCAGGATGTTGGGGAGGCTGTAGATCGCGTTCAGCGTGCCGATCTGCGTATCTGTGAAGCCGAGGAGCCGCTGCAGATGATCGGCGAGCGGCGCGACGGCGTCATAGGCGTAGTAGTTGCCGAACAGGGCGACGCTGGCCAGCACGAGGATGGTCCAGCGGGTGGCGGACGGCGGGGTGCGGCACACCTTTGTGTCCTCCACCCTACTGCACCGTCGCCACGAACGTCGGCGAGCCGACGCGGCCTCCCTCCGCCAGCGTGGCCTCGACCTTCCAGAGGATGCGGGTGCCGGCGGGGAGGCCGGCGAGGGCGCCGGCGGGGACCTGGAGCTGCGGCTCGCGCAGGTCGTCGCCGCTCGCGAGGACGCGCAGGTCCTCGGTGCTGACCTCGACGTCCCAGGTGGCGCCCGCCAGGGCCGGTGCCTCCCAGCGCAGGAGGAACTGCTCGCGGGGGAGGGACTGCCCGTCGGCGATCAGCGAGTGGACGGCGGCCTGTCCCCCTTCGCGGTAGATGGCTTCCGGGCCACTCAGCCGCAGCCATTGCACACCGACCACGGCGAGGGCGAGGACGGCGGCGGCGGCGAGGCTCCAGTTGCGCAGCCGCCGGCCGACGGAGAAGCGATCGGCGGCGGGGAGGATCTTCGCGGTTTCGGGCCGCTGCATCGCCATCGCCAGGCGCCAGTCCTCGGCGCACGCGGGGCAGGCGGCGGTGTGGGCTACGATCTCGCGGATTTCCGCGGAGGGAAGGCCGCCGCGCACCGCCTCCCAGATCTTCTCCGGAGCCAGACAGGCCGCAGAGGCCGGGGTTTCTTCGGATAGCGCGGCGAAACCCCGCCGCAGCTTGGCGAGCTCTCCGTCATCCCTCTTCATCGGATTCATCGCACGACTCCTTTCCCATCGAGACACCCGCGCAGATCCGCCATGCCGCGGTAGACGAGGTTCTCCGCCTTCTTGGTGCTCCAGTCCATCAACCGGCCGACCTCGGGGACGCTGTGTCCCTGCAGATTCAGCGTGACCGCGAGGCGCCGTGGGGGGACGAGCTGTCCGAGACACTCCTGGATCGCCCGCCCGACCTGCCGGGAGGTGGCGACACGCTCCGGATCCGGCCCATCGGCGGGCGGGTCGTAGCGGGTCTCGGCTGTTTCGTCCTCCAAGGGAACCTCTTGCCGCCTGCGCAAGCGCCGGATTTCATCGATGACAGCGCTGTAGGCGGCCTTCCTCAGATAGAACGAGGAGAACTCGGCATTCCCCTCACGCTTGCGGTAGATGTCCACCACGCGCAGGAGAGCGACCTGGATGATGTCGTCGGAACGATCCGCCATCCACCGCGGGCAGGTCTGGGCGACGGCGCGCTTCAGGTCGTCGCGCAGGGCGACGAGATCGAGCTCGCTCGGAAAAGGGCTGCCACCGGTGCCGGGGGATGCGGGCTTCTGGGTTTGGGGCGTCACCATGGACCTCGCCTGGGCATTTATAGCGTGAAAGAAGGGGAAGAGGGGGTCACTCCGCCCGCAGCACCACCAGAGGATCGACCCGGGTGGCCCGGCGGGCGGGGAGGAGGCTCGCCACGGAGGCGACGGTGAGAAGGAGGAGCGGCACGGCGAGGAAGGTGAGGAGGTCGTGGGGGGCCACGTTGTACAGGAGATCGCCGAGCCAGCCGGTCGCCACCAGGGCGAGGGCTCCCACGAGGCCGGCGGCGAGGCCGGCGACGGTCAGGCCGAGCCCCTGGCGCAGCACCAGGCGAACCACCGCTCCCTGCCCGGCCCCCAGGGCCATGCGGATCGCGATCTCCCGCCCGCGCTGGGCCACCGACCAGGCGATGATGCCATAGAGCCCCACCGCCGCCAGGACCAGCGCGAGCCCGGCGAACACGGCGAGGATCAGCGCGCGCAGGCGCGGCCGGCCGAGCGACTCCTCGACCTCGCGCTCCATCGTCGTCAGATGGGTCACCGGCAAGGTCGGGTCGACCGCGTGCACCGCGTCGGAGACCGGCCGGGCCAGCCGCTCGGGGTCTCCCTGGGTTCGGGCCACGAGGTCCATCGCCCAGTGCGGCCGTTGCAGGAACGGGATGTAGAGGTCCGGCCGGCTCACCTCGATCGAGCGGTAGCGGGCGTCGCCCACCACGCCGACGACGGTGAGCCACGGTGCGTCCGTCTGCCGGGCGCTCCCCCAGCGCAGCCGCTTGCCGAGCGGGCTCTCCCCCGGCCAGAAGCGCTCGGCGGTGCTGCGATTGACGATCACCACGAGCTGCGACTCCGGGGTGTCGGACCACGCGAAATCGCGGCCCTGGAGAAGGGGAATGCCCAGGGTGGCGAAGTAGCCGGGGCTGACCCGCTCCTGGTTGGAGGTGGGGTTGGTCGCCTGCTGCTCCGGCGTCTGCCCCTCGACGGTGAAGTCGGAGTCCCAGCCGATGGGACCGGAGAGGGGGCGCAGCAGCACCACGCTCGCGCTCTCCACCCCCGGCAACGCCGCCACCCGCTCGCGCACCGCACGGAAGAGCGCGGCCCATCGATGTGGCTCCGGGTAGTTGGCGCCATAGAGGGTCAGACGGAAGGTGAGCAGGTTGCGCGGCTGGAATCCGAGGTCTGTGCGCTGCAGCTCGGCGAAGCTGCGCAGGACGAGCCCGGCCATCACCAGGACCACGAGGGCGAGCGCCACCTCGCCGGCCACCAGCAGGTTGCGCAGCCGGCTCGCGTGCCGGCTCGCCGAGGACTTGCCGCCCTCCTTGAGCGCCAGGGTCAGGCTCGCCCCGGTGGTTTGCAGGGCCGGCGCGAGACCGAAAAGCCCGGCGGTCGCGAGCGCAGCGGCGAGGGAGAACAGGACGGCCCGGCCGTCGAGACCCACTTCATCGAGCCGCGGAATGTCGCCCGGGCCGATCGCGGCCACCACGCGCAGCCCCGCCCAGGCGAGGAAGAGCCCGAGGCCGGCCGCGAGGAGGGCGAGGAGGGCGCTCTCGGTGAGCAACTGGCGGACGATCCGCCCTCGCGGCGCCCCCAGGGCGATGCGCAGGGCGGTCTCTTTTTGCCGGCCGGCCGAGCGCGCGAGCAGCAGGCCCGCCACATTGGCGCAGGCGATGAGGAGCAGCAAGGCGACCGCAGCCAGCAGGAGCAGGAGGGCCGGCCGCGTATCCCCCAGGATCTCCCGGGGCAGGGGAAACACGTCCGACGTGAAGTCCTGGTTGGCCAGCGGGTGCTCGCGTTGCATCTGGACCGAGACCCGCAGCAGATCCTGCTCCGCCTGTTTCTGCGTCACCCCCGGTTTCAGGCGGCCGACCGCATGGAAGATGCGCAGATCGCGCAGGTCGGGGACCGCGTAGATGCCGGAGAGGGTGGTCCACAGGTCGGCGTCGTCCGGATAGCGGAATTCGCGCGGCATGACACCGACGATCAGGTGCGGCTCGCCGTCCAGCAGGATCTTCTGCCCGACCGCCGCGGGGTCGGCGGCGAAATGGCGCTGCCAGAAACGGTGGCTCAGCAGGACGACGCTGGTGCCGGGACGGTCTTCCTGGCCGGGCAGGAAGGTCCTGCCGAGGAGGGCCTCGGCGCCGAGCACCGCGAACAGATTGTCCGAGGTGAGCCGCGCCCGCACATGGAGCGGCTCGCCGCGGCCGGTCATCGCCACGTCGGAGTCGTTGGTGGTGACCAGGGCGAGCCCCGAAAGCACATGGTTGCCGTCGCGCCAGCCGGCGTAGTCTGCCAGCGAGACCTCCACATGATGCTGGCCGCGCGGCACGATCTCCCCCCAGACCGAGATCAGGCGGTCCTGCTCCGCAAACGGCAGGGGACGCAGAAGGATGGCATCCACCAAGCTGAAGATCGCGGTCGCGGCGCCGATCCCCAGCGCCAGCGTGAGCACCGCCGCCAGCGTGAACCCGGGGTTCTGGAGCGCCTGACGCAGTGCGAGGCGGAGGTCGCGGAGAAGGTCGGCCATGGCGGGCGGATGATATCAGGGCCGTCGCCGCCGTTTGGCGGGAGGCGACGGCCCTGCTTCAGCGCGCCGTGGCCAGGATGCGGTCGTCGGCCACGGTGACCCTGCAGGCCACCCGGTCGCCAGCCCGGAAGCGGTCCCGGGCCAGCACATCGGAGAGCGCGGCGCCGGTGAACGTGCGCACCTTTCGGTTGTTGACCCGCCACTCGTAGGTGTAGCGGATGCGGTCGTAATCCGGGTCCTCGAAGACGAGGGAGGTCAGGACCTCGCAGGTCATCACCCGCCCGGTGGCGGGGCGGGCCGGCACGAGCCGCGTGCGCACCTTCGCCGGGGGACGGTTCTTCACCTGGCCGGGTTTGGCGACGATGGTGAACGGGGCGTCGAGCACGTTCCGGCCATCGATGTCGAGCTGGAAGCGCCAGGTCCCCGTCTTGTTGAAATCCGTCTCGAACCAGAAGAGACCGTAGGCGATGCGGTAGAGCTCGTCGTTGCCCCAGGGGCCGTCGAAAGCGACCCGGACGGCCCGGGAGGGATCGAGCACGCGGACGGCGTAGGTGCTGCCGGCCTCCAGGTTGTAGAGGTCGATCCGCTGGCCGATCCGCCGCACGCCGGGGAGGAAGGTGGAGAGGCGCGGCACTTCGTCGAGCAGATAGGTGAGCAGGTCCGGGATCTCGATCTCCCCCTCGGTGAAATAGAAATCGGAGACCGTCCGCGGCCGGAAGACCTGCGGCTGGCTCACCCAGGAGCTGTCGCCGGATCGGCAGGGTCCGGCGGAGGGCTCGAACCACCGGCCGTCTTTCCAGGACTCGAAGTGCAGGTGGGGACCGGTGCTGTAGCCGCTGCTGCCGGTCAGGCCGATCTGGGTTCCCATCGCCACGGTCTGGCCGGCTTCCACCGCCACGCTCCCTTTTTTGAAATGCCAGTAAAGGCCGTAATAGCCGTCGCCGTGGTCGATCATCACGTAGTTGGCCGGCTTGTTCGTCGCCTCGACGCTCATGTCGTCCTCGCCGTCGTGCGCGTCGACGACCCGGCCATCGAGCGCCGCATAGACCGGGACGCCGAGGGCCTGGGCGCGGAAGCCGCGGATGGCCGAGTCGTGCCCGCGGTGGCCGTTGTAGGTGTAGCCGGAGCAGTCCCAATCGAGAATCCCGCTTCCCGTGTCCAAGTCGGCGAAGTTGAGGAGGAAGAGGTCCTGGCCCAGGATTCCCGCCTGCGGGTAGAACGGATAGGCCGGCGCCTGGACCGGTACGGTGGCGCGGAAGGGAGGCGTGGTGCTTTCGTAGCGTGCGATGGCCGCCTGCAGACGCACCCGGTCGGCCGCGGAGATCTCGTCGCGCTGCCCGTCGACGGCGACGAGGGCCGCCAAAGCGCCGCGTGGCGCGGGTGCTCCGGCATGTAGGGGAAGGGCGCTCAGGCTGGCGGCGCAGAGAACGGCGCAATGGAGCAGGTTCATGGACGGTACCTCCCGTTCCATCAGGATACAGGCAACAGCGTCTAGACGGACAGGGTTGCCTCCGCGAGCTCGTCGAGAACCCGCCGGTACTCTTCCGCCAGCTCCTCGACCCGGGTGGCGCAGGCCGCGAGGTCGTCGGTCGAGGCCACCTTCTCGAGATCGGCGCAGAGGCGGGCGAGGCGCAGAGCTCCCAGAGCACCGCTGCTTCCTTTGAGGGTGTGGGCGTGGAGCATCAGAGCCGACCGGTCACCGGCGGTGAGGTCCTGGCGGAGAGCGGTGAGCAGCGGTTGCTCCTGGAAGCGGGTGATCACGGTGGCCAGCAGGTTGCTGCCGCCGAGCTTGCCGAGCTCGCGCAGACCGTGCAGACGGCCGGGGTCCAGGCGGGGCTCGTCGCCGGGAGCCGGCGAGGGAGAGAGGTCCGCCGGCCGTGTGTCGCTGGAGGTGAGCCATTTCTCCACGGTGCGGCGCAGCGTCTCCGGGTGAAAGGGCTTGGTCACGTAGTCGTCCATGCCGGCGTCCAGGCACCGCTGCAGGTCGTCCTTGAGGGCATGGGCGGTCAGCGCGATGATCGGCAGGCGGGGGTGTGCCCTGCCTTCGCGCACGCGCAGCCGGCGGGTCGTCTCATACCCATCCATCTCGGGCATCTGGCAGTCCATGAGGACGAGATCGTAGGGGGACTCCTCGAGGGCGGCCAGGGCTTCGCGCCCGTTGCTCACGGCGGTCACCCGGAAGCCGAACACCTCCAGCTGACGCACCGCGACGAGCTGGTTGATCGGGTCGTCTTCGGCGACCAGAATCCGGCGGGTCCTCGGCACGCTTCCGGCCATCTCCTCGGGAGCGTCTGCGGCGTGGGCCGGCTCTGCGGTGGCCGGCAGCGGAACCTCGAACCAGAAGACCGAGCCTCTTCCCGGCGTGCTTTCGAATCCGATGTCTCCGCCCATCTGCAGGACGATCCGGCGGCTGATGGCCAGGCCCAGCCCGGTGCCGCCGAACCGGCGCGAGGTCGAGCTGTCGGCCTGCTGGAACGGGGAGAAGATGCTCGCGCGGGCCTCCTCGGCAATGCCGATCCCGGTGTCCTGAACCCGGAACAACACCCGGGAGCCGTTCGCTTCGACTCTCAGGTCCACCTGGCCGGCGGAGGTGAACTTGACCGCGTTGCCGATCAGATTGAGCAGCACCTGGCGCAGGCGGGCGGCGTCGCCGAGCAGCCAGACGGGCAGCGTGTCCGGCACCGTGAGGTGGAGCTGAATTCCCTTCTCCCGGGCGCGGAAGCGCAGGAGGTCGCAGATCTCGCGCAGCAGGGGGCGCGGGGCGAAAGGGGCGGCCTCCAGCACCAGCTTGCCCGCTTCGATCTTGGAGAAGTCGAGGATGTCGTCGATCAGTCGCAGCAGCGACTCGCCGGCTGATTGCACGAGGGCTGCATAGTCGCGCTGCCGCCCTTCGAGCCCGCTCTTGAGCAGCAGGTCCGCGAGGCCGATGACGCCGGCGAGCGGCGTACGGATCTCGTGGCTCATGTTGGCCAGGAATTCGCTCTTGGCGAGGTCCGCGCGTTCCGCCGCCTCCTTGGCGAGGCGCAACTCTTCGTTGCGCCGCCGCTCGGTCACGTCGCGGTTGATGCTCAGGATGGCCGCCTGGCCCTCGTACTCGATGGTGGAGGCGTTGATCTCCAGGAACATCGGGCTGCCGTCTTCCCGCAACTGGACCGTCTCGAAATTGTAGAAGACCCCCTCGCGAACCGTCTCTTCGACCTGCCGCCGGCCCCGCGCGGCGTTCTCGGAGATCTCGACCAGCGACATGCCGATGAATTCCTCGCGGGTGAATCCGTACACCTCGCAGGCGCGCCGGTTCACCTGCAGAACCCGCTCGTCGTCCGGCGAGAAGATGATGATCGGGTCGTGGGCGTTCTCGAAGATCAGGCGATAGTCTTCGCCGGCCTTGCGCAGTGCTTCGGTGCGCTCGGCGACCTGCCGTTCGAGGTTGGCATGGGCGGCCCCCAGCTGGTGGTGGGCCTCCAGCGCCTTCCAGCGCTCGTCGTGCAGCAGGCGGGCGAAGATGAACAGGTAGAAGGCATAGGCGGCCACCGCGAAGGCCGCCAGCGAGGTGGAGGGCCAGTTGGCGGCGGTGGTGATCCGGGCGAGTGCCAGGATCACGGAAAGGCCCATGACGGCGACATAGAGGCGGGAGAGGAGGAGGTCGTGGGCGCAGACGAGGACGCCCACGCTGGTGACCGCCCCTCCGATGGTGAGGACGAAGTAGACATTGGGGGAGGCCTGGCCGAGCGTCAGGGTCGCATGGACCAGTCCGCTCAGCAGCGCCACGATGGCGAGCAGGCTCGCCCGGAACGCCATCTGCCAGCGCTCGGGAGAGGCGCGATAGAGCGTATCGAAGCGAAGCACCAGCACGGTTCGCAGAGCGGTCAGACCGGCCAGGGCCAGGGCGAGCGTCCACCAGACCGCCGGCGCAACGGCGAGGCCCGACGAGGCGCCGGCGACCAGGAACAGCAGCGGATACGCCAGAAGCCCGGGGCGGGAACGCTGCGCGGCGCTCTCCCAGGCCGCCTGGAGGAGCTCCGGAGCAGGCTGCGAAGGTGACGTGCGGTCGGTTGGATCAGCCATCTACACCCACAGCCCGGAGAAGCAAGAAGTGAAAGGGACCCTATCCGACCCGGCCGGGAGCGTCAAGAGGTTCCGCGCACGTTGATGCCGCACCGCGTCAAAAAGTTCTTGACGTGCGATGCCGCAGTGCGGTAATCTGTGTTTGGACGAGCGGTGACCGCCGCTCGCAAGCATCGAACCGGCGAGGAGAGGCCATGATCCGGCTCATCAAGCGTTACGAAAGCCGCAAACTGTACGACACCGAAGAGAGCCGTTACGTGTCCCTGGAGGAGATCGCGAGCTGGGTGCGCCAGGGCCAGGAGGTCAAGGTGGTGGACAACGCCACCGCGGCCGACGTGACGTCCCAGACGTTGACCCAGATCATTCTGGATGAAGGGAGGCGCGGCACCTCGTTCTTGCCGAGCGATTTGTTGCACGACCTGGTGCGGATCGGCGAGAAGGCGATGCATACCGGCATCGAGCAGGTGCAGCACGGGGTGGACAAGCTGGTGCAGGCGTCGATCGACCGTCTGGCGCCGGTGCGCCGGGTGCGCGAGGAGATGTCGAGCCTGCGCACGCGCCTGGAGCAGCTCGAGGAGTCCCTCACCGATCTGGAGCAGCAGGGTACCCGCCCGGAGCCGGTCCTGGCCGGCGCCGCGGCGAACAGCCGCCCCGCGGGGCGCAAGGAGACACCGGAATGAGCGAGGCACAGTCTCACGAGAGATTCGACAAGGCGGTGCGCGAGCTGCGCGACGCCGGGCGCGCTCTCTGGCTGGCCGGTCTGGGGGCGGTGGCCGAGGTCGAGGAGGAGAGCCGGGTGGTGCTCGACCAGTGGATCGACCGGATGGCCGAGAAGGGCCGCTCCGTCGATGAGCGCCAGCGCAAGGCGCTCGACGAGCTCGGGGAGCGCACCGGCAGCACGGTGCGCGAGATGAAGAAGCTGTTCGAAGACACTGTAGAGTACGAATCGAAAACCCTGCTCAAGCGGCTCGGTCTGATGACGCGCGAGGACGTACAGGTCCTCGCGACGCGCATCGACACGCTCGCGGCGAAAGTCGACGAGCTCGTGGCGCGCCATGAGCTTCCGGCGGCCGAGGTGTTCGAGGCCGCCCCACCCGCAGCGCCGAAGGCTCCGGCCCGGCGACCGCGGCAGCGCAAATCTTGAGACTTGAGGAGACGATCCATGGAAACCACCACGACGACCACCGAAAAGAACCTGCAGGACGAGCTGAAGGAGTCCGCGCACCGCATCTGGCTCGCCGGGCTCGGCGTCATGGCCGCCGCGGGGGAGGAAGGGACCAAGGCGTTCAATCACCTGGTCGACCGCGGCCGTGAGTTCGAGAGCAAGAACAAGGACGAGTTCAAGGCCCAGGCGGACAAGGCCAAGGAGCAGTTCGACAAGGCCAAGACGAAGGCCGAAGGGCAGTGGGAGGAGTGGGGCGACAAGCTCGACGAGATGCTCACCCGCTCGTTGCATCGCCTCGGCGTGCCGACCCGGGACGAGATCCGCACCCTGACCCAGCGCGTCGAAGAGCTGACCGCCAAGGTGGAAGGCCTGAAGCCGCGCGCCGCCGCCGAGCCGGTTGAAGCAGCCAAGGTTTCTTGAGATCGGGGGAGCGCGGTGCTGAGAGACGGCGGCAACTCGACGTCCGGTGGCCGGTCCTCGTCGAAGATCGGTCTCGCCATCGCCGCAGGAGCCCCGGAGGGCGCCATCTACGAGATCGGCGCCCTGCGGGCCCTCGACGAAGCTCTCGAAGGTATTGATTTCAACGATCTCTTCATCTACGTCGGAGTGAGCGCCGGGGCGTTCCTGAACGCCAACCTGGCGAACAACCTCTCGACGGCGCAGATGTGCCGCGCCATCGTCTCGCACGAGCCGGGAGAGCATCCCTTCTCGCCGGAGACCTTCTTCACCCCGGCGCTCGGGGAGCTCGCCCGCGGTGGCCGCAAGCTGCCGCGGTTGTTGACCGAAGCGCTCTGGGAGTATGTTCACAACTTCCGCGAGAAGTCCTTCCTCGACTCGATGACCCGCCTCGGCCAGGCCCTGCCCGTGGCGCTGTTCGACAACGAGCCGATCCGCCACTACCTCCAAAAGATCTGGAGCATCAAGAACCGGACGGACGACTTCCGCCGCCTTGGGAAGCGGCTGGTCGTGGTGGCGACCGATCTCGACGCGGCCCGGCCCGCCCGCTTCGGCGAGCCGGGTCTCGATCACATCCCCATCTCGCGGGCGGTGCAGGCGAGCGGTGCCCTTCCCGGTCTCTACCCTCCGGTCGAGATCGAGGGGCGTCACTACGTGGACGGCGTCCTGCTCAAGACCCTGCACGCCTCGGTGGCGCTGGAGGCCGGCGCCGAGCTGCTGCTCTGCATCAACCCCATCGTGCCGGTGGATACGGTCAACGCCGTCGAGTCGGGGCTCATGAAGCGCTCGCAGCTCCTCGACCGCGGCTTGCCCACCGTCCTGTCCCAGACGTTCCGCACCCTGGTCCACTCCCGCCTCTCGGTGGGCATGGCCGCCTATGAGGAGCGCTTCGGGGACCGCGACGTGGTGCTCGTCCAGCCGCGCCGCGACGACTACAAGATGTTCTTCACCAACATCTTCGGTCTTGCCGAGCGGCGCGAGGTCTGCTCCCATGCCTACCAGGCGACCCGGCGTTCGCTGCTCGATCGCTACGACGAGCTCGCCCCGGTCTTCGCCCGGCACGGGGTGACTCTGCGCAAGGATGTTCTCCTTCAGCCGCGCGACCTCTGGGAGCAGGTGGCCCTCCCGCACCGGGCGCATCAGGCCTCCGGCCATGACACCGTGCGCCAGCTCGACGACGTGCTCGCCCGGCTGGAGAAGATGGTCGCGGTGGGCGGCCCCGCCTGAGGCGTCCCGCTTTTCAGCGGTCTCTGCACTCTCTTGTCGGTTCACTGCCGGTTCGCCTCTCGCGAGCCGGCCTGTTTTCTTCTTTGGAGGGTTTGGAGCCATGCATCGACCGATCGTTTCCTCGACCGCCCTGGCGGTTTTGCTCTGGTCCGGCGCAGCCTTTGCCGCGCCTCCCACGGTCAAGACCTCGTTCGACCTGCGATTGCGCCAGGAGGTGTGGGACGCCCCTGCGCGCACCGCGGCGGCCGATTCCACCTACGACTTCAGCCTGGTGCGTGCCCGCCTCGGGCTCGATCTGACCTGGACCCACTGGACGCTGCACGGCATGGCCCAGGCGGCCGGTGCCCTCGGGATTCCGGAGAACGGCTCGTTCGGCGCCGGGCCGACCTATTTCACGGCGAACGACGGGGAGACCGACTTCGGCGTGATCGCCCTCGCCGAGCTGTCCGCCATCTATCAGAAGGACGGGCTGCGCGCCGTCCTCGGCCGGCAGGCCTACGCAGACGGCTTCGAGATTCCCACCGGCTCCGCCTCGCTCGACCGGATCAAAAGAGCCCGGCTGGGAGACCGGTTGGTCGGCGTCTTCGAGTGGCCGAACGTCGGCCGGCGCTACGACGGCGCCAGCCTGGGCTACGGCAGGGGGGGCGGCCATGTGTCCGCCTTCGCGCTGCGCCCGCTCACCGGCGCGTTCGATCATCGCGACGCCTTCCGCTCGATCGACGACGTCACCGTTGCCGGCGGCGCCTTCACCGCCAAGTACAACACCTGGATTCCCTCCTCGGAGGTCCGCGCCTTCGCCATCCAGTACGAGGACGACCGGCGGGTGGCCCCGGCGGGAGGTCTCTCCCTGACCACGGCCGGCGGCTCGTACTTGTGGGGCGACGCGCGCGGCAACGTTCTCGTGTGGGCGGCGGTGCAGGGCGGCGACTGGGGGACGGCGGACCAGGAAGCGTGGGCCGTCGCGGTCGATCTCGGTCGGGAGCTGGACGGCCTGCCGGGCAAGCCGTCGGTGCATCTGGCGTTCGAGCAGGCCTCGGGCGACGGCCGTCCCGGCGGCGCGCACGAGTCGTTCTTCAATCTCCTGCCGACGAATCACAAATACTACGATCTGATCGACTTCACCTCCTTCTCGAACCTCCGCGACGTCTACCTGGAGACCTGGCTGTCCGCCGGCTCCAAAGTGAAGGTGCGCGCCGCGCTGCACCAGCTCTCCCTGGTGGAGAAGCAGGATGCCTGGTATGGCGGCTCGGGCGCCTTTCAGGAGAGCACCTTCGGCTACACCCCGCGCCGGCCGGCCGGCGGTTTTCCCTCCACCGACCTCGGACGCGAGCTGGGCACCGACGTCAACTGGACGATCCGCGAAGGCCTGCAGCTCACCGTCGGCGGAGCATACTTCTGGGGTGGCGACGCCGCGGCGGCCTTCCTGCCGGCCAAGGAAGACGCCGGTTGGGGTTACGTGGAGCTTTCCTGGAAGCGGTGAGGGGCGCGGCGTTGCAGTGAGAGGACAGCGCCCAGCCCGACCAGGGTGAGCAGGCAGCCGGCGAGGAGGGTCATCGCGACGAGAAGGCCGAGGCGGGCGTTGGCCGGCACCAGGGAGACGGTGAGCAGGCCGAAGCCGAGGGCGATGGCGAGGGTGTCGTGAACGATCGCCGGCCCGGCCTCCTCCAGGGCTCGGAGGACCGGTTCGCTCTCGCCCGCGGCGCGCGCCGCGCGGTAGCGGTCGACGAAGTGGATGGCGTAGTCGTCGCCGATGCCGAGGGTGATGGCGCAGAACATCGAGGTCGCCACGCCCAGCGGGATGCCGGTCCAGCCCATCAGCCCGAAGATCCACAAGGTCGACAACGCGGTCGGCAGCACCGCCAGCAGCCCGAGCCGCAGGGAGCGGTGGAGCAGGAAGAGGGCGGTCAGGCAGCCGAGCAGCGAGCCGACCACCGAGGTGACCTGGGTCTTGACGATCGCCGGGATCATCGCCTGGCTGACCGCCACGTCGCCGGCGAACTGCAGATGCCCCCCGTAGGGCGTAAGGATGCGATCCGCGGCGGTGCGGATCCCCTTCATCAGGCGTTCGGTTTCCCGGAAGTTGGCATCCTTGAGAAACACGGTGACCACCGTGCGCTGCAGATCGTCCGCGATCACCTCGCGCCGCCGGTGGGCGCCTCGCCCGAGGTCGAACGTTTCGAGGAGCTGCCCGACCCTCTCCGGCTGGCCGGGGATGACACGGGAGCTCTCGCCCCCCATCCACAGGGCGTTCACCGCGGTCAGATGGGTGTACGGGCCGAGCACGCCGCCGACCCCGGGCTGGCGGCGGATCTCGGCCTCGAACCGGCCGAGCGCCTGGAGCCGCGCCGGGGCGAGCAGCGGACCCCGCCGGCCGTCGCTCAGCGGTGCTTCGCGCGGCGAGGGGTCGAAGCGGACGTGGGCGAGCAGGATGTGGGTGCCGAACAGGCGGCTGTTCACCCGGTCGGTGGCGCGCCGGAAAGGACTGTCCGGGGAGAAGCCGTCGATCCAGCTGTCTTGAATGACGAGGTGCGACGCTCCCAGGCCGAGCCCGCAAGTCACGGCGACGAGGGCGCCGAGCGTCCACCCCGGCCGCGCCAGGAGCGGCGCCAGAAGACGCCGCAGCGCGAGACCGCTCCGGCCGGTGTCGCGCTGCGGCGCGGCGAGGCGCTCCGCCGGCAGCAGGGCGAGCAGGGCCGGGACCAGGGTCAGCGAGGCGACCATGCAAAACAGCACGCCGAGCCCGGCGAACAAGCCGAACGCGCGCACCGGCGCGAGCGGGGAGAGAGCGAAGGAGAAGAACCCGAAGGCCGTGGTCGCCGCGCTGAAGAAGACGGGCCGGCGCAGCGTCGCAAAGGTCTCCCGCAGGGCCTCCGTGGCCGGCCGGCCGGCCGCCGCGGCGCGCGCGAGGTCCCGCTGGTGGTGCCAGAGGATGTGGACCTCGGAGGCGAGCCCCACCGTCACCAGGATCACCGGCAGCACCGCCGTCGTCAGGTAGACCGGCGAGCCCACCCAGCCCATCAGCCCGAACGTCCAGGCGAGGCAGAGGACGATCTTGAGCGCAGCCACCCCGACACCCGCCAGCCGGCGCGTCCCCAGCCAGACCACGAACCCGATGACCGCGAGAGAGAGAGGGAGGAGCAGCCGGAGGTCTTCGAGGATGTGAGTGCCGAGCAGCGATTCGGCGGCCGGTGCTCCCACCACGTCGATGCGGTCGGTGGCGGTGGCGAGCGGCTGCACCGCGGCCTCCACCCGGCGATAGAGGTCCACCCGGTCGTACGGGTGCGCCGGATCGAGCGGTGGCACCCCGACGAGCACCGTCACCGCCTTGCGGTCGGCCGCGATGAGCGTTCCGTCGAGGATGCGGGCGGCCCGCAGATCCTCGTCCAGCAGCGCCAGCAGCTCCGGCGTGTCCGGAGGCGGATCGAGAAACGGCCGGAACTTGAGGGTCCCCGGATAGACCCGCGGCCGGCTCTCGGTCGCCAGGCTGGTCACGTCTTCGGGGGCCACACCCGGCAGATGCGTGAGGAGGTCGCTGACCGCCTGCACCGTGCGCAGCGTTCCGGGATTGAGCACGCCGTCCGGATGCGAGGTCTCGATCAGCACCACCAGCGGATCGCGCAAATGGAACCGTTCGCGGACCTCGGCGTCGAACACCACCGCAGGATCGTCGGCCGGCACCAGCGCATGGCCGTCCGTCCGCAGCTCCAGGCGCAGCAACCCCGGCAGCGCCGCCAGGGTCAGGCCGGCGAACGCCGCGATCACCCGCCAGGGCCGCCGGAAAGGCAGCTCCACGAGCAGGTGCAATCTAGAAGAAGCGAAGAGCCGAACCATGGCTTAGTGTAGCGCACAGAGCAAACCCGCTCTTTCTCAAAGGAGGTCAGAATGCGCAGCCGTCTCGGGATTCTCGCCGCCCTTCTCCTCATCGCCCTCCCCGCTTTCGCCGCCGACCGGACCATTCAGAGTGGGATCGACCTCTGGACGACCCCCGGGGACGGGAGGACCTTCATCGACTTCTCCAGGTCGCCGATCCCGGCGGGCTTCTTCTGCTTCAAGAGCGCGCCCTTCGCCGAGCGCATCGTGTTTCGGGGAGTTCCGGTGGCCACCGGGGAGAAGGGCGTCCTGGGCGCCACGGACACCATCGTGCAGCGCTTCGACGATGCGGCTTTCGACAAGAAGGGCGTCGCCCGGACCCGCATCCAGATCCGTGCCCTCCACTTCGAGAGTGTCGGCGTGATCGAGACCGCGTGTGGCGCGTTCAAAGCCGAAGTCCGGCTGAACGGTGAGCAGCCGGTCACCAGGATGCGCATCGTGAGGGAGAATGCCAACGGTGGGCGCTTCTTCGCGCCGATTGCGGTCAACGGCAAGGTGGTCTTCACCCGGGCCGATGGGGCCACTGGAGAGATCCTCGAGATCACCCGCAACGTGCGGTTCCCCGCGAACCAGGGGATTGGGTGGGCGAACCCTGTCGGTCGTTCCGAGCTGGTCCTGCAGACCAGCGGTTTCGTCCTCGTGGACACCGACAATGACCTCCTGCCCGACACCTACCTTCCTGGCACCACCCGGAACTTCGCCGCGGGCCTGAGCAGCCGGCCGGAGCGGGGTGGAAGGGGGCCTGAGACGAAGTTGCTGCCCTACTGCCACCTCGTCGACGACGAAGGGCACTGCCCGACAACCACCTACCTCGAGCCGTAACGCACTTCCCTGGTCTTCAGGGCTCGCAAAAACGCTCGGCGAGCACCTTCTTGATTAGAGGCTCTGGAAGGTCTCTCACTCGTCGGAGGTGAAGTCATGGAGTCGAAAGGCGCAGTCGAGCAGGTGGTGCAATGGATGCACGGGCATCTCACCGAGGAGGTTTCGATGGAGGAGATGGCGGAGCAGGCGGGAGTGAGCCCGTTTCACTTCCTGCGCACCTTCCGCCGCCACACCGGGGTGACCCCGGCTCTCTTCCTGAGCGCGCTGCGGTTGGAGGAGGCCAAGCGGCTCCTGCTCACCACCGAGCGCAGCGTCACCGACATCTGTTTCGACGTGGGGTACAACAGCCTCGGCACCTTCACCTCGCGCTTCACCCAGCTGGTGGGCCTCTCGCCGGCCCGCCTGCGCCGGCTCGGCTCCGGGTTCCGTCTGGAGTCGCTGGCGCTGGCGGGCGAGCGTCTCGCCTCCGGCCGTGCGGTGGCCGGCCCGGCCTCGGTGGCGGGCGTCCTGAGCTCCGAGACGCCTCCGCTGGGCGCGATCTTTCTCGGCTTGTTCCATCACCCGATCCCCCAAGGCCGGCCGCTGGCCTGCGCTCTCCTCACCGCGCCGGGGCCGTTCCGCCTGAACGCTCCCGGGCCCGGGCGGTACCATTTGTTCGCCGCCAGCTTCCTGCGCACCTCGGACCCGCTGGACTTCCTTCTGTCCAGCCGGGCGGTCGATCAAGTGGCCTCCGGTGGTCCGGTCCTGTTGCGCACGGGCGAGGTCCCGCCGGCCCCGGTGTCTTTACGCTTGCGTCCGCTGACCGAGCTCGATCCGCCGCTCCTCGTGGCCCTGCCGCTCCTGGTCGCCGAGCGTCTGGCCCGGACCACCCTCCGCGAGCCGGGCGAGGTGATTCGCCGGGTCTCGGCCGGAGCTTGACGGGAGGAGCGGATCGGACAGGGGACGGAAGTCGGCTGGGTGCCGGGGTGAGGGGCCCCGGTGCGGGCCTTCCCCTTTTACCAAGACCTCGGAGCGCCGCCCATCCCGGGCGGGTCGGGTTCGGAAAGAGTTCTGGTTGGATCCTGAAACTCTGCACCTGGCGCAGGAGATCCTGGGTACCGCCACCGAACGCGAGACCGTCGATGTCGCCCTCGACATGATTGCGTTCCGCCGCGAGCTGCTCGACGGTGCCCGGGCGCTTTCCGGGATCGAGATCGACTCGCTTCGATAGGCGTCCTGGTCACTCTGCGAGCCGGGCCCCGGCGTCACCTCCCGGCTGGCCCCGGCGCCAGAGTCAGCCGGCTCTCCGGCTTCGCCTGCACCGCCGCTTCGCCGTAGGTCATCGGGTAGTCCTCGACCGCCACCCACTTGGGGATCTGGTCCTCGCGGTGCGGGCGGAAGAGCTGGGCGTCCTGGCCGGTGCTGTTGACCCAGGTGGAGGCTTCGAGGTCGGCGAGATCGACGAGCATGCGCTGCGAGGTGCCGAAGTTGACGGCGAAAGGTTTGGTGACGTCGGCCACCGCGGCGTTGACCGTGAAGGCGGTGCCCGGGGCGGGGTAGGTCTTGCTGTTGAACAGGCGCTCGAGGGGGGCGATGCCGCTCGCTCCCAGGGGCGAGTGGACGAGGGTCACGGTGTGCACCTTGCCGTACGTCCAGCCCGCGGGGTCGCCGCCGTGGCGCTCGGCGAGCCAGGCCACGGCGCGGGTCAGGCTGCGGCGGACGATGTCGTCGCGGCTCTCCTTCGCGGGGGTCCGGCGGTCGTCGAACAGAGGGTCGTTCGGCCGGGTCAGGAGGTCAATGATCGACGGCACCTGGCTCATGCCGACGATGCGGTACTCCTTGAGCACGTCCTCGCCCAGCTCGTCGCCCAGGACCTCCCCCAGCAGGTGCCAGTACCAGACCTCATAGATTGCGGCGCCGACCGAGCCCGGGTCGTACCGGAGGTCCCAGGTGCGGACGCGGTCGGCCGCCGCCCGTTCGCGATCGCCGGCCGGTGACGCGGCGAGCAAGGCGGGCCGGACGGCCTCGGCGGGGAGGCCGAGGGTCTCGGCCTGGAGGGTGCGCAGGCTCTCCAGGGTGAAGCCGGTTCCGGCGGCGAGCGTGTCGGTGAGCTTCCGCGCTCGGTAGGGGTCGGCCATGTCGTAGGCCACGAAGTGCGGATAGTCGTCGGCCACCACCTTGTTGTTGGCGGTGACGATGAAGCCGGACGGCGGATCGAGCAGGCTCGGCATCTCCTCATAGGGGATGAAGCCCTGCCACTCGAAGCGGCCGTCCCAGCCGGGGACCGGCACCAGGCCCGGATGGCCGGCGGCGCGGATGGGGATGCGGCCGGTCGATTGATAGCCGATGTGGCCCTCGACGTCGGCGTAGACGAAGTTGACGGAGGGCGCGTCCCAATCCGCCAATGCGCGGCGGAAGGACGGCCAGTCCTCGGCCCGGTTGAGCGCCACCAGGGCGTCGATCAGCTTGCCGCCGGAGAGGGCCGGCCAGCGCAGCGCGAGCGGCGGGCTCCCTTTCAGCTCGACGAGGGCGTCGTTGACCAGCGGGCCGTGGTGGGTCTCGCGCACCTCCAGCTCGACGCTCTTGCCGCCTTTGACCGCGATCGTCTCGCGGCGCAGCGTCAGATCCCGCCAGTCGTTCTGGAACCGGTAGCGCCGCGGATGCACCGGGTCGTCGAGCTTCTCTTCGTAGAGGTCTTGCACGTCGGCGCACAGGTTGGTGATTCCCCAGGCGATCTTCCGGTTGTGGCCGATGACCGGGAGCGGCATGCCGGGGAAGGAGAAGCCGACGGTGTCGAAGCCCGCGCCGTGGACGCCGATCTGGTACCAGACCGAGGGCAGCTGGAGGCCGAGATGGGTGTCGTTGGCGAGGAGCGGCTTGCCGCTCGCCGTGCGGCTTCCGGCGACCACCCAGCCGTTGCTCCCCCAGGCCGGCGTCGCCGCGCCGAGCACCGGGCCGAGGGCGGCGAGAGCGCCGGGGTCGGGGCGGACGCCGCCGCCGGGCACGATCACCGGCGCGTCGGCGGGATACGGGGCCATCAGCCGCTCTGCGGCCGGCGCGCCGAGCTTGGCGACCAGGTGCGAGCGCAGGATCTCGAAGCTGTGGTTGAGGCTCAGGTTGAGCGACATGAGCTTGCCCCAGGCGAGCGAATCGACCGGCGTCCAGCGCCGCGGCTCCACTCCGAGGACGAGGAACTCGATGGGCAGCTTGCCGCGGTGGGCGTCCACGTAGGCGTTCACCCCGTCGGCGTAGGCGGTGAGCAGGTCGCGGGTCGCGGGAGACAGCGCCTGCCAGTCGCGCTCTGCGGCGGGGAGGATGCTGAAGATGCGCATCACTTTGTCGATCTCGACCGCCCCTTCGCCGAAGATCGCAGAGAGCTCCCCGCGGCCGGCGAAGAGGTTGAGCTGCATTTGCCAGAGCCGGTCCTGCGCGTGCACGTAGCCCTGCGCGAAGAACAGGTCGTGCGCGTTCTGCGCATAGATGTGCGGCACGCCGGGCTCGACGCGCACGATCTCCACCGGGGCCTGGAGGCCCGGGACCGTGAGCTGGCCGGAGGTCTGCGGCCAGCCGCGGCGGACGAGCCAGGTGAAGACGAGGCCGAGGACGACAGCCAGTCCCGCCAAGGCCAGAGCGGACCAGCGCAGCAGCTTCCACAGACGGGTTTTCATCGGCGGATGATACCGTCGATTCGACTCCCTTCACACCTTCGCCTTCCGCCAGCCGTTCCTGACGGCTTCGGCCTCCGTGCAGAACCACCGCTCGCCTTTCTCGGGCGAGATGATGGTCTCGTCGTAGTACCTCTGCCATGGCAGGTGATGGATCCGTTCGCCCTTCTTGGAGAGGTTGCCTTTGATCACGCAGCCGGGCGGCGGAGCCTTGCATCCGTCCGGGCATTCGGCCGGTGGAGGATCAGGCGGTGCGGGGGGCGGTTTCGGTTTGGGGGCCGGCGGCTGCGCTTCGGGTGGCTGCGGGCCGGGCTGGTCGTGTGCCGATGGGGAAGCGGGAGGGAGGAGGACGATGCCTGTCCCGGTCAGGGTGAGGGCGAGGAGGGAAGCACCGAGCCAGGGGTAGGGGAATCGCGGTCTGCTCGTTCTCTGCGCGCGTGGATTCCACATGGTTGGATCGCGGCCGGACGGCCTTCCCCAAGTGAGACACGCAACAGAGGTGGTTTGTTGAGGGCATGACCCTGTGAGGGGCAGGGGAAGCCAAAGGCGCCCCTGTCTCGAAATCCCGTGTGGCACAGGAAGGCACCCGGCCTCCCGCAACTGAAGCCGGAGCAGGGGGGACCCCACGCAATCGCCGGCTCGGAATCAGGGGGAGTCCGCCAACGCCTCTTCGACCGAGGAGGCGACGGCGGCCCGCGCCAGCCAACCGCTCAGGCGATCGAGGTCGGCGCAGCGCAGGATCTCCTCCCGCTGCGCCGATCCGACGGAGATCCCGCGCGCCTCAAGAACCGAGAGAAGGGCTTCCGCCTTGCCGCGTGCTTCTCCTCGCGCTTCCGCCGCGGCCTCCCAGCTCAGGAGAGCCGGGGTCTGCTTGGCGATCAGGGCCTCCGCCACGGCGTTGTCGGCGACGGCGGCGTCGAGC
>DIHE01000141.1:0-2387 GCA_002420005.1 Holophagales bacterium UBA5704 | reverse complement strand
CAGGATCTCCTCCCGCTGCGCCGATCCGACGGAGATCCCGCGCGCCTCAAGAACCGAGAGAAGGGCTTCCGCCTTGCCGCGTGCTTCTCCTCGGGCCTCCCCCCGGGCCTCCCCCCGGGCTTCTCCCCGCGCTTCCGCCGCGGCCTCCCAGCTCAGGAGAGCCGGAGTCTGCTTGGCGATCAGGGCCTCCGCCACGGCGTTGTCGGCGACGGCGGCGTCGAGCAGGGAGGCGACGGCCAGCGGCTTGACCAGACAGCGGTCCTCGATCACCGCCGTCGCCGGGTCCAGGAAGCGCCAGCTTCCGCTCCCGGAATCCCATTCGCCAACCCGCGGAGTCCCCTTGACGAAGACCGCGAAGATCCGGCGCACCCCTCGGCGGTGCATCTCGACGGCTTTGTCCGTCACGTTCTGTTGGCTCTGCTCGGAGACCACCTCGAACGCCAGCTCCTCCAGATGGCGCTGGCCGGTCCTTGGATCAGACCCTTTCCGGTGGATGGAGGAGTCCGTGGCGAAGTCGGACGTTTCCCCGAACCGGGTCAGCAGGTCCGCCGCCGAAAGGTAACCCGGCGCCACATGCGCCCGCACGACATAGTCGAGATCGCTGTGCCGGGTCGCGTGCGGCTCCAGGGCCGGCTGCGCCACCACCCGGCGGCCATTGATGACCTCGTCGCGCGTCACCTCCGGCACGACCAGATGGTCGTCGATGCGGGGGAAGTCGCTACGGCCCGGCAGGTGCCGGGAGGCACCCGAGGGACCCGGCGCCTTGAGGCTGTAGCCTGGGCGATATTCGTCCATCGGAGACATTCTAGCAAGAAAGGCCCTCACGCTTTGATACAGCACCGCAGGCGCTCGGCCAGCGCCCGGACGTGCGGCTCGGCAAGGGCGCTGACGTGATCTCCCGGAACGGTTTCGACGGCGATCGGTGACGGGGACAGCGCGCCCCAGGCGCCGAGGAGGCCGGCGTCCTCGGCCGGGTCTCCGGCAGCGAATCCGGGCCGGCTTTGGCGCCGAAGGGGGTGTCCTTGAGCCCGGCGAGCAGGTGGAGCGCCTGCTCCTCGGAGGTGAGGCCGCGCAGGCTCTCGGCGGTCAGGCCGAGGCGCAGGCCCCAGAGACGCTCCAGATAGTCCGCGATCTCCAGCAGCCAGGGCGTGTCGTCCGCGTCCACGGGTCCCTCCACCGCGGCGCCGGGGGCCGGCGGCGGCCACAGGCCCGGCGTGGCGTCGATGATCGCGAGGAGGGCCACCTCGCGTCCTTGGCCGCCGGATCGCCCGGAGAGCGCCCTTCAATCCGTGGTATGCTCACGAAAGAAAATCTACACTGGTTCCAGTTGGACTCTAAACCTACGTTCGGCCACCGCCCTGTCGGAGCATGAGGAGAGGATGATGCGTCAGACAATTGGAAGTCTTGCTTTAGGCTTGTCCGCCTTGCTGTTTGCAGTGCCGGTTCACGCCCAACTCGCCAAGGCGCAACGGAAGGAAGCCACTGCTTACCTTGCGGGAACTCTGTACATGAGGATCGACATCCCGTGTGGCACAGGAAGGCACCCGATGGGCACCTACAAGTTTCCGCTCGTCGAGGTCTCGCCCGAAGGTGTGAACACCGATCGCGGGGAGGGGTTCTCGGCAGGAATGTTCCACGCTCAGAGCACGTATTGGGGGGTTGGCCCGAACGACACCCTGAAGCTCGACGAAGCGAGCTTCGAGGACGATGGCACTGTCGAGGTCGAGTTGGAAGGCGTCGGGCGCACCGAGGGCAACGATACGGTGATCAAGTTTGTCAACATTAACACCCTGGATGATTTCAAGAAGGCCGCCGACCGCGCTTTCTCCCGTGCGCCTCTTCAGGACGAGCATCCCGACTGGTCCTCTGAGGTCAAGCAAGCCATCTCGGAACGGCGGCTGACGCTGGGCATGACGAAGCGACAGGTTTTCTATGTCACTGGCACTCCAGAGAGTGTTAAAGAATCGGAGGAAGAGGGGAAGAAGATCGAGGTCTGGACGATGCGGCAGTCCAAAGGCGTCAATATCGGCTTTTGGAGCGTCTCGGCCGACCACCCTTCAGCCGGTCTGCCGAAGACCCTTCGCTTCGTCGACGGCAAGCTGGAGAATTTCGAGGCCATCACGAGCGGACAGGTTGACCTCGACGACTGAGATCGATGAGCTGTTGCGAGACGCCGCCCGAGAGGGGGGCGTCTCCCGGCCTCCCGCAACTCCTCTCCGGTGAGTGCGTGAACACCTCCTTCAGTTGGGTTCCATGAGCCTTTGGCTGACGGCCACGAGATCGCCAGCATCAGCCACGAGGAAGAGGGGCCGGAGCAGGGGGGACCCTACGCGCCGGCTCAGCCGGAATCAGGGGGAATCAGGGGGAATCAGGGGGAGTCCGCCAAC
>DIHE01000114.1:17091-23049 GCA_002420005.1 Holophagales bacterium UBA5704 | reverse complement strand
TGGGGGGGCGGGATCGCTGGCGACCGCGCTCAGTGGGACTCGGCCACCAGCCGTGAGCGGTACTCGGCGCAAGCCGCTTCGAGGGATGGAGGAGCCGGGTCCCGCAACTTACCGGCCCGGCACATCCGCGCCAGCTCGTCGACATGTCTCTGGCAATCGCGCTCCCGGACCAGCCGCGGATAGTGGAGGTGCTCCTCCTCGACCCGTTCTCCGTCGAGATAGGCCAGCCAGGTCTCGATGTTCCCCGTCGGGATGAAGACGGCGACGCGCTCTTCGGCGGCACGCTCGCGGACGCCGGCCTCGCGGCATGCCAGGTCCAGCCTCTGGAGACGCCCCTGCGGCCCTTCGCGGTCACCATCCATCAGCACGACGAGGGCCTGGCTCACCGGCCGGGTGCGATGCACCCTGAGCTCCAGGGGAAACCGCTCGCGCACAAACTGCTCTCCCGCTCCACGCCCACCCGGAGCCTTCTCCACCCGCATCGCGCGCGTCTCCCACCCCATCGAGCTCAGGAAGCGGCGCGCGAAGGCTTCGTGCTGCCGGTCTTCGCAGAGCAGCACCAGCTGCACACGGCGGCTCACGCCTCCCAGCCCCGCGCGATGATCTCGGACAGCTTGAGCCCTGCCTCGACCGGAATTTCGCTCAGGCGCCGGGTGGTGATGCCCCCCGACCGTTCCCGGCGCAGGAGCACGCCGGACTCGTGCCCGAGATAGTCGATCAGCTCCGGGTGATGGGAGCACAGGATGGCCTGCCGCGGCCGTGTGCCGCAGACGTCGGAGAGGGCCATGAGCCACGGCTGAATCTCGGCCAGAGCCAGATAGTTGTCCGGCTCGTCCAGAAACAGGATGTCCTGCTCCCCGGCGAGAAAGACCAGCGCGTAGAGAGCGATCAGCTCGCGCTGGCCATCGGAAAGCTCGTCGAGCTTCAACTCGTAACGCCCGTTCTCCCCGTCAAAGACGGCGATGAACGCCCGTGCTTCCGAGCCCACCTTCTCCATCCGGATGGAATAGAACTCGTCCAGGACCTTGCGCAGAACGTCCACGACGCCCATGACCAGATCCTGCCGTTCCTGGATCTGGTGGCGGTACCACGAGGAGAAGTTGGCACCATCCGACTGAAGCCAGGCTTCCTCGGAGAGGGACTCCGCGTGGAAGCGCTTCGGGTCCAGCGCGGCGACCGACATCCCGCGCATGAGATCCAGGAAATGGGAGAGCCGGTGGTTCACGGGCCGCGCGACGACGCGCGCCAGGGCCGACTCCGCCCAGTCGGCCGAATAGCTCGGCCCCTTCTGGTGGTCGTCGCGATACAGCTGGACCTCGCCCCGGCGGCACTCGAAGAGAGGCTGCCCCTCCGCCGTCAGCGACTCGAGCGCGATCCGCGCCTTCCGGGTCTCCTTCTCGTGCTCGATCTCCAGCCGGTAGACCACGTCACCCGATTCATCCAGACCGACGGTGAGCTCGACGACCTGCGTCGTGCGGTCCTGCCAGCGGGTGAGCGAGCGCGAGGGAAAGAGCCCGGGGTCGGACACCTTTCCCAAGCCGCTGAGCAACTGCCGCAGCGCAGAGAGCAGATCCAAGACGGACGACTTGCCCGAGCCATTGGGACCGACGAGAAGGGTGAGCTCCTGGAAGTCGAGCCGGAAGTTGACGAAGCATCGGTAGTTGTCGACGTACAGTCGCTTCAGCATGCTCTCCCCCTCTGGGGCACCGCCGCGGGCTAATCCCCCTCGTGCAGAGCCGACTCCGCCACCCGGAAGGCGCCGTAGAACTTCTGGTGCTCTTCCTCCGCTTCGCGGTAGATGCGGCGGAAGCCCGGGAGGTCCTTGGTGGCCACCACGAGGTTGACATCGTAGAGGAAGGCCACGGTGCCGTCGAGGGTCTTCAGGCTGTCGGAGACCAGGATGAAGAACCCGCGGCGGCGGTCGGCGGCGGCGAGGCCGGTCAGCGGCTGGATCTCGGCGAGGGGGGGCCGGGTGAGCTGCGCGGGATGCAGGAAGACGACCGGCGGCTGCTTCTCCAGGAAGAAGTCGCGGCCGGCTTCCGCGGTCGGTGCGTAGACCGGCAGCAGCCCGATGTCGCGGGCCGCCTGGTGCAGGGCGGGGTTGTCGGCGCCGACGATCAACGCCTTGGGACCGAGAAGATCGGCTCCTTCGTCGGAAGGTGAAGGTGGCGGCTCTATGGCGGCCGGGGCCGGAGGGACGGGAGACACCCGCGGCATCTTGACCACCTCGGTGGGGTTGAGCGCCCGGCGGTCCACCGTGATCGGCGCCTTGCAGCTCGGACAGGGAAAGGTGACCGGGTGCAACGGGAGCCGGGTCTCGTCGAAGGAAACCGGCTTCTGGCAGGCGGTGCAGATCGTCCGGGCCATCATTCCTCCAACAAGGAGAGCATCGAGTCCCCTTCGGCCGCCGCCGCGGGGTTCGGATCGGCGACCAGCCGAAGGGCCAGGTTCGTCGGATTGGTCGCGTAGGCCAGGGCGATCTCCTTGCTGAGCGTACCCGCCGTCCACAGCTTCTCCAGCTCGTCGTCGAAGGTCTGCATGCCGTCGATCGCGCCGTCGTGCATGGCATCGGTCAGCGAGCGGCCGTCCGTCTCCCCGCGCAGCACGTAGTCGCGCGTCCGCTGGGTGGACTTGAGCACCTCCAGCACCGCCACCCGGCCGCCGCGCGCCTTGGGCACCAGGCGCTGCGAGATCACATAGCGGAACGACTGGGCGAAGCGGTTGCGGATCTGCCGCTCCTGGTCCTTCGGGAAGACGCCGACGATGCGGTCGATGGTCTTGGCGGCATCGATCGTGTGCAGGGTGGAGAGCACGAGGTGCCCGGTCTCCGCGGCCTCCATGGCGATCTCGATCGTCTCCACGTCGCGCATCTCGCCGATCAGGATCACCTTCGGCGCCTGCCGCAAGGCGGCGCGCAGGGCGAGCGAGAACGAGCGGGTATCGGCGCCCACCTCGCGCTGGTTGACCGTCGATTTGACATGCTTGTGCATGTACTCGATCGGGTCCTCGATCGTGATGATGTGGTACGCCGACTCCTGGTTGATCTGGTTGATGATCGCCGCGAGCGTCGTCGACTTGCCCGAGCCGGTGGGACCGGTGACCAGGACGATGCCGTTCTTCAAACGGCCGACCTCGTACAGCTCGCGCGGCAGCTTGAGCTGCTCCAGCGTGGGCACGCCTTCCGGAATCACCCGCAGGACGATGGCGTAGGTGCCGCGTTGCGAGAAGATGTTGACCCGGAAGCGGGTCTTCTGCGGAATCGAGTACGACAGGTCGACCGAGCCGTTCTTGAGCAGCGTCCGCAAGAGGTCGCGGTCGCCGCGCAGCATGTGGAGGGCGATCACCTCGGTCTGGAACGGCGACAGCTTGCTGAGCCCCGGGAAGGTGACGCCGACCAGCTGGCCGTCCACCTCCACCTGGGGCGGCCTCCCCACCGAGAAGTTGAGGTCGGAGACGCGCTCGGCGGTCTTGAGCATCGCCTCCAGAATGGCGTCGAGGTTGAAGTTCTTCATGGCCGAAGGAGTGACTATTCTTGCTCAGAGGGCCAAAGACTGCAAGGACCGCAAGGTCTGCAAAGACACCGGGAGAGGCTCTTCATCCTGCGTGTCCTTGGCGTCCTTGTCGTCCTTGGCACCCCACCTAGATCACCCGCTCATTCCCCCCATCCACCGGAATCTGTGCCCCGGTGGTGCGGGCGAAGTGGGGGCCGCAGAGCTCGGCCGCGAGCTCGGCGACGTGGTGGCTGGTGACCTCGACGCGCAGGACGTTGTTCTTCTTGTAGCCCTCCACGTCGAGTCCATAGGCCGCGGCGCGGGCGGCGAGGACCTCGTCGGTCCACACGCCGGTGTCGAACACGGCGTTGGGGTGGAGGGCGTTCACCCGGATGCCGTCCTGCCCCCACTCCAGGGCCGCCACCCGGACGAGCTGGGTGAGCGCCGCCTTGGAGGCCGAATAGGCGCCGGCTCCCGGTCCCGGCGCGGGAACGTTCTTCGATCCGATCACCACCACCCGGCCCTGCCCCGGGGCCAGCGCCAGGAACGGATGGCACTCGCGTAGCAGCACCTGGTTGGCGTCCAGGTTGACCGCCAGGACCTTGCTCCACTCGGCGGACGGCAGATCGGCCAGCTTGCGGCTGCTCGGGAAGATCCCGGCGTTCAGGATCAGCAGGTCGAGCCCGCCGTACGTTTCGACCACCGTGGCGACGGCGCGGCAGAGGGCCGCCTCGTCGGTGACGTCGCAGACCAGACCCCGGTAGTCGGGCCGCACGTGAAGCGAGGCGACACCGGGATCGCGGTCCAGCCCCACCACCGCGGCGCCGCGGGCGAGCAGCGAGGCGACGCAGGCCTTGCCGATCCCCGAGGCCGCACCGGTGACCAGGGCGACCTCTCCGGCGAACGGCGGCGGCGGCCCTTCCTTGAGCTTCGCCTGCTCCTGGTCCCAGTACTCCACGTCGAAAACATCGTGCTCCGGCAAGGCGCGCCAGCCACCCAGGCGCTCGGCGCGCTCGATCACGTCGCGGGTGTGCTCATAGATCTCGGCGACCGTGGCGGCGGCGGATGCCCGCCGGCCCGCCGCCAGGAGGCCCAGCTCCGGATCGAGGATCACCCGCGGTGCCGGGTCCAGCATCGTCCGCGGCGCCGGCAGCCGCGGGGCCAGGGCGGCGAACGAGGCGCGGTAGGCGCGGGCATAGGCGGCCACGTCCCGGCCGAGGAGCGGGACGCGCTTGGTGCGCACCACGTGGTCCGGGGTGACCGGCCCCTGCCGGGTCAACGCGGCGACGTCCGGCCGGCGGAGGAAGGCGAAGCTCCGCGCATCGCGCCGCGCCAGGAGGAGCATCGGATGCCCCGCCTCGCGGGACACGTCGCGCCGCAGGGCCGCCAAGGCGCAGGCCTCGGCTCGGCTCCAGGCGGGAGGCTCCACCGCATCGGGGACGGCCGGCAGCTCCCAGGCCCCGTGGGCCGCGAGGTACCCCTCCGCCTGTGTGACCAGATGGATCATCCGCTCATAGGACTCGCGGGCCGTGGCGCCGAAGGAGAAAATGCCATGGTGCAGCAGGACCATGCCGATCGTCTGCGCGCCGGCCTCGGCGGCGAACTGCTGGGCACACAGGCGCGCGAGGCCGAAACCCGGCATCACGTACGGGATGACGACCACCTGGTCGCCCCAGACGGCGCGGACGCGCTCTTCGCCGCCCGGGGTGTTGATGACCGCGAGGACGGCGTCGGCGTGCGTGTGATCGACGAACGTGTAGGGCAGGCTCGCGTGGAGGATCGCCTCGACCGAGGGAGCCGGCGCCGTGGCACGGGTGCGCTGCGCCGCCAGCTCGTCGACCATGCGGGGATCGCTCAGCTCTTCGAGCTCCACCAGGCGCTGCACGGCGCGGCGGCGCAGGGGCGTGAAACCCTCTTCGTCGATCGTCTCCAGATCCCGGCCGCTCCCCTTGACGTAGAGAACCTCCTCCGGCTCTCCGAAGAGATTCGGCTCCTCCACCTTGACCGAGGTGTTGCCGCCCCCGGCGAGGACCAGGGACCTGTCCCGCCCCAGCAGGCGCGAGGTGTAGACGCGGAGCCCGAGAGCGCCGCTCCGGGCTTGCCAGGCGGCGGCTTCGGTGTCATCCCAGAGGCTGTTCATAGACCGAGCTGGCTCATGCGTTGGAGGAGGCCCCGCTTCGAGACCTCCAGGTGGGTCACCATGGCATCGAGATCGCCGTTGCACCGCTCGCGGGCCGCCAGGATCTCGGCGGGCGAGAGGTCCACGGCCTTGCGGATGCCGGGGAACTTCTCCAGCAACAGATAGAGGGCGGGCCGGGAGATGCCGAGCTGGGCGGCGGCGGCCTTGACCTCCCACTGGTGGGACCGCATCGCCTCCAGAAGCTCCGCCTCCCCGACCTCGGCGGGCGAGCGGAAGACCCCGGCCTGGGCGCGGCGCCGTACCGGCTCGGGCGCCTCGGCCGGCGCG
>DIHE01000114.1:16581-16756 GCA_002420005.1 Holophagales bacterium UBA5704 | reverse complement strand
CGCACGTTGCCCGGCCACGGGTGGCGCACCAGGCGGGCGATGACCGAAGCCGGCATCCAGGCCGGATCGGTCCCTTCCGGCGGATCGAGCCGCCGTTCCTCGCCGACGGCGCGCAGCTCTTCGCGCAGGAAGAGGAAGAAGAGACGCCCGAAGTCCTCGCGCCGTTCGCGCAGCG
>DIHE01000114.1:356-16373 GCA_002420005.1 Holophagales bacterium UBA5704 | reverse complement strand
TCCTCGCGCCGTTCGCGCAGCGGCGGCAGGTACATCTCATAACCGGCGAGGCGGTGCAGGAGCGGCGCGCGGAAGCGGCCCTCGTCGATCGCCCGCTCCAGGTCGGCATCGGTCGCCGCGATCAGGCGGACGTCCACCTTCTGCACGTCCGGGCTGCCGACCCGCTGCACCTCGCCGCTCTCCAGCACGCGCAGCAAGAGCACCTGTGCCTCCGGCGGCGCCTCGCCGATCTCGTCGAGAAACAGCGTGCCGAGGTGTGCCCGCTGGAAGTAGCCCGGCTGGTCGCGCACCGCGCCGGTGAACGAGCCCTTGACCGAACCGAACAGCTCCGAGGTGGCGAGGGTGGCCGGCACCGCGCCCATGTTCACGCACAGGCAGACCGCGTTGCGGCGCCGGCTGGCCTGGTGGATGGCGCGCGCCGCCATCTCCTTGCCGGTGCCGGTCTCGCCGCGGATGAGCACCGGCAGGTCGAGGTCCCCGACGCGGCGGATCTCGTCGCGCACGCGCAGAATCGCCTCGCTCTCGCCGATCAGACCCGGGCACGGCGGCGCCACCAGCGGGATCGAGGGCAGGGTATGGAGCAGCAGCACCACCCGGTCGGCGAGCTCCAACACCGCGCCACGCTGCATCTCGGCGGCCGACAGCTCCCGCCCCTCCGGCACCCAGACACCGTCGATCACCAGGCGCGTCCGGCTGCCGGCCACGTCCACCCGGTAGGAGCCCGATTCCCGCCCCGGGCCGAGGCGCAACGGGCTGCGGCTCAGGTGCAGATCCCCCAGCGGGCGCAGGTCGGAGGTGCCGGGGGGAGCGAAGCCCGGCTCGTTGCGCGACAGGAGCACCACCCGCCCACCGCCCAGCTCGCCGAGGAGGACGTGCTCCCCCACCCGCCGCACGTCAGGATGAAAGAGGATGGTGAGCGCCGGCAGGCGGGTACGCGCCCGCTTGCGCCGATCCCCTTCCGGGGTCCGGCCACCTCCCCAGGCTGGGTGGGGAGCCGTCAGCTCACAGGTCTCTTCCGCCATTGCGTCTCAGTCTAACAAAGGGGAACGCCTCTACCTTCCAGGACGGACATAGGTCTCCATCAGCTTGAAGATCCGCCGGTACTCGTCGAGCCAGCTCGACGGCTGGACGAAGCTGTGCGGCTCCACCGGATAAAGCGCGGTCTCGAACGTCTCCTTCTCCAGCTCGATCAAGCGCTGCACCAGCAGGACCGTGTCCTGGAAATGGACGTTGTCGTCCACCATCCCGTGGCAGATGAGGAGCGGCTTCGCGAGCCCCTCGGCGTACTCGATCGGCGAGCTCACCCGGTAGGCTTCCGGATCGATGTCCGGCGTGTTCAGGATGTTGGCGGTGTACCCGTGGTTGTAGTGCGCCCACGCGGTCACCGGCCGCAGCGCCGCGCCGGCGGCGAAGAGATCCGGGCGACGGAACAGGGCCATCATCACCATGAATCCGCCGTACGAGCCGCCATAGATCCCCATACGCCGCGGATCGACCGCCTTGTTCTTGATGGCCCAGGCGACTCCATCCTCCAGGTCCTCCAGCTCCGGCGTGCCCATCCGGCGGTAGATGGCGGTGCGCCAGTCGCGGCCATAGCCGGCCGAGGCGCGGTAGTCCATGTCGAGCACCACATACCCCTGCTGGGTCAGCAAGGTGTGGAACATGAACTCGCGGAAGTAGACCGACCAGCCGGCGTGCGCGTTCTGCAGATAGCCCGCGCCATGGACGAAGAACACCGCGGGATAGGTGCGCGCCGGGTCGAAATCCTTCGGCGTATAGACCCGGGTGTAGATCGGCTGTGCGCCGTGGGAGGACGGAATCGCCACGATCTCCGGCACCGACCACGCGAACGACTCGAACTCTGCGCTCACCGTGTGGGTGAGCCGCCGCGCCGCCGCGCCGGGTGTGGCCGCCTGGACGAACAGCTCGTCCGGCCGCACCATCTGCGAGTGGATCAGCAGCAGCCGGCTCGCGTCCGGAGAGAGGGCGAAGTCGGTCAGCCCGCCGAGCGAGCTCACCTGCTCGCCCGTGCCACTCGCCACATCGAGACGCCAGACGTCGTACACCCCGGGATGTGCCGCGTTCGCCTTGTAGTAGAAGCTCTTGCCGTCCGGCGTCGGCGCCAGCGAGGAGACCTCGAAGGTCCCCCGCGTGAGCTGCCGCGGCTTCGCGCCGGCCTCCGCCGTGGCCACCGTGTAGAGGTGGGAGTAGCCGCTCTCCTCGGAGAGATACCAGAGGATGGAGCCCCCCGGGAGCCAGCCGAGCTCCGCCGCGGTGAAATCGTTGACCCAGGCGGGATCGGTCAACCGGTGGCGCGTCACCAGAGCCGCGGCCGGCGGATCCACCGTGGCGATCCAGCGGTCCTTGTTGTCATAGGAGAAGAACAGGAACGCCACCCGGCTGCCGTCGTCCGACCAGACGAGCTGCTCCAGGTCGATCGCCCGCTCCACCGGAGCCGCCGGCCCCTCCTCCCCCTCTTTCTTGTTGTCCTTGCCGTCCTTCCCGTCCTTGCCGTCCTTCTTCTTTGCCGCCACCGCCGCCCGCAGCTCCTTCAGGGGATCCTCGGTGATCCCCGGCAACGCCGCGAGGTCGATCTTGTGCTGCACATGGGCCTTGAGGTCGAGCAGCAGGATCGTCGGGCTGACCGGCTTGGCGGTGCCCACCTTGGCCCGCACCTGCGGCGCTTCCACATAGCCGGTCTCGGTGACGAATCTGGCCATCGGCGAGCCCTTCCCCGCGTCGGTCTCCTTGGGCAGGGTGACCACGACCAGCCAATCACCATCGGGTGAGAGGGAGACCTGGGCGATCTGGATCCCCTCCCCCAGATACCAGGGGAGCGGCGGCCGGGTGGGATCGGCCTGCTGCTCGGCGCGGGCGGCCTCACGCCCCGCCTCGCGGTCGTGCTTCTCCTTCTGCACGATCCGCAGGAGCGCGAGCTGGCGTTCCTCGACGAAGCTCTTCTCCTTCGCCTCGGCCTCGGCCGGGTCCTTCTCCAGACGCAGCTCGGCGGCCTGCGCCACCAGACCGGTCTCCAGCTCGAGCACATAGACCCCGTTGCCACGGCGGAAGGAGATCCGGGCATCCCCGTTCAAGAACTGCGGGTCCGCTTCGACGTCCGCGGTGCGGGTGAGCTGCCGCACGGCGCCGGCCGTGAGGTCCTTGACGTACAGGTCCCCCGCGCGCGCATAGACCTTGCGGCGCCGATCCGCACTCCAATCGCCCCCTGCCACGTCGATCCGGCCGCGCTCCGCGTCCGCGATGCGCACCGGCGCGCTCCCCTCGCCTTCCAGGTCCAGCCGATAGAGATCGTTGATCTCCTCGCCGGGCCGCTTGCGCTCGAAGTAGACCGCCCGCCCGTCGTCCGCCCAATAGGGGTTCTCCGGCGGGATGCCGAGCCACTCCGGGTTCGACATGATCTTCTCCATCGTCACCGGCAGCGAGCCGGCCGCGGCGACCGCCGAGGCGGTGACCGTCAAGGCGAGCAACAACAGGGGCAATGCCCGAAAGAAGCTTCGATGCGGCATGGAGGTCCTCGCTCGTGGTCCAAGGGATGGCACGGAGCGAAAGACTACCACTGGAGGGCGGCCGGCGAGGAATCCCGTCCCCTTCCCGGTCCCGGCCGGCACCTTCCTTGATGTAGAGTCGAATCGAGGGACCATCATGGCAGCGGAATGGACACCGACCTCCTGGCGCAAGAAGAAGACCCTGCAACAGCCGAGCTACCCGGACCCCGGGCGGCTCGACGTGGTGATGGAGGAGCTGGCGCACCTGCCTCCCCTCGTCACCTCCTGGGAGATCGAGCGGCTGAAGAGCCAGCTCGCCGAAGCGGCGCGCGGCGAGCGCTTCCTCCTCCAGGGCGGCGACTGCGCCGAGAGCTTCGCCGACTGCACCTCGTCGGCGATCGCCAGCAAGCTCAAGATCCTGCTCCAGATGAGCCTCGTCCTCACCCACGGCCTGCGGCGCCGCATCATCCGCGTCGGCCGCTTCGCCGGGCAATACGCCAAGCCGCGCAGCGAGGACCAGGAAACGCGCGGCGGCGAGACCCTGCCCTCCTACCGCGGCGACGTGGTCAACCGGGCGCCGTTCACCCGCGACGACCGCACGCCCAACCCGGACCTCCTGCTACGCGGCTATGAACGGGCCGCGCTCACCATCAACTTCATCCGCTCGCTCATCGACGGCGGCTTCGCGGACCTGCACCATCCCGAGTACTGGGACCTGGACTGGGTGCAGCACTCACCGCTGGCCGACGAATACCACCGCATCGTCGGCGCCATCGGCGACTCCCTGAGCTTCATGGAGCAGCTCGGCGGGCAGGCGATCGCCGACGCGAGCCGGGTCGACTACTTCACCAGCCATGAGGGTCTCCTGCTGGTCTACGAGCAGGCGCAGACGCGCCGGGTGCCGCACCGCTCCGGCTGGTACAACCTGTCCACCCATTACCCCTGGATCGGCCTGCGCACCGCGCAACCCGACGGCGCCCACGTCGAGTTCTTCCGCGGCCTCGCCAACCCCATCGGCGTGAAAGTCGGCCCGGGCACCTCCCCGGAGACCCTCGTCGAGCTCGCCGAGATCCTCGATCCCGGCCGCGAGCCCGGCCGCCTCACCTTCATCCACCGCTTCGGCCACCAGCGCATCGCCGAAGGCCTGCCGGTCCTCCTCGACGCCATGCGCCGCGCCGAGCGCCGGGTGCTGTGGGTCTGCGACCCGATGCACGGCAACACCGAAGCGACCGCCTCCGGCCTCAAGACCCGCCGCTTCGACAACATCAAGTCCGAGCTGGAGCAAGCCTTCGAGATCCACGCCGACGCCGGCTCCCACCTCGGCGGCGTCCACTTCGAGCTGACCGGCGAGAACGTCACCGAATGCGTCGGAGGAGCCCGCGGCCTGACCGAGGAGGACCTTCGCCGCTCCTACCACACCCAGGTCGATCCGCGGCTCAACTACGAGCAGGCGTTGGAGATGGCCTTGCTCATCTCCCGGCGGGCGGCGCAGGTGCCGCGGCAGTCTTTGCGGGTGGCGGTGTAGGGGGGGCGGGGGGCAGGACACTACGTTGACGCGAATGCCGGTGCGGCGTAGGATTTCTTAGGAGCCGCCATGAGAATTCCCCGCGTCTACATTGATACCTCGGTCGTGGGCGGGTGTTTTGACCACGAGTTCTCACCATGGTCCAACGGCCTCGTTCGAGACTTTGAGGAAGGCCGCCTTCTTCCGGTCGTCTCTGAGGTCGTTGCAGCAGAGCTGGAGTTGGCACCGATGGCTGTCAAAGCAAAGTGGGACGAGATTCTCCATCTGGACCCAGCCTTCCTCGAGGTGACGGCCGAGGTCACCGCTCTCACTGCGAGCTATGCCGAACACGGCGCTCTTCCGCCGAAGTGCGGCAACGACATGCTCCACATCGCGTTGGCAACTGTGGCGGACATCGACGTGCTCGTTAGCTGGAACTTCAAGCATATCGTAAGGCTGGACAAAATAAGAGTGTTCAACGCCGTCAATCTGGAGCTGGGCTACAAGCAACTACAGATCTATTCACCCCGGGAGGTGACGAGCTATGGAAGGCCATGAACCAACCATCGACGCGGTCGGGCTGGTGCGCCGCATTCGCGACGATCTCTATGAAGAGACCAAGAACCTGACTAACGAAGAATTGATCGCATTCTATCATGGGCGCGCAGCGGCAACAAAGGAAAGACTGGCGCGCCTGCATGTTGAGCGAGAGATGGCTCTGCGCAGCGCGTGACAGTCCCGCAGCCCGGTGCCACGAAAAGCCCGGCCACTGACGGGATCGGGCTGTCCGGTCAACGGGAGCCTCGATCCGTTGAACGGTCAGCCCGGCACGCTCGACGGGCAGCTCGTGCCGCTGAGCGACTCGGCCTTCCCGATCAGCGGGAAGCTCGATCCGCTCGACGGAAAGCCCGTCACGCCTGTCCGGCACCTCGATCCGTTGGTCGGATCAGCCTTCCCGTTCAGCGGGAGCCCCGATCCGTTGAACGGTCAAGCCGTTTTGCGCGCCGGACAGCTCGTTCCCCCGGCCGTCTCGGTCTTCCAGTTGAACGGGAGGCCCGTTCCTCTCGACGGATCGGCTGCACCCTCCGCCTTACTCCTTCTCCACCTCCTCGGCTTCCTTTTTCTTCCGCCGGAACCGCTCCTTCGCCTCCTCGATCGTGCGGTTCTCGATGAAGTAGGCGATGGCGGCTTCGCCGATCGCCCAGGTGCCGGCGGCGGCGACGCCGGCGGAGAGGACCTCGCCTCCCACCGGGAAGACGATCTTGCCGATGGCGCGGGCCAGCTCGCGCAGGGCGAAGGCGGCTCCGAGGTTCGCTCCCAGGGCGACGAGGAACTCCTTGGCGGCGTCTTTCGACAGCTCGCGCCCGGAGAGGTAGGCGATGCCGACGACGAGGCCGACCTGGGTGGCGGTGATCGGCAGGATGTCCGCCACCGGGATCGGCGTGGCCGCGATGCCTCCGGCCAGGGCGGAGGCGGCGGCGACCATCTTGCGGGCGGTCTTGGTCTGCACGGCGCGGATGCGGCTCAGGCGCGCCATCTGTACCTGGGCGCTGCGCGGCAGCACCTCCACCAGGTATTCGACCAGGGCGTCGATGTTCCAGTAGTTGTTGTAGATGCGCCGGCCCTCGGCGTCGAATTCGGCGTAGGCCGAGACCGGGATCACCTTGGCGAGGCCGATCCCCTGCTCGGTCAGCGCCTCTTCGAGCGCCGCCACCGCGGTCCGGATGTTCTTCTGCTTGATCTCGTCGGCGTAGGGCGGCTCGACGCGCTTGGGGTCGAGCTCGTCGACCTGGGTGACCACCGCGACCACCGGGGCGTCGTAGCGGTGCTTGGCCTGCAAGATGCGGCGGACCTCGCGCACGTTCTCCAGATCCTCGGCGATGTGGGAATCGACGTCCTTCGCCTTGCAGAGAAAGAGGATGGCGTCCGGCCAGTCCTCGGTCAGGGCGGCGCGGATCTCCTCGACGGCGTTCTTGAAGTTGGAGGCCTCGGGCCGGGTGCGGTCGCCGATGCCGCGGGTGTCGAGGAGGCGCAGATCCCCCTTCGGGGTCCGCGCGACGTACCAGGAGGGGCGGCCGGTCTCGGAGAGGACGGAGCCGATGGTCGCCACCGGCTCGCCGCAAAGGGCGTTGATCAGCGAGGATTTGCCGGCTCCGCGGCGGCCCAGGAACATCAGCTTCGGCGCCCGCGCCTGCATCAGCATCTCCTTGTAGGTCCGCACCGCCTCCGCCACCTGCGGCCGCAGCGGCCCGGGCAGCGCGGTGATCGCGCGATCGAGAAGGTCGGAGACGGAGGGGAGAACGGGTTCTTGGGAAGACATCGCAGCGAATTCTACGGCAGATCCGCACCGGGCTCCGCGAGCTCCCGGAGACGCGCGGCGATCCGCGGCACCTCGTCGTCCGCAAGGGTCCGCACGTCGAACAGCACGGCACCGTCGTGCAGGCGCACCAGGATCGCCGGGTCGCCGGTGCGCAGGGCGTCCGCCAGCTCCTGGGCGGAGTGGGTGGCGGAGGTCACGCGCACCCCCTGGCTCGGGATGTCGCGGGCGGGCAGCGCGCCGCTCCCCGCCTGGGATGCGCAAGGCACAGCCTCGGCGGAGACGCCCGGCACCTCGGCGATCAGCTTCTCCAGCCGGCGGGCGCGCGGCAGCAGGCTCTCGGCCGGCGCGGTGAGCTGGCGGAGCACCGGCACGCGCTCGACGGCCTCCGCCGCGCCGGCCAGGTAGAGGCGCAGCGTCGCCTCCAAGGCGGTGTAGACGAGACGGCCGGGGCGCAGCGCGCGGTAGAGAGGATGGCGGCGGCAGACGTCCACCAGCTCCTTCTTGCCGAGCAGGATGCCCGCTTGCGGGCCGCCGAGGAGCTTGTCGCCGCTGACGCAGAGGAGATCGACCCCGGCGGCCACCGAGCGGCGCAGCAGCGGCTCCCCGGGAAGCCCGTAGCCCGCCAGATCGACCACGCAGCCCGAGCCGAGATCATGCGCCACCGGAACGCCGCGCTCGCGGCCGAGGGCGACCAGGTCCTCGATCTCCACCTCGGCGGTGAAGCCCTCGATCCGGTAGTTCGAGGTGTGCACCTTGAGCAGAAGCCCGGTGGACGCGCCGAGCGCGGCGCGGTAGTCGCGCAGATGCGTGCGGTTCGTGGTGCCGACCTCGACGAGGACGGCGCCGCTCTCGCTCATCACCTCGGGGATGCGGAACGAGCCACCGATCTCCACCAGCTCGCCGCGCGACAGGACCACTTCCTTGCCGCGGGCCACGGCGGCGAGAAGGAGGAGGGTGGCGGCGGCATTGTTGTTGACCACCGTCGCGTCCTCGCAGCCGGTGATCTCCTGCAACAGGCGGGCGCACCCTTCGTCGCGCCCCCCGCGCTGGCCGGTGTCGAGATCGATCTCCAGCCGTTGCGGATGTGGCGCAAGCGCCGCCAGGGCCTCCACCGCCTCGGCTGCCAGCACCGCACGGCCGATCCCCGTGTGGAGAACGACGCCGGTGCCGTTGATCACCCGCCGGTGGTACGGCCGAGCCTCGCGAGCCAACCCCGCCGCCACCCGGTCCCGCAAAGCCTCCGCGGAAAGAGCCCCCGGCTCCAGGGGAGCCACCTGCCGGCGCAGCTCGTCCAGCACGCTCCGCACCTCGCGCACCACAACCGCCCGCGGGTGCGCCGCGAGGAGAGGCTGGAAGGCCTCCGAGGTCAGCAGCCGGTCCACCTGGGGGATGGCGCGGCGGGAGGTCGCGGTGTCGGCGGCGTGGCTGGCGGGGCGGCGCATGGCCTGCCTATCATCGCTTGCGCAGGGAGGGGAGCGCCAGGGGGGCCGGACGCTATAGACTGTCACCATGGACACGGCGAGCCTGACCACCAAGCTGCGCGAGACCCTCGCGGCCCGCGCCGAGCGGGAGGGCATCGCTGCGGCGTGGCTCTTCGGGAGCGTCGCCCGGGGAACCGCCCGGCCGGACAGCGACGTCGACGTAGGCATCCTCTACAGCGAGGACCCGCCGCGAACCCTGGCCGGGATCGGACGCACCTTCGGGCTCGAAGAGGATCTCGTCGAAGCGCTCGAAGCGCCGATCCAGATCGTCGCCCTCAACCGGGCCTCGCCGGAGCTCATCGTCCGGGTGCTCCGGGACGGCCAGCTGCTGGTCGACCGGGAGCCCTTGCGCCGCTGCCACTTCGAGGTGCGGTCCCGCAAGGAGTTCTGGGACGTCGAGCCGTACCTTCGCCTCTACCGGGGACAGGCGCCGCTGCGATGACCGATACGGACCTGGTCCACAAGAAGCTCGCCGTCATCGAGACGTGTGTCCAGGAGCTGAGGACCCTCGGTCACCCGGCGGATATCCGCTCCGACCTCCGGGAGTTTCGATTCTCCGCGTACACTCTCCAGATCGCGATCCAGGCGGCCCTGGACGTTGCAGCCCACATCGTTTCGGGAGAGCACCTGGGCGAGCCGCGGACGAACCGCCAGCTCTTTGAGCTTCTGGTCCACCACGGCTGGCTCCCCGGGGAGCTCGCCGCCGCCCTCCACGGAATGGTGGGCTTCAGGAACATCATCGTTCACGCCTACGAAAGCGTCGACCCCAAGATCGTCGAAGGTATCGTCCTCCACGAGCTGGACGACCTCCTCGCCTTCGTCCAGGCGATTCGGGCTCGGCTCGGGGGCTGAGGCCGGGAGGCGGCCGGCGGACACGCCTTTCCCCGGATCTGCTTGAAACTCAGCTTCATGCTGGACTGGTCGCAATGCACCGCCGTCGAACGGCACCCTCACCGGGTGGGAGGCGTCTGGGTCTTCCAAGGCACTCGCGTCCCTGTTGCGGCGCTCTTCGAGAACCTCGAGTCCGGCGCCCGCCTGGAGGATTTCCTCGAGTGGTTTCCCGGTGTCTCGCGACAGCAGGCCGAGGAAGTCCTCGAGCACACCGCCCGTAGCCTCCTCGTCGCGTGAGAATCCTCTTCGACCAGGGCACGCCTGTGCCCTGGCGGCGCTGGCCCCCTGAGAGTCTCGCCGTTGCGCTGGCGGGGTGGCGCACATTTCCGCTATCATCCCTGGCGCCAGGATGGGAGCGCTAGGGGGCTGGTGCCTCCCGCGGTCTTCAAAACCGTTGTCTCGGGCCGGTTGCGGTTCGGGGTGTGGGTTCGATTCCCATGCGCTTCCGCCAACTCCCTCACCCGTCTCCATCGCCATCGTTCGTTGACCCGCGCGACCTCTTGGGTGAGTCGTCGATCACGCCTTCTTGAGGCTGACCAAGGGCTTCAATGCAGGGATCCGAGAACGGCCCGCGGTAGGCCCCGCCTGGCGCAGCTTCGAGCGGCAGTTGTGCCGCATCCACCTGCACACTGTAGAGCCCGCTCTTTGGGTCGATCGTCACGACTCCGAACGTTGCGTCCACAGCCTCCACCGCAACGCCGAGCTGGCGGGCCGCCGCCTCGAGAGTGGGCGGCCCGCCCTCGGCCTGCACCGTCATCAACGCCTTCTCGGGCATCCGTACCTCACACGCCCAGCGACGTACCGGCAGCGTCAGGATCAATGATTCCATGACCGAAGTCCGCCTGCCAGCCGGCCTGCCCGGCCACAGCTCGCGCCGTGGCGCGGATCTGCGCAAAGAGGTTGCCAGGAGGCGTTGTGGTGAAGGGAACCTTTGTGCGCAACGCGGCGATGCAGCCAGCTGCCACCGGACAGGCCGCCGACGTCCCGCTGTCCGGACTGCCGCTGCCGAACGCCTCTGAGCCGAGGAAGTGCGTGAAGGCGGCGACATCGGGCTTTTGCGCGAACATATTGGCGATCGACGGACCCTGAGAAGAGTAGCCGACGATCTGGTCGTTGGTGTCGCATCCACCGAGCGTCAGCACGTCGGCGTGGGCGTTGGCACCCATAATCGCCTGCGCGGTGCGGCCTTGGCAACGGATGTCGGCGCAGGTCGGGCCGCAGTTGCCCGCAGCAAACACAATGTCGATCCCCGATGCCGCCATCGCTGCGACGAGCAGGTTGAACGGATGCCGTGGGTTGTCAATGTAGCGACCACGGTGGCCCACGGGAAAATCCCAGCTCGGGTGATAAATGCCCCAACTGTTGCTGACGACCAGTCCGGAGTATTTTGAGACGCCGCCCGGAGCGAACGACACGGCCCAGTTGGTAAACAGTTGCGAGAACGCCAGCATTGCGGTCGAGATCGTGCGGCCGACGGTCGTACCGCCCGGCGCGGACGCCGAGAGAATCGGGAAATCGAGAAGCGTCGCCTTCGGCGCCACAATCAGCGTATCGAAGGCGCACATCGTGCCATGGTCGACCGGGTGTCTGCCAGGAAGCGTAGTGCTGTTCGGCGGCGTCCACGAGTTCGCCACGTCGAGTCTGGCTCCCGGCACCTTCCCTGTGAGAAACGCGAGGTTGATTCCCGTGTCCATGATCGCGACGGCGACATTGGTGCCGTCGAGACCGCGGCCGGATGCCGTTAGAGTGGCAACCTTCAGCTTCGTGGCCACCGTGGTCGCGGTACCCAGGGCTGCGGTGCTGCCACAGGTCACGAAGTGCTCGATCCGCGGATCCGCAAAAATCTGCTGACCGTCGACGACCTCCGGCAGGTCCTCGATCCGGTCGACGTCGGCGATGGCCCGCACCGCGAAAGCCTGCGACTGCGAGGGCTCCATCGACGCCGTGCCCACGTCTTCAAGACGGCCTGTACCGACGGCCATGGCAGGCACCTCCCGGTCGATGGTCAGCAGGCCGGGCATGTG
The DNA here is from genome assembly GCA_002420005.1 of Holophagales bacterium UBA5704. Taxonomy (GTDB): domain Bacteria; phylum Acidobacteriota; class Thermoanaerobaculia; order Multivoradales; family UBA5704; genus UBA5704. The sequence goes on along the minus strand of DIHE01000114.1, from coordinate 4,650 downwards.
GGCTTCGCCTAGATCTCGAGTCGGCTGGCGACCTTCCGCGAATGCAGCAGCGGACTCTCGAATGGACTCCTGAGCTGGGACGACAACAATGACTGGGATGGGCATGTGAGGCTCCTCGTTCTTCCGCCTGACTAGGCGAGGTCTTCCGAAAACCAGGTAGTGCCAAGCTCGTCGATGTAGGACACATGGAGCTGGCTTCCGTTGAAGCGCAGCAACGCAAAGCCGTGCATGTTGTCTCCCTCGGGCCCCTGACGCTCATCGACCTTCAGGATCGGCACGTCCGTGAACCTTGGGTTGCCATACGGCACATCCTCCGGAATGGCGCCGTGCCCGATGCATCGGGCATGGATGCCTTTGTGCTTCCCGTACACGATCGCTCTATGCTCGTGTCCCCAGAACCAGGCGAACACCTTGCCCAGCAGCGGCTCCACCTTCTGATGCAGCTTGCGATCGAAAGCGCGCGACTCGAAGGGCGAAAAGAGCTGATGATGCGTGAGCAGGATATTCCTTGGTCCGCTGGCGCCAAGCTGGGCGACCAGCCATTCCCGCTGCGGATCCTTCAGGCCGTGGTCCTCGTAGCCCGAGTCGAGGCCGATCAGCTGCCAGTGCGCGTTGCGGAGGTTGAAGTAACTTGCCTCCTGGTGGAAACGTGTCTTCAGCGTGAGCTCGAAGTAGGCGTGGCCTCCGCTGTACATCTCGTGGTTCGAGTTGAGCGCCAAGTAGAGGCAGCTCGCGGGTGACGGTCCTTCGGCATCAAGGATGTCGAGGAATCGATGCTGGATCTCCTTCTCGGTCCCTGAGTAATAGACGTCGCCCAAGTGAATCGCGTGCGTCGGGTTCTGGAGCGCGATCTGCCGCATGACGCGCTTCGCCGTCTCCTCCCCCGTACCCCAGTCAGAGAACAGCGCCACGGTCGCCTGCTCGGGCAGTTGAAGCTGGAACGAATTGAGAGAGGTATGCGTGATGAACTTGTGCTTGCCGCGGAACAGCGCCTTCAGCTTCTCCCACGCCACGGAGACCCACCCGGGATCGGTCGGATCGAACGGACCCGCTGTTGCGAGGCTGTTCTCCGGCATGAATTCTTCGATTGCGCTCTGCATCAGCGACAACACTTGGTCTTCGGGAATGAAGGGCGCTTCGCGGATCGCGCCTGCGGAGGCCGTCGGCGTCATCGACACGAGGTCGCCATGCAGGCGCAGCGTCCGCGCGGAGTTCTCGAGCGCGTTGACCACGGCATCGCGCTGCGCCTCCACTTCCTCCGCGGTCAGGACGTTCGCCGTGGCGACGGCAGCCACGAGGGACGACGGGTCTGGTGTCTGCAGCGCGGAGACTGTGCCCTCCACGATGCGGAGCAGGGCGTTTCGGTCGGTGGCGATCGGATGCATTTGGGGCGACCCTCCTGTGGCGCTTGTCGTTGCCACAATCCGTGCGTCTAGTTGGTTGGACGGACACGCCCGGCGATTTCACGCACCCGGGTACGGGAAGGTCTGGCTCGACTAGAAAATGAAAAGGGCTCCTTCCGGAGCCCCGTTCACGCTAGCCCATTCGAGCTATCCACCTGCGGCCCTGCAGGCCGCATTGAGTTCATGACAGGAAACTGCTTTCGGCACCGACCACATCCAGGCGAGCGGCAGTGCGATCTTCTGCACTCCTTCGAGCGACGCGGTGGCACCTGCGACGATGTGCCTCGCTTACGTCTGCTCGTAGGCCTGCAGAAAGTCATCGCGGGCGATGCCGGCCTGCGAGAGGATGGTGCGAAGGGTCGAGGCCTTGAGTCGCGGGTGGTTGGGCATCGTCAACGGCGTCCTCGTTCCATCCGCATCATCTCGCACCATCGAGATGTGGTTGCCTTCCCGCACGACCCGGAATCCCAGCGCGGAGAGCGCTCGCTTGACTCGGCCGACCGGTGCATCAACAGGGAACTTGCCGCTCACACGGCAACCTGCGCGCCTGCCAGGAATACGTCGAGCACCGGCTCCTCCGGCTCAAGCGCCGCGGCACCGAACGTCTCGACGTGGAACTGCATGGCCGAGGTGATGTCGGCAATGGCTTCCTCGCGCGTGTCACCCTGCCCGACGATCACCCCCCGCAGGCCCACCGGGTAGGCCACGAAGCCGTCTACGTGCTGTTCGATGATGACTCTCACGTCTCTGGTCACATGCGCCTCCAGGTCTTGTCTCTCCGAAAGGATACCATCTCACCCCGCCAACTGCCGCCGCCGGCCCGCCACCGCGGCCGCCAGCAGCAACCCCGTGACCCCCAGGAACACCAGCGGCATCCCGTTTGCCAGGCCGGCCGCGGTGGCTCCGGTGTAGTCCATCGCCGGGACCTGGTTCATCGGGCCGATGTACCAGAGGACGAGATAGAGCACCTCGAACAGCTTGCTCGATCCGCTCCAGAGGCCGAGGGCCAGGGCGAAGGCCGGGATGAACAGGGCTCCCACCACCCAGGCTCCGAGGGAGCCCCAGTGGCCGGTGGCCACGAAGCGGATCGCGGCGCCGCCGCCGGTGAGGATGGCGAGGGCGACTCCCGCCAGCCAGGTGGCCGGGAGCTGGCGGCCGAGCGGACGGGCGGCCGAGAAGAGGAGGGCCGTGGTGTCGTGGCGGATCTCGCGCGCTCCCAGGCTCGACCAGAGGAGCATCGGCCACATCCAGGCGAGCGGCAGGACGAACTTCTGCACCCCTTCGAGCGGCGCGGTCAACGAGGCGATGAAGAACCCGGCGACACCCGCCCACCACCACCAGCGGCGGCCGTTCAACAAGAGCCGCAGCTCGGCGCGCAGGACGTCGACGAACCGGAACCGCCGGCTGGCCGCGGCGAGCGGCGTCAGGTGGACGGTCGGGAGGGGCACGAACACCGGCTCCGGGGCGTCCTGGATACCGTTGGCACCGGCCGGCCGCGGCTTCGCCTTCCGGGCTTTCAGCCAGCCGCGGGCGGGATCGAAGCGATCGAAGAACACGGCCGCCAGCAACGCGACGCCCACCGCCACCAGGACCCAGAACAAGCGGAACGCCACCATCTCGGCGCTCCAGTCCAGCCCGTCCCAGCGCAGGATCTGGATCTCCTGGCCGCTACGGTCGATGCCTCCCAAGGTGAAGCCGCGCTTCGCCGGGCCGAACGCCGCCGAGGCGGCCCCCTCCAGGTTCTGGTTGACCAGATTGATCCCCAAGGGATCCAGCAGGCCGCCGATCTGAATCCCCACCGGGATGAGGGAGACCCAGACGAAGAACCAGACCACGTTGCCGAAGCCGCCGCGCAGGCCGGGAAGCGTCTCGAACAGCACCGCCAGCGCGGCCACGAACGCGAGCATGGGGAGGGCCAGAAGGAGGAACGGCAGCGCCGTCTGCACCAGATCGATGTGCCGGTCCTCTCCGACGAAGAGCTGCACGACGATCGACCCCACGAAGAGCACGGCGAGCATCGAGCCCAGGACGGCGAAGTTGCTCAGCATCTTCCCCAAGGTGTAGAGCGGCTTCGAGAGCCGCGTGGTGGCGAGGATCTGCCCGACGCCGGTCTGGCGGTCGCGCTCCACGGCGTTCTTGACGACGTAGAAGCCGGCCAACGACAGGAAGGTGTTGACCACCAGCGTCATGGTGGTGGCGATCCAGGCCGAGTTGTAGACGCCGCGCACGCTGCCGATCCAGAGCTGGAGCTTGCCGGCGCCCACCAGGTAGCCGAGACCGACGGTGGCGACCAGGGTGACGAGGAAGCTGTAGCGCCGCACCCGCTCCAGGAAGTCGGCGCGCAGCAGGTGCCAGAGGGTCCGCAGAGCCGGGTGCGCGTTCATGCGACCTTCTCCTCTTTCTCCTGGAGCTCACCGCCGCGGTGCCCATCGAGCACGCTCAGGTAGGCGTCTTCGAGCGTCGGCGCCACCGGCACCGCCGCGGCGGACGGCGGCACGGCCGAGACCACGCGGGCATGGACGCCGTCGGCGCGGCGCACGGTGCTGGAAATCTTCCAGCGCTCGCGCGCCGCCGGCAGCTCGGCGCTGGGCAGCACCCACTCCCAGACCCGCCCTTCGACACCGCGCAGCAGCTCCTCCGGCTCGGCATGGGCGAGCAGGCGGCCCCGGTCGACCACCGCGATGTCGGTCGCCGTCGCCTCGACGTCGGACACGATGTGGGTCGAGAGGAGGACGATGCGCTCGCCGCCCAGGTCGGAGAGGAGGTTGCGGAAGCGCACCCGCTCCTCCGGATCGAGGCCGACGGTCGGCTCGTCGAGGATCAGCACCTTGGGCTTATTGACGATGGCCTGAGCCAGACCCACACCCTGGCGCTGCCCGCCCGAGAGCTCG
>DIHE01000114.1:0-137 GCA_002420005.1 Holophagales bacterium UBA5704 | reverse complement strand
CCGCCGAGCGGACGCTTGCGCGCCTCGGTCAGGTTGACCAGCACGAGCAGCTCTTCGATGCGCCGCCGCGCCGCGCGGGCGTCGATGCCTTTGACCGCGGCGATGTACTCGAGAAACTCGACGGCGTTCAGGTTGGG
>DIHE01000112.1 GCA_002420005.1 Holophagales bacterium UBA5704 | reverse complement strand
GGCGCCCGATGTCCACCAGGCGCAGCTCCTGCCATTCGGTGAGCGTGCGGCTCACGGTGTAGAGGGTGGTTCCGGAGATCTGGGCGAGCTCCTGCTGGGTGATGCGGTCGACGAGAACGCCACCGTCCGCTCCGGGTTGGCCGATCTGGGCGCCGAGGCGCAGGAGCGTGCGGGCGAGGCGCCGGGCGACGTTCTCGGTGGCGAGCTCGCGGACGCGGCCCAGGGCTTCCTGGGTGTGGGAGGAGACGATGCGCAGGAGGTTGGCCTCGAAGCGCGGATGGTCGCGCACCAGCGTCCGTAAAGGCTCGCCGGCCCAGGTGCGCAGACGGGTCCGCTCGGTGGCTGTGGCGGTCACCGGGTAGAGGCCCCCGGGGAACAGGGCGACCGCGGCGAAGACCTCACCCGGCGCCATGTAGCGCATGATGACCTCGCCTCCCTCGGCGGAGAGCTGGGTGAGCTTGACCCGCCCGGTTTCGGGCAGGAAGAGCGTGGTGGCCGGCTCCCCCTCCCGGAACAGGACCTCGCCACGGCCGAAGACGCGCGGGGTGCCCAGGACGAGAATCCGGTCGCGCTCCTCCGCCGAGAAGCCCTCGAAGAGCCGTTGCGATCGCGGGAGCGGTTCGGTCATGGTGGGACCAGTCTATCCGTTGAAGGAGGGTTGCGCTGGCGCAAAGACGGCGGCGCAGCGGCGGGGTAGGGTTCTTCCCGAAAGGAGAACCACCGAAATGAACATCACTCCCGAAACCCGCGTCGCCGACGTCGCCACCGCGAACCCGGCCACGATCAAGATCTTCCAGCGTCAGGGCATCGACTTCTGCTGCGGCGGCAAACGGCCGCTGGCCGAGGTGTGCGAAGAGAAGGGGATGAGCTTCCGGGCGCTGCAGGAGGCCCTGGAAGGGGCCGGCGGCGAGGCGCCGCAGCTTCCTGCCGGGGACGCACCCCTCACCGAGATCGTCCGCTTCGTCGTCGATCACTTCCACGCCGGCCTCCGCGAGGAGCTGCCGCGCCTGGGGGAGATGGTGGCCAAGGTGCTCAACGTCCATGGTGAGCGCCATCCGGAGGTCAAGGACCTGGCCGCCACCTTCCGGGCCCTGCGGGAGGAGCTGGAGATGCACCTGCTGAAAGAGGAGAGGGTCCTCTTCCCCTACGTCGAGCGCCTGGAAGCCCTGGTCCTCCAGGGACGCCCGCTCACCACCCCTCCCTTCGCCGACGGGCCGATCGGCGCCATGGAGCACGAGCACGACGACGCCGGCCGGGCGCTCGCCCGGCTCCGCGAGCTGACCGGTGGATACGTGCCCCCGGCGGATGCCTGCAACACGTTCCGCGGTCTGTACCACGGCCTGGAGGAATTCGAGGCCGCGCTGCACCAGCACATCCACCTGGAGAACAACGTCCTGTTCCCGCGCACCGCCCGCCTCGAACGGGAGCTGGCGGCGTAGCGGGACGCGCGGCGTGCCCGGGGGGCTACCGATCCGCGTGCACGATCGTCCCGACGTGCTCGCCGGCCAGGGCCGCCCGGATGCGTTCGGGGTGGAGCCCGTTGACCACCTGGAACCGCTTCACCTGCCGGGCGTTGTCCAGCAGGTCGAGCAGGATGGACTCGAACACCAGGGTCGGCAGGCGCCGCTCGCGCAGCTCGCCGACCGAGATCTCCGGGATGAACGCCGCGCCGGGATGGGCCTTGGGGTCGGCTTCGTAGAGGCCGTCCACGTCCTTCACCAGGGTCACCGTGGCGCAGCCGAAGCACTCGGCGAGCAGGAAGGCGCCGGCATCGGTGCGGTGCGGCGGGATGCGGCCGACCGCGGGCGGATGCTCCCAGAGCGAGAACGGCGGCACGCCGCTGAACACCACACCGGGCGCGCTGTGCAGGAAGAGCGGCAACAGATGGCCGAAGATCTCCGGCGGGATCGCCACCACGCCGTATGGCGCGAGCAGGGTGCCCAGGATGTGGGCGTTGCCGAGCGCGTCGGCGGCGGCGAGCTGGGCGAGGACGCCGGTGGGCAGCCCCAGGTCGATGCCGATCGAGAAGACGTGGCGGGTGCGCACGCCGCCGCCGGTGCCGAGGATCAGCCGATGGTCGCGCAGGCAGTCGGCCAGCACGTCGACCACCGGATAGACCACCGCGCGCCCGGCATCCATGATCGACCGGCCACCGATCTTGATCACGTGGGCGTCGGGCAGCATGCGGAAGACCGGGGTCTCGGTCGAGCGCTCCACCTCGCGGTCGAGCAGGCTCTCGCGCATCAACAGGGACTGGACGTGATGGCGGCGGTCGTCCTTGGGATTGGCGCTCATGCGCCCTCCCCGTCGGCGGTGATGATCGTTCCCACGTGCTCTCCTTCCAGGGCTCGGGTGAGGTTGCCCGGCTCCAGGCCGTTGATCACCTGGATCGACCGGCGGTGCTGGGCGTTCTCCATCAAGTCGAGCACGGAGCGCTCGACCACCACGTCCGCCAGATCCATCTGCTTCAGCTCGGCGACGGTGATCTTCGGAATGAAGCGGGCGTTCTTGTCCTTCTTCGGATCGGCGGTGTAGAGGCCTTTTTCGTCCTTGACGTAGATCATCGACCGGGTCCCCAGCACCTCGCTGACCAGATAGCAGCCGGTGTCCGTGCGGTGCGGCGGGATGCGGCCGACCTTCGGGTTGGTGTGCCAGTAGATGTAGGGCGGCATGCCGAAGAAGATGACGGCACCGCGCTCGGCCAGGTAGAGCGGGAGCTGGGCGAACTGCGCCGGCTCGATGAAGGGGATGCCGTGCTTGGCCAGCAGGTAGTTGAGCATGCGGGCGTTCTGCATGCTGACGAAGGTGCCGAGCACGGAGAGGACGCCGGTGGGCATGCCGAGGTCGAGCCCGACGCTGTAGGCGTGGCGGGCGCGGGTGCCGGCGCCGGTGCCGAGGATCATCTTGTGCCGCCCGAGGTTGGCGACCACTTCATCGATCAGCGGAAAGACCGCGGCGCGTCCGCGGTCGATGAAGCTCTGGCCGCCGATCTTGATCACATTGGCGTCCGGCAGGATCGGCAGCACCGGATCGCGGCCGGTGTCCGCCAGGAGCTGCTCGTCGGAGAGCGAGCCGTGCACCAGCGCATCGCCCAGACGGGTCAACAGGTTGTCCATCGCACCCCCTCGATCACGTAGGTTTCTTCGGTCTCCTGCACCTGGTCCGGATCGCCGAACGTGGCGCGACCCCAGTCCGCCAGCTCGTCGAGGACCTCGTCCTGCACCCCGGGCGGAAGCACGAGGCCACCCAGACCTTCCTTGGCGCGCCAGCGCTCGATCGACTGGCGCGGCGAATGGCCGGCGGGCCAGCGGGCGACCTCCACCCGCGCGAGCGGCTCGGCCCCCTCGGCCACGCAAGCCTCGACGAACCGCCGGCTCCCGGATTGGCGCGCCGGGAAGCCCCGCTCGTGCAGCCGGCGCCGCATTTCGCGCGACATGCGGGCCTTGACGCTCTCCGGCCGGCGCTCGACCCAGCCGAGCAGGCAGGAGACACCTCCCGGCGCGCCGATCCGCCGCACCTCGCCGATCACCGTGGCGAGGGGAAGCAGGTGGATCACCCGCGAGCCGAACACCGCCCGTACGCTGCGATCGGCCAGCGGCCAGGAGGCCACCGTGGCATCCGCCTGCACCAGCGGGCATGAGGCCCCCGCCAGGCGGCGGCGGAAGACTTCGAGCATCCCGCGCGAGACGTCGAGCCCCGCATAGCGCACCGGCTGGTCGAGGAACCACGCCCCGATCAGGCCGGTGCCGGCGCCGATCTCCAGCACCCGGTCGCCCGCCCGGGCGCCTGCCAGCGTCACCACCGTCGCGGCGGCGGCCTGGCACACGTCGTCCGTGAGGCCGACCCGGCGGTCGAAGTCGGCGGCCTGGCCGTCGAAGCGGGTGGGCTGAAGGTCGCTCAAGAGCTGCCTATGCTACTCTAAACGCAGCACGGAAGAACAACGATCTTTCGGAACCAGGAGGTGACCGCATGAACAGGGGGAATGGTGTCGAAGAGGCGTCCTCCGGCGGCTCAGGCGGAGAGATCCCCATGGGCGACGGCAGTCAGCAAGGCCCCTACAGCTCGCTGATGAGCAGCCGTGGCAGTGGCCGCGGGGGTGGCGGCCGCACCGGGGCCCAGCAGGGCGGCTCGCTGCGCCAGATGGGCGGCGTCGGGATGCTGCAGCGGCACGCCACCGAGATGGGGCTTTCCGAGGAGCAGCTCGACCGGCTCGACGCTCTGCGCACGCGGCACGAGCTGGAGAAGATCGATCTGCAGGCGGCGCTGCTCAAGGCCAAGGTCCTGCAGCGCGCCAAGGCGCGCGATCTCTCCACGCCGGAGCCCGAGGTGATGCAGGCCATCGAAGACCTGTGCCGTGCCGAGTGCGAGCTGCGCAAGATGCGCTACCGCCACCTCAAGGCGGCGCACGGCGTGCTCAACCCGGACCAGTATGAGAAGGTCCGCCGCTTCCACCGGCGCCAGACCCAGGATCGCCTCGACGCGGTTCGGGCGGGGCGCGAGTCCTAGAACCTTAGAGAGGAGAGCGAGACATGGCAGGAGAGGAGGAGCACCTGATGCAGCCCCGGCCGGCTCCGGCGGCCGGCGCGCCCGCCGAGCCCGGAGTCAGCCGCCGCCGTTTTCTCTCGGGAGGCGCCGCCGCCACCGCCTTGCTGCTGGGCGCGCCCGCCGCATCCCTCGCCCACGACCATGGCCACGCGGAGACGCCGCCGCCGCCGAAGTCCGCGCAGGAGCAGGCGGCGTTTGACAAGGCCGAGGCCGCTCACTACGAGCGCTTCGCCGAGCCGCCGGTGGTGGCCGGTGTCGATGGGGTCGTCGACGTGACCCTGCGGGTCGTCGAGGTCCCGATCACCATCCGGGAATCGACCCAGACCCGCACCGAGATCACCCGCACCTACAACGGCCAGGTCCCCGGCCCCACGATCTCCGCCTACCCGGGCGACACGATCAACGTCCATTTCTTCAATGACCTGCCGAAGAACACGGACGCCGGCTGTCTGGACCCCAATCACCACGCGAACCCCAATACACCGCACTGTTTCAATACCACGAACCTCCACACCCACGGCCTGCACGTCTCGCCCAAGGTGCCCTCGGACGCCGTCCTCATCGAGATTCCGCCGCTCGCCGAGGACCCGGTGCGCGGTAAGCTCGACTACTGCTTCGCCCTGCCGAAGTCGCACAAGCCCGGGACTCACTGGTACCACGCTCACAAGCACGGCTCGACGGCCCTGCAACTGGTCAACGGCATGGCCGGCGCCCTCATCGTCAAGGACCTGCCGGGGACCGAGCCCATGCCCGGGATCAAGGACCTGGTCTTCCTGATCCACGAGACGGTGGGCAACGACTCGTCCACCGACGTCTACCAGTGCGGCGGCGGCTGTGGCGTCACCAGCGCCTACCTGGTGAACGGCCAGTACCAGCCGACGGTCGACATCCGGCCCGGCGAGATCCAGCGCTGGCGCTTCATCAACGCCACCGCCACCCCGCGCGGCATCACCAATCTGACCTTCACCACCGCGCAGACGCTGATCGCCGTGGACGGCATCTACCTTCCCGAGCCGCGCAGCGAATCCGCCTGGCCGCTCGCTCCTGGGAACCGTGCGGACTACCTCGTTCAGTTCAACACCGTGGGCCAGACGACCGTCAGCAAGAAGCAGATTCCCTTCCCCGGCTGCAACATCCCGGAGCAGGTCCTGGTGAAGGTGAACGTCGCCGGGCCGGAGCTCAAGATGACGTTGCCCGGGGAGACCCCGGAACTGCCGCGCTATCTGCAGAAGACTCTCACCGCGGCCAACGTGACACCGGAGTCCGCCGCCGACACTCCAGACCAGACCATCATCTTCAACGTGGCGAACCAGGCGGACTGCGCCGGCAAGTTCCAGATCAACGGCGTGCCGTTCGGCCCGGATGCTCCGGTGATCACCGTGCCTCTGGGGGCGACGCAGATCTGGGAGGTGCAGAACTCCTCCGGCGCGCCGCATCCGTTCCACATCCACGTCAACCCCTTCGTGGTGATCGAGAAGAACGGCGTTGCGGTGCCGCCCGAACAGCAGTACTTCCAGGACACCGTCCTCATCCGGCCGCAGCAGAACGGCGTCAACGGCTCGGTCAAGTTCATGACCACCTTCGACAACTTCGACGGCGAGTTCGTCATCCATTGCCACATCCTGGTCCACGAGGACTGGGGCATGATGCGCAAGGTCGTGGTGCAGGGCCCCGGCGTCGGCCCCTGCGTGACGATTCCGTAGGCTTCCCACCCGCCGGTCTCGGGTTCCCCCGAGGCCGGCTTCCGACATGAAGACTCTCCTTCTCGCGGCGTTCCTCGCCGCTCCGGCCCTCGCTCAGGCGGCAACCGGGCAAGAGTGCCCCTCCGGCAACCTCCTCGCCCTGCGGATGCCGTCCACCGCCCGCGTGGTGGGGGAGGTGGAGCGGGCGACGGACGGCCGCGTCGCACCGGAGGGAACCTCCTGGAACTCGCCTCCGGCGGTGGTGCTCAACGGCGCGGAGGGTTCGATCACCTGGGACCTGGGGGCTCCGCGCGCGGTGCGGGGCGTGCTCGTCCAGGGGGATGCCAACGACCGGTTCCCCCTTTCCGGCTCGCTCGACGGGGTGACCTTCACCCCCCTCGGGGCGATCGCCGCGCTGTCCGACGTCGCCGGCTTGCGGACGCGCACCGAGATCTTTCCCCAGGCGCCGGCGGTGCGCTATCTGCGGCTCGATCCTCCGGAAGGCGACGGCTTCACCTCGGTCGCCGAGGTCGCCGCCTGGTGTTCCCTCCCCAAGCCCTGGCCGCCGGCCTTCGCCGTCGAGGCCGTCCCGCCGCCCGCGCCGACTCTCTTCACGTATTGGAACGACCTCACCAGCCGGTGGTGGGAGTTGCTGCTGGCTCTTCTCGGGATCGGCCTTGTCGTCGCGGCGGCCCGGCGCGAGCACAAGCGCCTGTTCGGGGGGGCCGCGGTGGTGGCGGTGCTCACCTTCTTCAACTTCGGCGCGTTCCATTTCGGCAACTACGTCCATACCTGGGACACGCTGCACTACTACCTGGGCGCCAAGTATTTTCGCGAGCTGTCCTACGACCGCTTGTACGAATGCCTGGCGGTGGCCGACGCCGCAGAGTCCTCCCGGATGCCGGGGCTGGCCTCACGGGTGGCGCGGCGGACGATCACCAACCTGCGCACCAACGAGATGGAGCCGGCGGCGCAGATCCTGGCCCATCCGGAGCGCTGCACGGCTTCCTTTTCCGCCGCGCGCTGGGAGCAGTTCCGGGCCGACGTGGCCTGGTTCCGCGGCCGGGAGAACGCAGTGCGCTGGGAGGAGATCTCGACCGACCATGGGTTCAACGGGACGCCGGTCTGGCTGATCGCCGGCTCGCTGCTCGCCAACCTCGCTCCCGCGGGCGATGGCTGGATCCTCGCCTTGACGTCGATCGACCTGCTCTACATCCTCGCCCTGGTGGCGGTGATCGGCTGGGCGTTCGGCCTGCGCTCCCTCGCCGTATCCCTCCTCGTGCTCGCGACGTTCTTCCCGTGCCGCTTCTTCTGGACCGGCGGAGCGTTTCTGCGCTGGGACTGGCTCTTCTTCCTGGCCGCGTCCGTGGCGTGCCTCAAGAAGGGGAGACCGTGGCTCGGCGGAATGGCTCTCGGCTATGCGGCGCTGCTCCGCATTTTTCCCGGGCTCCTCGCGGCCGGGCCGGTGGTGGCGGTGCTCGCCCTCGTCACCCGGGACGGTCTGAAGACCGGGCTGCGCCGGCCGGAGGTGCAGGCGCACCTGCGCTTCCTGGCGGGCGCCGCTCTCGCGGTGGCGCTTCTGGTGCCGGCGAGCTTTGCGGTGACCGGCGGGCCGGAGGCGTATCGCGCGTTTCTCGCCAACACCCGCAAGCACCAGGAGACGCCGCTGACCAACCACATGGGACTGCGCACCGTGGTGAGCTGGCGGCCCGCGGAGGTCGGCCGGCGGCTGGTCGACGAGACGGCGACCGATCCCTGGGGGCGCTGGAAGGAGGCGCGGCTGGCGGCCTGGCGGCAGGCCCGGCCGTTCGCGGCCCTCCTCGCCGGCGCGGCCCTCGTCCTGCTCGGCCGTGCGGCGCGGCGCCGTCCGGAGCCGTGGATCGCGGCGGCGCTCGGCGTGCTGTGGATCGCCTTCGCGGTCGAGCTGACGTCCTACTACTACATGTTCATCCTGGTCCCGGCCCTGCTCTGGGTGGAGAAGCGAGCGGCCGCCATCGCTCTTCTCGCGCTGGCGGCCTTCTCGCAGCTCGTGTCGCTCGGCCCGCTCCTCGGGATGCCGACCTGGCGCGACGAGCAATACACGCTGATCTCCCTCGCCACGGTCCTCGTGTTCGGGGGGATCCTGGCGGCCCTTGGACTTCTCCCCTCTCCCGCTGGCGGGAGAGGGGCCGGGGGAGAGGGCTCTACTGGCCGCAGGTCTTGAACGTCTGGGTGTCCTGCACCGGCAGGGCCGCCTGGCCGAGCAGGTTCTTGTACTCCTTGGTCAGTCCGGTGTGGGTGTCGGTCACGTGCAGGGTGAAATCGACGTTGGTCGTCGCCGCGAAGAAGACCCAGTAGGCCGGGCTCGCAGTGAAGCTGCAGGCGTCGAGCACCTTGACCAGCACCTCGGAGTTGTCCGAGCTGAAGAACCAGATGGTCGCCGAGTTGCCCCCGGGCTGCGGGACGACCGTTCCGCGGCCGGTCAGGCCCGTGGAGGTCCGGTAGGTCGCCTCGAAGGAGAAGCGGCTTCCCTGGGCGCAGCCGGTGGAGCTGCTCGTCGAGCACGGTGTCGTCGAGCCGTCGTCGTCGAGGAGGGTCAGCACCGAGGTGTCGCGGTCGGCGTCGAGCACCGCGCCGCCGGTCGGATTCGACAGCCGCAGATTGACGGTCTCGTTCCCTTCGTCGATCGTGTCGGCGAGGATCGGAACGTTGACCCGCTTGGTCGCGCCGTCGCCGTTCGCCCAGGACAGGGTGGCCGTGGTCTCCTCGTAGTCGAGGCCCTCGGTCGCGCTGCCCGCACTCGTCGTGAAGGTCACCGACACGGCGCCGGATTCACCGTGCGACCGTTCGACGCGGATCACCGCGTTGACCTGCCCTTCGATGACCTCGAAGGAGACCTCGTCGAACTTGATGACGCCCTGCGGGCCGTGGTTGTCCTCGCCGGTGCCGCCGTCATCGACCGGCCCGCCGTCGTCGAGGATGGTGAGGATTGCCACGCTGCGCACGTCGTCGAGGACGGCGCCGCCGGTCGGGCTGGTGAGCATCAGCTCGACCGTCTCGTTCGGCTCTTCTCCGGAGTTGCGGAGGATCGGCACGGTGAACGAGCGGATGCTCTCGTCGCCGTCGGCCCAGGTGAGGGTGCCGGAGACGTCGGTGTAGTCGACGCCCGCGGTGGCGGTGCCGGCGCTGGTCGTATAGCTCACGCTGACCGCACCGTCTTCGCCGTGGGAACGTTCGATGGTGATGACGGCGGTGCCGGAGCCCTCATCGACGAAGAAGCTGCGCTCGTCGAACTTGAACGTGCCATTGCCCGAGCCGCCGCTGCCGCCCGAGCCTCCCGAGCCCCCACTGCCGCCCGAGCCCCCACTGCCACCCGAGCCGCCACTGCCGCCACTGCCACCCGAACCGCCGGAACCGCCGCTACCCCCTGAGCCGCCACTGCCACCGCTCCCGCCGGAGCCCCCCGAGCCACCGCTGCCGCCGTCGCTGGCGGCGATGGTGAGGGTGGTCTGGCTGCCGGTCGGGTCGATGGACGAGCCGGTGGCGTCCATGAGGGTGAGGTTGAATGTCTCGCCGCCCTCGGAGGTGGCGTCGTCGAGGATCGAGACCGCCACGAAGCGGTCGGAGCCGTCGCCGGCCGCCCAGGTGAGGGTGACGTCGACCGCCGTGTAGTCACTGCCGGCGAGCGCCGAGCCACCCGAGGAGACCACGCGCACGGAGGCCGCTCCATCCTCTCCCTGGGAACGCTCGACGAGCACCTGCACGGTCGCTCCTTCGGTCGTGCCGATGCTGGACTGGTCGAATTTGAGGACGCCGGGACCCGCGGCCTGCGCCGGAAGGGCGGCGAGCACGAGGGCGGCAAGCGCCCCCGACAGCGTGAGTTTCTTGCCCCATTTGCCCATGACTTGTTTCTCCTGGACCGCGGTAGGGTGGGCGGAATCGCCCGGCCGGCGTTGGTCCTGCCTGATGAGACAGCCGACGCGGCGCGCGGGAACAGCGGACTTCAAGAATCGCGGTGACGGGCGCGATGGGCACCGCCCGCCGGGGCGGTCTCCGGCTCGCCGACGGAGGGGGGCTGGCCCGCACCGCCACGTTGCGGCAGGCCGCTTGCCTCCTGCTTCCTCGAGGTCGTCAGCGAGTATACTGAGATTGCTGACGGACTCAATTGGGAGGCAGCCGATGCCACACTTGGGACTGGGTGAGCTCCTCAAGGCCTTCGACATCGCCGAGGCCGCAGATTACTACCTCTTGCCGCCGGGCCGGCAATCGGTCTTCGTCTCTCGGCTCTACAGCGAGTTGGCGGAGCATGCGCAGCGAGGTCTCAAGTCCATCCAGTCGGCGCCCGGGGTGAAGCTCCATTTCGTGGTTGATGCGGCCGGTGGAGAAGGCCCGAGCAACCTTCCGGACGACGTCTTTTTCCGGAAGATCTGCTTCTACGCCAGCAAGACGCTCGTGACCTTCCCCTTCCGCGAGACCGAGCGGAGCCCGCGCACCGTCATCCATCGGGGCTATGACACGTGGGTCGAGCGCGACAAGGAGGTCATCGCCTTCGGCAAGTATCGAGCCCAGCGGGACGGCTACGGAGGAGACATCAAGGAGGTCCGCAAGAATCACCACCTCCTCCGCTCCGAGTTCGACTCTTTTCTGCACCTCCTCTGCTCAGCCCGCCCTTTCCTGGACTCCGGCGACCTGACCCTCCTGCCCTCGTATCAGCCGGAGGCCAAACAGCTGAGCATCCGGACGAAGGCGGGCCTCGGCCTCATCCGGGCCAACTTCCAGCTCCCGGAGCTGCGCCGTCAGTTTGAGGAAGAGGGCCTTGACGACTTGCAGCTCGGAGCCGGGAAGCCTCCTTACCTGTACCTTCCGTACTTCACCAACCTGAGCGCCCGCGACGTCCTCGCGCTCCGGCAGCAGGAATCCGGTCTCTACAACGAATTCCAGAGCCACCTGAAGGCCCTCCTCTACGGGCTGCCCCAGGCGGAGAGCGAGAGAGCTCTGCTCCGGCGCCTGGAGGAGATCGACCAGCAGGTGCGAAGCCTGGCGAAGAGTTACGAGGCCATTCGGGACGCGGCCCGGAAGCGGAATCTCTCCTATCTGCTCGGGTTCGTCGCCATCGGTCTCGTCCCCCTGATCCCCGCCGGGCTGGTCACCCCGCTCGCCGCACTCCTCGGCGTCGGCAGTCTCTCGGGCTTCAAGTACATCGGTGAGCGCAAGGAGAAGGCCCCGGCAAAGCTATTGCTCAAGCAGGATGAGGTCTTCTTGCTGTGGCGTCTCCGGACACTGGAGAAAAGTCTCGCGAGAAAGCGGCCACGTACACGGTCCATTCCAAACCGCCCGCTGCCCCAGCAACTTCCTTCCCTTGAAGCCCGTCCCGAGGGTGGCTTCCTCGGCTCGGTCGCAGAGGCTGCCCCTGGATCCGACCCACCGCGCACCGCGTATTCGCGGTTCGACGCCCCGGAGGTCGCGGTGGCGGGTGTGGAGATGGAGGTCATCGTGGGCCTCGCGGCCAAGCCCAGCCCGGGAGTCGTGGGAGGACCGCTGAGCCGCCCCGACACGAGTGTCGGGCCGTACACGCTGACGATTCAGCTGGTGGCCGACGGATTTCGCCTGAGGGATGGAGAGACCCTGCGGCGGGCCGTGCCGGTGACCGCCGAGGAATCCTATCCGACGACGGTCTTTCACCTCACCCCGGAGGCGCAGACGGAGGCCGTCCGCGCAAGATTTCTCCAAGCCTTCTACGAGGTCGAAGGGCAGACCATCGGGATGGCGGTGCGGCCGGTGGCGGTGGTGCTGCGCCCGGAGCTCAAGGCCGGAGTCCCAAAGCCGGCGGGCGCTGCGGGACTGGACCTCGCTCTCCAGGCCAACCGGGTCGCTGCCGACCTGGAGATCCGGATTCTGCTCGACGCGGATCATCCCGGCCGGCTGCTCTGGACGTTCACCTCGCCGCACGCCGGAGCTCCACTTCCTGACCGGGCGCTTCCCTCGGAGGTTGGAGAAGGCCTGGAGGTGAAGGCGTTCGCCCGCTCCATCATCGACCAGGTCAATCACAGGGAGGGGAAGGCGGGGGTTTACAACACCCTGGCTGGAATCGGCACCAAGATCGCCAGACAGATGCCCGACGAGATCTGGGGCCTCCTTCGCGCCGTCGGCGGCTTTGCGAAGGATGGCATCCCGAACGTGTTGATCCTCTCGCAGGAGCCGTACGTTCCCTGGGAGCTCGCCCGGATCTACGAACCCCTGCTCGACCCGGAGGCGCCTCCCTTCCTGGCGGCCCAGGCCAATGTCGGCCGCTGGGTGCTGCCGCGGCAAGTGTCGGGCTCCGACCAGCGCCCCCGGCAGCCCCCGCCGACCGAGGTTCAGGTCAACTCCGTGGCCGTCATCTCGGGTGTCTATGACCGCCCGGGCTGGAACCGGCTCGTGGAAGCCGAGGGGGAGGCGGATGATCTCCACCAGAGCTATGGGGCGACCAAGGTCGGAGCTTCCACCACGGAGGTCTTGAGGTGCCTGGAGGGAGATCCTTCCGCCGACCTCCTTCATTTCGCAGTTCACGGAATTTATGATCCGGGAAGCATCCAGAACGGCCTCATGCTGACCGATGGCGAGATGCTCAGTCCCTACGACGTGGCCGGGTCGGAGCTGCGGAAGGCGCCCTTTGTCTTTCTGAACGCCTGTCAGGTCGGGGTGGGGAACCAGGTCCTGGGCGACTACTCGGGGTTGGCTGCGGAGTTTCTCTCCGCCGGAGCCTCGGCCGTCGTGGCGCCCCTCTGGTCGATCAAGGACACCGTCGCCCGCGAGATTGCAAGCGCTTTCTATTCTGCGACCGCCGCCGGAGCGGCCAGCCCGGCTGCGGCGCTCCGCGGTGCCCGCAAGGCCTTCAAGGCCGGACAGGCACCGCAGTCTGCAACCTGCCTGGCCTATCAATACTTTGGCCACCCTGCCTTGAAGCTGCTCTTCTCGGGGAGGAACAGACCATGACCACACCGCTGAGCTCCACAGGAACGCCGATCAGGATCGGAACCATCACCCTGCGCACTCCCGGCCTCGCCGGCATGGCCCGGGTCTTGCCTCCCCAGGCTCCCGCAACACGCGCCAGCACGCAATCGACCGACGCCTTTGAGCAGGCCCTCCTCAACGCGGGCATTTCTGCGCAGGAGACGATCGAGATCAGCGACTCCCGCGAAGTCGGGGGGACGGCCGGCCCCGGAACACGATCGACGGCCTATGACGAGCCGGCGATCGAGATCACCGTACCTGATGCCGGCGAGGGTTGGGGGCAATTCCTTCTCTCGAAGGACGAGTCCGGCGTCATCACCTGGCATTTCCCGGTGGATGAAGCCAACCGCCTCGACGTCAGGCGGGGCTCGGCGACCCGCACCTACGTCGTCCGCCGCTACGTCGCCACCCCGGAGCAGGAGCCGCAGACCCGCGGCCTTCTCGGCGCGATCGGCAAGAAGATTCTGAAGGTGTTGGCCTTCCGGCTGGTCAAGACGGCCGGAGGCGAGATCGGCGACTACTTTGTCAGACGCTGGGAGGAACAGAAGCGGCCGCACAGATTTCGTTCCTTCCTGCCTGGGAGCTATGCGTCTGCCGACGTGCCGGATCTTGGACCGGCGGATTGGCCGGCGCTGCTCGCGGGTCCCGCGCTCCTGATGATCCACGGCACCGCCAGCCGGACGCATGTCGGCTTCGGCGGCCTCGACCAGGAGACGGTGCGCGCGTTGCACGAGCGCTATGGCGGCCGGGTCTTCGCCTTCGATCACCCGACCCTCTCGCTGGACCCGCGACAGAATGCCGAATGGTTCTTTGCGAGCTTGCCTGAGGGCGCTCGACTCACGGCCGACATTGTGTGCCACTCCCGCGGTGGCCTGGTCGCCCGCATGCTTGCCGAGCAGGAAGGTGAATTCTCCCCAGGCTCCCGCTCCCTGGCGGTGCGCCGGCTGATCTTCGTCGCCACTCCCAACGCCGGAACCATCCTGGCGGATGGCAAGTACATGGCCGATTTCCTCGATACCTACACCAACCTTCTGAACTTCCTGCCGGACAACGGCGTGACCGAGGTCTTCGAAGGGTTGATCGAAGTGGGCAAGCAGGTTGCGGTCGGGATGCTCGAAGGGTTGGATGGGCTGCAGTCGATGCTGCCGGGCGGCCGCTTTCTCTCCAAACTCAATCACGGAGCCCGCGACGGCAAGAAATACTTCGCCCTCTCGTCCCACTACGAACCGACGGTTCCCGGCTGGAAAGCCTGGGCCGTCGACCGCTTGCTTGACAAGATCTTCGTGGCCGAGAACGATCTCGTCGTCCCGACCCAAGGAGTTTTCGACCGCAACGGATCGGGTTTCTTCCCCATCGCAGACCGCGAGATCTTCAGCAAGGCGGACGGGATCGCCCACACCCGGTTTTTCCGTGACCCTCGTGTGAGGAGCAAGATCCTGGAGTGGCTCGGGTGATCCGGCCTGGGACCGCCCCTATCCGGCCGCCCGCACCGCCACCTTGAGGCAGGCCTTGCCCAGGTAGACCTCGTCGCCGGAGAGCAGGCGCACGCCGCGGCGGTCCTGGGAGCTGACTTCGATGGTGCGGCCGTCGCGCAGGATGCGCGTGCCGGAAGCTCCGGGCTCGGCGCGCAGGCGGTACTCGCCCGCCACGGCATCCCAGGCGATGCGCGCCTGCTCGCGCGAGACGGTGCGGTTGATCTCGCCCTCCTCGGAGAAGGCGATGTCGTTGCGCCGCCGGACCCGGCCCTCTTCATCCAGCACCTCGTCGAGGCGGCCGATGGTGATCCGGTCCTGGCCCGCGAAGGAGTAGACGGCCTGCTGCGCCTTCCCCTGCTTGACGGTCAGCTCCAGGGTGGCGCGCCGCGCCGGGCCGGCGGGGCCGGCGTCCTCGATCCGGTGGTAGATGACGTTCCAGTGGCGGTCGCCGAACTCCAGGCCCGGCTGGCTGGTGACCCGGGCCTCGACCTCCAGGCCCGCCGGCACCGACGAGCCCAGGTCGCGCAGGCGGCTCGTCACGTCGCGGCGCAGGTCCCAGGCTTCGCGGACGATGGCTTCCATCTCCTCCTTCTGCTGCGGGTCGTCGGCCAGCAGACGGATCTCCAGGCGGTTGTAGGGGAACACCTTCTTGCCGCTCCCCGCGAGCACCACCCGGGATTCGACGTCGTCGAGCACGGCGCGGCGCAGCTCCATCGGCTCGGTGCCCGTGGTCCAGGGCTTCATCATTCCGCGGAGCTTGTCCATCCAGTTCGGCATCGAGAAGGTTCCTCCGGCGATCAGTTTACCGCGGCCCGGAAGAGGCCGAGCTCCGCGGCGGCTTCGAGGATCTCGGCGGCGGCGGGGGCGGCGAGGCGGCCGCCGTAGCCGCCGTGCTCCACCACCACGGCCACGGCGAGGTGCCGGCTCCCTTCGGGGGCTCCATAGGGTGCATAGGCGACGAACCAGGAATGCGACTTCTTGTCCTTGACCTCGGCGGTCCCGGTCTTGCCGGCGATCGGCGGCTGCCGGTCGGCGAGGAAGAAGGCGGTCCCCTGGGTGGCCACCTGGCGCATCGCGTCCTGCAGAATGTGGATCGGCGGGCCGGTGAGGATCTCCAGCGGCTCCGCCTTGCGGTCGTTGCTCTCGTCGGCCACCCAGCGCCCCTGCGGCATCCGGCCGCCGTTCGCAATGGTCGCTCCCACCCGCGCCATGGTGAACGGCGTGACGGTGACCTGGCCCTGGCCGTACGAGGCCTGGGGGATGGAGAGCTGGAGCTGCTCGGCCGAGTTGGGCTGCGCCGTGGTGATCCCCAGCAGATTCGCCGTCTCCAGGAGCTGCGCCGCTCCCACCTCGAGGGTGCCGAGCTGGGCGAAATAGGCGTTGCAGGAGACGCGGACCCCCTTCGCGAGATCGACGTCGCCGTGCGGCACCTTGTCCGTGGGATCGTCGCGGATCGGCTTGCCGAAGCCGCGCACCTTGTGCCCCACCCGGCCGCCGGGGAGCGCTTCGCATTGGAACGTCTGGTCCGCCAGCGCCGGATTCTTGCGCAAGGCGGCGAGGGCGGTCACCAGCTTGAACGTCGAGCCCGGCGGATAGATGCCGTAGCGCGCCCGGTCGACCAGCGCGGTGTCCGGTTTCCCGTCCGGCTTGATCTCGATCGGCAGCCGGTCGGGCCAGGGATAGCTGACGCTCGCCAGAAGGTCGCCGGTGCCGGCGTCGAGCACCACGGCGGCGGCGCCGAAGCCGGCTTGTTGCGCCTGTTTCTTGAGGACGTCCGCGGCGCGCAGCTGGAGGCGGGCGTCGAGCGCGAGGCGCAGGGTCCGTGGCCGCTCGAGGATGCGCTTCACGTCTTCGTGCCCGGGCTCGTTGCGGTGGCGCAGCAGAGGGACCAGCTCTTTGTAGTCCACCATGATCTCCCGCGTCACGCCGCCGTTCGGCTGTGCCACCTCGACCACCTTGGCGTAGTCGTCATAACCCTGGAGGCGGATGCGCGAGTCGCGCTCGGCATAGGAGGTGTTGGAGGCTCCCCAGTTGGCCATGCTGTTGCGGTCGCCGAGCAGATGGAAGGTGCGTCCGCCGAACGGATACAGCCGCCGCCCGGGGCGCACGGTACGGTCGATGGAGACGCCCAGCCGCTCGAAGGTGGCGCGCTGGCGCTCCAGCTCCTGCGGATCGCTGGTGGCGAGCGGCAGGCCGTTCCGGTCGAGGATCGCACCGCGCTCGATGGTGCGGGCGATGGCTTCGAGCCGCGGATTGGCGTCGAAATAGCGCCGGCTGTCGGCGTGGACCACCAGGGCGCTCTTGGTCAGGTAGTGATCCGGCCGCACGACCTGGACGAACGCCGCCTTGCCGACGATGACGAGCCCGCAGGCGCCGAGGCCGAGGGCGGTCCAGCGCACCGCGCCGTCGAAGCGCCGCAGGGCGTCCCCCTTGCCGGGCCGGGCCGAGACCGCGAGGAGGAGGCCGGCGATCAGGAAGTTGGCCAGCAGGGCCGAACGGCCGGAGCTCAGGAACGGTGAGACGACCCCGGAGAGCGGGAAGACCCCGGTGACGCCGCCGGCGATGAGCAGGATCTGCAGCGCCAGGAGAAGGCTCAGGCCCAGGGCCAGGAAGAAGCCGTAGGCTCCTTCCGCCCGCTGCGCCGCCCGCAGGCCGCGGCTGATCAGGACAACGTAGAGGGCGAAGACGGCCAGCAGGCCGGCGAAGCCCAGCTCTTCACCGATCGCCGCGAGCACCATGTCGGTGTGGATCTCCGGCACGAAACCGGGCTGGCCGAGCCCCAGGCCGGTGCCGGAGAACGCGCCGTTGGCGAGCGCCCAGAGGGATTGCGCCAGATGGTCGCCGCCGCGGAAGGAGTTGTCCCACGGCGAGAGCCACATGTTGAGCCGGCCGGTGACGGTCTGCGGGTATCCGAGCCGATAGGCGGCCCAGAAGGCGGCGCCCAGCAGAGCCGTGCCCAGGGCCAGCATCACCGCCCGGCCGCGGGCCACGCTGTAGACGATCAGAAACAGGAATGAGAGCACCAGGGCCGGCCCCAGGTCCTTCTGCAGGAAGAAGAACAGGAGGATCACCGCCAGCGCGAGCCAGGGCGGGAGCACGTACTCGAGCTTGGGAACCCGCAGCCAGGAGGGAGCCCCCCCCAGCCCGGCCCGTTTCTCCGCGAGATCGCGCAGGAATTCCCAGCGGTCGTGCAGATAGCCGGCCAGGAAGAGGACGACGAGGATTTTGACCACCTCGACCGGCTGGAAGCCGAACAGGTTGACCTTGACGTCGCTGCCGCCCGGGCCGCGGCCGAAAAGGATGAGGAGGGTGGAGAGGGCGACGGCGGCTCCCAGCGGTGCAAAGGTGAACCGTTTGAGCGGCGAGCGCTGCACGTCGATCCAGGTGGCCGCCACCAGGAGGGCGAGGCCGGCCACGGCGCCCTGGGCGAAAGTGCGGAAGAGAAGCATGTCGCGCAGCGGATCGCGGATGCTCACCATGACCAGCAGGCCGAGCCCGGCGAGGAGGAACACGATCGGCAACAGGAGCGGGTCACCGGTGAATCCGCGCAGCCGGAAGACGGCATGGACGGCGAGGAAGGCGACGAGGAAGAGGCCGATCCAGAGCGCGAGCTGGGTCTTGTACGCCCCCGGCCGGCGGACGATCAGATGCGGCTTGATCTCCCGCAGCTGGCCGGAGGACAGGAGCACCACTTCGGCTCCTTCCCGCAACGGATCCGTGCGCCCTTCGCGCAAGGAGGCGACGCGCTGGCGCAGCACCGGCAACCGCTCGTTCTTCTCGACCTCGGCGACCGGCACGCGCAGGCGCGCCAGCTCGCCGACGTTCTGGAGGTTTCCTTCCTGGAGGCGGCGATAGATCTGGCGGGCGACATAGGACCGCTCCGCCGGCTCGGCCAAGAAGCCGAGCAAGGGGAGGAGCTGGGCCGGCTCGCGCACGTCGCCGGCGGCGAGGACCTCGCCACCGGCCAGCTGTCCTTCAATCGCTCCGAAGGAGCCGGTCTTCGCCAGGGTGACCAGGGTGAGGCCGACGAGGAAGACGAGGATCCCGGCGGCCAGGAGCAGGGTCTCGCGGTCCCGCGAACGGCCCGGATGCAGCCCGGGGATGGGGACGAAGCCGGTGGATTCCCGGCGGCGGTCGGCGGCGGTGCTGCGCGTCACGGCCATGGTGGTCGGCTCCCGTGCTCTGTGCTCAAGGTTGAGGTTTCTTCTCGATCTCTTCGCCGATGGCGCGGCCGATCTCGCCGAGAATCCGGCCGAGCATGCCCGGCTGGT
Source organism: Holophagales bacterium UBA5704 (assembly GCA_002420005.1). Lineage (GTDB taxonomy): Bacteria > Acidobacteriota > Thermoanaerobaculia > Multivoradales > UBA5704 > UBA5704. The sequence continues at coordinate 7,934 of DIHE01000112.1, read as the reverse complement.
CCTGGGAAAGGGTGGCGAGACGGGCCTCGATCGAGGCCAGCCGGCGCTCGGATTCCGCCCGGTTCTTGCGCACGTCGGCGTAGCCCGGAATCTCGGCATACAGGTCGATCGCCTGCCGCAGGTGGCGCGCGGCCCTGTCGAGCCAGGTGATCTGGTCGTCCCGCCGGCTCGCCCGCAGCGCCTGCTCGTGAAGCTCGATGCCGCGCATCCGGAAGCCGTCGGCGAGCATCGCCTTCTCGCGCCGGCCCAGGCGATAGCCGCGCTTGCCGAGCTCGCCCAGCGCCTTCTGGAGCTCGTCCAGGTCGAAGCGGTCATAGGCATGGATCCGGGCCAGGCCCAGATAGGGATCGGCGAATTCGGCGTCGCGGCGGGCGGCGTCGCGGAAGCCGGAGATCGCGGCGTCGGTGCGTGCCCGCGCCTCCGGCTCGTTCCCCGCGGCCCTCGAGGTCTGGGCCGCGATGCGGTCGAGATGCGCCTGCGCATAGATCATCCGCGCCCGGGACTTGCGGTCGGTGAACTGGATGTCCACCGCGGCGCGCAGGTAGTCGCGCGCCCGCTCCCAGCCCTTCTCGGTGGTCCGCGGATTGTCTCCCTGGTAGCTCAGCAGGATCTCGTCCGCCTGGCGGACGAAGGCCTGGCGCAGCTCCTCGGGTACGTTCCCCAGGCCGATCCCGAACGGCGCCCACCGCTTGACGCCGCGGTACTGCTCGAGGAGCGCGTCGAGGTCCGGCTTCGGCTCGACCAGCACGCGGCGCATCTCCCGCGCTTCGCTGCGCACATAGACCTGGCATCCTCCGAGGCCGGCCAGGAGGAGCGCCAGAAGGACCGCGGCCCGGCGGCGCCAGCTGCGGCGCAGCAGCCCGGCCGGGGCCGGCCCCGCCTCTTCGCGGAGAGGCGCCGCGGCGGCGGGGGAACCGGGCGGTGGGGGAGGAGGGGGCGCGGCGGCCGGCGCCTCCCCGGTCTCCTCGTCCACCTCCCCGGTGCGGCGCGTGGCACCGAGGGCACGGAAGTCGAGCACGTTCTCGGGAGGGTCGCTGCGGCGGGTGGCGCCGATCCCGGGCGGCAACGGCTCGGAGCGCGCGGTGCGCCGCGTCGCGCTCAGATCGCCATTCCCAGAGGCCGGGGCCGTGTCCGGACCCGTTGCGCCGGAGATCGGCGTACCGGCGAGCCAGGCCTCCAGGTCGGCGTGAAACGCGGTCGCCGTCGGATAGCGCCGGGCCGGCTCGAATTCGAGGCTGCGGCCGATGATCCGCCGCAGCCCGGGCGAGATGTGGGGCGGCAGCGGCCTCGGCGGCTCGCCCCGCCGGATGCGGCCCTCCAGCTCCTCCGGATCGCGGCCGGCAAACGGCGGCTCGCCCGCCACCATCAGATAGAGCACGACGCCGAGAGCCCAGAGATCGGAAAAGGAATCGACGGCGCCCCGCTCCAGCCGCTCCGGCGGCGTATAGGGGAGGCTGCCGAACAGGTTCACCGTGAACTTCCGGGTCTGCGACAGATGCTTGGCGATGCCGAAGTCGAGGATGCGGACGCGGTCGTCGGCCTGGAGGCGGATGTTCTCCGGCTTGATGTCCCCGTGGATGATGCCGAGGATGCGCCGGTCGCCGACCTCGGCGGAGAAGCGGTGGGCGGTTTCGAGCAGCGTGCAGAGCTGGAGGGCGATGCGCACCGCCCGTTCTTCGGGCAAGGGTCCCTGGTCGAGCACGTCGGAGAGATCGCAGCCCGCCACGAGCTCCATGGCCACCCAGAAGAACGGCCCGTCCTGTCCCTGCTCATAAACGGCGGCGACCTGCGGGGCGACCCGGGCGAGCTGCTGCTGCAGCGCGGCGCCGTTCTTCTCCGCCTCCAGCATGTCCGGATCGGCCTTGTGGGTGCGCACCAGTTTGAGGGCGACCTCGCCCTGGCGCTCCGGGTCCCAGGCGAGATACACGTCCCCCATGGCCCCACGGCCCAGGAAGTCGCGGATCTCGAAGCGGCTCACCTGTTGTTGCGTCAGCACGGTCGGCTCATCGCTCCGGTTCCGCCGGTGCCGGAGGCGGCGTCTGCACGGCCTTGTCTTTCGGCTGGTCGAAGGTGTTGAACATGAAGATCTCGTCCACCCGATCCGCCGCCGGGACCCAGACGCCTGCGGCGGCGCTTTCCTTGATCTGGTTCTGCAGCAGCCGCGGGCGTGCCTCGTCGCGGATCTCGATCCCCGGCAGTTGTCCCTCCGGCCCGGCGCCGTTGCGCAGGAAGACGTTCTGCTCCAGCCGCGGGGCCGCCTGGTCGCGCACGATCGCTCCGGTGCCGGGGTTGTCGTGTACATAGGAGGTGTGGATCTCCGAGCGATCCGCTCCGGCGATCTCGATACCGGCCGTCGCCGCGCCGGAGATCTCCAGGTCCTCGACCACGATCGCGGAATCGGCGAGGCGCAGGCCGATCTCCAGCGGCGCGTCGGCCGTCCCTTCGATCTTGAAGCCGGCGAGGTGCGCGTTGATGACCCCTTCCGCGGTGATCGCCGGCTCCGCCGTTCCCTGCGGCAGGCGCAGGATCGCACCGCCCGGCGTCCGGCTGATCAGCTTCACCCCGCTCTTGAGCTCGATGGGACCCTCGTAGAGGCCGGGTACGGCCTCGATGGTCTGCCCCGGCTGCGCCGCCTCCAGAGCCGCGGCGAGGGTGCGGAATCCTTGCGTCCCCACCCCCTGCGGGTCGACGCGGAGGATCGGGGAGGGGGCGGGCGTGCCGAGACCGAAGCGAGCCAGGACCTGCAAGACCTGCTCCCGGAAGAACCATCCGCCGGCGGCGAGGAGCACCAGGAGGCCGAGCAGGAGGCCGCGGCGCAGCGCGCGGCCCGCCCTTTCGCCGGCCGTGGGGCTCGCCTGGGCCGCCCCGCGCAGCGGCGGCCGGCGCGGCGCCGCGGGGGTGGCATGGGTGGATTCGAGAGGATCGTCGGACGCCTCTGCGCGGGAAGCCCCCTGGCCGTAGCGCTCTCCTGCGACCAGCACCACCGAGACATTGTCCTTGCCGCCGGCCCGGTTGGCCGCATTGATCAATGCCTGCACCGCCTCGTCCGTGCGTCCGGCGTGCGACTCGACGATCGCGCGGATCTCCGCCGCGGGAACCATGTCCGACAGGCCGTCCGAGCAGAGCAGCAGCGCGCTCTCGGCGTCGAAGGGGAGGGTGGTGACATCGACGAAGCCCTTCTCGTCCGGATCGTGCGGCGCAGAGCCCACGTCGCGGAAGATCTCATTGCGCCGCGGATGCGCCATGGCCTCCGACTCGGACAGCTCGCCCGCGTCCTCGCGGATGCCCACCGGAGAGTGGTCCTTGGTGATCTTGCGGATCTCGCCGCGGCGCAGCTGGTAGAGCCGGCTGTCCCCTACATGGCCGATGGTCGCAGTCTCGCCGTCGAGCACCGCCACGGTGAGGACGCAGGCCATGCCGGCGAGCTCGGGCTCGGCTTGCGCCCTCTCCAGGATCTGCCGGTTGGCGAGGGCGATCGCCTCGCGCAGGAGGCGCCCCGGCTCGGTGGTGCGGCGCGACAGGCGGGCGCGCAGCACCTCCACCGCGATCTCCGCGGCCACCTCGCCGCCCGATTCGCCCCCGACGCCATCCACCACGGCATAGATGCCGAGTGCGGGCTCGAGGAGGACGCGATCCTCGTTGTTCTCCCGCTCGCGCCCGGGATCGGAGCCCGCCGCGCTGAGCGGCCCCCGGCTCGGCATGGAGGGTCGCAAGGAGAGGCTACCTCTGTTTCCGCTCGGCGAGGGCGAGGCCGGCGAGGACGGCTCCCACGAGGGCCAGCGCGGCGAGGAAGAGCCAACGGGAGAGGAAGAGCCCGGTCATGACAATTTCTCGAAGTCGAGAAAGACGACGCCGGCCAGCCCGATCTTCGCCTTCTCGGGGATCTCGGTCCAACGGTCCAGGTCCTTGACGTCGCCCGAGCCGGCTTCGAGGCTCCGCGGCACCGGCTTGCCGTCCACCGTGGTGCCGAGCTTGCTCAGGTCCTTGATCCGGAACGTCCCTTCCGCGGTACGCTGCAAGCGGGCGTGCTCGCGGGAGACGTCCGGCAGGGTGTCGAGCCGCAGGTCGACCCACACGTCCGGTGCTTCGCGGCCGATGACGATCTCGTCCTTGGCCATCAGATAGGTCTGGGGGCCGCGTTTGTCCTGGTAGCTCAGGCGGGCCACGGCGGGGAGGGAGTCGGTGAGCTCGCGCCGGCCGACGGTCTGCCCGAGGCGCCGGGTGGTGGAGATGCGGCGGGTCTTGGACCCGGCCCCATACCCCTGGGCGACCGGCTGGGCGAACTCGGAGACGACTTCGATGTCCCCCGGGCTCAAGGTGCCGTTGGGGTCTTCCTGAAAACGGATGTACCAGCCGCCCTCGGCGCTGATGTAGCGCATGGCCTTGTCGCCGCCGTCCTTGCGGCGCAGCAGGCGGGTCAGCATGGGGACGGCGTCCTTGTTGAGGCGTTCCAGCTCCTGGTCGAGGATCTTGCGGGTCTCGTTCTCGATCTTCCCGAAGAGCGCCCGCAGGTGCTCGTAGTCGTCGGCCTGCAAGTAGACCCGGTAGAGGCTCGGCGCCACCGTCTCGGTGACGAGCGGCTCCAGGCTCTGGCGCATGTTTTCGACGACGGCGAGGATCACGTCTCGCCCCATCGCGCGTTCTCTCTCCACCGCGGGCTCCTCCTGGCTGGCTGGGGTCGGTCGAACGGCTTCGAACCCCCGAAGCCGTCCCGCAAGTATAGCTGTACGCAGGAGGGGTGGGTGGGGTTTTGAGGAGGCGGGGCCGGGACCACTGCTTCCAGGCGCCCCGGGATCCGCGGAGCCTTCCCCCGCCCAAAGACCCTCACCCCCTGGCCCCCTCTCCCACCCGCACTCACGCCCACCCGGGAGAGGGGAACCACAACCCTCGCTTTCTCAATATTTTGGGGCGGTGGCGCCCTCTCCCGGGCGGGTGTGAGTGCGAGTGGGAGAGGGTCGGGGTGAGGGTCTTTGGGTGGGGGAGAGCTCCGGCTCCGCACGGCTTTGACGGAGCCCTGGCTCGCGGATGGAAGAGGGGCCGCCCGGCGGGGCAAGGCAGAGGTCGAGAAAGACCGCATCGCGGAGGCTGCGCTCGCGAGAAGAGTCGAGATACTCGGGAGAACGGTGACTTCTCGGTGACCATTCTCGACCGGAGGCCTGATTCTGGGGGTTGAAACCCGTCGAACGGTCGAGAATCTCGCGATTTGGTCGAGCTACAACCGCACAAAGGTCGAGAATGTGCGGCGAAAGGTCGAGAACAGGTCGGCTGAAGTCGAGAATCTCGCCAGATTGGTCACCGTTTGCAGGTCAGCGGTGACCTGCGCCGCGGCGCGAGTCACCGCTTGCGGTTGATTCTCGACCCGGCACCCGGCCGCGGTGACCGCCGAGCCGGCGCGGCCCGCGGCGGAACCGGCCCGGGTGGCCGCGTGCCCGGCGCGGGAGAGGCGGCTGCCGGCGGGGGTCGAGAATGCGCCGGAAGCGAACGCAGACGGGGCCTTCTGGGTCCGGCGGCGCCTCGCCAGGGGTTTGAACCCCTGGCGGAGGCCACGGCGCCGACCAAGTCAACGCATATAGGGGAGAGCTACCCCCTCCCCATCCGCCGCCGCAACGCCCCGCGCACCGCTTCGAACCCGTCGTCGAGATGGGCTTCGAGCTTGCGCGGCATCAGGACGTCCTGCAGGAAGACGAGGATGCCGTCCACGTGGTGGGCGAAGTCCCGCACCAGCCGCAGCTCCCGCAGGGACTCGGGAGCCAGCGCCGTGCCCACTTCGTTGAACGCCGCCTCCAGCTCCTCATGCTGCTGCCGCCAGTACTTGATGTAGGGGACTCGCTCGGGGAGGCGGCCGATCTTCACCTCCGGCAGCACGATCGGCACCACGCGCTCGGCCATGAGGTCGGCGTCCTCCTGGCTCTTCTGCCACAGCCGGTAGATCTCGTACATGCAGTAAGGAGAGCGCAGGTACTTGTCGCTGATCACGGCCACCACGTGGTCGGCGCGGGTGAGGCGGTCGATGAAGGCGGAGATCCGGTCGCCCGGGCGCATGGCGTTGCGATCGCGGATGGGGGAGAGGCCTTCCTGGGTGAGAGCCTCGTAGAGTCCGTCGATCACCTGGTCGCGGATCTTGCCGGCGGGGGAGTCGTCTCCCCAGGCATAGGAGAGGAAGACCTCGGGGACCTTCTCGTCCGCGCCCGGCCTCTGGGCGAGGATGTCGAGGGGGGCGTGATCCGGAAGCTCCCGGTCGAAGAAGGCGGCGAAGTCCGCGGCGGGAACTGGCCGGTTCCGGGCGTCGAGCACCCGCCCATGGATCGTCGCCGCGAGCGCGCTCCCGGCCACCGTGGTGCCGTGCAAGGTGAGCAGCTCCTCCGGCAGTTCCCCGCCGATCGGGTGCCGGAGGATCGAATAGCGGATCTTGCGCAGAAGGCCCAGCGGGCCGTGCCCTCCGTAGGCCTGGAGCCCCAGGGCGCCGGCGCCCGGGGCGTCCGCCGTGCTGGTGTCCTCAAAGTGGATGAGGAGCTGCGCGCCCCGGCGGCCGTCCTTGAGCCAGAGGCCGTACTTCCAGTACTCGGCCAGGTTTTCGGCTTCGTGGCCGATCTCGCTCATTAGGCGCCGGATCACCGCAGGGTGGAAGAACCGGTACTCCAGCCGGAGCGTCGGCGTGGCTGCAGCCGGGTTCCAGGCGGGGAGCGTGACGCCTTCCCGCGGGGGAAGGAGATCCGGTGCGACGTAGAGTGTCTCTCCCTGGGCGGTCGTGCCGCATGGGAAGCAGACGCCACAGCTCACCATCAGGCTGAGAAAGAGGCACTGCTCCTCTTCGGAGTGCTCCTGCCAGATCGTCGCGGCGAGATCCTCGCAGGTGAATCGGCCGGAGTTTCGGAGCCAAGGCATCGTGCGGCCGCGGTGGAAAACAGTGTAGACGGCGTCGAGGGCCCAGGTCTGGTCGAGGACGATGGCGGCGGAGAAGAGGTCGGGCTGGTAGAACACTGCGCCGGTGTGGTGGAAGTAGTCGAGGGCGTGCTGCCAGGAGGCGATGCCTCCGACCTCCTCGCAAAGGATCTGGAATTGCTCGGGGGTCAGAGTCCGGTGCCGCCTTTCGGCCGGCGGGCGCGCCTGATCGTCGCTGCGCCAGGCATACAGTCGGCGGCGCACCTCGGCGCGGCCGTGGCCGATCTGGAGCGATCCGCTTCGATCGAGCAAGCTGCGGACGGCTTCGCGCAGGTGAGCTTCGAGCGTCTCCCGCCCGCGGTCCTCCTTGGCACTGTAGGCGCAGCACTCGAAGAAGCCGGCCCCGCCCGGCCGCGGAGGGTCGGCACGCCGGTCGCTGGGCCGGTCACACTGGCTCTGCACGACGATCACCGGGCTGTCGTCACCCGCGAGCGTCCGAACGTAGTCGAGCCAGTAGGAGAGGGGCTGGTTGCGCAGGGTGATGCCGTTCTCCTCGTACTCGGCGCGGTCTTCGAGCTCCGGGGCCCAGAGGATCAGGAAGACGGCGCGGCTGCGCAGAAACAGCGCATGGGTGCCGTGGTAGATGTCCTGCCCGCCGAAGTCCCACCAATTGACCTGGAAGACCTGGTCCTCGGCACCGGTACGCAGCCGCAGCTCCTCGCGCCAGATCTGCACGCCATGGGTGGACTCGACAGCCGGGTCGAACGTCTCGCCCCGGAAACGCCGGCAGAGCTGCGTCTTCCCAACCCGGCCATTTCCGAGGAGGATCACCTTGACCTCATTCTCAGCCTCGCCGCCAAGGTTCAACTCCGCAAGCCAGCTCCGCAGGCGGGGGAGGCAGTTGTCGTCGTACTCGTGGGAAAGCACTTCCCGCGGTACCTCGGCGGCCTCATCCAGGATGAGGCTGGCCAGGTTCGAATGGTGCGCAAGCTCCCTCAGTAAGGGCCGCTCCACAGGCCGGCCGCCCCAGAGGTTGAGGTTCTGGAGTCCTT
>DIHE01000067.1:70108-70458 GCA_002420005.1 Holophagales bacterium UBA5704 | reverse complement strand
CCCTGCCGATCGTGGACCTGGGCGGCCTGCCGGGCGCCGCGGCCGAGCGCGAGGCGGCCCGCCTCGCCGCGCTGGAGTGGATCTTCCCCTTCGACGTCGCGCGCGGACCCCTCCTGCGCTCGGTCCTCCTGCGCCTCGAGGAGGAGGTCTTCGTCCTTCTCCTGACCCTCCACCACATCATCTCGGACGGCTGGTCGATGCGCATCCTGGGGCGCGAGCTGCCGGCGCTCTACCGGGCGGCGCAGGACGGCCTGCCCTCGCCGCTCCCCGCGTTGCCCCTCCAGTTTCGCGACTTCGCCATCTGGCAGCGCGGGTGGCTCCAGGGCGAGGCGCTCGAGCGCCTCCTCGGC
>DIHE01000067.1:63042-69776 GCA_002420005.1 Holophagales bacterium UBA5704 | reverse complement strand
TGAGCGCCCTCTCGCGCCGCCAGGGGGCGAGCCTCTTCATGACGGTCCTCGCCGCCTTCACGGGCCTCCTGCGCCGGCACACCGGCCGGGGCGACTTCCCCGTGGCAACCATCACGGCGGGCCGGACCCGCGCCGAGATCGAGCCGCTGATCGGCTACTTCACCAACACCCTGATCCTCCGCGCCGCGGCGGAGGGAGACCCCGGCTTCGGCGACCTCCTCGCACGGACACGCGCGGCGACCCTCGCCGCCTACGACCACCAGGACCTGCCGTTCTCCCTCCTCGTCGAGGCGTTGCGCACGAAGGAGGGGCCGCCCCTCTTCGAGGTCCTCTTCCTCTTGCAACCGCCGGGCTCGGAGGTCGAGGCCCCCGACGCCGAGATCACGCATTTTCCGGTCGAGGGGACCCAGAGCCAGGACTTCGCCCTCGTCCTCGACCTGATCGAAGCCGGCGGCGCCCTGAGTGGGGCCTTTTCCTACAACGAGGCGCTCTTCGACGCCACGACGGCCCTGCGCTGGCGGGGCCATCTCGAGGCGCTCCTCGCGGGCGCGGCGGCGGACCCGGCGCGGCCGATCACCGAGCTGCCGCTCCTCTCGGAAGGCGAGCGCCACCAGGTGACGTTCGAGTGGGGGGAACCGGTGCACCTCGACGGTGGCCCGGCGCCGATCGGAATCTGGGGCGCCTGGAAGGGCACCCCGGCCCGCCGCCTCGCCGACGGCACCCTGGACCTGAGCCCGCCGGCGCCCGCCGGTCTTGCCGAGCCCGCCATCGTGGCCCCCGCACCGATCACACCGGTGGAGCCCTCCGAGCCGGCCCGGAGCCTCGATTCCCTCTCGGCCGCCAAGCGGAAGCTCCTCGCGAAGCGCATCCGCGGCGAGAGGTGAACACACCCGCCGGCGGTCTGCCCGGTTGCGGGCGCCTTGTCCCGGCCGGGGCGTGCGCCGTTCCCGGCGAGCCACAACCCCGAGAGGCAGCCCGCCAACCTCGCGAGACAGGTCGGCAGACCCGCGATACGGTTCAACGGGAACGAGACGCGGGCCATGACCACCTGCTCTTGCGGGTGGACCACGCCAAGCAGCTTTCGGACTTGGCAGTAGTTTCTACCGCGCCTCCCTGGTAGTAAGTGCTCTTCCCCCCGGGTGGATCCCAGGATAGTTTGGAGGCTTGGGTTGGCAACCTGAAATGCCTGCAATGGCCACACGCAAATTGCGAGGAAAAAAAATGTGGATCGCTGTTGCAGCAGGCGCGATGGCGATGACCGTCCTCATCGTTCTCGTTCTCAATCTCACGACCGGAGAAAAGAAGATCACCAAGCCCCTGCCGGGGCGCTACGGCGTCGACGATCCGCAGTTCCTGCGCACCATGGGATCGCTCCTCGGCCCATCGCTGGTCGAGGGAAACAGCGCCGAGGACTTTCAGAATGGCGACGAGATCTTCCCTGCCATGCTCGCCGCCATCCGCGGTGCGCGGCAGTCGATTTGCATGGAGTCGTACATCTACTGGTCCGGCAGCGTCGGCAAGGAGTTCGCCGATGCCCTCTCCGAGCGGGCGCGCGCCGGCGTGAGCGTCCACGTGCTCCTCGACTGGGTTGGCTCCGGCAAGATGGACAGCGGCCATCTCCAGATGATGAGCGATGCCGGCGTGGAAGTGGAGCGCTACCGTCCGCTGCGCTGGTACAACGTGGCCCGCACAAACAACCGGACGCACCGCAAGCTGCTCGTCGTCGACGGCCGCATCGGCTTCACCGGCGGCGTCGGCATCGCCGACGAATGGCGCGGCAGCGCCCGCAACCCCGAAGAATGGCGCGACTCGCACTACCGCTTCGAGGGTCCGATGGTGGCCCAGATGCAGGCGGCCTTCCTGGACAACTGGATCAAGACGCGTTCGGCGGTGCTCGACGGTCCCGAGTACTTCCCGCGGATTTCCACCGCCGGCACGGTGACAGCGCAGGTCTTCCACAGCTCCAAAAGCGGCGGCGGCGAAAGCGTACGCCTCATGTATCTCCTCTCCATCGCGGCAGCGCGCCGTACGATCTACCTTGCCAACTCCTACTTCGTTCCGGACGACCTCGCAGTGGACGAGCTCGTCGCGGCGCGCCGGCGCGGCGTGCGAGTGCAGATCATCGTCCCCGGAGGGCACATCGACACCCAGCTCGTGCGCCACGCGTCGCACTCACGCTGGCGGCCGCTGCTCGCCGCCGGTGTGGAGATCTTCGAGTACGCGCCCACCATGTTCCACTGCAAGTACATGATCGTGGACGGCCTGTGGACGACCGTGGGATCGACGAACTTCGACAACCGCTCCTTCCGCCTCAACGACGAAGCCAACGCCGACGTCTACGACAGAGCCTTCGCCGAAGAGCAGGAGCGGGTGTTCGCCGCCGACCTGGCGCGTTCGCGGCAGGTGGCGCTGGCGCAGTTCGACGAGCGGCCGTGGCGCGACAAGGTGCTGGACCACCTGGCAGGACTGCTGCGGGCACAGCTCTGAGCCAGTCTCCGCGGCTCCCTCCGAAGCACGGCCCTTCTGACGCCTCCAAGTTCCTCAGCAATCTTTTCGGAGGGGTAGTTCCTACTCATGCCTCCGATGTGCTCCCGGTAGTAAATCCCCTTCCTGCCGGGAGATCAGAGGATTAGTGTGAGACCCACCCGGAAACGGACATTTCCGAGCGCGTTGGAAACCAACGCTTACAAGAGGAGCCACACCAATGATGGACAAGAACGTTGAGGCACACGATGCAAACCGGGATCCTATCAGCGGCGCTCCCGGCGCCCACCCGCTCGGAACCGGAGTCGGAGCGGCCGGGGGCGGGGTCACCGGTGCGACAATCGGCGCCGTCGTCGGCGGCCCGGTGGGTGCGGTTGTCGGCGCGGCTGTCGGTGCCATCGCCGGCGGCCTGGCCGGCAAGGGCGTTGCGGAGGAGGTGAACCCGACCGTCGAAGACGGCTACTGGCGGGAGAACTTCGCGGGCCGTCCGTACGCGGCAAAGGACGCTCCGTACGACCAGTATGCTCCGGCGTACAAATACGGATGGGAGTCACAAAGCCTGAACGCCGGCAAGAAGTTCGAGGACGTCTCGAACGATCTCGAGCACGGCTGGGACACGGCCAAGGGTACTTCAAGTCTTCCTTGGAGCCATGCCAAGTCGGCGGTGAGCGACGCATGGCATCGCGTCGAGAAGGCGATGCCCGGCGACGCCGACCGCGACGGCCGCTAGTCGCTTCGAGGAGCATCGCGAATGTCCTCGGACACCCAAGCGCTGATCGCCACAACGACGAAAGGATCTCTCATGAAACTCGATTCGCTCCAAAAGCTCTGGGTCCACGAGCTGAAGGACCTTTACAGCGCGGAAACGCAGATCACCGAAGCGCTGCCGAAAATCATCGCCGCGGCGTCCCACCAGAACCTCAAGGAGGCACTCTCCGAGCATCTCCAACAAACCAAGGGGCACCTCGCCCGGTTGGAAAAGATCTTCGGAGGGTTGCGCTTCGCGCCCGGTGGCCAGCACTGCAAGGGCATGGAGGGCCTGCTCGAGGAAGGAAAGGGCATCCTCGAGACCGACGCGGATCCCCTCGTGCGCGACGCCGGCATCATCTCCGCCTGCCAGCGAGTCGAGCACTATGAAATCGCGGGGTATGGGACGGCGGGCGCCTATGCCGAGCTGCTCGGCGAACAAGAAGCCGCGGCCCTGCTCCAACTGACTCTCGACGAAGAGTCCAGCGCCGATACGAGACTCTCCCGCTTGGCGCGCACGTGCATCAACGTCGAGGCGATGGCCACCAGCCGGTGACCGGTTGACGACTCCCCTCTCTCCCCGCGCCGTGGTGCCGGGAGAGAGGGGAGGTACTGACGAATTCTCAAGGCATGGCACGCCGTGCCGCTGAAGTACGTCCTGGTTCGACCGCACCCTGGAGTACACCACCTGGCTGCGGGGGAGCGGGTGCGGGCGGAGGAGATGGGGCTGGCGGAGCTGCTGGGGGTGTGGGGGGAAATCGCAGCCCCGGCGGAACCAACTTGAGGGCACAGGCGTCCAAAGAGCAGGTGGAGAGCTCTTTGGAGGAACGCGCCATGAGAAACCTCAGATGGATGCAGAAGATCCCGGTGGTCCTTGCCCTGTTCGCGGCCAGCGGCACCGCATCGGCCGCGGAGCCCCCGATGCTGGAGGCGGTTCTTGACGTCCCCTTCGTGCTCGTCGTCGGCCAGACCGGCCGGGTGGAGCCGGAGGGCCTCGAGATCACGCTGCGTTCGGCGTCGGACGATTCCGGGTGCCTGACACCGCGGGACTGCTCGATGGCGACGTTCAAGGGGACGATTGCGCTGCGCCTGGGAGAGGAGACGGACCTGGCGAGCGTCCACGCGATCCTGCGTGGGGAAGGGGTGGTGAGCGTCGACTTTGCGGGCTACACGATCCATTTCGGCGCCGTGCGCCGCCTGCGCGAGGACGAGATCCAGGCCACCTTCACGGTGACATCAGCGGCTGGAGAGGGATAGGCGCACCGGAGACCCCGGCCCCGGTGGAGGTCGGCGGCAGGAACGATCAGATTTCGCGTTCACCGCCCGGGTAGACGAACGAGTCGCGGGGAGCGAACCAGCAGGAGCCGGTCACCGGCTGGAAAGGCTGCGCCGGCCGGATCGCCCAGACCGGATGGTCCTTGGCCAGGAACTCCACCGCCTGGAGCTCGAACGGATCGACGAGCTCGCCAATGTAGGCGTAGTTGCCTGCGAAAAGCTTGCCGCCGAGCTGCGTCACATAGGTCAGGTGGCCGCGTGCCACCGCGCCGATCTGGAGCCCGACGCGCGCCCGGGTGCGGATGATCGCCACACCCTCGACATAGGTCGTGGCCTCGAGCTGCGGACCATGCACCTCGACCGTGGTCATACCCGGAGAGGCCGGCACGCCCCGCTCGGCGGCGTACTCCCGCATCACCGTCGACGAATTGAAATAATGAGTGAAAAAACGCCCCGGCGTCACTCCATCCGGCGCCGTAAGGTCGGCCAGGTCGAGGCCGAGATACGTCAGGGAATAGGCGCCGAACCCGGAGGTCTGCTCGTCGGCGTCGACGACATATTGATTCATGTAGATGGCCTGGTTGGCGGCCGGCGCGAGTCGTTTCGGCAGCAAGGCCGCGGCAGCCTTGGGGTCGGCGGGAATCCAGCTCGAATAGATCATCCGGCTGTTGATCACGAGTTGCGGCGCGGCGAGGGTCGACATGGAGAGATCTCCTTGGGAATCCGTTGATTTGGGGTGTTGCGGCACGGGTGAAGGGGTGTAGCCGCCGACGCGCAGACCGTCCGCGAGCGCCTCCAGACAGGTCGCGCTCGCGGACGGCCTAGAGCTCACGCTGGATCTCGCCTCTGGTGGACGGCTCGGCGATCGAGAGAGGTTGGATGTCCATCCGTCGACGATGACTCAGCAAGGTGGGCTGAGCGGGGGCAAGGGGTTACTGGCAGTCCCTTCCCATACACATGTCGCGGTAGCACATACAGACCGAGATGTCCTCTCCGGACGCGACACACGCATAGTAATCCTCGAGACACCAGGGATCCACCGGGCTGGCCTCCACTTGCTTCTCGAAGGCTCCCGGAAGACCCATGGCGAGACAGGCGACCACGACGGCAAAGCAGAGTTTCCTCATCTTTTTTCCCCTTTTCCTTTCAACAAGAAGCGCAGCCGGGTGGAGAGTATAGTGGGCAACGCTGGGGGGAGTCCAGGCGCCGCCGAAAGGGTCTGCCCGGCAATGGTTCCGGCAATGGTTCCTGGGAAAAGCGCAGCCGTCACGCAAACGCCTTCGAGCCAGACACCCCCGGCAGCCTTGCTCTTCATCGCCAGAGCTTATTGAGCAAGAGCTGGCTTTTTCGCTGGTACCCGTTTCGGGGTTCGCTTGCTGTCGGGGACGCCCCGCCCTCGGCCGTGTCCCATCCGCCCGCGATCCGAACCTCCCGGCTCCAGGTCCTGGCCTCCTCGCTCCCAATCCGCATGTCTCCGCCCTGAGTGCAGACCTCGCGGCTCTCGGGGCGCTCCGCGTCGCTCTCGGGACGCGCCTCCCGGCTCGCGGCTCGGGCCGGCCTGCCCGCGGTACACGCCACGGTGCTCTCGATCCGGGCCTCTCCGCTCTCGATCCGGGCCTCTCCGCTCTCGATCCGGACCTCTCCGCTCTCGATCCGGACCCCTCCGCCCGCGATCCGGGCTGCTCCGCCCGAGGGGAGGGACCCCTCCGCCCGCGATCCAGCCGCCTCCGCCCGAGGCCCGGCGTCCTCCTCCCGAGATCCGGCTCCCTCCGCCGGAGATCCAGCTCCCTGCGCCCGCGGGCGGCGCACCTCGGCCCCGCGTCCGGCCCGCTCCGCCCGCGGGCGGGGGTGCACCCGCCCGAGGTCCTGACCTCTCCGCCCGCAATCAGGGCCACCTCGCTCGACGTCCAAGGCTCGCAGGCCCCGGGCGGAGACTCGCGAAGAAAGTTGGGGGAGAAGTGCAAGAATCGGGTGCCGGAATACGACTTTCTAAGGGGCATGAGTCGCCAACTCCGTTTCATCCCCGGCGGCGGAGCCCTCGTCGAGGTCACCTGCCGCACCCTCCAGGGGCGCCTGTTGCTGTGCCCTTCCCCGCTCCCCGCCTGGCAGCACCTGTCGGCGGAGCTGTATCGAGCCCGGATCGCAGCGATGGTGCGCGAGATCAACGAGACGGCCGCGGCGTCGCGGGCCGAATCGCTGATCGCGCCGCTGGGAGCGGACGGCGTGCG
>DIHE01000067.1:0-62817 GCA_002420005.1 Holophagales bacterium UBA5704 | reverse complement strand
GGAGCGGACGGCGTGCGGGCGCAAAACCCGGAGACCCGACCGCGGAAGCTCAAGAAGTCGCCGGCCCCGTTCTGCCACCTACTTCGGGCAGTTGTTTGAGGGGCGCCTCAGTCCAGGTTCGGTGCCGAGGGGAAGCGCGTCTGTTAGACTGACCACTGCGAGAGGAGGCTCAAGCCCTTTGAAGGACAAAGTGTACGTCGAGACCACGATTGTGAGCTACCTGACTGCCAGGTTGATCGGGACCTGATCGTCGCTGCCCACCAGCAACTGACCGAAGAGTGGTGGCTGCAGAGGCGGCTGTCCTTCGATCTCTTTACGTCTCAGGTCGTCGTCCGAGAAGCGGCAGCAGGCGACCAGGATATGGCTCGGCGCAGGCTGGACTTTCTGGAGGAGATCCCTCTTCTCGCGATCAACCAGACGGCTCTCGATCTCGCAAAACAGCTCATGCGCCGCGGCATGATCCCGGCTCGAGCCGCAGAAGATGCGACGCATATTGCAATCGCCACCATTCACGGGATGGACTACCTGCTGACTTGGAACTGCAAGCATATCGCCAACGCGCGGATGCAAAAAGCCGTCGCAGAGATATGTCGCGCAGCAGGATACGAGCCACCGACCATCTGCACCCCTGAAGAATTGATGGGAGAGTGATCTCATGTGGAATGACCCAATCGTCGAGGAGGTCCGAAAAGTTCGTGAGGACCATGCTGTTCGGTTCGACTATGACCTTGAGAGGATTTTCCAGGATCTCAAGGAACAGGAACGGCAGAGCAGCCGAAAGGTAGTCTCCCTTCCGCCGAAGCGCCCGGTGGTGATCGACTCCGCGCGGTAGGAGAGTTGCAGCATCAGCACCACGAACCACCACGGCCATCGAGGTCGCCGATGCCGAGGGAGAGCGCGAGAAACGGGGCGTGGCGGCGCCGGCCGGGGAGGATCGGGAGGGCGGAGGGGTGTGCCGGTGTGCCCGGGTTGTATTTAAGGACGCCGAGAAGTAAGACGCTGGCACCTACTTCGGCGGCACCGACCGGATGCTCCAGAAGGCAGCGAAAGGCCAGAAAGAGGCTTCCCAGAGAGCGACCACGTGGGCGGGCCATGGGGCGGGGGGTGGTGTTTTAGCGGTGCCTGCTCTCTTGGGTGGCACCTGTTGGGGGGGCTGTTCTCAATAAGGTCGCCGATGACGAGGGAGAGCGCGAGAAACGGGGCGTGGCGGCGCCGGCCGGGGAGGATCGGGAGGGCGGAGGGAGGGGGCCTGGCGACGGAGGGGTGGGTGACCGCGTCGTATTTAAGGACGCTGAGGAGTGAAACGGTGGCACCTACTTCGGGGGAACTTCAGCCTAAAGCCACCGCGCCCGCCGCCGACTCTACCCTTATCCCGGCGCATCTTCAGGGATGGAGCCCGCCGCCAGCCTGCGAAAATCTTTCTCAAACTGAGGAAATCGCTTACTGCTGTTTGCATTCGGTCCCGTAAGGATATTCGATGGTCTGGGCGGGGCCATTCACCCGAACCTCTGAAACGACCTCACCATTGTTCCTCGTCAACGTGAAGGTGTCAACGACCTGCCAGAGAACATAGCGAGCCCCGCCTTGGCCTCCTTCGTATGTGTTTGTATATACAGCTGATCGCGAACTCCCTACGCTGGAGCTATCCGTCGTCTGTATGCCGAACGTTTTTGAAATTGATTGGCTATTCTCTTCAGAGGTACTCTCTGTGACAGAGGTTCCAATACTTGCGCCAACACCAAAAGCCCCAACGCTGACACTTGCTTCTATTCCCAATGTGGATGTGGTCACGGAAGAGGAGCCTATGGTAACGTTCAAGGAATCTTCCAGGGTGACCCCCCGGGTGGTTTGCGTTTCAACCGTAATTGTTGTGCTTTGAGTGGTCGTCATATCCGCTGTCACGGCGACCCCCTCGTCGACCGGATGGCACGTCTGCGTTCGCGTGAGTGTGTACGGGTCATATAATTTGATTTTCGTTTTGGCATCTTCAATAACGTCGGCGCATGCCTTTCTGTAAGCAGAATAACAAGTCTGGGCAGCTTCGAGCTGCGTCTGCCGTGTCCAGGAGTCCAGTGAATTGTACTGGCTACACACCGGTATATAAGGTTGGTTTTTTTCCGCTTCTCCTAGACAACGTGGCACCGACCAAGTCTTGCGGCTGGTATAGACCAGCGCTATGGCCGATTTATCGATGTCATCGATTTGGTATTCCTTGAGCTGTACAGAAAAAACAGGACGCACGCCACCACAATCGCATCTAGCGTCAATAAAGTATAGTGTACTTCCCAAGAGGATCTGGGGCTCGTCATGCACCTTGTCGTAAGTTAATTTTAATATCTGCGACTTAGGCGCGCAGAAAGTCGCGCCTAAGGATTTGGGCTGCTGGGGATCGCCATTGAGGCATGTCGGGAAATCGATCAAGATTTCACTCGGGGGCGGCGATGCTGCTGCCAGGAGGGGCGCCCCATAAAGAAGAGTCAGCGCGATGGCTATGGCGAGTTGCCGGATGAACATAGTTGCCTCTTTTCCGAGGAGTTTAAAAATGCTGATTGACGTTCCTTTGCGCACTGGCCAGAAGGTTGGCGACCCTCTTGCCCTCTGCCCAGCGAGTATAGGAGGCCGGATGCCCCGTTGCGTATGACGGATGTCATATCGGGGTGGGGGTAGGGGGGGTGGCTTCGGGCGCAGGCCGATGCCCTGGGGAATGAAGGCGATCCCTCACCGCGGCCTGAAAGGCCGCGAGAGAGGCGACCGGGGTCGTTGTCGTTCCGGCGGCGGTCAGGCTCTCGCGGCCCTTCAGACCGGGGATTCCGGCACCGCGAAGTTGCCAGGAACGGTCCAAATATGCCATTACAGGTGAGTTAGCCTCTTGCTCCTCTTGGGCCGCACGCGGCTCTGATGCTCCGAATATGCCCCAAAGGGACGGGCAGTTAGTCCCCAATATGTCCCGCGCCCGTCGACGGGCCAAAGGACTATGTCAGGCCAAGTTGGCCGGAGGACTGGAGCATGAACGTCGTCGACCTGAGAGCCATCGCAGACTGCCGGTGCCGGTGCGCCGAGAGGGGGCGGTAGACCATGGCACGCCCCTCTTCAAGACCCCGGGTCCCCCGCATCAACCTGGAAGTCGTGCGCCGCGCCTTCCGCAATCTCCCCGGCAAAGGGGAGAGTGACTACTACATCCTGGAGAAGAACGAGGGTCCCCGCCTCAGGGTGCGCAGGACCGTCGTGCAGATCGGAGTGCGCTGGGGCTCCCGATTCCACGTCTGTGCCGATCTCAACCCAGAAATGACTCTCGAAGAGGTCGAAGAGGCGCGCCAAGAAGCGCGCCGGCTCTTGAGGCGTCTCGTGGACGAGGACGGCCAGCCGGGGCTGGCTCGGGGCCGGTCGATGGCGCTCCGCGACCTCTATCAGGAGTATTTGACCGACTTCCTGGAGAATCGCGGCGCCGGGCGTAGCCCTCGGACTCTTGAGGACTATAGCTGGCCCTGGCGTATCCATATCCTGCCGCTGCTCGGTGACCTTCGGGTTGCCGAGATCAACACAGAGGTTGTCCGGCAATTCAAACGCCAGCTCCTTGAGCGGATGGTGCAGCGGCAGCCCTCGCTCAAGGCAGGTGGAAGAGGAGGCGCCAATCGCTGTTTGAAGCAGCTCGGCGCCGCTCTGGGATTCGCGTATCGGATGGAGTGGATCAACCGTAATCCAGCTTCAGGCCGATTGGTCCCTCGTTACGAGCTGGGCCGATCGGAGGAGTTCCTGGACAACAAAGGCTTCGCCGCCGTCGGCGAGGTCCTGCGGAATCTCGAGGCTCAGTACGCCCGGAGTGATCCTGGTGCGCTGGGCAGTCTCTATGCGTTGCGGGTGGCCATCTACACCGGCGTACGCCAGCGGTCGGAGCTGTTGGAGACGCAGCTCGACTGGTGCCTTCTCGACGACGAAGCACCCCGTATCGGGATTCCTCGGGCCAAGGGGAACCGGGAGAAGGGTGGGGGGCGGTGGGTCTTCCTGGGACCGCACGCCGTTGAGCTGCTCAAGGCGATTCCACGACCCAAGGGCTCCGAGCATTTGACTGTGCCCGGCTCGCGCCCGGGCCGACCGCTGTCTGGTCTCAATCACCTATGGCACCGAGTTCTTGCAGCCGCCGGGTTGCCGCGGATGATGGTGAAAGCATTGCGCCACAGCTTCTCAACGCATGCGGTGGGAGTCATCGCCCCGGAGCACCGTGCTCAGCTCATGGGCCATCAGGGGCGACCGATGACCGACACGGTCTATCTCCACCACCACGGGCCTTCCTTGTCCCGAGCTGCCGCGGCGGTCGAAGAGCACATGCGCGGCCTCCTTGGGGATCATCCGCCGCGTCAGGTCCAGCCATTTCGCTACATGGGAACGGAGTTGGCTCGGCCTGAGGCGGCGCTCCGGGATCAGGCCGGGGAGGCGACCCCATGAGCCACCCCGGCCGCTGGATCTCGCTGTTGCCGATTCTCGCTCTGATCCCGCGCCTCGGCCTGAGCGTCATCGCGGCCGACCGCCAGGATGTAGCTCCCGAGACCAGGGCGCTGCTTCTCTGGTGGAGCTCTGCCGCGCTGGCCGCCTTGGTGGGGCTCGCCGAGATCTACGTCGGTGCGACGGTTGTCTCACGCCGGCACACCGGGCTCGCCCTCGTGTGGGGCACGATCACCGCGCTGTTGAACGCTCTGATCGTCCCCCTCTCGCTGTCGGGGCTGCAGGCTGAGCCGTTCTGGGAGATCCTGCGCTCTCCGGCCCTGCGGGTCGCCTGGAGCGCCGGGCTTGGCCTGCTCTCGACTCTCTGTGTCGGTGGTTGCCTTTGGGCGGACATCGCGGCCTGATCGTTCGCTTGTCCCGCACTCTGCCGAGCCAGAACACCTGGCAGGGTGCGGGACCCCGCACGTCTTACCGGGGAGCCGGCAGGATGTGAGGGGGAAACGGGAGAACGACCAGGCCGCCGGGGGTGTTGCGGAGCCGGATCTCCGGGTAGACATCCAGGATCTTCTTGACGGCGCGCAGGAAGTGAAACCGGAAGACGCGCAGGTCGGCATAGTCGGCTCCAAACTGGCGCTGTAGAGCCGGCCATGGAATCGTCTCCGGTCTTCCCAGCCTGCAGGACCGGACGCTGCGGTAGGTCAGCCACATGTAGACGTCCATCTCCAGGGAGGACCTGAGATTCCTGATGACGTTGAGGTCGATGGGGATCGGGTGGGCCAGGACCTCGTCCACGAAATCCCTCGATAGCAGGATGAAGGGCTCCGGGTCATCGGGAGCCGGCTGGTCCCACCAGAGACGGTAGCAGGTGACGAGGTGCACGCCGCCGCCCCGGAAAGCGGAGGGGAGCGCTTGGGGCGACGGATGAGCGGGCGCATCCAGGCAAAGGACGGTGAGGTTGACGAGACGCAGGAGCTGGTCGCGAAGCTGGGTGAGGGTCCCCTTGGCGCCGGTCGACGGAGTGATGCCGATCTGGGACGCGAAGCGGGAGAGGGAAGGCGCCGGCCGTAGCAGAGGTGCCTTCGTTCTGACGGCCTCTGTGATCATCCAGGCAAGGGCGAGACGGGGGTATCGGCCGTAAGGCAAACCGATGCGGCGCGGCGCGAGGAGGCAGAGGTCATAGAGCCCGCTGTGGCGGGTGAACTCGGCGTCGCAGGGCTTGGAGTGAGGCAGGGTCGTCGTGACGATCAGGCGGGAGACGAAGCCGAGCTTCTGGTCGCCGTCGGGCGCGTCGGATCGAAAGAGTCGCGGTGTGCCGCTCGGTGGAAGCTTGAGCGGTGCCGGAAGGACGGCTGTGTCGGGGGAGATCAGCTCACCGAAGATCTCTCGCAGCTTGCGTCCCATCAGTTGGCAAGTCTAATACATCTGTATTAGTCTTGCCCGGCGAGGGGGCGCTACTCGTTGAGATGGCGCTCGATGGCTCGGCGGAAGGCCTGGATGTCGCTCTTGCCTCCGAGGGCGTACTGGGCCACGAAGTGATCGAGGTGCCGGTCGAGGGCCTCGTCGTAGGGCACCAGAGGGGAAAAGACGACGACGGAGGACGGGCCGGCCGCCGCCCCCTTCGGACCCTCGGCGAGGTAGCCCTTCTCGACGAGACGAAGTGCGAGGGTCCGCACCGTCATGTATTGGTGATGCCCCTTGGAACCGTCCTGGGGAAGGGCGTCGAGCATCTGCCGGACGGTGAGCGGGCCGTGCCGGGCGAGGAGGGAGTAGATGCGCCATTCCGAAGGGGGAAGGAAGGGCGGCTGTTGTCGTTGCGAGGAGCCGGAGGGCTCAACCACAGCAGGGTCGCTCATCCCTCCAAGTCTACCTCATGAGGCGAGGCGACGTCAGTGCGCGAAGTACGGTCGCCCGCTCATTCGCCTTCTGCATCGGTGGGTGCGGAAACCCTCACCGCCGGCAGTGGATCGGGCATTGGACAGTCGGTGGCCCGCAGGTAGTCGACAAAAGAGACCAGATGAGAGACAGGAAGCGTCGCTTCCCCACCTTCCCAGGTGGTGAGGGTGACATCGAGGCTCCCGTCGGAGAACAGGAAAAACGTCGTCTCAATCGTAAAACCGACCATCGGCTAGTTCCTGGTGAATCGCTCGTTGAGGTGGTACGGGCTGCTACCTGAGAGAACTTCTCCTCCGGAGGTAAAATAAGCAGCCAATCGCTCGACAGTCTGTCCCATGGATGGCCCTTCCGTTATCACTATCGGCACTCTACGGGTTTCGCGGCCGGTTTGTCTATAGAAAACCGCGAATCTGGGAAAAGTGATTCATGGGGTGGCGGTAATGATGCGGAAGGGTCCGGCTCTTCGACCGGGTACCGGTGTACTTGAAAGATTCGCCGGTTGATGCGCCACTCAGCTTCCCAATCCGGATGCCAGGTGGCGGGCAGGAGGATGGAGCCTTCATGGTCCCCTGGGGCTCCGACGAGACAGGCCCCACCGCGCAGAGCGACCACACCTTGAAGGGCGGCGACGAAGGCGCGCAGCGGCTCGCGGCGAGAGTAAGGGCGGCGGATGGCGGCGATCCGCCGAGCTTCCGCGAGCGCCTCCGGCGCGAGGTGGAGCCCGGGGGAAAGGGCCTGGAGGCAGGCCTGGATTGGGGGCGGCGAAGATTCCATCTCGGTGAACAACCGAGGAAAACTCCAGTCGTCGAGTTGCCCGCAAAACTCACCGGCTAGCGGTCGCTTGCGTAGGGTCTTGTGAGAGGTCAGGAGGGCGAGACTGGCTTTCGGAAAGACTTCGGTGGTACAGCGAGACGGGAGCCGGACGGAGTCAATGTCCGCGGGCAAGGTGATGAGTGGAAACCCTCTCTGTTCAAGGGCCTCCTGGAGGGGACGCGCCTGAACATAGTGCGGCCAAAGCCTTGGAGTTGCGATCCATGGCATTCCCGGTCCTCGCTCTGAGGCGGAGAAGGCGCCGCGGGAGAGGCGAATCTCGACGGAACGCGCCCTGAGCGGTTTCTGTGCGAGTGGAAGCGGCGTCAGGGGAGCACCCAGGCAGACGAGGCGCAGATCCGGGAAGGAGAGCAGAGCCACCAGAGAATCCCGCAGCGCGGTCTTCCGGATGGCGGTCGCCGGGCGAACGATGTCGATGCGCCCCGTGTTGCGGTGAAGGGAGAGAACCGACCAGGCAGATGGGGCCGTGGGGCGCACCGGGCCGGGGTCGATTCCGAGGACCAGGGTCTCGTCCCCGGCCCCTGTGATTTTCAAGGGGTCCACCATCATCGATCCCCGCTGTCTACCGAGGGTTCCTGGTGTTCTGGCTCAGGCTTCCTTGCAGCCAGCGCTGTTTCGAGCTCTCCCATGTCGCTCCGCAGACGAGAAAGGATCGCTCTGACGGAGCCCGGATCGTCGCCGGCCACGGCGGGGTGGAGTTGCCGGAGGGCTCGCCCGATTGGATGACCTTCCGAGCGGTAGAGCGCGGAGAAGAAGTCGCCCGGAGGGAGTCGAATGGACTGGAGGATGCCGAAGACGTGCAAGATGCGGAGAGCGGTCTCGCCTTGGAGCAATCGGGTCAAGTAGCCGGTGCTGAGCCCGAGAGACCGCTCGATCGAGCGGCTCGACACCCCGCTCAGGCGGATCGCTGTGCGGAGCGCTTCGGCCACCCGGCTCATTTCGAGCTGCAGGTTCTCGTGCCGGGTCATGCCATTAGCTCCTGTGGCTCCAAAGCACCCTGATGATTTTCCCTTCTGGCGTAGGTCTTCAACAGCCTATCGAGCTTTTCGCAGCAGCGGTCGATCACCTCGTCGTAGGCTTTCTCAGGCACTCCTCGCTCGTGCCACAGGAACGCGCTGCAGGTGGCGCACCCTTTGAGGAGATGCAGGGCCACCGCGCGGCGCTCTGCGGGCCTGGCACGATTGGCGGCGAACCGTTGCAGCACCTCGGAATTCGGATGGCCGGGAGCGGAGGGAAAAGGTCCGCCCGGGGGGAGGATGGGTCCCCGGGCGGGCGGATGGACTACAGAAGACATTGGCAACCTCCTCAGAGATCAAGCGAACACCTGCGGCCCCCGCAAGGGAACCGCGCGCAGCACCGGCCGAGCCGGCGCAACTCCAGGTCGATCACTGCTCGCTCCCACCTGCGGCCAAGCTCACGAGATCCCTGGCCTCGAGGCGGCGGAATCCACGCTTCACGAGCTGGTCCGTCGAGAGCCGGCGCAGATCGTCGAGATTCATGATCCGCTCTCGCGAGAGGCGCCAGGCGGTCGGCCACGGCACGCTGCGGGCGGTCCAATAGGCCACGGAGGTGGCCAGCGGTTGGTCGAGCACCTCCTGGCATCGACGAAAGGAATGCTCACTGAGCCCCGACAAAGAGAGGAGCTGTTCGCGCGTCCAGGCTGCGAGATCCTCGCGGGTCCGCAATCCGGCGTCGACCAGACGGTTCGCGTCCTGGTAAGCAATTCCCAAGTACGTCCAGTATGCGGGGCCGGTGGTTCTCTGCGGCTCCTTGATCTCGCCTGCAGGCTTCTGGCGGAAACGCCCGGCGGCGTTCCTGGGTCTCTTCCGCCCCCCGGCTCTCTCAAGCGAAGTCAAAGGGATCTCCCTGGGGCACCTCCATCGCCCGGCACATGCGGTGGAATTCCGCCTCGGCGCGCAGCGCGGCCCGCCTGGCGACCCAGCCCTGGCGGACGTCGGTCCAAAACGAGCGCACCGCCACACGGGCAAGCTCAGCGCCCACTTCGACGTCCAGTTGCTCGAGGTCCTCGATCAATGCCGTCCAGAGCTCTCCCTGCCCCAATTGCTTGAGCACGCAGGAGAGGTCCAACGCGGCCAAGGTGCTCCCGGCCAAGTCCTCTCGGGCCAGCTCCTGCCGAAAGACGTCGCGAAGCTCTTCCTCTGCATCTGCGGCTTGGCCGAGCTGCGCCCGGGCCGCGGCTTCCAGGCGGCGCGCCTGAAGCCTCTCCCCGATGTCCTCGTCGTGGATGCGATCGCTCAGTTCAAGAGCCCGGTTGAAGTCCTTCCAGGTGGTTTCCGTGAGTCCGGCGTTCTCGACCGCGAGCCGGACATAGGTGAAGCCGGCGACGCGGCTGAGCCGCGGGTGCCATGCCGGGTCGACTTGTCTCCAGCCTTCCGTGAGCTCCAGCAGAGCGCGGTCGGCGTCGCCGTCAGCAACGGAGACCAAGCCGGCGAGCAGCAGGCAGGTCCCCTGCTTCGCCGTGGCACCCGAGCGGAGGTACACCCGGGCGGCCTCGTGGAGGTGCGCCAGTGCCCCCTGCGGGTTGCGGAGGTCCCTCTGCAGCAGGCCGCATGCGAGGTGGAAGGGTGCTTTCTCCAAGGAGTCTGCGGCCAGAAAGTTGAGCGCCTCGGAGAGGTCGGCTTCCGCCTGCTCGGGTCTGCGCTGCAGCCGCAGGGCATGGGCTCTCAGGCGCAAGGCTCGGACCTTGCGGTCGTTGGCCAAACCCTGCCGGCCGGCGGTCTCGCAGGCGACCAAGAAGGCGAGCCCGGCCCAGTTCTCAGCAGTCTTGGGATCGTCCGGCAGGGCGGCGGCGCTGTCGAAGAGCAGCAGCTCGAGCAGGTCCTCTGAGCGAAACCGCTCGGCTCTGCCGGCTTTCTCGGCCACCAGCTCCTCACGTAAGGCTTCGGCCGCGCGCCGCCGGTCAGGTGGCAGGGCGTCCGGACACCGGGGAAAAGATTCAGGGGCTGTGGCCGGCTCGGCCACGGTCATCACGGCTGTCTCGTTCATCAGGCCTCCATAGGAACAGGCACCTCGGCGCCCACGGGCCACGGCACCTGGAAAGGGATCGGTCGCATTGCGCCCGGCTCGATGACACGGAAGGCTGCCCGCAGGCAGCGCGCCGCTTCGGCGCCCATGTCCCAGACGCCGGGGTAGGGAAAACCTTGGCTTCTGAGAAAGGCGAGCCCGCGAGCGGCGGCGGCTGCGCCGGCCGGTGACAACGCGGCACTGCGCAACTCCTTCTCGAGCCGATGGAGGTCCAGTTCCTGCCGCCCCGGAGTGCGGCACACACAGAGATCGAGGAGAAGGAGACAGACGTCACCCTCCGGCCAAAGGCGCGCGGCGGGCTCGAGGAGCTTCCCGAGCTTGCTCACGCCGACGCGGCGCCCATTGGGGCGGCGCGCCCACGCGCGGGCGGCGAGCCAACTCAGGTACAGGCGTTCGGCCTCCTCGGTGACAGACTCCGCGGCCTGAAGCCCCAGCTCGAAGGCCGCACAGTCCTCCTCCTTGCCGAGGGCGCTGTGGCAGAAGGCGACGTTCAGAGCCGCCCGGGCTCGCAGCCAAGGAAGGCGGTCGGTTCCATGCCCGGGGGCCGCGTCGATCTCCTGGGCGAGCTTGACGGCCTCGGCGAAGTCCCCCATCTCGGCATGGAGCACCACCCTCAGCTGCTGTGTCGCGCGGACCTCCGCGGGTAGGTGCTCGACGTCGCGAAACAGGCGTGCCGCCCGCTCCAGCAGGGCGACCGCCGCGGTGAGGCCCTGCTGTTCCCAGCAGATGAGGGCCAACGAGCGGCAGTACTCCGCGCTGAGGCCCGGCGGGAGGATGCCGGCGAGACTCATCACCTCCCTGGCGTAGTGGCTCCGGGCGCGCAGCCGCAGCGCATTGCCTGCGAGCGCACGCGCGCGTTCGGCGGATGGCTGGGCGGCTTGGAAGAGGATCTGTCCGACGGAGGCACGCAGAGTGGTCCGGGTCGGCGACGCGGGCTTGTCGCGCCAGCCGTTCACGTCTTGCAAGGCGGCGGCGCGGGCGGCATCGGCCCCGCCCCCATTGCAGCCAAAGCTCCCGATCACCAGGAGTCTGCCCAGCTCGTCGACCAGCTCCTGGAGGTTCAATGGTTTCGTCTCGACGCTCATCACTCAGCCTCGCTCCGCCCGGGAGGGCATCAAGAAGGTTTTGGGTCGTTGGGCACCTTGTGCGGTCGGGGCCAATGCACAAGAAAGGGAAGGGGGCGCAGGCCGGGCCGGGGGGAGGCGCGGCTGCGGCTGCGCAGATTGCGGCCGATCATGCCGGCCTCGCACCAGGCGAGACCGGCATGTCCGGTCCCGGGCTGGAAGAACCCGAACAAGGCCCCCACGGTCTCCGGCGTAGGGGCCGTCGGCTGGAGCTCTTCGCGCAGAAGGTTCAGGTCCAGGGCGTGATCCGCCCCGGCGCGGCAGGCAAAGACGTCCAAGGTGAGGAGCGCGTAGTCGTGCCAGCCCAGCAGAAGCAAGGCCGGCTCGCGCAGCGCCTCCAGCTCCTCGGCGCTCCGGGCGTCGCTTTTCAGGCGGGCTTTCGCGCGGGCTGCGAGCCAGGTGAGGGCCAGGAGCTCTCGCTCGTCGGTCACCACTGCCGCCAGCTCGTTGCCGCGGTGGAGAGCCTCCCTGAGCGCCGCCCGGTCGCCCGCAGTATCCCGCTCGGCATGGCAGAAGGCGGCGGCCAACGCCGCGCGCGCGCTCAGCCAAGGCCGTTCAGTCGGCGGCTCCGTGCCGCGGCAGGAGGCATAGAGCCGCAAGGCCTCCCAGGATTCCCCCATCTCGGCATGCAGCAGCACGCGCAGCTCGCGCGTGGCAAGCACCTCCCCGGCCCGCCTCTGGTCGCTGAATCGGACATTGGCGACCGCCAGCAGAGCGACCGCCTCGGTGAGCTGCGTCATCTCCCAATGCACCAGACCCTGCGCCCGGAACAGCTCTCCGCCGCGCCCTCGCGGCAGTTGGCGGTGGCCGGTCATCAGGGCCAGGGCCAGGTCTCCATCGCCTTGTCCCCGCAGCCGCACCGCGTTGCCGACCAGGGCACGCACCCGTTCGCCCTCCTCCACAGCGCCCGGCTCTTCGGAGACCTGGCTCACGCTTTCTTCCGCGAACAGCCCGGCGCAGAGAGCTCCGGCCGCGGTCGCCAGCCGGGCGCATCGACTGGCATCGACCCCTTGCAGCGCCGCGGCGTGCCGGGCCAAGGCAACGCCGACCTCGAAGCTGTGGAACCGCTCGTCGCTGAGAACATCAAGGAAGGGAGCATCATCCTGCTTCCGCCGGATCAGCTCCGCCAGCTCCGCAGCGAGCTGTTCGGTCTCCCATGGAATCGGTCTTGCCGTCATGCGGCCTCGCTTCGGCCCGGAAGGGGCGTGAAAAAGGGAATCGGCCGAACCTCGTAGCCGTCGCGGCGGAAGAAGCCGCGCAGCAAGAGCCCGGCGAAGCCGGCGGTCCTCCAAGGGAGCTCTCTGGGGCCGAACCGGCTCGTGAGGTCCATGGCCTCCGCCACGCGGTGGTGGCCTTCAGGTGGGTACCCGGCGGTGCGGCGGACGTCCTGCCACACCGCGGCGAGGTCGAGGGTCTGGCCCGCGGGTGTGCGGCAGGCTTGGATGTCCAGGCCGAGCAGGAGCTGATCGATCCAGGGAAGCCAGGCGAGGAACCGGTGCCGCAAGCTGGCCAGAGCGAGGTTGCCTCGCAGACCGCCGAGCCGCCGGGCGGTGGCTCTCGCAGCGAGCCCGTCGAGATGGAGGCGTTCCGCCTCGTCGGCCACCCGCCGGGCGAGCGCGCGGCCCCGAGCGAGCGCCTGGCGGGCCGCCGCCTCGTCACCGGGGCCGCCACGGTCGGCAAACCAGAAAGCGGCGGTCAACGCGGCCCGGGCTTTGAGCCAGAGCCGATCCGCTCCCGGGCCGTCGCACGCCCGATAGTGCCAGAGAGCCGCATCGCCTTCCTGCATCTCGGAATGCAGAAGGACCCGCAGCCGAACCGTGGCAAGCACCTCGGCCTCTCGGCCGGCGCCGCGGAAGGCGGTCTCGGCGCGGTGGAAGAGGTCGGCCGCCTCGCTCAGCAGGTCCCGGCTCCAGCTCTGGAGCGCGGCGGCCCGCAGGATCTCACCGGAATGGCCCGGTGCGCCACTCAGGCCGCCGCGCATTACCCACCCCCCGCCCGGACGAGCGTGTCGCGGGTGAAACGGGAGATCACCCCGCGGCCCCAGGCCTCCGCGGTGGTGGTCGCCCGCAGCTCAGGAAGGCTTTTCTCCGCCGCAGCCGGCACGGCCCGCTCGCGGAGCGCGGCGATCAGCCGCTGTTCTTCCGGAGATTCCTCCCCTTCCGGTGTCCCGGGCGGGCGCAGCATCACCACCCGGACGGCGAAGACGTCCTCCAGCACAACCAGCGGCCGGCCGGTGTGGCTGATCACCTGCAGGGTGCGTGTCGCCCGAAACTTTTTGGGAAGGGCCACCGGCACCAGCAGGTAGCGCACCCAGGCTCCCCCCGAGACGATGCCTTCGATGTGCGGTTCATACCAGGCGAGATGGAACGGCCCTTGCGATTCGGCTTCCCCGCCCATCACCGCGCCTCCCTCTTCTTGGTCTTTGTGTTCTTCCTGGCGTTCTTGCCGTTGCCCCCGTTCAAGGCCTCCTCCAAGGCGTCGGCGACCTTCTTCAGGGAAGCCGCTTTGCGCCAGGCGAGCCGCAAGAGGGCATACTCTTCGTCGGTGGTGGCTCTGGCGTCCGCGTGGACTTCGAGGTAGCCCGTCAAGTACCGGAGATCCGCCACCACGGCCCGCAAGCAGTGGACCACATCGCCCTCCGGCGGCCGGTAGAAGATGCGCTGCAATTCGCTGGCTTGCTCGTGGATCATCCCGCCGAGGCCACGGAGCGCGGCGTTGTGCCCCGCGTGGGTGATCATCGCCAGGAACGTCTCGCGGAACCCTTCGTGCTCGTCCCACCGGGCGGGGTCGATCACCGGCGGGGCGACGGCTTCAGGCGTCTCGGTCATGGCGAATAGCCTCAAGGCGTAAATGCGGAATCGGTTTACGCGCGACTCCGAGTTCTCCTAAACTAGGGTTGACGGCACAACGCTGAGTCCCCGCGCCAGCGGGTTGGGTGACTTCGAGGGGGAGGCTATCGGGGAGAGCTCTGCCAGACACCGGGAGGGGCGTGTTGCTCTTGTATAAGGTTACGGCGCTGGTTTTTTTCGACCGTACGTAACCAGGTTGGAATCGCTTGTCACGTTTTGCGCTTGGCGCGCACCCTATGTTTTGGGAGAAGACTCGAAGGGAGAAACGATGCCAAGAGAGACACCCCCGGTTCACAATCTGGCTCTGACGATTCTGTTGGAGGTCACGGGCAGGACGGCGAAGGAGCTCGCCGAAGCCGCCGGGTGCGCGCCGAGCACGATCTCGGCCCTGCAGCGAGGGGAAACGGAGATGGACCGCGCACGGCTCGATGGCATCGCGCAGTTGATGAAGATTGAATCCGGATTGGTGGAACGGGCGGTGTTCGCGGCGACCGTTGTGCACCCCGGCGACGCCGCGCCGCGCACCCCGGTGGACCCGAGCCCGGCGCAGCGCCAAAGCCTCGCCAAGGCTGCGGCGATGGCCGGCCGGGAGGAGTACGAGCTCGTCTACGACCAGCTCCTCCGCGAGGTCTGGGAGGAGAACGCCGAACGCGCCCGCGCCGAAGGCCGCGAGCTGGCCACCCAGCTCAGGCGGTACTCGGCCGCCGATCAAGGGGTGCTCATTGCAGGCGCGCCCGACTACCAGCACTGGGGCTTGGCCGTCGCCCTCTGCGAAGCTAGTGAGGCCGAAAACCCCCGCGACCCCGAAAGGGCGCTCCGGCTTGCCGAGTTGGCCCACCTGGTTTCTCAACATGTGCCGGGCACGGATGCCTGGCGCTCTCGGCTCTCCGGATACTGCCTGGGGCACGCCGCGCATACCCACAAGGCGAAAGGCAAGGACTTCGCCGCCGCCGACGCACTCTACAGCCGCTCGCGGGCCGCCTGGAAAGCCGGGGAGGATGAAGCAGGCCTCCTTTCCCAAGCGCGGCTGCTCGACAAAGAGGCCTCCTTCCGCCGGGGCCAGAATGCACTCGACCAGGCGGTCAGGCTGCACGAGGAGGCGCTCGCCGCCGCGTGGCCGGGGGAATCGATGTTCATCCTTCTCAACAAGGCGGTCACGCTCGCCGGGAAGGGCGACTATGCAGGTTCGATGGCCGCCCTCGACCAAGCGGAACCCGAGATCGACGGCGAGAAGGAGCCGCGCTATATGTTTGCGCTTTGGTTCAACCGCGCTTCCAATCTAGTCCGCCTTGGCAAGGCCAAGGAGGCGCTACATCTTATTTCTCAAGCGCAGTTTCTCGCTGATCGGTTGAGAAATGACCTCGATCTCATCAAAACCCGCTGGCTGGAGGGGAATGCGCTGGCAGCCCTGGGGCAGGGTGCCGCCGCTGCAACCGCCTTGGGGGAGGTGCGCAGCGCCCTTGCCCTGAAAGACCTCCCCTTCACGCAGGCCCAGGTGAGCCTGGATCTTGCGCTGATTCATCTGGGTGCAGGGCGGCACGAGGCCGTCCAGAGGCTGGCAGTGGAGATGCTTACGACGTTCCAGGCCTTGAAAGTGGAGCGTGACACCCTCGCAGCGTTGATCCTCTTCAAGGAAGCTTCCGAGAAAGGCGCCGTCACCGAGGTGCTGGTGCGGCGCCTGAAAGAGTACCTGATGAAGGTGACCGGCAGCCCGGAGCTAAAGTTTGACCCCGCCGTGGGCACCGCCTAGCGCACTAGCGGGCACCGCATCCACCATGGGGGTCAATATAACAGCCTTCGTCGGCCTGATCCTGCGGTGCGGGGGCCTGGTCGGCGCCGCAGCCGCCGTGGGGGTCGAGCCAGCAGCCGGCGTCGCTGTTGGCCGGCGGCTCGGGTGCTTGCGTGGTCCCACAGCCGCCGTGGGGGTCGAACAAGCAACCCACTTCGCCCCACGCACCGGCAAGAGTCTGCCAAAGCAGAGCGGCGAAGGCGCGGGCCGAGCCGGCTGTTGCATCCGCGGGGCGCGGCGCCGCCATGGCGGCCTGAGCGGTGAGGAGGAGGGCGAAGCACAAAGCGAGAGTGCGAGAGGATTGCCGTCGAAACATGTGGGCTCCTTGAACAGGGCGGCTGCGGTGCGGCCGGGATTGGCCGGGCACTTACCGCCGGGCGCCTTCATGGTGCCTGGAGTCGGTCGAATAAATCCATCAGCGTCACCTGGACGTCGGGTCACGGGCACGCAGGAGGCGGTATGAAGGCGGCAGAGCTGGTTGCATTCTGGGGCGAGGTGATTCGGTTCGTTCGGTGGCTGAACAGATGGACACAGGAGGTTCTCTTCGAGAAGACAGGGATCGACCAGAGCCTGCTCTCGAAGTACGAGAGAGGGGAGGTTGAGCCAGGGTTTGCGCAGCGTGAGCGAATCGCTGAAGTCGGGCGGGTGCCCCTCCGGGTCTGGGGCTTCATCGCGCATTGCCTCGAGCTCATCCGCAGGGCCATCGCCTCGGAGACGGCGGTCGCCCCCCCTCAGCCGGGCCGGGGCCGTGGTGCCGAGGAGCTGCGGGAGGCGGCGTGGCGCCCGGTGAGCCGGGCGCTGGACCTGGCGCGGGCCGAGCTTGCTCTTCTGCGCGGATCAACACCCGGTTGGCAGCCGCGGCCACCGACCGCGGCGGAGAGCAGCGCCGCGGATCGCCTGGTGGCCACTTTGCAGCGGAGCTCGGCGGCCGACCGGCTGCTCCTCATCGAAGGTGCGGCCTCCTTTCGGCACTGGCTGGTCTGCCTCCGCCTCTGTGCCGCGAGCGAGCGGGCTGCAGCGCACGCACCCGCCGATGCCTTGCAGCTCGCCGAGCTGGCCGGCTTCATCGCCGAGCGGGTACCCGGCCCCGCCGCCTGGCTGGCCCGCCTGCGGGGCTGTTGCCTCGGCTTCGTGGCCAATGCGCAGAAGACCGCCGGGGAGCTCCAGCTTGCCGAAGCGACGTTCGACCGTGCCTGGCGCTCCTGGAAGGCCGGAGTGGACCCGGCGGGCGTCCTCTCCGAAGCGTGCCTTCTGGACCTGGAAGCGTCTCTCCGCTGGGCCCAGCGCCGGTTCCCCCAAGCCATCAGATTGCACGACCAGGCCCTCGCCGTGGCCAGGCCGGCCGAGATCGGCTTCATCCTGCTGAACAAGGCTGGCACACTCGGCGACAAGGGCGACCACGCGGGCTCGATCTCTGCCCTCGAGCTGGCAGCCCGGGAAGTGGACCCCAAGCAGGAGCCTCGGCTGTTCACCGTCCTTCGGTTCAATCTCGCCGCGAATCTTCTGCGGCTGAAACGGGTCGAGGAAGCGGAGCCAATCGTTAAAGAAGTGCGCAAGCTGACGAACCGTCTTGGCAACGCCATCGACACCTTGCGGACCCGTTGGTTGGAGGGGAACCTGCATGTGGGGCTGGGCGAGAGGGCGGCCGCGGTGGCCGTGTTCGAGGAGGTTCGCGCCGGCTTCGCGGAGATGCCCTTCGATCATGCCCTGGTGAGCCTGGACCTGGCGCTGGTCTACCGGGACGAGGGGCGGTTCCCGGAGGTGGCGGCGCTGGCGGTGGAGATGCTGAAGGTCTTCGAAGCCCAGGGCGTGCACCGGGAGGCCATCGGCGCTCTGCTGCTCTTCAAGGATGCGGCGGAGAAAGGCGCAGTGAGCGAGTCCCTGGTGCGGCGCCTGCAGGATTACCTCGGGCGAGCGCGGGCGGTTCGGGGGCTTCGATTTGATGGGTGAGGGGGGGCGTTCGGTGATCGGCGCGGCACGCGCCGTACGGTGCGCCTCGAGGCCGGTGGCAGATTTGCCCGACTTGGCGGCCCGCCTCGAGGCGCGGCCGAGGTGGCTCGCGAGCTGAGCGCCCTGACTCCCGAGGTGGGTGACTCAACTCGCGAAACGGGCGAGGTAACTCCCGAGGCAGGCGGCCCGCGGCAAGAGCCGGCCGGCTCGCCTCGCGGGGTTGGCGACCCGCTTCGTGGTGTGGCCGGCTCGCCTCGCGAGGTAGGCGGTGGAATTCCCGTAGCGGATGGTGTGGAACACGTAGCGGATGGTCCGGCTCGCGTAGCGGGCGGCCTGTTTCGCGAAGCGGCCGGAGGAACAGGTGAGGTTGGCGAGCTGCTTCGCGAGGTTGCCCTGCCCACCCGGCGAAGCAGGCCACCGGCTTCGTGAGCCAAGCCGCCCACCTGGAGAGGCAGGTCGCCAACCCCGAGATCCAGGTGAACGGCTTCGTGGTGCAAGCGGGCGGGAACGCGATGCAGGCCGCCCGGAACAACGCGCGGACGAGCGCGCACCCGCTCCAGGCCAACAACCACGGCGCGCAGCACGTGGCGGCGTTGCGGTTCGGGGGATAGCTATGCGCCGCGTGTAAGGCCAAGCTGCCCGCCCGGGCGCCGCCCCCGAACAGGGAGCCGGGGCGCCGCAAACTCAGGCCACCCCCTTGCAGGTGCCAGAATTCTCCGGTGGTCACGAAATCAATCGGCGTAAGGGATTGTATTTGCAGGGAGTCGCTCGGGCAGTCCCCGCTGTTACGGATTTCCGGCATTGACAGGTCACTGGAAGGTCGAGGAGACTCCGCTTGTGGGGCAGATTCGCATTCAATGTTACCGGCTTGCCCCAGGGGGGCGTCACCCTGCGTGGCCAGGGCCGGAAGCAAAGGAGAGAGGTTCATGATGTTCAAGCGACTGATCGGGGGCATCGCAGTAGCTTGCGGGCTGCTTCTTGGCAGCTCGACCGAGGTGGCAGCCTGCGCCACCTGTGAGATCTTCAGCTTTCCGGGTAACTCCTGGTATTGCGACCCGGTGATGGAAGGAGAGACCGGCGCTGAGTTCTGCCAGACGGTCTATGACTACTTTTCAGCTAAGTACGATTGCCACGAGTCCGGTAACTTCTGCTCCGATATCAACGCTGGTGGTGGTGGTTCGGGTGGCTCTGGGAGCGGTGGTGGTGGTGGGAGCAGTTGCAACACGGCGGGCTTCTGCTCTGCCGAGTGTTTCACCTGCTCGGGCGGCGGTGGCAGGCCGAGCGTATGAGGGGATCGCAGGTGGAGGGAGGTCGGCGTTTGCCCATGGTGGTGTGTTGGGCGGCTCTGGCTGCCCTGGTCCTCACTCCTCTGGCGACTCAAGGCAGTGAGCCCCCAACCCCGCCGAGCACCGGCGCGCTCGTCATCGCACCTTATCTGGTGACGCCGACCCGGTGGCCCTCTGCCGGCGAGCTGACTCTTCGACGGCTGGACGCAGCGGAGGAAACCGCATTGCGCTTTCCTGCTGCGCCGCGGGAGCCCCGCTCGCTCGCCCTGCCGCCTGGGTCGGTCTGGGAGATCTCCGGCGATGTCCCAGGCTTCTGGGTCCGCCGTACGATGGTGACCATCGGCACCGCGGAGCGGCCGGAGCAGGTCCGGCTGGGCCTCTGGCCTCTCGGCAGGCTGACCGGCCAGATCAAAGGCCTTGAGCCGGCGAAGCTTCCCCGCAGCGTCCGGCTCACCACGTTGGCCCCGCCTGCGTTCCTCCAGCGTCCTCCGGTTCCACCGGGTTCCCAGGACTGCCCGGTCATCCCGGACGGTACGTGGGTGTGCTCCCTTCCGGCGGCAACCTACGATCTGGTGGCGGTGGTGGAGCCGTTCGTCCCGGTTTACTTCTGGGGCATCGCGGTCAAGGCTGGGGAGACCGGCGCTCTCGGCACCCTCGAGCTGAAACCCGGAGCGTCCATCGCCGGGTGGGTGACGGTGGAAGGCGGCCAACTCGGTGAAGGCTGCATCGCCCGGGCCGAACCGGCCGTTGCGGGCGGCGCGAGCCCGCAGGCCGCGGCCGGGCTTGCACGCAAGGCGTTGGAGAGGCCGGTGCGGAAGGATGGATTCTTTCAGCTCACCGGGCTGCCGCCCGGCATGTACGTGGTGGAGATCCTTCAGCCCGGGTTCACGGCGGCCAGAGTACCGGGCGTGCAGGTGGCCGCGGGAACGGAAACGTTTTTTCGGGACCCGCTCGTGCTCACCAAGCCGGTTGATCTGGTCTTCGAGATCACGCCTCCCCTCGACTGGTTGGGGCGGCCGTGGCAGGCGCGCATCAGCCGTGCACGATCCGCCGGCGGGCTCGGTGCGGCAACCGTTTTTCAGGGCAGCGTAGGGCCGGAGGGTCGGCTGGAGGTGCCGGGGCAGCCCGCCGGGCGCTTCGAGGTGAAGTTGTCGGACTCCTTGGGCAACGGGATGTACTTCGACGACCGCCACCTCTTCGACCCGGCGACAGCGGAGCCACAGACCATCACCCTCGACCTGGTCGACCTGACGGGCACGTTGCGCCTGGGCAGCAACGGGGTCCGCGGGACCCTCTGGTTCGGCGGCCGGCAAGCGGCTCTTTCGGTCAAGCTGGAGGCGGACCAGGACGGCCACTTTGCCGGCGTATTGCCGCGAGGCGGTTTCTGGATCGTCGAAACGGAGCTCACGGAACCTGTCGTGCGCACGCTCGCCGAGGTCGAGGTGAATCCCAACCCTGCGGGTTTGGCGCGCCTCTCGATCGACATACCCGAGACGAAGCTCTTCGGCCGGGTGGTTGACGAATCCGGCAAGCCGGTCGAACGCGCCTTTGTGACCGTGGAGAGTGAGGAGGTCGACCAGAACGTTCCAACAGGGCCGGCTGGCGAGTTCGAGGTCCGGGGGTTTCCGGAAGGCAGGGTCCGAGTCGGTGCCGGCTCGCCGCAGGGTTCCAGTGAGTGGGTCTATACCTCGGTGGCTGATGGGATGCCGGCAGGGCCTGTCGAATTGCAGCTTCGCAAACTGCAGCATCACACCGGCGTCTTGACCTCGCCGGTAGGGCCGGTCGCGGGCGCGCGTATCCTGGTCAGCCCATTCCCTTCCACCGGCGGAGCCGCCACCGCGACAACCGGCGCCGACGGCTCCTTTGCCGCCGACATTCCGGCCGGCCACCGGCAGGTCACCCTGCTCATCAGCGCCCCGGGCCACGCCTTCAAAGCGATGGGGCCGCTCGACGTCGGGGCACTGGCGGTGTCGCTCAATGCCGCGGAGGCCGGCTCTCTCGTGCTCACGCTCCCCGAGGTGGGGAGCCTGCGGAGGGGGGGCTATCGCCTCAACCTCTTCGCCGATGGGCTCCTCGTGCCCGTGGGGGTCCTGCGGCAATGGGCCGCCGACCAAGGCTTGGGGCGTTGGGGCGAGCCCGGCACTCTGGAGCTTCCCCAACTCTCGCCCGGTGTCTACGCAGCGTGCCTCCAGGAGCGCCGCGGGGCCAACGTCTTTGCCAGCCCGGCACCCGAGGCAGGCCTCT
This sequence comes from Holophagales bacterium UBA5704, assembly GCA_002420005.1. GTDB lineage: Bacteria > Acidobacteriota > Thermoanaerobaculia > Multivoradales > UBA5704 > UBA5704. The sequence continues at coordinate 41,366 of DIHE01000067.1, read as the reverse complement.
GCGTGGCAGGCACCCTCTCACCAGGCGGGACGCTGGCGCTGAGCCCTCGGCCAGCGCAGTAGAGAGGGAACGGTCAGGGTTCGAGCGCCACCAGGCGGGTGCCTTGTGGCGAGGCGAGAGGTCTCATGGAGCGGGGGCAAAGGAATCGGCGATCACACCGGCCGCCACTTCGACCAGCGCGCGGGCGCCGGCAAGTCCACCGCACTGCGGCGACTGCGAGAGGACCTCCACCCCGATCAGGTCCGCGCTCTCTACCTGCACGACACACTGGTCAACCCGGCCGACCCGGCCGCAGGTGCCAGCCTTGAGTGCGGCATCGGCGCGAGCACTCGAGAAGCGGGCCGCCCGACGCGCCACTCGGACGAGCGCGCACGCGCTCCAGGCCACGCTACAGGGAGCGCTCCGGGAAGAAGTGAAGCAAGGCAACTATTGACGAGATCCTTCAATCGGCGTAGGGTAATCTCCTAGTCCAGCTGCCCGGTTGCCAGTGACCTTCTGTAGGGGTCCCTGGGTTGTGGCCTTCACGAGGCGGCAACCGCAGGCCGGTGAGCCTCTCTGCATTGCTTGGTCAGTGGCCGTCAACAAGGCGCAAAGGAACAGGGGGATGCAACCCCCTGCAGCCTCGCGATAAGGAAACCCATATGAGAGAGCATGGCAAGGCCAGCGACAGCGAGCTGCCGACCGTCAGCCGCCGCGGGTTTCTCGGCGGTGCGGGTGCCCTGGCCGGTGGCTTGGCGGCCACCGGGCTCGTCGGAGGGGCGAGCCCCGCAGGAGCGGAGGTCTGTGGGCTGGAATGGGGGCCGCGGGTAGACCTGACCGGGCTCAAAGAAAACTTCGCCCCGCAGGAGGTCAAGCAGTTCACGATCCCGGCCGGCGGCATCGATCACCTCGGGTTGCATTCAACCGATGTCTTCACGATTCCAGGGATGGGAGAGTTCTCGGTCGATTTTTCGGGTTATTTCCGAGTCGCGCGGGCGCACCCGAGCACTTTCGATTGGGCCGCGGCTGAAGTGCGGGTGAACATTGTCGATCTGCGGCTCTTTGGGCGAAATGAAGCGCTCGGCGAGATCGCGGTACGTCTCAATCCAGACATCCTTTCTTCAGGGCAGATTTTCGCGACGAAGCCCCGGGAAGACGGCAACTCGGTCGCGGAAGAGCCCAAGGCCTGCAGGATTGCCACCGCTGCGGTTTTCGAGCTGCGCAAGCTCGGGTTGAGTGTGTTCAACAAGGAGCCCATTCTCCTGATGAACGAGCACATCACACGGGTACCTCCGGTCGACGATCCGAGTGGGCATGCGCTGCTGTTCAGGCTGCCGCTGTACAACCTGCAGGACCCGAAGGGCGAACCGGTTGCCTACCTGACCAGCCTGCGCTACGGCGCGGACCACTACCTGACGGAAGGCGAAGTGAGAACGATCAAAGAAAGAAGCTGAGGCAGGTACCCAGGAAAAGGGGGAGATCCGATGGCGCTGTATCTGTTGATTCTTCGCCGTGACCAGTCTGCGCCGCTGAGCTTGCCGGAGGCGGAGATGATGACCCGATTCATGGAATGGACCCGGGGTCTCCACCAAGCGGGAGCACTGCGGGCGGTCGAGCGCTTGAAGGGCTCCGCAGAGGGCACGACCGTTCGGTCCCGCGAGGGCGCGATCGGTGTCGAGGGTCCGTACGACGGAGCCCGGGAGGGGGTGATCGGGTTCTATCTCGTCGAGGCCACCGACCAGGCCGAAGCCAACGAGATGGCGAAAGGGTGCCCGATCCTCCTCTCCGGGGGGTCCGTCGAGGTCCGCGAGACGGAGCCGTTTCCAAAGTCGTAAGCCAGGGCGAAGGTGCCGGCGGGAAAACGCCGAAGCAGGTGCGCGCCGGCACCTTCTGACCTGGCGAGAGGCATGATCTCCATGGGCAGCGTGCTACAGGATCTCCGCTTGGCCGGCCGGCTTCTGGTCCGCAGCCCGGGGTTCTCCTTGCTCATTATCGCCGCTCTCGCGCTGGGGATCGGGGTGACCCTGGGCGTCTGGAACGTTGTCGAGTCCGTGGTGGTGGCTCCGTTGCCCTACAGAGAGCCGGATCGTCTGGTGGCGATCTGGGAGGCGAACCTTCCGGAGGGTGTCGAGAAGGAGCGGGTCGCGCCGCTCAATTTCGCCGACTACCGCGCACTCCCCGGGGCTTTCGAGGATGCCGCGGCTTGGTGGCAGCCAGACGTCAATCTCGCAGACTCGGCGGGCGAGCCGGTTCGCGTGGCGGCCGTCGAGGCGACGGCGAACCTGTTCTCGGTGCTCGGCGTCAGGCCGCGCCTCGGAGCAGGATTCGAAACGCAAGGCGCGCTGTATGACGGGAACCTGGCGGCGGTGATCAGTGACCGATTCTGGAGAGAGCGCTACGGGAGCGATCCGAAGATCGTCGGCAAGGCGGTCCAGCTCAACGGGGAGCTGTACACGGTGGCGGGAGTGATGCCGGCGGGTTTTCACTTCCCAAGGGATACCGATGTCTGGCAACGGCTCCGCTGGCCGTTCACGGATCGGACCCGTTACGCCCACTTCATGGAAGCGATCGGACGGCTCAGACCCGGGGTGTCGCTGGACCAGGCGCGGGGCAAGCTCGCGGCACTGAGCGAACGGCTCGGTGAGGAGCACCCCGGCTCCAACAAGGATTGGAGCGCTCGGCTGGTCCCTCTGCAGGTGGAAATAACCGGCGAGTCCGGGCCGGTACTGAAGGTTCTCCTGGTGGCGGTCAGTCTTCTCCACTTGCTCGGGTGCGTCAACGTCGCCGGCCTCCTGCTCGCTCGTGGGGTCGCCCGCGAGAAGGAAATGGCCTTGCGTGCCGCTCTCGGAGCATCGCGAAGCCGGTTGGTCCGGCAGCTGCTGACCGAGAGCCTGCTTCTGGGCCTGGTTGGTACGGCCGCGGGGCTCGGTATCGCCTGGGCCGGCGTGCGCCTCTTGGTGGCTGTTCCTCCCTACGACCTCCCGCGGCTGGCGGAAGTCGGCTTTGATGCCCGGATGGTCGGGTACGGCCTTGGCTTCGGTCTGCTGACTGTGCTCCTCTGCGGGACCCTTCCGGCCTTGGGGCTGGCCGGCGCCGGATGGGAGGGTCTCCTTCCGGCGCGAGGAGGGAAAGGGATCGGCGCCGGGCCGGCACTGCGCCGGCTCCGCGCGGCGATGGTCGTTGGTGAGGTGGCCCTGGCCATGATGCTGGTCGTCGGGGCCGGATTGTCCCTTCGCAGCGTCCACCGGATGCTCGAAGACGATCCCGGCTTCGAGCCGGAGGGGGTTCTGACCGCTCACATGGTTCTCCCCCTCGCGGTCTACGGAGACTGGCATCGCGTCAGCCAGCTCTACAGCGGACTGTTGGAGCGGCTGGAAGAGCATCCCGCGGTGACCGCGGCGGGAGCCACCGGCTTCCTTCCACTGGAACCGGGCTGGCGGCTCGGGTACAGCTTGCCGGATCGGTCGCCGGAAGCTTCCGGCGAGGAGCTGCGGGCTCAATACGTCACGGTGAGCGCCGGGTATTTCGAGACGCTGGGCGTACCGGTCCTGGCCGGAAGGACCTTTGACCGGAGAGACCTGAGCACATCTCCGGCGGTCGTGGTGGTCAGCCGGGAGCTGGCCCGGCGCTCTTGGCCGCAGGGGGAGGCGGTGGGAAAGCGAATCACTTCCGGGACCCGCAGCTTCGGCCCTTTGGGAAGCGCCTTCCAGGAGGGGAGAGACTATGAGGTCATCGGAGTCGTGGGAGACGTCAAGAATGTCGGCCTGGGGTCGGAAGCCGAGCCGGCCCTGTATTTCGTCCAGACGCAGTTCCCCTATCGAAACATGAACCTGGCGGTGCGCGGAGCCGCGCCGGAGCTGCTGGCCGCGATTCTGCGGGACGAGGTCAAGCGCCTGGATGCAGGTGTGCCGGTAGCCCGGATCAGGCCACTTGGCGACGTTCTGGCGAAGGCGACGGGCCGCCACCGGATCGTGCGGCTCCTCCTGAGTATTTTTGGCGGGCTGGCTCTCCTGCTCGCGGCGGTTGGTGTCTACGGCCTTCTTGCCTACGAGGTGAGCCGGAGGCGGGGTGAGATCGGTGTACGGTTGGCGCTCGGGGCGACCCCGGCGTCTCTGCGGCGGCTGGTAGTAGGCGAAGGGTTGCTCCTGGCAGGGCTCGGCTTGGCCATCGGGGGCTTCCTCGCGCTGGCCCTCGGTCGCCTTCTGGCGAGCGTTCTCGAAGGAGTCGTCCCGCACGACGCCGGGGCCTTCCTCGGGGCAGGCGCCGTGATCCTGACCGCCTCTCTGGCCGCCTGCTGGCTTCCGGCGCTCCGGGCCTCCCGGGTGGCCCCGGCCGGGGCACTGCAGGCGGAGGAGAGGGTTTTCTGAGGGGGGAAAAAGGCGCCGGGAGCCCGTCAGGGGGCGATTTCGGTCAGGACCTTGCAAAAGGAGTCGCGGACGGAATTGTCCGGCGCCTTCATCCCGGGAGCCACAGAGAAGCTCATCTCGACCCGCACTGTGGAGGCGCCCTGTTGCTTGACCGCGGCGCTCAGCGGGCTGTTCCTGCCGCCGCCCACGGCCTGCTCGATCGCGGTGATCAGGCCGATGTCTTTGTTGATCGTGGTCAACTGCCAGCCATTCGCCGCAAGTCCCTGGGCCGTCTTCTCGAACACGCTGCCGCGATCCATTCCGGAGAAATCGGCGAAGCTGCGATAGATCGTGCCTTTGATGAAGTTGCCCTCCTTGGTGAAGTTGGATTGACACTGCTCGCCGGCCGGGGCGGCGGTTGGAGACTCCACTGGTTCCGTTGCCTCCGTTGCCCCAGGTTGCGCGCTTGACTCCGGGGATAAATCAATTCCACCCAGAACCTTGCAGAAGCCGTTGCGAACGGAGTTGTCCGCCGCCTTCATCCCGGGGCCTACTGAAAAGGTGATCTCCACACGCACGGTGCTGGCGTCCTGCTGTTTGATGACGGCGCTCAGCGGGCTTTCCCTGCCGCCGCCGACGGCCTGCTCCGTCGCAGTGATGAGACCGATATCCCCGTTGGTATTGGTGATCTGCCAGCCGCCGGCCGCCAAGCTCTGAGCGGCCTTCTCGAACACGGCCTCCCGGTTCGTGCCGTAATAATCCGCATGGCTGCGGTAGGTCGTGCCCTTGAGAAAACCGCCCTCCTTGCTGAAATTGGATAGGCATTGCTCACTGGCCGGGACGGCTCCCTGAGACGCGCTCGTGTCCGTTGGCTGCCCATGAGCTGCCATGGTCGCAGTGAGGCTCACCGCCAGCGCGACGCCGAGCACAAGATTGTGACTCATCCTGATCTCCCATCGGTGGGGCCTTCCCCATCGTCCCTGAGCTTGTCTGTCGCCATGAGCGGGGATTCTCGCATGGGGAGGCGGCTTCGGCAATGACCGTCCCCCCGGGATCTTGTCGAGCGGTCTTCAATCCTCCACTTCGCCGCGGGCCATCCGATCGAGCCAGGCGGTGCCCTCAAAGTAGACCTCGTCGTAGCGGGGAGGCGGATCGGGTTGGACGTGCCGCTTCCGCTTCTCCTCGACATAGGCACGAAGTTTCCGGCGTAGCTCGTCGCGCTTCTCACGCTTTGCATCGGTCATCTGGAGCCTCCTTACGGTTCGTTCGGTTCGAAGGGATCGGAGAAGCGGAGCCCCCTGGGGAGGAGGCCCCGCCACTCCCGGCTGGTCAGCTCGCCTTGCGCGTCCGGCGGGGCGTGGTCGTCGGCTCCGGAGTGGCCTCGGCGGCCGGGGCTTCGGCGGGGAGCTCGCGAACCTTGCGCTTCTCGACGTGGAGGGCTTGGAGGACGAGGTTGCGGTACTCCCTGGGCTCGCCGGTCTTCGTGTCGATGCCCTGGCGGGTGCGGAAGTAGCCGGTGATCTTGACGCGGTCGCCCTTGCGGACCAGGTTCTTGGCGGCGAGCTTCTCGGGGTCGAAGATGTTGATCCAGCGGGTGCGGTCCTCCTCTCCGTCCTTGTAGTTGACGGCGACACTGAAGCGCAGGGCGGAGCTGGCCGGGGCGTCGATGAGCTTTTCGACCATGTCATCGATGATGGGATCGTAGACCGTGACGAGTTCCGAGCGGGCCTCGAAGGAGAGTGTCTCGGGATCGTTCCCGACGTTGCCGTAGAAGGTGGCCGAGGGGGGGGTGGTCTTCGTCTTGGCGGTGCTGGTCATTGTCTGCCTCCTTGAAAGTTCGTTGGTTCCCAGGTCCTTCACCCGGCCCTGAGGACCTGGGCCAACGAACTGCAGGAGGCAGAAGCGCGCGAGGTGGACGTCGAGGGCGGTCGCTGAAGGCGGAGGCCGTGACTGGCGCTGTTTGCCTGGCGGGGTCCTCCGCGCGAACGCCCGTCCGTTCCGGCGACGTGCACGGAGCAAGCGTCGAACCAGCACGTCGACGAAGCCGCCCACCCCGGCCTGCCTCGAAGCAACGGGGAGGGGGTTCCCGAGCTGCCCACCGAGGAACCCAGCCGGAAGGAGCGCGTCGAGATCTTGAGAGACAGGGTCGGGAGGCTGCCCCCCGGGCCGGCCGGCGGCGGCCTGGCGGTGGCGCCCCTTGAACCCAGGACGGTCAGAGGAGCGCGTCGATCGAGAAACAGCCGACCCGAAGAGGTTGACGGCGGGAACCGTCAGGAGGCGAGCGCGAGCATCACCGGCCCCGGAAGCGCCGGGGCTTCGACCGGCCCGGCAGCCCGGGCCGGCCCGCAAGATTGTGGCCGGTCAACGCACGTCGGGAGGAAGAAAGGAGAGGAGAGCGCCGCGGAGGTCGTCGGGAAGCTCGGCTGCCAGGGCTCGGTCGCGCGCGGCTGCGAAGAGCTCCGGCTGGGTGCGCGTCGGCGAGTGCATGTAGGGAGCGAGCGCCCAGGCGAGGGGTTCGGGGCGTTGCAGGTGAGAGTCGGCGGAGGATGAGGAGAGGCACCACGCGGTGTAGTAGGCCCTGATGAATTCGATGTTTAGAAGGGAGGAGAGGGTCGCAGATTCGAGGCCAACCCCGGGGCTGTCTCCGTTGAGGCTGAAGATCGAGAGGAGGATCGGTGCTCCGTAGGGAAGGGCGGCTTCCTGCAGGACGCTGAGGAGCCTCGCGGGAACGTCCTCCGCCGGCAGGGGGTCCGGCTCGATCAGGACGCGGACGTGGATGGTCAAACCGCGGCGAGAGGAGACCTGGGCGCGGACGAGGCGGTCTGCGGGCTCGGGAGGCGCGGGGAGGATCTCGCAGGAGGAGAGGTCCATGTGCCTTGCCGAGTCAGGTTCCACGATCCGCAGGTAGTCCGGCAAGCAGAGGGAGACGAGCTGTTCGATGGTCGGGAGATCCGGAGAGAGGGGTTCCGGAAGCGGAGCGATCTGGCTGGGCGACGTCTGGTCGGTGCGGTTCATCTGTAGCTCCTCGTCAGGCTCATTGGTGTCCGGGTCGTTGCCGGGTCACGCGACCTCGCGCTCCTCGGCGGGCTCGGCGGGTTGAAGCTGGTCGGCGGTTTCAAGGATCAGAGCCACACAGTTGCAGGTGCGGTCGACCAGCTCGGTGACGGCGGCGATCAGGGGGCGGCTGTGTTTCCTGCAATAGCCCTCGATGTACGCGAAGGCTCCTCCACGGTCGCTCTCGCTCGTGAATCCCAGGCATTCGAGGAGCACGGCACCCCCGAATTCGGCCACGATCTCGTTGTCGAGCTGCTGCCCGCGGCCGTGGGTGATGGTGGAGAGTCGGTGGTCCGCGGCGTGGATCAGCTCGTGGGCGAAGGTTCCGAGGTTGCGAACGCCGAGCCCGATCTGGCCGGGAGTGAAGAATCCTTGAGCGCTCCCCACTCTGCCGCTGTAGGTGACGATTTCGATGCCCCAGGAACGCGCGACCTCCACGACGGGCAACGAGTCGACGAAAACCTCCTCCTCCGCTTCGCCGGGCAAGGGCTCGCCGTCCGTCTGCCGATAGCCGAAGACCGCCGCGGTAGCGAATCCCTTGACGACCAGGTCACCGGCTTGGATCTCCCGCGCCGGGTCGTCTTCTTTCGCCTTGTACATGCAGGGGACCAGAATGCTGAAGGACCGCTCTCCAGCCTTCACGAAGCGCCCGACCTCCTGCCACTGGCGGTAGCCGCGCGCGTCGAAGTGGCCCCGGAGAGCGGCGAGCAGTCGATTGGAGAAGGACCAGCTCCGGCAAGGCACGTCGTGGTTGCGGTGGACGAACATTCTGGCGAGCGCCTTGGGAATCGAGCCCTCCTCGAAGGCGGTCAGGATCTCTTGGGCGGCGGCCTGGGCTTTCTCTTTCTTGTCCATGAGCGTGCTCCGGGAGCGGAGATCGAAGCCGGGTTCATCCCGCCTTCTTCCGCGCCTCCTGTGCCCGCGTCCCCCGGGGCGGCGGCCGGGGCGGGGTCTGCCAGGGCTCGGAGCGCAGCGGAGACCGAAGGCTTGGCCCTTGCGGACCCCGCCGAGCCGCCCCATCTTTCCGGGCACGAGGAGGCGCGGAGGAAGGCGGGAGGGAGAGAAGAGAGGAAGAGTTGGATTGGGGGGGCGGGGCGAGGAGGGAGAAAAGGAGGCTGAGACCTGGTGGCGATTCAGCCACCCTGAGAGAATTTTCTGGCCCTCAGTTATCTTCGTCGGGTGTCTCATTTCGGACAAGCTGGTACCCCTGAGCCTTGATGTTCCCGAGCCACAGAGAGATGAAGGCGTTGAGATCGTCGCGAAGTTTCTGGTCGACGACGCCGGGTCTGGGGTAGACCTCGCGGTAGGCCCTCTGGTCCTGGAAGGTGAGCGCCTCCACCGTCCCGGCGCTGCAATCGACCAGAAGCTCCATGTCGGGATCGGGCACCAGGTCCCCATTCATCTTGAAGTTGTGGGCCATGGCGAGGCGGATGCTTTGCCCTTCGCGGAAGAGGACGTCGATGGAGAGGGGCATGAAAGCCGGACCCGCTTCGAACCGAAGGTAGTGGCCAGCCTCGAAGGTGGCGAGGTCAGGGAGGAGAGAGAGGAGCCGGGTGAAGTTCTGGTGTGGAATGGTGGACATGAGCGTCTGCCTCCGTGGAACCGGTGAATGGATCGAGGCTCGCGAGAGGTGGAGTGCTTTCCTGACCTTGGTTGCTCGCGCCTCATGGCCCCTGCACCGGGCGGCGGGAGAGGTGGCTCTGCCAGGGCTCCGAGCGGAGCGAGGACCGGAGGCTCGGCCCTTGCGGAGCCACCGCGCCGCCCAGAATGGGGCCAATCGAGAGGCGCGGGCGACAGGTCAGGGAGCGCCGCCGGTGGTGCGAGGATCTTCCTCACCGGCTCACCCGGCGCCGAGCACGGTCTCTGCTGGGCTCCGTCAGGACGAAGCCCTCCTCGGTCACGGTGTAACCGGCAGAACGGGCAGCCACGTAGGCCACCTCGTCGGAGGGGAAGATCCCGCAGTCACAGGCCTGGATCTCTCCGAGAAGGCCCTCGATCTCCCATTCCTCGCGGTTCATCACGAGGAACCCGGAGTCGAGGCATTCGCAACAGGAGGTGACGGCACTCTTCTGTAGGCTATAGATCTCGCGCCATGCACCGATGCCGTGCTCGTTGCAGAAGAGGATCTCCTCCACGGCGAGCTGACAGGCGGCGCGGATCTCAGCCGGAGTGCCGGGGCTCTGGAGCGCGGTCAGGACAAAGGCGGTGGCGTCCTCATCATCCTCGAAAACAAGGGCTTCCGGACGCCGCCGAATCTCGATGTAGCTTTCGCAGTCGACCAGATCCCAAGCCTTCCCCCTTCGCGGCCAGCCCTCTGCGCGCTGGAAACCCGCTTCGTGGCAGGTGTTGCAGAGGTGCGGAATCTCACATCGATCGACGCGAAAGGTGTGGGCGATGCGAAGTGGAGCGAAGGCCGGCACCTCGCCGTCATTCAGGTCGAGGTCGAACGCCGCCGTCCGGAGTCGGATCGCGTACTCCTCCTGAAGCCTCGCATTGGTGTCGGCGAGCTCCCGGGCGTTGCGCATCGCCTCCCGAGCGGCCTTCCTGTAGGTCAAGAAGGATTTTGCGATGATGATCTGGCCATTGAAGAGAGTCGAGACATGGTAGGGCATGGTGTGATCCTCCGTTGGTTTCGAAGGGGCTCACGAGGAATCGAGGGAGGCTCCCCCGGTCGTTCTCCTCGCGCCTCATGGGCCGCGACCAGGGCGGCGTCCAGGCGGCGCAGCCAAGGGCTCCGCAGCGCAGCGAAGGACCGGAGGCTTGGCCCTTGGCGGGGCCGCCGAGTCGCCCAGCCTGGCGGCTTTGGAAAGGCGCGAGGACGACCGGGGAGAATGGTCAGGGGAGGGAGGGGGCGCGTCAGCGATGGGAGCGGAATCCCCACAGGGGCGCCAGCCCCGAGGAGATGAAGCGAACGTAGCGACCCGGAGGCCCCCGGGGGCCGGAGGGAGACGCCCGGTCGGACTCAACGATGAATGGTGAGGCTGCGGGAGGAGGTCCGGGTTTCGTAGCGGCCATCGGGCAGGCGGACGCGAATCCTCGGTCGGAAGAAGCCCGGCGTCTCGTAGATGTGGAGCGGTTCGAGGGTCGTGACGGTCTCGTCATAGACGCCGTCGCCATTCCAGTCGATCTCGAAGCGGGGCGTGCTCGCCGTAGTGGAGATCACAAACCGGACGGCCTGGCCGAGCGGGAAGAGGCAAGCCCCAGGGCACACCGGGTCAAAGGCGCGGATCACAGCATCCGGGAGCACGCGGAGCAAGCGGCGGGCGGAGACCGAGCCGGAGGCGTTGGAGACGGTCAAGACGACGGGATAGCTCTTCGCGGGGAGATTCGGCACAGCCCACGTCACGGAAGCGCCTTCCACCGTGCTCCCATCGGGAAACGTCCAGCGAAACGTGAGCGGGGGGCGGCCGGTCGCCTCGGCTGTGGCGGTGAGCTGCGACCGCGGATAAGTGGGATTGGGGGAGAGGGCCAGCGAGCGGATGCGCGGGGACGGAGAAAGGATCTTCGGTGTGAAGGTCCTGACCGCACTCCCCGCCTCGTTGGTCAGAGTGAGCCGGATCGTCGCCCGGGAGGGCGAGAGCCGGCCCGGCGGGATCACCACGGGATTGCCGGCGATCAGCGAGCCATCTGGGAGCTTCCAGGAGAAGGCGAGAGAGGGCTTGCCCGTGGCCTCGGCGGTCAGGGTCAACGGCTGGTCGGCGTAGATCTCGGCCGGGCTCGGGACGACACGCACAATCCGCGGCTTGGGTTCGAGGACGTCGATCGTCTCAGACACCGAGTCGCAGAGGGGACCGGCACAGACGGTGAGGGTGACGCGCGCCGGGCCGGTCCTGGTGAAGACGACGGGCGGGGGCTGACAGCTCGTCGAGGTCGGCGGAGTCCCTCCGGTGAACACCCAGGAGCAGGTGTGAGGAAAGGCGGAAAGGGCGAAGGTGAAGAGCGCGGCGAGTGGCTGCATGGCAGGACCTCCGGGAGAAAGGCCCCCGGCACGGGGCCGGGGGGGAGCAAGGAGACGTGAGCGTCAGGCCACGCGGAGGAAGCGGAGCCCGAAGAGGGCCAGTGCCGCGAAGAGAAGCCCGAGACCGATCGAGTCGAGCGTCGGGACCTCCTGGACTGCGGGGGTGACGGTGATCCCGAGCGGGGTGAGAGTCGGATCGTCTTCCTCGGGACTGTCCGGGTCGTCGGAGGGCTCGTCGGCGAAGTTCGAGCCGGCGACCCGAGCCTGAGAGACCAGGTGATCGAGGCCCGGTGGAATGGAGTCGATCACCACCCGGAACGAAGCGTTGCCGGTGGCACCCGCTTCGAGCCGGGGGATGGCAAGGACGACGGTCGCATCGCCGGGTGCGTTCCCGAGAGTGACCGTTCCGAGATCGGTGGTGACGGAGCCGGGGACGAGGGTCACGTGGGCGTCGAGCGCGAGCGAGACGGTCAAGTCGGCCGCCGCCTCGGCGGAGGGGTTGGTCAGGGAGAGGGAGTAGCGCAGCGTATCGCCCGCGCTCGCGGCGCCATTGGAGTCCGCATCGGCGTCGAGGGCATCGGTGAGATAGAGCTCGACCGCGACCGGAAGAGGCGTCGAGACGTCGTCGCAGGTGGAGCCCTCCGGGCTCACCAGGCAAGCGGCGTTCGCGATCTGGGCGACGCCCGCGGGGAGCGGCGAGTCGGCGCGCACGGCGAAGACGAGGTCGCGGATCTCCCCGACGGCGAGAGCCGGGATCGAGAAGGTACAGGTCGAACCGGAGGAGGTCCCGGAGCAGAGCCACCCGGGAGTGCTCGAGACGGAGAGAAACGTGGCGTACTGGGGCACCGTCTCGGAGACGGTGAGTCCGGCTGCGTCCTGGTCGCCGGCGTTGGTGACGGCGAGCTGGAAGGTGAGGAGGGCGCCGGCGCCGAGCGGGCCGCCCGTGTAGGTCTTGGTGATTTCGAGAAGGGGCGAGCCGCCGAGCGGTGAGGACGTCGAGCTGCAGGAGCGCTGCGTCCCCAGCTCGGCACAGGCGGTGTTCGTGAGGGACTCCAGGCCGGCCGGGAGAGGGGCCGCGAGACGCACGGCGAGTTGAAGGGTCACGGAGGCGCTGGCCGTGAGCGAGGGAAGCGTGAGAGTGCAGGTGGAGGGCGCGTCGTTCGACGGCGAGCAGGCCCATCCGGGCGAGCTCGCGCTCGGATCGAAGGTCGTGGCCGACGGGAGCTGATCGCTCACCGCGACGGCCGCGGCGTCTTGATCGCCGCGGTTGGAGACGACGATCTCGTAGATCAAGAGATCGCCGGGACCGGGATCGGCGGTGAGGAGTCGTTTCGAGATGGCGAGGACGGGCGCTCCGGTCGTCGGGGTGATCTCCTCGTCGCAGTTGGGAGAGACCGACGAGGCCGCGGCGCACGCGGTGTTGGCGATCGAGGTCACTCCGGCCGGGAGGGGCTTGGCGATCCGGACGGCGAAGTCGCGCGACGCGGTCGCTCCTCCACCGGCGAGCGTGCCGATGGCGAGCGAGCAGGAGGAGCCAGCGCCGGAAGTCGGGACACACGTCCAGCCCGGCGAGGAGCTGGCCGTGTCGTAGGTGGTGTGGTCGGGGACGGTCTCGGTGAGCGAGACCGCGGCGGCGGCCTGGTTGCCGGCGTTCGCGACGGTCAGCCGGTAGACGAGGAAGGTCCCGGGCTCGCCCGTTCCGGAGAGGAGCGTCTTGGTCATCACCAGAGAGGGAGAGGCATCGGTCGGGTGGCGGATCGTGTCGCACGCCTCGGAGGCCGCCGGGTCGGCGGCGCACGCGGTGTTGGTGATCGCCGAGACCCCGGCGGGGAGCGGATTGTCGATCGTCACGGCGAAGGTCCGGGAGACCTGAGCGCCGGCTGCGAGCCCGGTCAAGGGGAGAGCGCAGGTCGAGCCGGCCGCCGGCCCGGGGCTGCACGCCCATCCGGGCGAGCTGCCGGCGGTCGAGAAGACGGTGTTCGCCGGAACGGTCTCGCGCAGAGCGGGCGCCGCGGCCTCGCGGTTGCCGGTGTTGCGCAGGGTCAGAGTCCAGGTGAGCGTCGAGCCGGGAGTCGCGGAGCCAGACGCCAGCGTCTTGGACAGAGAGAGACTCGGAGCGCCACCCAGAGGGGTCGTGATGGTCGCGCAGTTGTTGGGCGCCGGATCGCCGGAGGTCGTCGTCGAGCTGCAGGCGGTGTTGGCGACCGACAGGGCGTTCGCCGGCAGAGTGGCATCGATCCGGAGGCCGAAGGCGGCGCTCTGGGAGGCCCCGGGAGCGAGCGCGCCGACGGAGAGGACACAGGTGGAGCCCGGGTTGCCCGAAGGGGCACAGGACCAGCCGGCGGCGCTCGCCGCGGCATCGAAGCGGGTGAAGGGCGGGACGGTCTCGGAGATCTCGACGGCCGCGGCCGGCGCGACGCCGGCATTGCGGACGGTGAGCGAGTAGACGTTGACGGAGCCGGGGGCTCCGGAGCCGGAAGAAAGCGTCTTGGTGAGGACGAGATCGGGGTCACCCGGATCGACCGGGGTGGTGTCGGTCGCGGAGTTGTTCGAGAGGTCGGAGTCCTGACCGGTCGTGGTCACCGTCGCGGTGTTCGAGAGGAGCGAGGTGCCGGCCGGCAGGTCGACGCGGACGGCGAAGGTCCGCGAGACCGCCGCACCGACGGAGAGATTGCCGGCGAGAAGGGAACAGACGGAGCCGGCGGCAGGTCCGGGCGTGCAGGACCAGCCGGGCGAGCTCGCCGCCGCGTCGAACGTCGTGTGCGCCGGAACGACGTCGGTCAAGGTGACCGCGGTGGCCGAGAAGGAACCGATGTTGCGGAGCCCGAGGGTGTAGGAGACGAGCGAGCCGGGGCCGGCGGTGATGCCGCCATCGGTCTTGGTCAAGGCGACGTCGGGAGCAAAACAGGCCTCCGCCCCTTCGGCGAGTCCCTCGACCCTCTGGACGAGAGATCCCTGCTGGTGGGAGGCGGGAATGACGACGGCGGTGCTGGCGCCGAAGCCGACATAGGTGCCGCTGACGTAGAAGGCGGTCACATAGCCCCCGTTCGGGGGCGAAGAGGTGGTACAGGAGTAGTCGACCTGGGCGTAGTCGTGGCCGGGGGTATTGCCATGGACGACGAGGGGATTGCAGCGGACGGTGAAGGTGGGATCGACGGAGACGCTGCCGGGTTGAAAGTTCCACCCCTGGACCTGAGCCGGCGGCGAGGGGATGACGAGGCTCCCGGAGACGGTCGACGAGGGGAGGGTTTCGGCGACGCTGACCCGGAAGCGGAGGGTCTCACCGCAGTCGATGGCGCCATCGGAGTCGGTATCGGTGAAGCCGGCGAGCTCGACGCGGAAAAGAGGCTCGGCGACGGCGGCGAAGGGAAAGAGGAGGAAGGCGAGAGCGCACGCTACGCTTGTAGCAGCGCGAGACAGGCAACGGGTCATCGGGGTTTCTCCCTTGGAAATCGGGCAACGAAAAAGTGGAATCAGCTCAGAGCGTCGCGAAGGCGCACGAAGGCCTCGGGAAGCTCGGAGGGATCGGACGGGGGTTCAACGTCGAGGAGGCGAAACAGGTTCAGAACCTCCTGCCAGGACAGAGCCGGGAGGTTGATGACGCGAGGCGCCTGGCCGGCCGGCCGGCCGCGGCGTCGAGGCGCTTGCGGCTCGGGAGCCGCAGAGGTCGCCTCGCGGGAGGGCTCCGGGCTCCCCTTCCCCACCGCAGGGACCTCGGGCGCGGAAGCGACCGGGGGCTCGGTGGGCTGTTCGGGTCCCGCCGCCTCACCGGCTGTCGTCCCGAGGTGCCGGCGGACGGAGCTGCGGCGAATCGGCAGGCCGGAGGAGCGCGCCTCTGCAAGGAGAGCCTCCTGCTCGTCCTGCGGCAGACGGCTGAACAGCCGGCTGGTCTCCGGGTCGCGCAGGTGGTTTTCGTCGAGCGCCTGGCGGGTCGTGCCCTGGGTCGCAAGGAGAGAGAGCATGTTGGAGACCCAGGACGGGGAACGGCCGAGAAGCCGGGCGATCTCGGAGCGGCTGAGGCCAAAGGCACCCGGCTCTTCGAGCCGGGCGATCGAGGCGGCCACCTCGAGCGGGCGTGGGTCCTCGCGCTGGAGGTTTTCGGTCAACTGGATGACAAGGATCTGGAGCGGATCGAGCTGCTCGCGAACGACACAGGGGACCGCGTTGAGACCGGCTTCCCGCGCCGCGTGATAGCGCCTTTCCCCGAAAACGATCCGGTAGCGGTCGGTCCCGGGGATCAGGGTGACGAGGAGCGGCGAGAGGACGCCTTGCGAACGGACGCTCTCGGCGAGCTCCACGGCCCGTTCGGGGTCGTGGGACTTGCGCGGCTGGTCGGGATCGGGCTCGATCCTGTCGAGCGCGATCTCATGCGCCGAGCGGGCGAGGAGGGCCTCGGCCCCCTGGCGCAGTCGTTCACGAACGCTGGTTCCGCTAGTTCCGACCATAGAGCAAGTCTCCGCAGAGAGCCCTCCAGAGGTGGCGCAGCCGGGGATCGGCCCGCTTGTACTTCCAGACCGGAAGGCACTGATCGAGAGCGCCGCCGACGGCGACGCGGTTCGCCAGATAGGGAGAATAGATCGGCGCGAGCCCCGAGAGGGAGGCGATGTGGGCGCGTTGTTGGCTGGAATTGGGAATCAGCCGGTTGATGAGGATGGTGAAGGCGAGCCGCGGGTTGGTGGCGCGCACGTCGACGATCGTGTCGAGCGTGTTGGCGAGACCGGCCGCGGCGAAGCTGTTGGGCTCGATCGGGATGAAGACGCGGTCGGCCCAGAGGAGAGGCGCGAGGTTGCGGAGCCCCACCGAGGGGGGCGTGTCGAAGAGGATGAAGTCGTACGGAAGCCCGAGGAGAAAACCGAGGCGTTCGGGCGTGTCCTCGAAGGGGAAGGCATCAACGCCGTCGAGATGCTGGTGGCCGGGGAGCAGGTCGACCCCGGCCGGTGTCGGGAGAGGATGAATCTCCTTGGCAAGGAAGACCTCGGCGGCCCCCTCATGGGAGCGAAGGGTGGGCGGCAGGGAGCCGAGAAGCGCGGTCGAGGCGTTGCCCTGGGCGTCGAAGTCGACGAGCAAGACGCGGTGGCCCTCCTCGGCCGCGCGCACGGCGAGGTGAAAGGTGAGAGTGGTCTTGCCGACGCCGCCCTTCTGGTTGGTGACGGCGAGAATCCGGGGCGCGTTCATGGACGGAACGGTCCCGGGAAGACAAGGTCGGCGGTGACGACGACCTGGCAGGCCGTACCCGGCCGCACAACGAGGGTTGGAGGGATGCGCAGCTCGCGCTCGATGAGAGCGTCGGCCGTGGTGTTCACCTGCTGGCCGAGTGCGCCCGCGGCGATTTCCTGGGCGGTCGGGGCGCGCAGCGCACCGCTGAACGAGTTGGGTTGCGAGAGCTGGGCGGCGGCGGTGAACACCGACAGGAGGAGCGCGGAGCCGAAGGTCCGGCCGAGATGCCGGTTGGTGCGGTCGCGCACACCGGTCGCGCCGGAGGAATCGGCGGCGGGCATGGCGCCGAGCTCGTAGGTCGTCCCGTCGGGCAGAGTGAGCCGGCTCCAGGTGATCTCCAGCCGGTTTTGTCCGTGGACCGCGGTGCCGGAGGTCCCGAGCAGGCGCGAGCCGGCGGGGACGAGGAGGAACGCGCCGGTACGGGAGTCGAAGACGTCCCGGTTGACGACGGCCGAGACGGTGCCGGGGGCGTCGGAGTTGGCGGCGGAGGTGAGAACGGCGGGGAGGAGCGTGCCGGCCGCCAGCGTGAAAGGGGACGCCGGGCGGTTGGGAGACGTCCGCAGGGCCGCAGAAGGTGTCGCCGGCTGCAACCGTGCGGGAAGGGCGTTCGGGAACCCTTCGGGAAACCCTTCCGGCGTGCCGGGCGGCGCCGGCTGCTGGGTGAGCTGGGCGAGCCGCTCGGTGGCGGCGAGAAGGCCTTCCAGGGGAGAAGCCGGCGGCTCGGCGAGCCCGCCGGAATCCGGCCGTGCCACGGAGACGAGAGGAGAGGCTTCGAGGGCTCTCTGGAGCCTCTCCGCCGCGGGATCGCGCGGTTCTCTCTCGATCCGGCGATCGAGCCGGCGGGGTTCCTCGCGCACTTCCCAGGAAGGAGGGGCGCTCTCCGCGGCCGGCGGAGGGCCGTAGGGAGGGGGCGGGGCTCCATAGAAATCTCCGGGCTCCTGAGCGGCAAACCGGTCGGCCCGGGCCGCGGCGGCGTCTTGCTCGGCCTGGCGGCGGGACTCTTCGAGGAACCGCTGCACGAGCTCCCGGGTGCCGGGCGACGACTCGGCGTTCGGGGGAGGAGCGGGCGGCTGGGCCGCTCTCTCGCCGGGCTTCTTCCCCGCGAGGAGGAAGGCGCCCGTCCACAGCGCGAGAAGGACGACCGTCCCGCCGAGCACCAGGGGAGCCCGGCCGACACGCTGGACCAGGACCCCGGCAAGGCGCCGCGGATCGATCGGTGGCTGGGCCGGAGGAGGAGGGGTCGAGGGCGAGGGCTCGCTCATCGCGCCTCTCCCAGGTGGCGATTGATCAGGGTGACCTTCTGGTCGTGCCGGCCGGCGCGGGTGATCAGCCGAAGGCGCGGGAAGACGCCGTCGACGATGTACCAGGCGCCGTCCGGAGACGGACGGAAGTTGACGGCGATCGGCTTGCCGTCCTGGGTCAGAGCGAGGAGAGCGGGCGCGTCGCCGGCCTCGCCGGGATTGCGGAGCTGCAGATAGGTTCGGTGGCCGTCGTCGAAGACGCGAAGCGGGCGCTTGGCGCGAGCCGGCGAGAGGCGATAGTCGAAGTTCAAGCCGGAGAGATCGGTCGAAAGCTCGGCGAGCGTCAGCCGCTGCGTGGCCTCTGCGGCATTCGCCGCCGCCGCGTCCTCCGCCTTCAGGGTCCGGACGAAGTCTTCGGGGTAATAGAACGAGAGCGAGCGGTCGATGCGGAAGCCGGGCTTGCGCGCCTCGGCGCGCGACGGAGAGCGCAGCTCGACGGTATAGAGCCGCCGCTGGGTGGTGACGAGGAGGTTCGTCGCAAGGTCGAACTCGGTCGGCTTGACGATGAGATGAGGCGTCGCGGGCTCGCCGGAGGTCGCGGTCGCGATCTGCCAGCGCACCGGATCTCCGGCGGCGATGTCCTGGATCTTCTCCCCCGCCTGGAGATCGATCGAACAGATGTTGAGCGGGGCACAGGTCAGGGTCGGAACCGTCTGGCCCCAGGGGTGGACGATCTCGTTGGTCAGGTAGAGGACGGGGGCGACGCCGGTCTCCCGGTAGGTGTCGAGCGCCTCCTGCCGGGGGTTGGGAGGCGGAGTGGCAAGGGCCGGGACCTCGGTCGAACCGGCAGCGGGCGCCGGAGCAGGCGCCGAGACCGGCGGAGGGGACGCGGCGGTTCGGGCGAGGTCCTCAATGATCGCATCCGGCGGCGCGAGCAGAGGGACGAGGGAGAAGACGGCGGCAGACAGCGTTCGGATCATGGGTTTCCTTTCAGGGTGTGTTGTCGGTCGTGGTGCGGATGCGCGTCCAGTCGAGCTGCTCGACGAACAGGCCGAGGGGATTCGCGAGCAGAGCCTCGCTGGTGGTGGGGGGCGTCCAGACGGTCTTGACGACGGCCTGCCAGAGCTCTTCTTTGAGCCGGCGGCCGTCGCGGCTGAACGAGGTCTCGGTCCACTGGATCTGCCAGGTGGTGTCGGCGATCTGGAGAACGGACGTGACCTGGACGGTGGTGGCAGCCCGTTCGGGCTCGAACGGGTTGTGGTGGCGGAAGTAGTCGCTCGCCCGGCTGGTCGCGGGCTCGCGCAGGAAGGTGTAGGCGTTGTTCAAGGCCCGGCGCTGGGCCTGGGGGTCGGGGGAGACGGTGCGCAGGTCGCGGATCAGGACGGACAGGAAGTAGCGGTAGAGCCTTTCCTGGGGCTTTGCGAGGACCTCGGCCGGGCCGAAGGCCACGGCCTGGCCGTGGCGGTCGACCTCGACGACGTAGGGGACGACCTTGGAGCGGCCGGCCTGCCAGACGAGCGCACCGCACAGGAGGGCGTCGAGGACGAAGAGCGCGGTCGCGAAGAGCATCCAGTTGTACCGGCTGGTCGCAAGGTCCATGAGCCGGTTGTCCCACTCGTCGCGGGCGCGCAGGAAGGGGTTCTCGGGGGATCGGTGCGACATCAGTTGTCACCGACGGACGGCGAAAGGCCGAGAGTGAGCCCGGCGGGCACAATGCGGGCGGCATAGGTCGGAATGAGCCAGAGGAGAAGAGCCAGAATGACGGAGGTTCCGACGAGGGTGAGAAGGTTGAACGGGCCGACGAACCAGTCGGAGGAATTGACGAGGTCGGCCCATCCCTGGGTCAGACCTGCCACGACGGCGGAGACGAGGTAGAGGACGAAGAGCTTGACCCCGATCCGCAGGACGTTGGTGACGGCGCCCTGGGCAATTCCGGCCGTCCAGCGCGAGGCGGCGAAGGCGAGCAGGATGAAGTTAGCGCCGATCGCGAGGTAGCTCTCCACCAGGGTGACGGTGATGATGGCGGCCATCGCGGCGAACGACAAGACGATCAGAAAGACCCCAATGGCGGCGATCAAGACGGCGAACGGATCGAGAAGGAGGCCGAGAAGGTTCATCTGGGAGATGTAGTCGGCGGCGATGGCGACACCGGTGGCGAGGAACGTCGAGGGGCGCAGTGCCGTCGTACCGGATGCCAGGCCGCCGGCCTTCTGGAAGCTGCTGATGATGAGGGGGGTGAGGGCAGGAGCGGCCTCCAGGAGCCAGAACACAAATCCGAGGTAGAAAAGCTTGCGAAAGGCCAGCTCGAAGAATCCGAAGAGGCCGGAGTCGTGCGAGGAGAGGGCGTACCGGATGCCGCTCCAGGTGAGCTCCAGGGACCCCAGAAGGAAGAAGAGATGGACGCTGACGCCGTAGAGGGTGAAGACCCAACCGGCGGTCGCCTGCTGGAACGCATCGAGGACGTCGTTGAGAATGCCGAGATCGAGAAACATGCGTAGAGGCCTCGGCGAAGGATTCAGAAGACCGAATAGGTCCAGCCGGCCGGCACGCCGGTGAATCCGGGGCCGTCGTCCTCAATGAGGGGAACGGGGTCTCGCGTGACCCAGCCATTGCGGGCTGCCTCGATGGAGGCCTGCATCTGGAGGTCTTCGGCCTGCGCGACGGCGATGGTGTTGGCGGTCAGGAGGTTCGCCTGGATCGCCCGCTGCAGGTGGACGAGGGAGTAGTTGGCGTACATGTTGGCGGTCTCGAGCTCCTCGACCGGTGAGTCCGCGGTCTCGGAGCGCCGCTGCAGAAGGGCCAGGAAGTCGACGGGCGAGTCGGCATCGGAGAGGGTGCGCAGGGAACGGTTGATCAGCCGTAGCGTCTCCCGCGTCCGGCCCACGCGGAGCTGAAACTCATCGGGCCATGACTCCGGCCGCTCATAGCCCGGGAAGGTCTGATCAAAGAGAGCGCCCACGGAGCTGTTGAGGTAACCGAGGTGTTCCCCGTAGGCGAGGAGAGCTTCGAGATCGCGGAAGTCGAAGTGAGACCAGTCGGCGTCCCCGAAGGACTCGAGGGCCTTTGCGGCATGCTGGATCTGGCGGACCTGGTTGGCAATCTGGCGCGCTTGGTTGGTGATCTGCTCGAACCGCTGGTAATAGCTGAGGATCCAGTTGACGTAGTCGTAGACGGGAACGGTGGCATCCGCGGGTGCGGCGGAGCCGAGCAGCAAAGCGGTCAGGAGGGCTGCGAGGACGACCGGGACACGGGCTTTGGACTTCACGAGAAGCTCCTTTCGGCGAGCAGTTGGGTGAAGCGGCGGGCGGCGTCGGGAAGGTTGCGGGCCTGGAGCCAATGGGTTGGCCAAGCCTCGCCGTGCGCGGCCTGAAGCTGCCGGATCGTGGCGAGATCGGGCTTCGAGGCGGCGCCGACGAACGAGAGGGCGACGGGGCCGAGCGTCAGGTCGATCAGACGCCGGCCCTCGGGAGAAAGGACGTAGTAGTCGCGTTTGCGGGTAGCCCGGGCGAGCAGCTCGATCTGCCGGTCGTTCAAGCCGATCCCGCGGTAGACGGGAGAGCCGGTCGGCGAGAGGGCGTCGGCGTTCGGCAGAAGAATCCGGGTCGGGCAGGATTCATAGAGCACCGAGCGCAGCGGCGACTGTTCGAGGTCGGCGAGGGCCTGGGTGACGAAGACGACGGAAGCGTTCTTCTTGCGCAGCTCGCGCAGCCACATCTGAATTCGATCGGCGAAAAGGGAGTGTGCAAGATACGTCCAGGCCTCTTCGAGGACGATGAGGGTGGGCCGGCCGTCGAGGCGGGCTTCGAGGCGGTGGAAGAGGAGCAGGAGAAGGGGCACGACAAACTTGTCGTCCAGCTCCAGGACGTGGGACATCTCGAACACCTGGAACGAAGCGTCGAGAGACGGCTCGTCGTCGGCGTCGAACGTCGCCCGGTAGGGGCCGAGTAGCGAGTAGGGGCGCAGCGCCTCGCGCAGCGGCTGGCTCATGACCTTGGTCAGGAACTGGGTGAGGGTACGGGACGGTCCCTGGGCGAGCAGCTCCAGAGCCTTCTGAAGCGTGTTGCGGTGCTGCGTGGTGACCGCGAACCCCTGGAGAACGAGGAGCTGTTCGAGCCAGAGGAGAATCCACGAACGCTCGGACTCAACGTGCACGTCGCGCAGCGGGGAGAAGCGGTGCTCGTCCAGGTTCTCGGCCGCGAGATCGTAGTGGCGTGCGCCGGTCGCGAGAGCGAGAGGCAGAGAGGAGTAACCCTTGTCGAAGACGAAGACCTGGGCGTTCGGGTAACGGAAGAACTGCGCTTCGAGAAGGGCGACGAGGGCGCTCTTGCCGGCGCCCGTAGGGCCGACGATGAGGGTGTGGCCGACATCGCCCGAGTGGAGGTTCAGCCGGAAAGGCGTCGAGCCGCCGGTCGCCGCCCAGAGGAGAGCCGGCGAGCCGGGAGGGAGGAACGGGTTCGGGGAGACCGGATCGCCGGACCAGATGGAGGTGGTCGCCGCGATGTCGCCGCAGTTCTCGGAGGTGAGGAGCGGTCTCCTCACATTGGGGAAGGCATGGCCGGGCAGGCTGCCGTGGTAGGCCTCGACTGCGTTGACCGTCTCGATCTGTGCTCCGAACCCGAGAGAACGCAGCGCCCGTAAAGCTTCCTGCGCATTGGTGCGGAGCCGGACCGGATTCTCGTCGAAGAGAACGAGAGCCGCCGTGTGATAGCCGAAGCGGACCTGATCGGCCGACGCCACGCCGAGCGCTTCGTCGGCGTCCTCGATCATCCGGAGGGCGTCGCGGTCTCCAGAGCGATCGTCGGTCTTCTCCTGCGACATGGCGCTTTTGAGGAGATCGCGCAGGCCGAAGCGGCGCTGGAACCAGCTCCTGCGGAAGCGGGAGATGTGGCGGGCCGCGGTCGGCGGATCGAGCGGCAGGAACCGGTTGCTCCAACGGAACGGGAAGCCGAACGAGAGGAGCTTGCCGACCTGCGCGGGGATCGTCGAGGACGGGAAGCCGGTGACTCCGAGAACCGAGAGGTGCATGGAGCCGATTCGAGGCTCGAAACCGCCGACGAGATCCGCCGTGGCGAGCAGGACGTCGAGGTAGCAAGGCACCTCGGGAAGGCCCACCGGATGGGAGAGACCGGTCAGGCAGGTGTGCAGGTGGCGCAGGAGGGCCGGCGAGTCGAGCCGCTGCAGCTCGAAGGCGCTCGACAGGACGCCGGCCGTCTCTTCGAGGCGGTGCTCGAACGCGCGGAGAATCTCCTGCCAGGGCTGGGAGTCCTCCCGGCCGCGGACGAGGTACTTCAGGAATCCGCTGGTCACGTCCGGTGGCGGCAGAAAAGTGACGATGCAGACGAGGGAGGTCTCGAGATTCAGCGCCGGCTGGTGGTACTGGTCGCGCCGTTCCTGGTCGATCAATTGAAAGACCGGATGGGGAAACGGAGACGGCGGCGGAAATTGATCCGACGGGTAGCGGATGGCGTCGAGGTGAACCATCCACGAATCGCCGAGCAGGTGAAGGGCGCGGTTGAGGGTGTTCGAGAGGTGGGCGAGCTCGTCCGGCGTCGCGGACTCGAAGTCCGGGCCGCGGTACTTCCAGCCGGCGAGGAGTGATCCATCCTTGTTGAGAATCACTCCGTCGCCGACGAGGGCTCCCCAGTTGAGGAGGTCGGCGAGACCTCGATACGAGCGGCGATAGTCGCGCAGGATCAAGCGATTCTCCGGCTCAAAGAGGCGGCCACGGCAGGCAGCGGAAGGCGGGCGCGCTCGGGTGAGCCCGCGCGAGATAGGCGTCCTGGTGGGCGATGCTCCTCAGGTAGATCCGGAACATCTGCGCGTCGTTCTTCGCGGCGAGGACAAGGAGCGGATGGACGCCGAAAGCGATCAGGGCGGCGATGGCGACGGTAAGGCCATGCAGGCCGACGCCGAAGAGGAGCGCGGCGATGAGGGTGCCCTCAAGGATCGCCAGCTCGCGTTCTGCTCCGCCAAAGAGGACGGGACGGGTGAGCGAAGGATGGACCGGGTGACTCATCAGAGGACGGCCCCGCCGAGCCCGAAGGTTGAGAGGATGGCCACGGCCTCGACGGCCAGCGCACCGCCGAAGATGATCTGTGAGAGGCGGCGGATGCCCTGCGCGTGGTCGCTCGCGGCCCAGACGATGCCGGCGATCGCCATGAGCCCCAGAAGCACCAGGTGGACGACGGTGCCGCTCAGGTTGTCGACCAGGGCCTGGAGGGCGGTATCCCAGGGCATGGACGCGCCCCCGGTGCTGGCGGCGGCCGGCGCCGCGATGAGAAGGGAGAGCAGGAGAAGCTGGGCTGCCTTTTTCATGAGTGGTTCCTCAAGGAGCGGAGTTGAAAGCCGTCCGGGCCGAGCCCCTCGACCTGGACGAGGTCTCGGACGCGAAGCTGCGAGCCGCGGCCGGCCAGATGAACGACGAGGTGAACGGTCTGTGCGATCAAGGCGGCTTGCGAGGGGACTCCGGCCTCCTGGATCAGTTGGTCGAGGCGGAGAAACGCCTCGGGTGCGCTGTTGGCGTGGACGGTCGCAAGCCCTCCGGGATGCCCGGTGTTCCACGCCTTGAGGAGGGTGTGCGCCTCGGCGCCCCGCACCTCTCCGACGACGATGCGGTCAGGCAGGAGACGCAACACCGTGCGCAGCAGAACGACGATCGAGGTGCTCGGAGTCGCGAGCAGCCGGAACGAGTTGGCGGAGGGCACGTAGAGCTCTGCCGTATCTTCGAGGAGCGCGCAGCGGGTACCCGGACAGAGCAGCTCGATCTCGCGCAGCAGCGCGTTGACCAGAGAGGTCTTGCCCGATCCGGTCCCACCGGAAACCAGGATGTTGCGGCGTTCGATCAGGAACCTGCGCAGGGTCGCCGCATCCTCTGGGGCGAGAAGCCCCTTGCGGAGATAGTCGGTCTCGAGATCGAAAATGCGCGAGGCCCTTTTCCGGATGGCGAAGAGCGGAGAGTCGGACACCGGCGGGAGAACTCCGGTGAAGCGCAGGTCGTCGCTGAAAGGGAGGACTCCTTCGAGGATCGGCTGATCGGCTGTCACAACCTTTTCGAGGAGGGAGGCGACGGTTGAAATGAGAGCCTCGGCGGCGCTCGGTTCCATGGCACCACCGGAAAGAGGTGTCATTCCAAACGCCGTGGCTTTCCACAAGGAGCCGTCGGGATTGAGGACCAGGTCAAGCACCTCGGGGTCGGCGAGGGCCTCCCGGATCTGGGGGCCGAGCTCGAAGGCCAGCATGGAGCGCAGGCGCTCGCCGCGGATGGTCTGAGGATCGTGGCTCATCTACTACAAACGTAGTGAACCGAGCAGAAACTGTCAAGCCCCTTCTTTTCCCTCCCCCTCCCTCTCGCCGCCGCGGCTGTGGGTCAGCTTCCATAGCCGATTTTCCCGCCACGTAGCTGCGCCGGCCGATCGGGTGGAGGGATGCGAGCACGCCGGAGCAATTCGCGATCCTCGAAGTAGCGGGCACGCAAGGTGAGAAGCGGCGGCAGACCGGTCACGAAAACCAGAGCCTGGTCGGCAGGGAGCCGCAGAGCCTCATCGGGCGTCAGGAGCCGGCGCTGCGTCTCAGAAGGAGTGGCGGTCTGTGAAGCGGAGAGAGGTCCGCCGAGTCGCCGCGAAACGCGGGTGTGATGGACGGTCATCTGGCCGGTCATGAGCGAGAGCAGCTCGGCGGTTTCGGGCTTGTTCGGGGTGTAGGCGATGCGCACCGAGCAGTTGGAGACGATCGATTCGGATTTCCCATAGACGCCTTGGTGTTGGGACAGGTCCTGCGTCACGAGGAGACACCGGATGCCGTAGCCGGCGAGGTAGGCGATCGACTCGGAGAAAAACGGCAGGCGGCCGAGAGCGGGAAACTCGTCGAGCAGGAGAAGCAGAGGGTGGCGGTAGTGGGCGACGGGCTGTCCGTCGCGAAACTCCAGGACCTCCGTGAGCCGCCGGCAAAGGAGATTCAGGAGGAGCCGGACGAGGGGGCGGGTGCGGGAGAGATCGGAGGCGGGGATGGTCAGATAGAGCGAGACCGGCTGATCCGCCTGCATGAGATCGGTCAGGCGAAAGTCGCTCGTCGCGGTGGCCTGGGCGATCAGGGGGTCCCGGTAGAGATCGAGAAACGAGAGGGTGGTCGAGACGACCCCGGAACGCTCGTCGTCGGATTTGTCGAGAAGGGACTGGGCGATCGAGGCGACGAGGGGGTGAGGTCCGGTCGGCAGGTGGGGCGTGCGGAGCATGTCGCGGAAGGTGGTCAAGACGTCCTTGCCCGGCTGCGACAGGGCGACGGCGCAGCCGCGCAGCGTCTTGTCCTCTTCGGCGTAGAGGACATGGAGAATGAGGGCCGTCAACAGCGCGTGAGCGGTACGGTCCCAGTGATCGCGGAGCTTGTCGCCGTTGGGATCGACGAGGATGTCGGCGATGTTCTGGGCATCGCGGACCTCGTAGTCGCCGAGCCGGACTTCTTGCAGGGGGTTCCAGCGCGAGCTGTGGGGCCACGTGGGGTCGTAGCGAAGGATCGCGTTGTTGAGCTCGCGGTGGCGGAAGCCGGCGGTCAGGGCGTAGTTCTCCCCCTTGATGTCACAGACCACGACGGAACCCCGCCACAGGAGCAGGTTGGGAACGACGAGGCCGACGCCTTTGCCGCTTCGGGTCGGAGCGAAAACAAAGGTGTGGTGAGGGCCGTCGTCGTAGAGCGGGAGCTTGCCTCGTCGATCCGGCCAGAAACCGAGGAAGAGCCCGGGCGGGCCGGCGATGTCGCCGGAGGTCGGGTGTTGCAGGAGCCCGGCACGGGCCACCTCGGCGCGACGCGCCCAGCGGGCGGAGCCGTGAATGTCGAAGTCGCCGGCCAGCCGGCGGCTGCCGGCGAGCAGGAGGGCGAGGAAGGCTCCGGCGTGCACGGCTCCGGCGAGGAAGACCCATCGGGAAACGCTCTGGCAGAGCGGTGCCGTCGTCTGGAAGTGGCGCAGCCGGATCAACCAGGCGAAGAGGTGGAGGGGGGAGTAGACCGGATCTCCCACAATGGCGGCGAGCACCGCCGCGGGAAGGAGCACCAGGGAGAAGGGGCGCAGCGGGCGCAGGAGAAGGCAGGCGACGGCGCCCGCTGCAAGCATGCTGATCACCGGGAGAGGAACTACCGCGGCTGGGAGAATCGGACGGCCGAGAAGCGGGTGAAAGGCGAGCTGGCGCGCGAAGTGCTGCGCGAGGAGCACGAGGACGAGGCCGAACGAGACGAGGACGCCTGCGAAGCTTTGCAGGGCGAAGCCGCGCAGCGTGGTAGACCCGGGGAGCCGGTAGAGGTCGGTGGTGGTCATGGCGTCGTGCAAAGAGGGGCGAGAGCGTTTCTGAGGAGGTCGATCGAGACAGGGCCGAAGACGCGGGAGTCGAACGAGCGGGGATGCGGGCCGTAGAGCCAGACACTGCCGGGCGGGAGTCGGTGAAGGCCAAGGCGAAGCCTGGGCAGGGGGCGCGCGCGGGAGTCGGTGGAGCGAGGAGCGGAGGTCGGCAGGAGCAGGCCGTCCTTCGCCACGCCGAGCCGGGTGAGCACGATCCGGTCACCCGCAAAAGCGAGCGCGATCTTGAGGAGCGGACGGGTCCCTCCTGGACAAGGGCCATGCCCGGTATAGCCGCGGCGCAGAGCGAGAGAGGCAAGCCCGGGAGGAAGACAGATCTCCACCAGGGAGCCACGGCGCGCGGGTGCCTCGACGATGCGGTAGATCCCCAGGGGGACCGAAGGCGTGACGTTGACGCGCAGCGTCCGGGGGACCAGCAGCGTGAAGAGCCCCAGCAGAGCCATGAGGAGGGGAAGAGCCGCGGGTATTTTCGCCGGCGAAAATCGGGCTGGCGGGGACGCGGGGGCGGCGGGAAGGGAGTCGGGCATTTTCGCCGGCGAAAATCGGTCAGATCCGCCCGAGGGTCCGGTGGACGGCCTGGGTGAGCACCGTCCGGACCATGGACAGAGCGTTCAGCGAGACGCCGAGCACCTGGGAAGCCGTGCTCAAGAGCACCTTGGGCACGTCGCGGGCACTGGTACCGGGGAGAGTCGAGGCAAGGACCCGGCTGGCATGAAGGGCCTGGGCGCGCGGGCCGGCCTGGGAGCGGGCGCCGCTGCGCAGGAGCTCCTGGGCTACGTCGCGCGGTTGGAGCCCCTGGCGCAGTGCGAAGCGAGACCACTCCCGATCCGCCGCCGGGCCGGGGTTCGCCGCGCGGTACTGAGCGAGGGGCGAGACCCCGGCCGAGCGAAGCCGCGCCGCAAGCTGCTCGTCGAGCGAGCGGCGGGAGACGGCGAAGTAATCGGCGAGGGCCTGGGCGCGAGCGTAGGGGGCGCCGGGAGCCTCGATCAGACGCACGGCGGGATCGAGGCCGGCGAGGGGGCCGAAGGGCCGGGCGGCGCCGAGCGGCGTCTGGCCGTACTCCGCGCGGAGCGCGCGAGACAGGTACGGGAGCGTCTGCGGGGAGGCGGTCGGGCTATGGCGGAGCCAGACATCGAAGGCACCGTCGCCACGCTGCACGACGAGGGCCGGCTCGGCGCCTTGCTGGCGGGCGCGCTCGAGCACCTCGGCGGTCACGCCGGGGAGGTGCTGGACCCGCGGATCGAGCGCCCGGATTTCGAGGGTGGCGCCGCGGCGAGCCTCCTCGATCAAGGCCGGGAGCCATCGATCGAGAGCGTGCGAGTCCTCCATGCGGCGTGTCACCGTCCGGTGGGTCGACCGGGCGCGGAGCTCGACGCCTTCTTCCCCGAGGGCTTGGAGCTGGAGGGCGAGCTCGCGGGGGAGGGGAGATCCTGGAGAAGGGACGAAAGGTCCCGCTGGCGATCCGCCGGGAGCTGAGGGATGCGCTGAGCGAGCAGCCGTCCGATCCGGAGCTGGTCCTGGAGCGGCTCCGTCAGGCACCAGGCGGGTCGCAGAGCTGTGAGGGTACCCACCAGCAGGAGGCAGGTACTCAGAACGAGCGCCGCCGCGGTGGCCCAGATCCGGGCGACCGGGGGCTTGAGGCTGCGGCGCAGGTGGGCCGCTGCCGAAGTGAGCTCCGCGGTCAGAGCCGGCAAGCGCCTCGCCAGCTCGTCGAGCTGCGCCTGGTGCTGAGTCAGGGGCGGTTCGAGCACCTCCATCCGGGCGGAGACCCGGCTCAACGGGGCTGCCGCCGCCTGAAGGGTCTCCGCGGTGGCCTCGGCGATCTCGATCGCCGCCACGAACCGGGCGATCAGGGTCTCCAAATCGGTCTGCTGCATTTTGGACTCCAAGTCGTTCCAGTTGTCGGGCGTCCAGACCGATCGCGCGCGCCGGGACGATGCGATCGGGCAGGACGAACGAACCGGGTCCCAGATGGACGCCGGCCTCGGCGAGCCGGTCGCGAAAGACCGCGAAGACCGGGCGATCCCCGGCGGCGGCCTGGACGACCTGGCGCAGGAAGAGAAGCGCCGGGTCCGCTGCGGCGGGCGCGGCGGATCGGGCACCCTTGATGGATCGCGCGGAGAGGCGCAGAAGGAACAAGGCCGCGGTCCCCGGAGAGCGAACGGCGCCGAGAAAGGAGAGCGCCAGCGACAGGTGCTCCCCCGGCGCAAGGGCTCGTGCGATCTGGCGGGACGCATCGGCGAGTCGGTGGGTGCCTTCGAGGAAGCGGGCGACGTGCGCCGTGACCCGAAAGGCCTCTGAGCCCTTCCGCAGGAGGTCGCGGGAGGCGACCTCGCCGGCTCTGGTCCCTGTCCGCAGGGTGCGGAGCCGGTTGGACAGGTCGCCGAGCGTCGCGGGCGACCAGGCCGAATGATCGGCGCGATCCGGCTGCCGGGAGGAGCGAGCGAGGAGAGCGGGCAAGTCGGTTGCGGGCTCGTAGCGAACGCCGAGTGACTTCTGCAAGCCGTTCCAGGTGAGCTCCCGGCCGAGCTGACTGCCCTTGAACGTCGCACCGTCGAGGTGAAAGGCCAAGCCCTGGACCTTCTGAGAACGCGCAGAGAGGTAGGTCGTGACCCGCACTCCCGACGCCTCCAGGCGCGCGAGAAAGGTCGCGAAGGTCGGCTGACCGCCGGCCGCCCGCCGGATCAAGGTTCGCAGCTCCTCCGGCAACACGGCGGCGCCGCGACGTGGCCCCATCGCCAGGCCGTACTCGCGGGAGAGCTCGCGCACCGCGGCGAGCCCCTTGAACCGGTCCTGGCGATCCGAGACGACGGAGCCGTCGTAGCGGACCCGGGAGGCGACGATGTGAACGTGGTCGTGCTCGCGGTTGTTGTGCCGGACGAGGACGTACGGGGTGTCGTTGAAGCCGAGTGCCGCGAGGTAGCGGCGGGCTGCGTCGTTCCACTGGTCCACGGAGAGCGCCTCGCCCGGGCGCAGACTGAGCACGGCATGGAACACCGGCTTCTGGAGCCGGTCGCCGGCCACCTCCCTCATCTCCTGGGCGATCTGGCCGGCGCTCTGGTGCGAGCCGAAGGTGCCGCCGATCAGCATTCCCTTGGCAGGATCGAGGACGTACTGGAGGGCACCTTTGAAGTAGGCACCCTTGATGATCTTGTGGATCACGGCGCTTCCCCCCGGAGCTGCCGGCGCACCTGGGCGAGCAGGAGTTGAAGCTGGAGGAGATCGACCGCCGGGGGCTCGGGCGTCTTGCCCGCATGGACCGCATGGAGGAACTGGTTGAGGTTGCCACCCACCCGGGAGAGCTCGCGGGCGAGAGCGGCATTGACCTCGGGGACCGGGGGCGGAATCCTGGCGCCGAGAGCAGCGCGCCGCACGTAGGTGCGCAGCGGCAGATGGAGCTGGGCGGCAAGCTCCAAGAGAAGCTTCTCCTCGGCGGCGGAAAATCTCACATGGACCCGTAGGCTCCGGACGAGGGTGGGGTCCTTCGGTGGGCGTCCCATCCAGCGCGAACCTCAGTGAGTGCGCCCGTTTCGGCGCCCGGGTTTCCGGGCGCCCGGAAACATATCTTGCTCCGCCGCAACCGCAGCGGCAGAGGTCGCTTCGCATTCGGTGGCACCCGCGGGGCGGTGTGGTGGCACGGGGGAAACGGAAGCGCCGGCAAGCCGGCGCGTGGTCTCGAAAAGCAGGAGCGGAGGGACAGGCATTGAACGCGGCATCGGCTACTTTTGTAGCATGCCGCGATCCCAGACGCCAGACGGTTCCGTCAGGGCACGAGGTCTTTCCAGTGCTCCTCCGCCTGCCGGATGACCTGGGCACAGGCCTCGCGATCGCCGCCGACGAACGTCTCCAGGAACCGGTCGATCTGCGCCTGGAGAGCCTCCTCGAAGGGGACCAGCGCGTGGAACCGGCCGGAGTCGTCACGCTTCGAGGCATACCCCTTCTCGGCAAGGCGCAGGAGAAGCGTCTCGATGGTGAAGCGCTGCAGCCGGGGAAGGTGGCGTTCCAGCACCTCGAACCGACACGGCCCGCGGCGACTGAGGCAGGCGAAGACCTGCCATTCGCTGGGGGACGGAAGCGGCGCGCGATCCATGGCCGACATTCCGTGGATTTTTCCACAGAATCGACCTAATACGTGACTTCAGGACAACGAGCGCTCGGGATGCCGCCCTCGAGTGGTAGGCCCGGCCCCCGGGAAGGGGGCTCCTGTGGAAAACCGAGGGCCGTCTCCTCGACGGTACCCCTGTGGAATCCACCCACTTTTAGGGAAGGAACGCTAACGGCAAAACCCGGGTTTTCGGGAAGGAACGCTAACGCCCGACCGAAGGAACGCTAACGGTGGACCGAAGGAACGCTAACGCATTCCTTTGCAAGCCATTGACCTGTCATGACTTCTGGCTCCGCATGTATTAGGCTCGTAGTACTCAGGTAGCTACAGACTAGTAGTAGGCGGCTCCCCTGTGGAAAACGGCGAGTCCCGCGAGCAGGCGAACCGGGGCACAAGGGACTCCGGTTGCAGGCGGGCAACGGAACTAATACACTTGTATTAGACTCGTGGTAGGCCTCCTCTCCGGTCCGGACAGGATTCAGGTAGGAGGGCGCAGGTCTCAAAGGTCCGAGAGCACGGGAGAGTCTGAGGAGAGGCGATGATGGCAGGCGAACAGTGGGAACGGCAGCAGGTGGCACGAAAGGATTGCTTTCCCCGGGGGGCCGAGCCGTCACGGGGCGGCGCGCGGCGGGTGGCTCGCGTCGCCCGGCAGGTGAGGCGCGGGGGAGGCTCCGCATGAGCCCATTGCCGGAGAAGGTGACGATGCCCACCGACTCGATCACCCTGGCCTTCACCGCCCTCCTGGAAGTGCCAGCTCTCACCGAGCAGCTCCGCCGCAACCTTGAGCTGGCCGCTGCCGCTGCCACTCCAACGCCAACAACGCCCTTACCCTCGGGAGTCCGCTCGGACATCGGCAGGATCACAGCCCTTCTCGCCCTATCCCCTTCCTTGACAGAGATCCTGAAGTTCGCGAACGAGGTCGACTTGAGAGATCTCAACGAGGACGAGCTGGCATATATCGAAGATGTCTCCCTCAGAACGGTGCGGCGCTGGCGCACCGATGGAACCGGGCCTGAGTACCGTTGCGAGTCAGGCATCTCGTATCCGATCCGCTATGTCTGGGACTGGCGCGAGAGAGGCCGGCAGCGGCTAACAGGACAGAAGACGACTCGCGGTAGTCGTCAGCGTTGAGCTGCAACTGCGAAAGGCTTCTTCAGTAGCACGGTCACGCGGCTCATCCTCTCCCTCTGCCGTTCCTTCACTGAGCCGGCGGCAGCGCCGGCTATCGCAAACCTCCCCCAGAAGTCTGCCACAATCGCCGCTTTCCCCTGGTCGGGGGGTTTACAGTCTCACGCGATAGCCGTAGGATTGCGGCAGCGCTACGATTGTCCCAGGAACGTCCCCGGTGTTCTCAGGGCGCCCTGGCGACGAGTAGCCAAGCCATTGATAATTCGGAGGGTTAGGCCCCGCAGCGCCCAGAGAGGACAAAGGCAGCTCCCCTGTCCTTCAGGCCGCTGGTTGATTTGGGGGACTGTTGACCCAGGGCGTCGGCCTGCGGCCGAAGCCCTGGGCTCCATTCTCCCGGCCCGTTGGGCCGAAAGACTCGGTGTGACAAAGCGGGAGCCCTATGCCACGGCAGCCCGGCGCGCCCGCAATCCGCGGCGAGAGGTGTAAGACCGAAACAGCCCCCACCGGTCTCACTTCCTCCGCAGGATCGTGGCGATGTCGGCCTTGTCCAGCGTGAGGTTCGCCGCCGCCACGATCGGATCGACCTGGTCGGGGCGCCGGAAGCCGGCGATGGCGCCGTGCACGGCCGGGTTGCGGAGGGTCCAGGCCACGGCGACCGCCCCCGGCGTGGTGTTGTGGCGGGCGGCGCCCTGCCGCAGCCGGTCCACCAGGTCGAGGTGCCGGGTGAGCTGGGGCTCGCAAAACTCTTCGCTGCGCCGGCGCCAGTCGTCCGCGGGCAGCGCCTCGATCCTTTCCCGTGTCATCGCGCCGGAGAGCAGGCCGGAGGCCATCGGCGAGTAGACGATCATCCCGATGCCTTCCCGCTCTGCGATGGGGAGGAGCTCCACTTCGATCCGGCGGTCGATCAGCGAGTACGGCGGCTGCAGGGTCTCCACCGGCGCGATGGCCTGCGCGCGCCGCAGTTGCCGGGCGTTGAAGTTCGAGACGCCGATGTGGCGCACCACCCCGCGCTCCTTCAGCTCGGCGAGCGTCGACCAGCCCTCCTCGATCTCCTCCTCGGGGGTCGGCCAGTGGATCTGGTAAAGGTCGATGGCTTCGACGCCGAGGCGCTCGCGGCTGCCCTCCA
Organism: Holophagales bacterium UBA5704; assembly: GCA_002420005.1. Lineage (GTDB taxonomy): Bacteria > Acidobacteriota > Thermoanaerobaculia > Multivoradales > UBA5704 > UBA5704. The sequence continues at coordinate 7,869 of DIHE01000067.1, read as the reverse complement.
CCTCGCGCAGCAGCGAGTCGCGCTTGAGGCAGCGGGTCTTGGTCCTCCCCGGTCCCTCGGGCAGCCCGCCTTTGGTGAAGACGTAGGGGCGCGGCGCGACACCGGCCAGGGCGCGGCCGATGATCCGTTCCGAGTGCCCGAAGCCATAGTGCGCCGCGGTGTCGATCCAGTTCACCCCGAGAGCCAGCGCGCGGTGGATCGCCGCGATCGAGTCCTCGTCGTCCTGCGGTCCCCAGCCCCCGTCGTAGCCACCGCCTCCGATCGCCCAGGCGCCGAAGCCGACGCGGGTGATCTGGAGACCGGTGGCGCCCAGCTCAGATGTCCGCAGCGCCGTCGTCATGGCGCCTCCTCTCAAACCGCTGTTTCATCGGGTGATGATGGCACAACCATCCGGCCCAAAGGAGCTGTCCCCGCGGAAGCCTTCCGCCACACTTCTGTCATACTGACCTTCCGCGAGACTTGGTGCTCTTCGCGCACGGTTTAAAGGTTTTAGAAGCGAGATGAAATCCCCCCTGACCACCGATCTCACCCCTGCCGAGCCGGCCCGGGGCCTGGAATCCCTGTCGGCCGCCAAGCGGAAGCTCCTGGCCAAGCGCATCCGTGGCGAGGCCGGCTCCGGCGGCGCACCGACCGGCGTCCGGCGCGAGCCCTCGCTCCTTGTCGATCTGCAGCCGGAGCGCCCGGCGGGCGTTGCGGTGGCCGCCGGGAGGCCGCCGTTCTTCTGCGTCCATGCCATCGGCGGCGCGGTGCTCTGCTATCGCGATCTCGCCCTCGGTCTGGGTGGGGAACAGCCGTTCTACGGCATCCAGGCGGCGGGCCTCGAGGGGGGGCACGCGGTCGATGACCTGCCGGCGATGGCCGCCCGGTACGCCGCCGCGGTCGAGGCGGCCGCGCCGCACGGCCCTTACCTGCTGGGCGGCTGGTCGTTCGGCGGTGTCGTGGCGTTCGAGATGGCCCACCAGATGCAGCAGCGCGGCCGGCCGGTGGCGCTGGTGGCGCTCCTCGACGCCTGGGCGCCGGGGAGCGTGCCACTACCCACGGAGGCACGCGAGGATGACATCGTCCGCCTCTACCTGCGCGACCAGGCGGGGCTCCAGGGGCTGGACGCCTCCTGGCTCGATGGGGAGCCGGAGGGGATGGACGAGGCGGCGGTCCTCGACGGGCTCCTCGCCCGGGCGCACGAGAGCGGCCTGCTCCGGGCCAGGGTGCGCCTGGCGCAGGTCCGGCCGATCCTCGACGTCTACCGCGCCAACGTGCGAGCCGCCGCCGTGTACCGGCCCCGGCCCGGTGGCGTCCACCTGACCCTCTTCCGCCCCCAAACGTCCCCGGAGCCCACGAACGGCTGGTCGTCGCTCGCCGGCGAGCCCGTCGAGGTTCATGAAATGGCTGCAGACCACTACTCCATGCTGGCGCCCCCCGCGGTCGCCGGCCTGGCGGATCGCCTCCGCTCCTGTATCGATCGTTCGCTCGCCGCGGTCGGGCCGCAGGAGGCCCGTTCGTGAGCGGCCTCGAGCTGCCGGCGGATCGGCCGCGCCCGGCCGTCGCGAGCCTGCGCGGCGCGACCCGCGAGGTGCGCTTGACGGCGGCTCGGACGGCGAGCCTGCGGCAGGCGGCGGGGCGCGAAGGGGCCTCGCTCGACCTGCTCCTCCTCGCCGGCCTCGCCGCCCTCTTGTCGCGCTACAGCGGCTCCGAGGATCTCGTCCTCGGGACCTCCGGCCTCACGCCGGCCGAGGAGGGGAAAGAACGGCTCCTGTCGCTGCGCATTCTGTGGACCGGCGATCCGTCGTTCCGGCAGTTGGTGGTCGTGGCGGAGGGCGCCCTCTCTGCGGCGCTCGGGAAGGCCAATCCGGCGCTCGAAGCCCTGCCGTTCCAGGTGGTTTTCAACGGGACGGGTGCCGGGCGCCTTCCCTCCGGCGAGCAGGCGCTCGCGGTGGACCTCGCGTTCTCGGCCCGCACGGTCGAGGGAGGAGACGGGGAGCAGCTTCTCCTCACGCTCGACTACGCGGTCGATCTTTTCGACGCGACGACCGCGGCGCGCCTCCTCGCGCACTACGGGGCCCTCCTGGCCGGTGCCGTGACGACACCGGAGCTGCCGCTTTCGCGCCTGCCGCTCCTCGGCGAGGCCGAGCGCCATCTGATGCTCACCGAGTGGAACGACACGGCGTCGGCCTTCCCACGCCGCACGCTCCACAAGCTTTTCGAGGAGCAGGCGGCGGCGCGGCCGGACGCGGTGGCGGTGGTCTGGAATGGAGGGGCGCTCACCTATGCCGCGCTCGACCGGCAGGCGGGGCGGATCGCCCGCCGGCTGCGGCGGCTGGGGGTGGGGCCGGAGTCGCGCGTGGCCCTCTATCTGGAGCGCTCGGCGGAGATGGTGGCGGCGATCCTGGGCATTCTCAAGACGGGCGGCGTCTACCTGCCGATCGACCTCGCCTACCCGCAGGAGCGCCTGGAGCTCCTGCTGGAGGATGCGGCACCGGTGGCGGTCGTCGGCACCAGCCGCTCGCTGGCGTCGCTGCCCGGCAAAGTCCCGCAGCTCGCGGTCGACCTCCTCGCCGTCCATCCGGCGACGGCCCGGCAGCTCGCCTTGCGGCTCGGCGCCCGCTTCGATCCCGACGAGCCGGCGAAGGCGCTGGCCGATCGGCTGGCCGGCGTCTACCGCGCGACCGACGGCGACACACGGGCCTTGATGAAGACGATGGCGGGGACGCCCGCGCCGGCGGCCGGGGAGGATGCGGTGCCGGCGGAGCTTTCGGCCGACGTGGCGCCGGAGAGCCTGGCGTACGTCCTCTACACCTCGGGCTCGACCGGGACGCCCAACGGCGTCGAGGTGACCCACGAGGCGGTGGTGCGGCTGGTGCGCGAGACGAATTACCTCTCCTTCGGCCCCGGGGACGTCTTTCTCCAGGTGGCGCTCCTGTCCTTCGACGCCTCGACGCTGGAGCTCTGGTGGCCGCTCGCGAACGGCGGCTGCGTGGCGCTGCCGCCACCCGGGCGCTTCGCGCTCGACGACTTGTACGAGCAGGTCGCGCGCCACCGGGTGACGGATCTCTTTCTGACCACCGGGCTCTTCCACGTCGCCGTCGAGGAGGGCCTGGCGGGGCTCGCGGGGTTGCGCCATCTCCTGGTCGGGGGCGACGTCCTGTCGCGCTCCCACCTGGAGCGGGCGATGGCGGCGCTGCCGGGAGTCGAGCTGATCAACGGCTACGGCCCGACCGAGAACACCGTCTTCACCTCCACCTGGCGGGCGAGCCACCCGCTGGCCGAGGGACCGGTCACCATCGGCCGGCTCCTCGCGACCTGCCGCGCCTATGTGCTCGACCCGACGCTCACGCCCGTGCCGATGGGTGCCGCCGGCGAGCTCTACCTCTCCGGCCCGGGGCTCGCGCGCGGCTATCTCCACCGCCCGGCGCTGACGGCGGATCGCTTCCTTCCCAATCCGTTCGAGCCCAATCCGTTCGAGCCCAATCCGTTCGAGCCCAACCCGTTCGAGGACGGCAGGCTCTACAAGACCGGCGACCTGGTGCGCTGGAACCCCGACGGCACCCTCGCGTTCCTCGGGCGGCACGACTTCCAGGTCAAGGTGCGCGGCTTCCGCATCGAGCCCGGCGAGATCGAGGCTGCCCTTCTGCGCCACCCGGAGGTGCGCGAGGCGGCGGTGGTGGGGCTCGCCGAGGGCGGGCGCGACCACCGCGTGGTGGCGTATTACGCGACGAAGGCGGGCGCGGAGACGACCCGCGAGGACCTGCGCGCCTTCCTGCGCGCGCGCCTGCCGGAGCACATGGTTCCCACCGCCCTGGTGCCACTGGCGGCGCTGCCGCTCACCAACGTCGGCAAGCTCGACCGGCGGGCGCTGCCGGCACCCGAGGCGCTCGAACCGGCGGCGGGCGAGCCGGTCGCGAGCGACCTGGGCGATCTGGGCGATCTGGTGATGGAGATGCTCGCCGGTCTCTGGGAGGACGTGCTCGACCCCGATCCGCAGCGCGGGCCGGCCAGCGTCCTGGTCGAGAAGAGCCGGCGGGTCGGCCCCCACAACGACTTCTTCGACCTGGGCGGGCATTCGCTCTCCGTCATGCGCCTGCTGTCGCGCATCCGCCAGACGTTCGGGGTGGAGCTCGGCGCGCAGACCGTCTTCGCGTTTCCCACCCTGGCCGCGCAAGCGCGCGTGGTCGCCGCGGCGTGGCGGGGGGCGGAGAGCGCCGCCCTGCCGCCGCTCGCGAAGGCCCCGCGGCAGGGGCCGCCGGCGCTCTCCTACGCCCAGCAGCGGCTCTGGTTCCTCGACCGCCTGGCGCCGGAGAGCCCGCTCTACAACGTCCCGACGACCTACAGCCTCTTCGGGCCTCTCGCTCCGGCGGCGCTCGCCGCCGGCCTCTGCGAGATCGTCCGCCGGCACGAGACGCTGCGCACCCGGTTCGTCGAGCTGGACGGCGAGCCCCGGCAGGAGATCGGCGCTCCCTGGCAGGTGCCGCTGCCGCAGGTCGACCTGCGCGCCCTCGGACGGGAGCAACGGCTCGGCGAGCTGGCGCGCCTGCGCACCGAGGAGGCGGACCGGCCGTTCCGCCTCGACCGCGGCCCCTTGCTGCGCGCCGGCCTGGTGCGCCTGGACGAGGAGGAGCACGCGTTCCTCCTCACCGTGCACCACATCGTCTACGACGGCTGGTCCGAGGAGGTGCTGACCGGCGAGCTCACGGCGCTCTACGCGGCGGCGCTCGCGGGGCGCCCTTCGCCGCTCGGCGAGCTCGCGGTGCAGTACGCCGACTTCGCCGCCTGGCAGCGCGCCTGGCCGCCGGAGGTGCTCGGGCGGCAGCTCGTCTGGTGGCGCGGCGAGCTCGCGGGGGCGCCCGCGGCGCTGCCGCTGCCGATCGACCGGCCGCGCCAGGCGACGCCGAGCTTCCGCGGCGGGAGCGCGATGCTCCGCCTGCCGTCGGCGGCGGCGGAAGCGCTGCGCCGGGCCGCGCGGCGGGAGGGGACGACCCTCTACATGCTGCTCCTCGCCGGTTTCGCGGCACTCCTCGCGCGCGTCACGGGAGAGGAGGACCTGCTCGTCGGCACGCCGGTCGCCGACCGCCCGCGGCCGGAGGTCGAGGGGCTGATCGGATTCTTCGTCAACACGGTGGTGATCCGGGCGCGGGCGGCCGGCGATCCGTCCTTCCGCGACCTGCTCACATCGGTGCACGACACGGCGCTCCGGGCCTTCGCCCATCAGGACCTGCCCTTCGAGATGCTGGTGGAGGAGCTGCGGCCGGAGCGGGAGCGGTCGAGGAACCCGCTGGTCCAGGTGCTTTTCGCCTTCCAGGGCGCCGACCGGGCCAAGGCGGGCACGGCGGCCGCGCCGGGGGACACCGCGGGGCTGCGCCTCGTGCGGCTCCCCTGGGGCGAGCGGTCGACGGCGAAGCTCGACTTCTCGCTCTCGGCGATGGAGATGCCGGTCGAGTCAGGGCGCGCAAGCGGGGAAGAAGGCAACGAGGCGGAGATCACCCTGGTCCTGGAGTACGCGGCGGACCTTTTCACCGCACCGGCCGCGGTGCGCCTTCTCCACCACTACGCAACGCTCATCGCCGGGGCGGTGACATCGCCGACATCGCCGGAGCTGCCGGTCTCCTGCCTGCCGCTCCTCTCCGCCCCCGAGCGCCACCAGCTCGTCGAGTGGAACGACACGGCGTCGGGCTTCCCGCTGCGCCCTGTGCACCGCCTGTTCGAGGAGCAGGCGCGGGCACGGCCCGACGCGGTCGCCGTGTCGTGGAGGGCGGGCGCGCTGAGCTACGGCGCGCTCGACCGGCGCTCCGGCGCGATCGCCCGGCGGCTCCGCCGGCTGGGGGTCGCGACCGACGCGCGGGTGGGGCTCGTCGCCGAGCGCTCGCCGGAGATGCTGGAGGCCGTCCTGGGCATCCTGAAGGCGGGGGGCGGCTACCTGCCGCTCGACCCCACCTACCCGCGCGAGAGGCTGGCGCTGCTGCTGGCGGACGCGGCACCGGCGGCCGTGGTCGGGCCGCGGCGCCTGTTGGCGGCCCTCTCCGATCTCCCCGACGGACCCGGCGGGACGCCCCGCCTGGCGCTGGAGGACGTCACCCTCGCGGACACCGAAGCGACCGAAGCGGACACCGCGCCCACCGACCTCCGGAGCGCCGACGTCCCTCCCACGAGCCTCGCCTATGTGATCTACACTTCGGGCTCGACGGGCGCGCCCAAGGGGGTCGAGGTCAGCCATCAGGGGGTGGTGCGGCTGGTGTGCGAGGCGGACTATACGGTGTTCGGCCCCGGCGAGGTCTACCTCCCGCTGTCGCCGATGACGTTCGACGTGGCGACCCTCGAGATCTGGGGGCCGCTCCTCAACGGCGGCCGTCTGGTTCTCCTGCCGCCGGGGCCGTACACGCTGGCCGACATCTACGCGGCGGTGACGGACCAGGGGGTGACGACGCTCTGGCTGGCGTCCGCCCTCTTCAGCCTCGCGGTGGACGAGGGGCTCGAGCCGTTCTTCGGCCTGCGCCTGCTGGAGGCCGGCGGCGACGTCGTGTCGCGCCCCCACGTCGAGCGGGCGATCGCGGCCCTGCCGCCGGCCGTCGATCTGATGAACGGCTACGGCCCGACGGAAAACACGATGTTCTCGACCACCCACCGCCTGCGCGGCGGGCTCGCGCCCGGCGAGGCGACGGTGCCGATCGGGCGGCCGATCTCCGCCAGCAGCGCCTACGTGCTCGACCGCTCGCTCGCGCCGCTGCCGGTCGCCTGTGTCGGGGAGCTCTACGTGGGCGGCGCCGGGGTGGCGCGCGGCTATCTGGGCCGACCGGCACTGACCGCCGAGCGCTTCGTGCCGGATCCGTTCTCGGCGGACCCGCGGGACCCACGGGCCGGAGACCGGCTCTACCGCACGGGCGATCTCGCGCGGTGGCGGCCGGATGGGACGCTCGACTTCCTCGGCCGGCGCGACTTCCAGGTCAAGGTGCGCGGCTTCCGCGTCGAGCTCGGGGAGGTGGAGAGCGCGCTCCTGCGCCATCCGCGGGTGCGCGAGGTGGTGGTGACGGCGGTGTCCGAGGCCGCCGGCGGCCGTCGTCCGGGCTCGGCCGGCGGCCAGCGGCTGGTGGCCTATTACGTGCCGGAGGGCGCCCCGCCGGCAGTGGCCGATCTCCGCAGCCACCTGCGCGAGAGCCTGCCGGAGCACATGGTGCCGGCGGTCTTCGTGCCCCTCCCGGAGCTGCCGCTCAACGCCAACGGCAAGGTGGACCGCAAGGCGCTGCCGTCGCCCGAGGCGGTCGGCGCAGCGCGGCCGGGCGGCGCGGCGCGGCCTGCCGGCGAGGCGGAGATCGTGCCGCGCACGCCGCCCCGCACTCCCGTCGAGGAGGTGATCGCCGGGATCTGGGCCGATCTCCTCGGCCTGGACCCTCTGGGGCTTCCGGGCCGTTCGGTCGGCGTCGACGACGACTTCTTCCTCCTGGGCGGCCACTCGCTGCTCGCCATCCGCCTGCTGTCGCGCCTGCGCGCCGTGCTCGGGGCCGACCTGACGGTGCAGCAGGTCTTCGATACACCGACGATCGCCGGCCTCGCCGAGGCGGTGGCCCGGGCTCTGGCCTCCGGCGATACCGGTGACGGGGCGGCCGGGCCCGCCCTGCCACCGCTCGTGCCGCGCGCTTTGGCGGAGACCGGCTCCGCGGACGCCGCGCCGCTCTCCTCCGCGCAGCAGCGGCTCTGGTTCCTCGACCGCCTGGCGCCGGGGAGCCCGGCCTACAACGTACCCTCCGCCTACCGCCTCACCGGGCCGCTCGCGCCGGCGGCGCTCCCCCCCCCCCCCCCCGCGGTGCGCGCGCCCGGGAGGGGGGGGGGGGCGGGGGCGCGGGCGCTGGCGCGGTCGGGGGGGCGGGGGGGGGGGGTGCGGGG